>NZ_JBPEJF010000001.1:0-826586 GCF_051016555.1 Agromyces sp. Marseille-Q5079 | reverse complement strand
CCAAGCGAGCGGGACGAAGCAGACAAGCACGAACCTCGCCCGGCCCGCCGGCGCCCACGGGTTCAGGTGCGTTCGACCAGTCGGACGATGACGGCCTTGGAGACCGGGGTGTTCGATTCCTCGGCGGCGCTCTCGAGGGGGACGAGTACGTTCGCCTCGGGATAGTAGGCCGCGGCGCATCCGCGGGCGGTGGGATATGCGACGACCCGCTGGTTGGGGAGCACCCGGTCCGCGTGCCCCGGCCACTCGCTGATCACGTCGACACGCGTGCCATCGGAGAGTCCCAGTTCGGCGATGTCGTCGGGGTGCACGAACACGACGTCCCGACCCTTCTTGATGCCGCGGTATCGGTCGTCGAGACTGTAGATCGTCGTGTTGAACTGGTCGTGCGACCGCAGGGTCTGCAGGATGAGCCGGCCGGCCGGCCGGTCGAGGTGCTCGAGTTCGTTCACCGTGAGTTCGGCCAGTCCGCTCGCGGTGTCGAATCTGCGTTCGTCGCGTGGTCCGTTGGGGAGGATGAATCCGCCCTTGCGCCGGATGTCGGTGTTGTACGACTCGAAGCCCGGGATCACGCGTGAGATCCGCTCGCGGATGAGGTCGTAGTCGCCCTCGAACGCCCGCCACGGGACATCCGCTCGGCTTGGAACGGTTGCGGCGGCCAACCGGCAGACGATCGCGACCTCGGAGAGGAGGTCGGGGGCGACGGGCGGAATCGCGCCGTGGCTCGCGTGCACCGCGCAGACGCTGTCTTCAACGGAGACGAACTGCGGGACGCCGCCCTGGAGGTCGATCTCGGTGCGGCCGAGCGTCGGGAGGATGAGCGCCTCCTCCCCCGTGACGACGTGCGACCGGTTGAGCTTGGTCGACACCTGCACGGTCAGCTTCGCGCCGCGCATCGCGGCCTCGGCGGCGGCCGTGTCGGAGATCGCGCCGACGAAGTTGCCGCCGAGCGCGACGAAGACGTCGATGTCGCCGTCACGGAGTCCGTGCACGGTCTGCAGCGCATCGGCGCCGTGCTTGCGCGGTACTGGGAACGCGAACTCGCGCTCGAGGGCGGCGAGGAACCGCTCGGGCATCCGTTCCCAGATGCCCATGGTGCGGTCGCCCTGCACGTTCGAGTGTCCGCGGATGGGTGATGCCCCCGCGCCCGGCTTGCCGATGTTGCCGCGCAGGAGGAGGAGATTGACGATCTCCCTGATCGTCGCCACGCCCTTCTTCTGCTGAGTGAGGCCCATCGCCCACGTGACGATGACGCGGTCGGCCGCGAGGTACTCGGCGGCGAGGGCGTCGACGTCTTCCACCGGCAGGCCGGTGGCCGCGAGGACCGCGGCTTCGTCGAGGCCGGCCAGATGCGCGCGGAACTCCTCGAGCCCGGTCGTGTGCTCGGCGAGGAACGCGTGGTCGAGCACGGTGCCGGGGGATGCCGCCTCGGCGTCGAGCACGCGCTTGGATACTGCCTGGAGCAGCGCCATGTCGCCGCCGGAGCGGATCTGCAGGAAGCGATCGGCGATGACCGTGCCCTTGCCGATGACGCCGCGGACGCGCTGCGGGTTCTTGTAGCGCACGAGCCCGGCCTCGGGCAGGACGTTGACGGACACGACACGTCCGCCGTTGCGCTTCGTCTCCTCGAGGGCGGAGAGCATGCGCGGATGGTTCGTGCCGGGGTTCTGGCCCATGACGATCACGAGATCGGCCTTCGCGAAGTCGTCGTAGGCGATCGTCGACTTTCCGATGCCGATCGTCGAGGTGAGCGCGGTGCCCGTGGACTCGTGGCACATGTTCGAGCAGTCGGGCAGGTTGTTCGTGCCGAAGGCGCGGACGAACAGCTGATAGAGGAACGCCGCTTCGTTGGAGGCGCGGCCGCTCGTGTAGAACGCGGCCCGGTCGGGACTGTCGAGCCCGTTCAAGCGGTTCGCGACGAGCTCGAACGCGGCATCCCACGTGATCGGCTCGTAGTGATCGGAGCCGGCGGCCTTGTGCACCGGTTCGGTCAGCCGCCCCTGCTGCCCGAGCCAGTACTCGCTGCGGTCGAGGAGCGAGGTCAGCGAGTGCTCAGCCCAGAACGACCGCGGGACGGTGACCGGAGTCGCCTCCCAGGTGGTCGCCTTCATGCCGTTCTCGCAGAACTCGAGCACGTTGCGGTGGCCGGGGTCTGGCCACGCGCAGCTCATGCAGTCGAATCCGTCGCGCTGGTTGATCGCGAGGGCGAGTCGGGTGGTTCGCGTGATGCCCATGCGGTGGAGAGCCGGCTCCATGGAGTGCAGGATGCCGGGGACGCCGACGGCCCAGTCCTTGGGGCGGCCGACCTCGAGGTCGGGGTACGGGTCGACGGCGGGTTCGGTCATGCGCGGACCGCCGTCGCAGTCTTCGCCGACTCGACGATGCGCTCGGCGCCGGAGTAGACCACCATGGACGGACCCCGGAGGAAGCCGACGAGCGTGATACCGGCGTCGCGGGCGTGCTCGACGGCGAGTGACGACGGCGCCGAGACGGCCGCGAGCACCGGGATGCCGGCCATCGACGCCTTCTGCGTGAGCTCGAAGCTCGTGCGCCCGGACACCTGCAGCACCAGGCCGCGGAGCGGGAGCATGCCCTCGCGCGCGGCCCAGCCGATCACCTTGTCGACCGCGTTGTGCCGGCCGACGTCCTCGCGGAGCACGATCATCTCGCCGGTGCGGCCGTCGAACAGGGCGGCAGCGTGAAGGCCGCCCGTCTTCTCGAAGATCTCCTGCCCCGCGCGCAGCCGGTCGGGGAAGGTCGCCAGCAGTTCGGCCTCGACCTCGAGGTCGTCGTCGATGGGGTACGCGGTGCGGGTGTGCACGGCCTCGATGCTGGCCTTGCCGCACACGCCGCACGCACTCGACACGATGAGGCTGCGCTGCAGCGAGGCATCCGGCTGGGAAACCCCCGATGCCAGTGTCAGGTCGAGGACGTTGTAGGTGTTCTCCCCGTCGGGGCCGGCGCAGTGGATGGCCGACGCGACCTGGTCGCCTCGGACGATGACCCCCTCGGAGACGAGGTAGCCGACCGCGAGGTCGACGTCGTGGCCTGGCGTGCGCATCGTGACGGCGAGCGGGCTGCGGCCGACGCGGATCTCGAGCGGCTCCTCGACCGCGACGACGTCGTCTCGCTGCGCCGTGCGGCCGCCGACCGTGATTCGTGTGACCCGCGTCCGCGCGGTGATCCTGCCCATGCCTACCTGCCTACCACGGCGGGCGTTGCACGGGATGCGATCCGAGACGAACTGACGGGTTCGCGGTGCGTGAACACGGAGGTGCGCGGCATCCGCCCTGTGGTGTGATGGCGGCATGGACCTGCTCGTTCTCGGTGGCACGCAATGGCTCGGACGCACGTTGGCGGCAGAGGGGGCGGCCCGCGGGCATCGGGTGACCTGCCTCGCCCGGGGCGAGGCGGGCAGCGTTGCCGCCGGGACGGAGCTCGTGCGCGCCGATCGCTCGGAGCCGGGGGCGTACGACGCCGTCGCCGGGCGTGACTGGGACGCGGTCATCGATGTCACCCGCCAGCCCGGTTACGCCCGTGCGGCCGTCGCTGCGCTCGGGGATACGGCGCGCCATTGGACGTTCATCTCCTCGTGCAACGTGTACGCGCGCCATGACGAGCCGGGTGCCGACGAATCGGCGGCGCTGCTGCCGCCGCTCGCGTCGGACGAGTCGACGCCCGAGACCTACGGCGAGGCGAAGTCGGCGATCGAGCAGGCGTACCGGGAGACCCTCGGCGACCGCTTCCTGACGATCAGGCCGGGCCTCATCGCGGGGCCCGGAGACGCATCGGGGCGCAGCGGGTACTGGGTCGCGAGGATGGCGCGAGCCGCGCGGGACGGCGGTCCGGTCCTCGTGCCCGACATCCTCGATGCCGCGGCGCAGGCGATCCATGTCGACGACCTCGTGCGGTTCACGCTCGACTCGGCCGAGCGCCGGCTGACCGGGGTGTTCAACGCGGTCGGCGATCGAACCACGTTCGGCGCCTGGCTCGACGGCTCAAGGGATGCCGCCGCGTACGACGGCGACGTCGTCGCCATCGACACGGGCTGGCTCGGCGAGCAGGGCGTCGTCGAGTGGTCGGGGCCCGATTCGCTGCCGCTCTGGATCGCGGATCCGGAGTGGAACGCCTTCCTGGACCGGTCGAACGCGGCCGCGAAGCGCGAGGGCCTTCGCGTGCGCCCGCTCGGGCAACTGCTTGCGGAGACGCTCGCGTGGGAGCGCGAGCAGGGACTCGATCGGGACCGGGGCGCCGGCCTCACCGCGGCCAGGGAGGCCGAACTGCTCGCAACCCTGACCGCCTGACACGTCGGATCCGCTCGCGCGGGGTGCGCGGGGTGCGCGGGGTGCGCGGGGTGCGCGGGGTGCGCGGGCGGCGTCCGGGATCGCAGACGACGACCGCATCCGACACGTCGAGGCGACGGACCTCCGATCGGTAGCGTTCAGGCATGCCGAAGCTCTCGCACGACCCCGAATGGCCCCGCGCCGGGGCGTGGTCCATGCTCGACGCGATCTCGCCCGAGGCATCCGTCGACCTCGTCCTGCTGGGCGTGCCCGCCTGGCGGACGTCGCTGTCGCCCACCGGGGCGCACGCGACGCCCGGCGCGATCCGCGACGCGCTGCGGCGGTACAGCCCCGCGCTCATGCCGGATCGGTCGGGTGCGGATGGGGGCGCGACCGGAGTCGCGGCCGGCAAGGTCACAGTCGACAGCCTCGCCCGCGGCATCCGGGACCTCGCCGACCTCGTCATCGCCGACGGCGGCGACATCCACGAGCCCGACGGCCCCGAGGGCGAGGCGCGGACACGGGCCGCAGCGGCGCGCGCCATCGGGCGATCGAGCACGCTGATGGCCCTCGGTGGCGACAACTCGGTGACGGTCGCGACCGCGCTCGGCGCCTGGGGCGACGACCTCGACCGTGCCGGCCTCGTGACGATCGACGCGCACTACGACCTGCGCGACGGCGTCTCCAACGGCTCGCCCGTGCGGCGGCTCGTCGAAGCGGGGCTCGACCCCGCGCGCATCGTGCAGATCGGCATCGCCGACTTCGCGAACTCCGCGGCGTACGCCCGGCGCGCGGCAGGCCTCGGCATCACGGTCGTGCACCGCGACGAGCTGCACCGCCGCAGCCCCTCCGACGTGATGGCCGAGGCGCTCGCCGTCGCCGGGTCCGCGGGCGGTCCGGTGCACCTCGACGTCGACGTCGACGTCTGCGACCGCGCGGTCGCACCGGCCTGCCCCGCCTCGGTGCCCGGCGGCATCGCGGCGTGGGAGCTCCGCGCGCTGGTTCGCGCCGCGGCATCCGACGCCCGGGTGCGCAGCGCCGACCTGGTCGAGATCGACGCGACGATGGATGCGGCGGACCAGCGCACCGTGCGACTCGCCGCGCTGTGCGTGCTCGAGTTCGTGGCGGGCCTCACCGCGCGGCCGACGGTGGAGGGTGGCAGACTCGGCGCATGAAGACGCTCACGCTCGTGCGGCACGCGAAGTCCGACTGGGGGCAGCCGGGCCTCGCCGACCACGATCGCCCGCTCAACGATCGCGGCCTCCGGGACGCACCCGAGATGGGCCGGCGATTGCGAGAGCGCGGGGAGGTGCCCGACCTGATCGTGTCGAGCACGGCGCTGCGGGCGCGCACCACGGCCGGCCTCATCGCCGAGGGGCTCGGCCTCGACGCGGCATCCGTGACGCTCGACGAGCGCCTCTACGGGTCGTCGCCGCAGACGATCCTCCGCGTGATCGGCGAACTCGACGGCGAGCTCGGCCGCGTCATGGTCGTGGCGCACAACCCCGGGATCTCCGACTTCGCCTTCGACCTGACCGAATCGGTCGGCGAGATGCCGACCTGCGCCGTGCTGGGCCTCGACTTCGACATCGACGAATGGGCCGAGATCGAGTTCGAGCCGCCGATCGCGACGAGGTTCGACACGCCCCGGTAGCGTCCTGGCCGGTCCATCCCCGGCAGGAGCGATGCACTCCGCCCCGGTTCAGGCCTCGGACGCCGCGAGCATACGCCGCACGTACGGCGTGGCCGGTGCCGCGCGCAGCTCGTCGAGGGTCCCGCGCTGCGTGACGACGCCGCGCTCGAGCACGAGCACCGAGTCGGCGAGCCTCGCTGCGTCGGCGGGGGAATGCGTGACGAGCACCGTGGCGCCGCCGAAGTCGCGCACGTGCGTCGCGAGCTCGGCGCGCATCTCGTCGCGGACCTCGACGTCGAGCGCGGACATCGGCTCGTCGAGCAGGAGCACGTCGGGCTCGGCAGCCAGTGCCCTCGCGAGCGCGGCGCGCTGGCGCTGCCCGCCCGAGAGCTCGGACGGCAGCCGATCGGCGAGCGCGACGAGGTCGTAGCGCTCGAGCCACGGTTCGGCGGCGGCGCGCGCGGCGGTGCGGGAGCCGCGCATGCGCGCCGCGAACGCGACGTTGTCGCGCACGCTGAGGTGTGGGAACAGCACGTAGTCCTGGAACACGACGCCGACCCGGCGTCGCTCGGGCGGCAGGGCGTCGACACGTCGCGATCCGATCGAGACGGTGCCGGCATCGAGCGGCACGAGCCCGGCGACGGCGGCGAGCAGGCTCGACTTGCCAGCGCCGTTGGGTCCGATGATCGCGAGCGGATGCCCCGGCTGCACGTCGAACGCCGCCGCGATGCGGGTCGCGCCATAGCTGAGCGACACGTCGACTCGCAGCCCCGGGCGCGGGCCCGCGGCATCCGTCGCCCGATCGAGGCCCGTCATGCGGTCGCTCCGGGGAGCCAGCGGTCGCGGAGCGTGAGGAGCACGGCGATCGAGACGGCGAGGAGCAGCAGGGCGAGGGCGACGGCCTCGTCGGGATCGGTCTGCATCGCGAGGTAGCTCGCGATCGGGAGGGTGCGGGTGGTGCCGGGCAGTGAGCCCGCGAAGGTGATGGTCGCGCCGAACTCGCCCAGGGCGCGCGTGAAGCAGAGCACTCCGCCCGCCGCCACGCCGGGGGCGACGAGCGGCAGGGTCACGTGCCGGAAGACCTGCCAGCGGGACGCGCCGAGCGTCGCCGCCGCGAGCTCGGTGCGGCGGTCTGAAGAACGCAGTGCACCCTCGACCGCGAAGACGAGGAAGGGCAGCGCGACGAACACCTGGGCGATCACGACCGCGCCCGTGGTGAACGGGATCGTGACGCCGAATGCGCGGTCGAGCCACTCGCCGACGAGGCCCCGGCGACCGAGGAGCATGAGCAGGGCGATGCCGCCGACGACCGGCGGCAGCACGAGCGGCACGGTCACCGCGGCCCTGAGCAGCCGACGGGAGAGCGTCGGCCACGCCTCGGCGTGCGCGATGAGCGCCGCGAGCGGGATGCCGAGCACGAGGCAGATCGCCGTCGCGAGGACGGCGGTGCCGAACGAGAGCACGAGCGCCTCGAGCACCGCGCTGCTCGCGAGGAGTTCGGGCAGTTCGGCCCACGGTGCCCGCACGACGAGCGCGACGAGCGGCAGCACGAGGACCGCGAGCGCCACGACGGCGACCGCGGTGATCGGCCAGGCGAGTCGCCCGGTGATGCGTGCTGCTGCTCGGGCCACTACGGGGTGCCGAATCCGTACGCGTCGAGCGTCTCGCGGCCGGCGTCGCCGGTCACGAAGGCCACGAATGCCGCGGCCGCCTCGGGTGCGCCCGAACCCGTGAGCGCGGCGATGGGGTAGCGGTTCACGACCGCGGCCGCGCCGTCGACCTCGATGCCCTCGACGTCATCGCCGCCAGCCTCCACGTCGGTGCGGTAGACGAGCGCCGCATCGACCTCGCCGAGCGAGACCTTGGTGAGCACCGCCTTCACGTCGGACTCGAGCGTGTCGGGCGCCGCCGTGACGCCGGCGTTCGCGAGCAGTTCTGCGGATGCCGCGCCGCAGGGCACCGACTCGTCGCAGAGGGCGATGCGCAGGTCGGGGTTCGCGAGGTCGTCGAGGCCCGTCACGCCGGCGGGGTTGCCCGCGGGCACGACGAGCTCGAGCGAGTTCGTGGCGAACACCTCGGGGTTCTCGGCGAGACCGGCATCGACCACCTGCTGCATGGGAGGCTCGGCGGCCGAGGCGAACACGTCGGCGGGGGCGCCCTCGATGATCTGCGTCGCGAGTGCGCCGGAACCGCCGTAGCTCACGGTGACGGAGACGCTCGGGTTGACCTGTTCGAACTGCGTCGCGAGGTCGTCGAACGCCTCGGTGAGCGAGGCGGCCGCGAGCACGGTGATGTCGGCGGGTTCGAGGGCCTGCGTCGACGACTCCGTGGCGGGCGCCGAGGCGGTGCCGTCGCCGTTCGACGCGCTCGTCGCGCAGCCGGCCAGCGACAGCGTGAAGAACAGCGTCGCCGCGACGGCTGCGGTGGTTCGGACGGGCCGGGTCACTCGTGCACTCCCTGGGGTCGTTCGATCGAGACGACCGTCGCCTTGGCGGTCGCGGCGGCGAGCACGCCGGGCTCGAGGCCGAGCTCGTCGGCGGCCTCGCGGCTCATGAGCGAGACGACGCGGAAGGGGCCCGCCTGGAGTTCGACCTGCGCCATCACGCCATCGCGGTGTACCGCGGTAACGAGCCCGATGAAGCGGTTGCGCGACGACGTGCGGGCGAGCGGGAAGGCCTCGGCCAGCGCGTTGCCGCCCGCGTGCTCGGTCATGAGCTCGACGAGGTCGGTGCCCTCGACGACCTGCATGCCGTTCGCGCCGCGGGTGAGGGCGATCCGCCCGTGCTCGCCCCAGCGGCGCACGGTGTCGTCGCTCACCCCCAGCAGGGCGGCGGCTTCGCTGATGCGGAACTGTGTCATCATCTCTCCCGTATTCGCGGAACCATCAGACTACTCTCGCGGCTGACGCGGAAACAATATTCCACATCGCGACACGATCGCGATCGTCTCAAGGCTCGGCTGGTGTGCCGGAACCGCCCGCACGATCGATGCGCCTGCGAGAATCGGGGGATGACCCGCATGGCCGCCGCACCGTCCGCACCTCACTCGATCGGCGCGCACCGATGAGCGCGCGCGTGAGCGTCGAGGAGCACGCGTCGTTCGTGCGCTCGCTGCTCTCGGGCCTCGGCGCGCGACCCACCGAACGCGTCGCGCTCGGCGAGGCGCTCGGTCGCATCACCGCGTCGCCGGTCGAGTCCCCCATCGCCTTGCCGCCGTTCCGGAACTCCCAGATGGACGGCTTCGCCGTGCGGGCCGCGGATGTCGCCGGGGCGCCGGTGTCGCTGTCGATCTCGGGCGAGGTCGCCGCCGCTCCCGGCGCGCCGCTCGCGCTCGAGCCGGGCACCGCGGTGCGCATCATGACCGGCGCCCAGGTGCCCGAGGGCGCCGACGCGGTCGTGCCCGTGGAGGACACGGAGGCCGAGGACGGCGACTCCGTCCGCATCCTCCGGGCCAGGGCGGCCGGCGAGTACGTGCGGGAGGCCGGCTCCGATCTCGCCGCCGGCGACGACGTGCTGCCGCCCGCGCTCCTGCTCGGCTCCCGGCACCTCGCGGCCGCGGCGGCCTCCGGAATCACCGAGCTGCTCGTGCGCGAGCGCGTGCGCGTCGCGGTGATCAGCACCGGCAGCGAACTCGTCGCGCCGGGCGAGGTGCTCGGCGCCGGCGAGATCCCCGACGCGAACGGTGTCGCGCTCGCAGCGGCCGTGCAGGCCGCGGGCGCGATCGTCGTGCACGAGGCCCGCGTGCGCGACGACGTCGACCGCCTCCGCGACGAGCTCGACGCCGCTCGCGCGGCGGGCGCGGAGCTCGTCATCACGAGCGGGGGCGTCTCCAAGGGTGCCTATGAGGTCGTCCGCGAACTCCTCGAGCCGCTCGGCGCGTGGGTCGGGAGCGTCGCGATGCAACCCGGCGGCCCGCAGGCTGCGGCAGCCTACCGGGGCATGCCCGTGATCGGGTTCCCGGGCAATCCGGTCAGTGCGCAGCTCTCGTTCGAGCTCTTCGTCGCGCCGACGCTGCGGGCGATCTCGGGTCGGCCCGCGGCATCCGTCGACCGTCTCGTGCTGGCCGAACCCCTCGTGTCCGTCGCCGGGCGTCGCCAGTACCTGCGCGGCCGCCGTGATGCCGAGGGCCGCGCCGTGCTCGTGGGCGGACCCGGTTCGCACCTCGTCGCGGCGCTCGCGGCATCCGACCTGCTGATCGTCGTGCCCGAGGAGGTCATCGAGCTCGCGGCCGGCGAATCGGTGGAGACGATCGCGCTCTGACCCGGGCTACGGCCGGGACTCCGGCTGCGGCTCGGGGTGGTCGACGATCGTGAGCTGGGCGACGAGCGCGAGCTCGGTGCTCGTGCGGCGTCGCAGCTCCTCGGCGTCGACGCCGGCCATGGCGGCGCGCACGGCCGCGCCCTCCCAGACGAGCAGCATGATGCGCGCGGCCTCGTCGGACGAGACGCGGAACTCGATGCCCTTGGCGCGCCCGATGTCGGACACGATCTGGGCGACGCCGCGCTGCATCTCGGCCTCCTGCTGCAGGTAGGCCGCGGCGAGGTCTGGGTTGCGCAGGGCGTGGATGCGGATCTCGCTCATGAGGAGCACGCCGAGCCGGTCGTCGGCTGAGACGTCGAGCACCTGCTCGATGATGGCGAACGCGTTGGCAGGCCGGGTGTCGAACCCGCCCTCCTCCTCGAGCTGGCCGACCCTGGATCGCACCGCCTCGACGCGCTCGCCCGCCACGATGCCCGAGAGCTCGAGGAACAGCTCGTCCTTCGACTCGAAGTTGGAGTAGAACGCGCCGCGGGTGAAGCCGGCCCGGTCGCAGACGGCTTCGACGGATGCCGCATCGAGGCCGACCTCGGCGAAGACCTGGGCCGCCGCGTCGAGCAGCTTGCGCCTCGTGCGTTCACGGCTCCGCGTCGCCGTCGCCGCGGGCACCTCGGGTTCGGCCATGACTCTCATTCAACCCCCGGTTTCACACGAAGGCCACAGGTTCGTGGCGCGCGTCCGTCCTACGATACAACTATGTATCGGATACAGCGCTGTATCGAATTGTCCTGACATCGGCTCGGAGGCGCTGTGTCCACTCTGCTCTACTCGCTCGGTCGCTGGTCCTATCGGCACCCGTGGCGCGTGCTCGTCTCGTGGCTGCTGCTGCTCGTGATCGCCGGCGGCGCCTTCGCGATGTTCGGCAAGGGCACCAGCAACTCCTTCTCGATCCCCGGCACCGAGTCGCAGGCCGGCCTCGAGCAGCTGAACCGCTCGTTCCCGCAGGCGAGCGGCACGAGCGCGCAGTTCATCGTCGTCGCCCCCGACGGGCAGAGCATCGAGGACGAGGCGTTCACCACGGAGATCGAGCAGACGATCACCGAGATCGAGGGGCTCGACGGCGTGCTCGCCGTGACCGACCCGTACGACGAGATGGTCACCGGCCTCATCTCCGATGACGACAGTGCCGCGCTCGTGCGGCTGCAGTTCGACGGCGAGGCCACCGACGTGCCCGCGGCCACCAAGGACGACCTCGGCCAGCTCACCGAGGACCTCGAGGCCGCGCTGCCGGACGGCTCCGAGGTCTCGCTCGGGGGCGACCTGTTCGCCGTCTCCGTGCCGGGCGTCACGCTCACCGAAGCCGTCGGGCTGCTCATCGCGCTGTTCGTGCTCATCGTCACGTTCCGCTCGATCGCCGTGGCGTTCCTCCCCCTCGCCTCCGCGGTGATCGGCGTCGGCCTCGCGCTCTCGCTCATCATGCTCTCGACCGCGTTCGCGACGATCTCCTCGACCACGCCCCTGCTCGCGCTCATGCTCGGACTCGCCGTCGGCATCGACTACGCGCTGTTCATCATGGCCCGACATCAGGACCAGGTGAGAGCAGGTGAGGACCCGGAGGAATCGGCGGCCAGGGCGACCGGAACGGCCGGCTCCGCCGTCGTCTTCGCGGGCATCACCGTGCTCATCGCCCTCATCGGCCTCGGATTCGCGAACATCCCGTTCCTCACGGTCATGGGCATCGCCGCCGCGGTGGCCGTCGCGATCGCCGTGCTCGTCGCCATCACGCTCACGCCCGCCTTCCTCGGGTTCGCGAAGGGTCGCGTCGTCGGCTGGAAGCGTCGCGAACCGCGCCGGCGGCGCCGGGCAACGAGCCGTGCGGATGCCGCGGGCGGCCGTGCCGCGGCATCCGACCGGATCTCGGCATCCGATGCCGACGCGACCGGGGCCGACGCGGACGCCGCATCGGGCGAGCCCGCCCGGCGGGGCTTCGCCGCTCGCTGGGTGGGCCTGGTCACCAGGCACCCCGTCGTCACGACCGTCGCGGTCGTGCTCTCCCTCGGACTCATCGCCGTGCCGGCCGCGAGCCTCGCGCTCGCGCTGCCGAACGCCGGGATGCTGCCGGAGGACAACGAGGCGCGCCAGTCGTACGACCTCGTTGCCGAGCACTTCGGCCCCGGCTTCAACGGGCCGCTCGTCATGACCGGCACCATCGTCACCTCGACCGACCCGCTCGGGCTCATGGAGGACCTCGGCGACGAGATCGCCACCCTGCCGGGCGTCGAGACCGTCGCGCTCGCGACCCCGAACGAGACCGCCGACACCGGCATTGTGCAGATCATCCCGACGACCGCGCCAGACGACCCGGCGACGGCCGACCTCGTGCGCGAGCTCCGCGGCCAGCACGACCACTTCCTCGACGAGTACGGCGTCGACCTCAAGGTCACGGGCTTCACGGCCGTCGCGATCGACATCTCCGATCGACTCGGCGCCGCACTGCTCCCGTTCGGCATCTTCGTCGTCGGGCTCTCGCTCATCCTGCTCGCGATCGTGTTCCGATCCATCTGGGTGCCGATCACCGCCGCGGTCGGATACCTGCTCTCGGTGCTCGCCGCATTCGGCGTCGTGGCCGCGGTCTTCGAGTGGGGCTGGTTCGCCGACGTGCTGCACGTGACGAAGGTCGGGCCGATCATCAGCTTCATGCCGATCGTCGCGATGGGCGTGCTGTTCGGACTCGCGATGGACTACCAGGTCTTCCTCGTCAGCCGCATGCGCGAGGACTACGTGCACGCCCGCAAGGCCCTCGACGGCCATGCGAGCCGCAGCCCTCGAGAGGTCGCCATCGGCGCCGTGCGCTCGGGCTTCACCGCCTCCGCGCGCGTCGTCACGGCCGCCGCCGTCATCATGTTCGCGGTCTTCGCCGCGTTCGTGCCCGAGGGCGACTCCTCGCTCAAGCCCATCGCGCTCGGCCTCGCCGTCGGCATCGCGATCGACGCGTTCGTCGTGCGCATGACGTTCGTGCCCGCGGTCATGGCGCTGCTCGGCGACAAGGCCTGGTGGCTGCCGAAGTGGCTCGACCGCGTGCTGCCCCACTTCGACATCGAGGGCGAGGCCGTCGAACGCGAGCTCGCGCTCGCCGACTGGCCTGAACCCGACACGACGGCCGCGGTCGTCGGCGCCGGCGTCTCGCTCGTCGAACGCGACGTCACCGTGTTCGAGGGCGTGAGCCTGCGCGTCGAACCCGGACAGTCGCTCATCGTCACCGGCACCGACCGCATCGCCACGCGCGCCCTGCTCCTGGCCATCGCCGGCCGCATCGACCCCACGGGCGGGCGCCTGCGCGTCGGCGGCCACCTGCTGCCGGGCCGATCGGCATGGGTGCGCTCGCGCGTCGGCGTCGCCCTGCTCGGCGACGCGGACGATCCCGCCGCCGAGGTGCGGCGCGCGGCCCGCGGACGCGGCGGCATCGTCGTGATCGACGGCGCCGACCAGCTCGTCGACGCGACCGCCCGCGACCGCGTCGCGTCCGCCCTGTGGGACGCCTCGCTCGAGGCATCCGTCACCGTCGTGCTCTCGGCGACCGACGCCGAGACGGCGCGTGCGCTGCTCGCATCGGCCGGCCGCAGCGACGTCCCCGTGCTCGAACTCACCCCGCCCGCCGAACCGGCGCCGGCACTCTCCACCACCGAGGTGAACGCATGACCCTCCCCATCGAACGCGCGCGCTCGAAGCGTCCCGTCACCTGGCTCACGATCATCGGCGTGCTGATGCTGCCCGTCGTCATCGGCGGCATCCTCGTCGCGGCCCTCTACAACCCGACCGAACGGCTCGACACCCTGAACGCCGCGATCGTGAACGAGGACGAGCCGGTCACGATCGACGACCAGCTCGTACCGCTCGGACGCCAGCTCACCGCCGGGCTCGTCGAGGGGGCCGGCGACGACACGTCGAACCTCACCTGGACGATCTCGAACGCCGACGACGCGACGTCCGGCCTCGCCGACGGCACGTACGCCGCCGTCATCACGATCCCCGAGAACTTCTCGGCGGCCGCGACGTCCACCGCCCCCGGCGGCACGCCCGAGCGCGCCACGATCGAGGTGACGACGCCGCCCGACAGCCTCGTCGTCGACGACGCGATCACGGCGCAGGTCACGCAGACCGCGACGAGCGTGCTCGGCGAGCAGCTCTCGTCCACGTACCTCGAGAACGTGTTCCTCGGGTTCACGAGCCTCGGCACGCAACTCGGCACCGCGGCCGACGGCGCCGTGAAGCTCGCCGACGGCGCGCAGCAGGCCGCCGACGGCGCGGCCGCACTGCCCGACGGCGCGACCCAGCTCGCAACCGGTGCCGCAGGCCTCTCGACCGGCGCCGCGTCGCTCGGCACCGGTCTCGACACCATCGCCGAGGGCACGAGCGGTGCCGCCGCCGGCGCGGGCGCGCTGGCCTCCGGGCTGCGCGACGCGGCCGCGGGCGTGAACAACCAGGACCTCGTCGGGGCGGCGCAGGCAACGGCCGCCAACGCCTCGGATGCCGCCACGCAGACCGTCGGCGTCGCGACATCCGCCGGCGACCTCGCGATGACCCTCGGCACGCTCGCGGCGCAATGCGTCCAGCCGAGCCCGACGAGCACCTTCTGCGCCGACCTCGCGGCGGCCGCGGCGGACGCGGGCACGGTCGCGACCGATGCGGGTGCCGCAGCGAAGGCCGCCGGCACCGCCAGCGGGTACGCGCAGCCGACCGCCGACGGCATCGCGCAGCTCACCACCCAGTCGAGCGCCGGACTCACCGAAGCCGCCGCGAAGACCGACGAGCTCTCGGCCGGCCTCACCCAGCTCGCCGACGGCACGACGCAGTCGGCCGACGGAGCCCGAGCGCTCGCCGACGGCGCCACGCAGCTGGGTTCGGGCGCCGACGCGCTCGCCGCCGGTGCCGGCACCCTCGCGACCGGCGTGCAGTCGCTCGCCGACGGCACGGATGAACTCGCGACCGGGCTCCGCACCGCGTCGGAGTCGGTCCCCTCGTACACCGACGGCGAGGCGCAGAGCCTCGCGTCGGTCGTCGCGGACCCGGTCTCGGCCGAAGGGGCGGGCGACTCGCTGTTCGGGGCATCCGCGATCCCGCTGCTCGCGACGCTCGCGCTCTGGTTCGGGGGTCTCGCGACGTTCGTCGCCCTGCAGGCCGTGTCCCGCCGGGCGCTCACCTCGCGCGCGCCGTCGGCGTTGCTCGCACTCCGCGGGTTCGCACCGGCCGCCGCGCTCGGCGCCCTGCAGGGCGTGCTCGTCGCCGTGGTCGTGCAGCTCGCCGCCTCGTACGAGGTCGGCCAGTGGCTCACGTTCGCGGCCGTCTGCGTCGGGGCGGGCGTCGCTTTCTCCGCCGTGAACCAGGGGCTCGTCGCCGTGCTCGGCGGCGCCGGCAGATGGGTCTCGGCCCTGATCGGCGTGCTCGCGGTCGCGACGGGAGTGGTCTCGACGGTGCCCGGCGTGCTCAGCGAGGTGGCCGCCCTCATGCCGACCTCGCCCGCCTACAACGGGATGGTCGCGGCGCTCACGTCCGCCGACGGTCTCGGCGCCGCGGTCGTCGGGCTCGTCGTGTGGACGGTGCTCTCGTTCGCGGCGACGACGATCGCGGTCGCCCGCCGGCGCACCACCTCCGTGCGGGCGCTGCTGCAGACCGCCGCGCCGATCGGAGCCTGAGCGGCGCCCGACGACGACTCGGCCGACGGGCCGTGAGCGGAATCCCCGCTCGCGGCCCGTTCCGCGTTCACGGCGTGCGCGATGGCGGCTAGCGTGAGGGTATGAACCCGCTCACCCATCTCGACGACGACGGTCGTGCGCGCATGGTCGACGTCGGCGCCAAGCCGGTGACGCGCCGCGTCGCGATCGCCGAGGGGCGCCTCGACACGACGACCGAGGTGGTCGGGCTGGTCCGCAGCGACGGCCTCAAGAAGGCCGATGTCCTGCCGACGGCTCGCATCGCGGGCATCCAGGCGGCCAAGCGCACGAGTGATCTCATCCCGCTGGCGCACATCGTGCCGCTCGACGCGGTGTCGATCGACTTCGGGTTCGAGCAGCGCGCGATCACGATCCGCGCGACCGTCTCCACGACCGCCCGCACGGGCATCGAGATGGAGGCGCTCACCGCGGTCGCGGTCGCCGCCCTCACCCTGCACGACATGGTCAAGGCCATCGATCCGGCGGCGCAGACCGGCGGCATCCGCCTGGTCGAGAAGCGCGGCGGCAAGCGCGGCATCTGGCGAGCGGATGCCCCGGAGCCGGCCCTGCCCGCCACGGGTCCGGCCGCGCCCACCGAGCCGGCGACGGATGCCGCACCTTCGCGCCCGGCGCTCGTCCTCGTCTCCTCGACCAGGGCGGCCGCCGGCGAGGCAGCCGACACCACGGGGCCGATCATCGTCGACTGGCTGCGCGAACGCGGCTACGACGCACCCGCGCCGATCGTCGTCTCGGACGCTGACATCGCCGACGCCGTACGCGGGGCCGTCGCGGGTTCGCCCGCCGTGCTCATCACGACCGGCGGCACCGGCGTGAACCCCGGCGACCGCACACCTGAGGCGACGCTCGCCGTGCTCGACCAGGAACTCGCCGGTGTCGCCGAGGCGATCCGCGCCGCCGGACGTGCGGCGACGCCGACGGCCGCGCTGAGCCGGGCGCTGGCCGGCATCGCCGGACGCTCGGTCGTCGTGAACCTCCCCGGATCGCGGGGCGGCGTCGCCGACGGCCTGGCCGTGCTCGACGGGCTCCTGCCGCATCTCGTCGACCAACTCGCCGGCGGTGACCACGCACCGCGCGAGGCCGCTGCCGACACGCGAGTCGGCCCCGATCACGGGAGCCACGCGACATCCGCTCGACCCGAAGGAGACACCGATGTCTGAACCCGAGGTCCTCGCGCGCGTCACCACCGACGTGCTCGACCGTGCCGAGATCGAGGCGTTCGTGCGTTCGCCCGAGAACGGCGCGCTCGTGACCTTCGAGGGCGTGATCCGCGACCACGACCACGGCGAGAGCGTGACCGCCCTCGACTACGAGGCCCATCCCGAGGCCGAGGCGTTCCTGCGCGAGACCCTCGCCCAGGTCGCTCGCGAGACGGGATTGCGCATCGCGGCCGCGCACCGCATCGGTTCCCTCGGCATCGGCGACGTGGCGCTCGTGGCCTCCGTCGCCGCGCCGCACCGGGCGCAGGCGTTCTCGGTCTGCGGGTTCCTCGTCGACCGCATCAAGGAGCACACGCCGATCTGGAAGCGGCAGCACCTCGACGGCGGCACCACCGAATGGGTGAACCTCTGAACCTCTGAGCTTCTGAACCGCTGAGCCGAGGCGGCGTTCGCGGCTCGAGGCGTCTCGCCCCCACCGGCGTGCTGATCAGAGCGGAATCGACTCGGCGCGAATGCGTTCGAGTCGTTCGGGTTCCGAGAACGCGAGTCCGGTCGCGGACGTGACCTCGACCGGTGTCATGAGCACGCCGCGCGCCAGATCGGCGAGCATGGGCGCGGCGTCACCGCCCATCATGATGTCCGTCTCGGCGAGGATCTCGACCAGGTCGACGTCGTCGCCCTTCGCGAACGGTCCGATGAGTCGGACGTCGGATGCCCCGTGACGGGCGAAGAGCCGCAGCAGTTCATCGCGGCGGAGGATGAGCCGTTGGCGGACGGAGAGATCGGTGTACGGCAACCGCTCAGGTCCCGCAGGCATCCGCGTCGCTGCGTACGCGACCACCGCCTCGGCGAGGACGTGCTTCTTCGTGGTGCCGAGGAGGTAGGCGAGGTCGTCGACCAGCCGACCCGTCTCCGCATCCGCCTTGAGTGAGCTGTCGGTCATGTCGCGTCCTTTCGGGGAGGGGACTCCGTTCTGGATTACGGTGCCGGAGTGCCGGAGTGCCGGAGTGCCGGAGTGCCGGAGTGCCGGAGTGCCGGAGTGCCGGAGTGCCGGAGTGCCGGAGTGCCGGAGTGCCGGAGTGCCGGAGTGCCGGAGTGCCGGAGTGCCGGAGTGCCGGAGTGCCGGAGTGCCGGAGTGCCGGAGTGCCGCGTGTTCTGAGAGCAAGACTGCCGACCGACACCGGGACCGGGTCGGGGATCCCGAGGCTGTGGGTACTTCGCGGCTTCGGCGCACCATGGGGAGGACGGGATGCAGCACAGTGGCTCAGTGACGTGCGCCCGTCGGAGGGTGGCTGTGGGTGATGCGGGATCGGACGGGGCGGGATGCAGGCGGTGTCTTCACGCTGAAGGGTGCCGGGGGTGCACGGGACTTGCCGGGGCGGGAGGTCGTCGGTGTCCTCACGCCGTGAGTGCCGTGAGTGCCGTGAGTGCCGTGGGTGACGCGGGAATTGCCGGGCGGGATGCCGGTGGCGTGCGCGCGTCGGAAGGCTCCGTGATCGGCGGGGAGCCGTCGGGGATCGGTTCAGCGCTCGGCGAGGGCTCCGAGACGGTCGGCGACGTCGGGGGTGGCGCCCGGTGTCGTGCCGCGACCGATGGCGAGGCCGAGCATGAACGCCGTGACCGGGCCCGCAGGGCGGGCGACCCCGTGCGCCACACGGCGGGTCAGATCGAGGATGTCGCCGACCGGAATCTCAGCGGGATCGAGTCCGAGGTCGGCGGCGACCTTCGCGACCCAGGCATCGAGGTCCGCCGGAGTGGTGTCGGGGGTCTCTGCGTTCATCGGGGCTCCTGAGGTCGGATCGGGTGGTCGGCGATGCCTCGCTCGGCGTCAGCGCGGGCGTGGTCCGCGGCGGACTCGTGCGCGGCGCGGGCACGTTCGAGGTCGGCCCAGGTGTCGACGTCGGCCGCGCTGCCGGCATCGTCGATGGCGACGAGGTCGAGCGAGGCGACGAGGTGCCGCATGGCGGCGCCGTCGGCCGGCCGGTCGAGCGCGGCGAAGGCCCGGTCGAGGACAGCACGGGCATAGACGGCAGTGAGCCACTGGGTGCGGCCGTCGGCGTCGACGAGGCAGGCGCCGTCTCGTGGGGCGCCGGACTCGTCGTCAGCGCGATGCGCGAGCAGTCGTGCGACCGCGAGGCCCGCGGCCGGCAGGTCGCAGGCGAGCACGAGCACGTCGGATGCCGCGGCGGCGATGCCGAGATCCTGTGACGGCTCATTGCTCGACCGGTCGACGGCTCCGCCACTCGGGCGGCTCGCGGCGTCGAGGGCCGCGAGGCCTGCGGCGATCGCCGCGACGGGGCCGCCGAACGGCGGGTTCTCGCGAACCACGAGGCATCCGGGAGCCACGAGCGACGACGGTCCGACGACGACGATGCGGCGGACGCCCGCTGAGCGGGCCGCGTCGACGGCGTGCTGCAGCAGCGTGCGGCCTCCGACCTCGAGGTCGGGCTTGCTCGCCCCGTCGAGGCGACTCGCCCGCCCGCCCGCGAGCAGCACGGCGTCGAGTGGACGCGTCGCGGCATCCGTCATGGGAGCACCAAGACGTCGACGACGTCGCCGGGATCGACGCGCTCGACCTGCTCGGGCACGAGGGCGAACCCGTCGGCGGCCGCGAGCCCGCCCGAGAGGTGCGAGCCAGCGCCGCCGCTCGTGGCCGGGCGCACGGCGGGTGCGTCGCCCTCTTCGCCCGCGCGGCCCTCCGCGGTCGGGGCGACGAAGGACACCGGCATGACCTGCAGCCGGCCGGAGGGGGAGGACCATCCGCGCGCGACCTCCGCTCGCACGCGCCGACGCTGCACCGTGCGTCCCTGCAGTGTCAGCAGCGCCGGTCGCACGAACACCTCGAACGACACGGCCACCGCGACGGGGTTGCCGGGCAGGCCGAACACGGGCGTGCCGTCGGCGAGCCGCCCGAACGCCTGCGGGGATCCCGGCTGCATCGCCACGCGCACGAACTCGACCGTGCCGAGCTTGGCCAGCACTCGGCGCACGACGTCGTACGCGCCCACGCTCACGCCGCCGGAGAACACCACGGCGTCGCAGGGTTCACGCTCCTCGAGCCACGCGCGCAGCAGGTCGGCGTCGTCGGGCATGCGCACCACCTCGGTGACCGCGCAGCCCGCCTCGCGCACGAGGCCCGCGAGGAGCAGCGAGTTCGAGTCGGGGATGATCCCGGGCGCGAGCGCCTCACCGGGCTCGGCGAGCTCGCTGCCCGTCGCGACCACGCTCACCCGCGGCATCCGCACGACCGGGAGGTCGGAATGGCCCGCGGTCGCCGCACCCGCGACCTGCCGCGGACCGAGCACCGTGCCCGCCTCGAGCAGACGGTCGCCGACGCGGAGGTCCTCGCCCGCGCGGCGGATGTGGCGCCCGATCGGCGGTGCGCTGAAGATGAGGACCCGGTGCACGTCGGACCCCGGGGTCTCATCGCCGCCGCCATCGGTGCGTTCGACGGGCACGACGGTGTCGGCTCCGGTCGGGATCGGGGCCCCGGTCATGATGCGCGCGGCCTCGCCGCCACCGAGCGGCTCCGCCTCGTGCGCCGAGGACGAGCCCGCGGCGTGATCGGCCACCACGGTCAACGCGACCGGCCGCTCGGGCGTCGCATCGGCGACATCCGCCCACCTCACCGCGTAGCCGTCCATGGCCGAGTTGTCGAACGGAGGCGAGGCGATGAGGGCGTCGACGGATGCCGCGAGCGTGCGCCCTGCGGCATCCGCGAGCCGCACGTGTTCGACGGCCTCGGACCCGCGCTCCACCACGATGTGCCGCATCGACCGGAGCACGCGCTCGAGGTGCTGCGCCACCGGGATCAGGGTGGCCGTCTCGTGGAACGCGGCCCGCGTGCTCGGCATGCGTCTACGGTAGCGCCGACCGTGCGTCGCGGCGGTCGGCGTATCCAGCCCTCGCGCGACGGGTAACCGGTGACAGCGGCCCGTGTCGTCGGTATCGTCGGGCGTGGAGAGGGGTGCGAATGTCATTCGTCACGCGTGGATTCGGCGGCAGGTCACGGGATCGCGACGATCGGCTCCCGCCGGGGCAGACCCTGGTGCACGACTTCCCGGTGCTCTCGGCCGGGCCGACGCCCGAGGTCGACACCGAGGAGTGGTCGTTCACCATCGTCGCCGAGACCGGCACGCACCGGTGGACGTGGGACGAGTTCCAGGCGCTCCCGGCCGAGGACATCACGACCGACATCCACTGCGTGACGCACTGGTCGAAGCTCGGCACGAGCTGGCGCGGCGTCTCGCTCGACACGCTCTTCGAGGACGTCGAGTCGCAGTTCGACTTCGTCATGGCGCACAGCTTCGGCGGGTACACGACGAACGTGCCGCTCGATGAACTGCTCGACGGACAGGCGTGGATCGCCACCGAGTTCGACGGCGAACCCCTCGACCCCGAGCACGGCGGCCCGGCGCGGCTGCTCGTGCCCCACCTGTACTTCTGGAAGAGCGCCAAGTGGGTGCGATCGCTCGTGATGATGCCGCGTGACGACCCGGGCTTCTGGGAGCAGAACGGCTACCACATCCACGGCGACCCGTGGCAGGAGGAGCGGTACTGGTGATCGGGCGCCCCACTGTTCCGCGATCGGGCTGGCATGCGGCGACCGTCGTCGCCAAGACGGCCGAGACCCGCACGGCCGCACGCCTCGAGCTCGAGGTCGAGGGCTGGCCGGGCAACGCCGCGGGGCAGCACCTCGATGTGCGCCTGACCGCTCCCGACGGGTACACCGCGACGCGCTCGTACTCGATCGCCTCGTCGGGGCCGGCCACCGGTGATGCGACTCGCGTCGTGCTCGCCGTCGACCGGGTGCCTGGTGGCGAGGTCTCCCCGTACCTCGTCGATGAGGTGCGTGCTGGCGACCGCTTCGAGGTGCACGGTCCGCTCGGCGCGTTCTTCGTGTGGCAGCCTGTGGCGGATGCCGCGGCGCCGGCGCGACCCGTGCAGCTCATCGCCGGCGGCTCGGGCGTCGTGCCGCTCGTCGCCATGGCGCAGGCCCACGGCGACGCCGACGATGCGACCCCGTTCCGCATGCTCTACTCGGTGCGCACACCCGACGACGTGTACTTCGCGCCCGAGCTCGAGGCGCTCGTCGCGGCATCCGCGCCGTTCGCACTCGACCTCGTCTACACGCGCTCCGCGCCCGAGGGCTGGTCGGTCGCGCCCGGCCGCGTCACGCGCGATGCGCTCGCCGCAGCGGTCATCCCGGCGGGCGAGGCGCCGCGCGTCTACGTCTGCGGCTCGACCGGCTTCGTCGAGCGGGTCGCGTCGTGGCTCATCGAACTCGGGCACGATGCCCGGGACATCCGCACCGAACGTTTCGGAGGAACCTGATGGATCACCTCGACGGCAATGCGCTCGCCGGCCCGCTCGCCGACTACTTCTCGTTCGACGTGACGGCTGCCCGTGCGAGGTGCAACGGCTGCGGCGAGGTCGCCGAGTTCGCGCGCGCGCTCGTGTTCACGAGCCCCGCCGGCACCGTGGTGCGCTGCGGATCGTGCGAGCACGTGCTCGCGACGCTCGTCGAGGCAGGCGATCGCGCGTGGATCGGCTTCAGCGGGGTCAGCGCCCTCGAAGTGCGCCGCGCCTGACGCCGCGTGGCTCGACGCCGCGTGGCTCGACGCCGCGTGGTCCGACGCCGCGTGGCGGCGGGCGCGGGCGTCCTTCGGATCGTGTCGGCCTTGGAGGCGCGAGACCAGAACCATCGGGTGACGGACGCGTTCGGCCACCTCGGAGTGTGGTTCCCCTGCGAAACCCTGTAGCGAAGTAGCGAAGTAGCGCCGGTTTCAGGAGGAATACCCCCACCCGTGACGCACCGATTGCTCGAAGGTCGACTCCTGGACGCGCGACCGAGTCGATCAGCCGCGGAACGGAGGATCGGGCCGAGAAACTCAGTGGTGATGTGGTGATGTGGTGATGTGGTGATGTGGTGATGTGGTGATGTGGTGATGTGGTGATGTGGTGATGTGGTGATGTGGTGATGTGGTGCCGAATCCGAGAACGGCACCCCGCCGGAGGTCCCCGTGGGCGGACTTGTGCGCGGCGAGTGGTCCGCGACCAGCGGCACCCAGCCGGAGGTTGCCGGCGGTGACCTTTGGTCCGCGGCTCGTGGTCCGCAGCTCGTGGTCCGTAGCGCGTGGTCCGCGGATCCCGTTGCCCGCGGCGGGTGGTTCGCAGCCCCGGGCCGAACCTGGATTCGGCCGGCGAGGCGCTGCTCAGCCTGCGACGAGCGCTCCCGCTGCCCAGACGCGACGCACGAGCGGTACGCCCGGCCGATAGGCGAGGTGCACGTGGCTCGGGGCGTCGAGCTCGACGAGGTCGGCCCGAGCGCCCGGGCGGATCGCCCCGACATCCGTGCGTCGCAGTGCCGCCGCGCCGCCCGCGGTCGAGGCCCACACGGCCTCGGCCGGCGTCATGCCCATGTCGCGCACAGCCACGGCGATGCAGAACGGCAGCGAACTCGTGAAGCTCGACCCGGGGTTGCAGTCGCTCGCGAGGGCGACGGTCGCGCCGGCGTCGATGAGGCGGCGCGCGTCGGGATACGGCTGCCGCGTCGAGAACTCGACGCCCGGCAGCAGCGTGGCCACCGTGTCGGATGCTGCGAGCGCCGCGACATCCGCATCGTCGAGGTAGGTGCAATGGTCGACGGAGGCCGCCCCGAGCTCGACCGCGAGCCGGACACCGCCGCCCGGGCCGAGCTGGTTGCCGTGCACGCGGATGCCGAGCCCCGCCGCAGCGCCCGCCTCCAGCACGCGGCGCGACTGCTCCGGCGTGAAGGCGCCGCGCTCGCAGAACGCGTCGACCCAGCGGGCGTGCGGCGCGCAGGCATCGAGCATCTCGCCGACCACGAGGTCGACGTAGGCATCGGCCGCGCGGGCGGACGCCTCGGGGGTGCCGGGCTCGCCGAACGCGGGGTCCTCGCGGAACTCGAACGGCACGACGTGGGCGCCGAGGAACGTGACCTCGTCGGTGACCTCGCGGGCCAGGCGCACGAGGCGCTCCTCGTCGGCGACGCTCAGGCCGTAACCCGACTTGATCTCGAACGTCGTCGTGCCCTGCGCGTGCAGCTCGGCGACGAATCCTGCGAGGCGGTCGCGGAGCTCGTCGTCGCTCGCAGCGCGCGTCGCCGCGACGGTCGAGCGGATACCGCCTGCCTCGTATGCCCGTCCGGACATACGCGCCGCGAACTCGTCGGCCCGGTCGCCGCCGAAGACGAGGTGCGTGTGGCTGTCGACGAAGCCGGGGATGACGGCGCGGCCGCCGAGATCGATGATCTCGACGTCGGCGTCCCACAGTGTGCGGTGCTCCTCTGCCTCACGGCGGTCGTCGCGCTCGGCGGGCCCCGCCAGTCGCTCGTGCGCGTGGGTGGAGCGACCGACCCACGCGATGCGTCCGTCCTCCACGAGCACCGCGGCGTCGCGCAGGAGGCCGAGCGACCCGCCGTCGCGGTCGGGTGCCGGGTCATTGGTCACGAGCTCGGCGATGCCCGTGAGCAGCATCCGTGCCGCAGCCGCGCCGTCGCTCATGCGTCGAGCATAGGCACGCGCAGGCCGCGCTC
Organism: Agromyces sp. Marseille-Q5079; assembly: GCF_051016555.1. Lineage (NCBI taxonomy): Bacteria > Bacillati > Actinomycetota > Actinomycetes > Micrococcales > Microbacteriaceae > Agromyces > Agromyces sp. Marseille-Q5079. The sequence goes on along the minus strand of NZ_JBPEJF010000001.1, from coordinate 801,967 downwards.
GCGAGCGACCTCGACCGCCCGCTCGTATCCCGCGTCGACGTGCCGCATGACGCCGGTGCCCGGGTCGTTCACGAGTACGCGCGCGATCTTCTCGGCGGCGAGGTCGGTGCCGTCGGCGACGATGACCTGGCCGGCGTGGATCGAACGGCCGATGCCGACGCCGCCGCCGTGGTGCAGCGACACCCACGTCGCGCCCGAGGCCGTATTGAGCAGGGCGTTCAGCAGCGGCCAGTCGGCGATCGCGTCGGAGCCGTCGGCCATGGCCTCGGTCTCGCGGTAGGGGCTCGCGACCGAGCCGGAGTCGAGGTGGTCGCGCCCGATGACGACCGGAGCGCTGAGCTCGCCCGAGGCCACCATCTCGTTGAACTTCAGGCCCGCGAGGTGCCGTTCCTGGTAGCCGAGCCAGCAGATGCGCGCGGGCAGGCCCTCGAAATGCACCTTCTCGCCGGCCTGCGTGATCCAGCGGTGAAGGTGCTCGTCGTCGGGGAACAGCTCGAGGATCGCACGGTCGGTCGCGGCGATGTCGGCGGGGTCGCCCGAGAGGGCCGCCCAGCGGAACGGGCCCTTGCCCTCGGCGAAGAGCGGGCGGATGTAGGCCGGCACGAAGCCCGGGAACGCGAACGCGCGGTCGTAGCCGCCGAGCTCGGCCTCGCGGCGGATCGAGTTGCCGTAGTCGAAGACCTCGGCGCCGGCATCCTGGAACTCGACCATCGCCCGCACCTGCTTCGCCATCGACGCGCGGGCCCGGTCGGTGAAGGCCTCGGGGTCGGATGCCGCGAGCTCGTGCCACTCGGCCACGCTCACGCCCTCGGGGAGATAGTTGAGCGGGTCGTGCGCGCTCGTCTGGTCGGTGACGATGTCGATCGCGACGCCGCGGGCGAGGAGCTCGGGGAACACGGTCGCGGCGTTGCCGACGAGGCCGACGCTGAGCGGCGTGCGCGCCTCCTTCGCGGCGAGCACTCGGGCGATCGCGTCGTCGAGGTCGTCGGTCATCTCGTCGAGGTAGCCGTGCTCGACGCGTCGGGCGAGACGGGTCTCGTCGACGTCGACGATGAGCACGACGCCCTCGTTCATGGTCACGGCGAGGGGCTGGGCTCCGCCCATGCCGCCGCATCCGCCCGTGAGGGTCAGCGTGCCCGCGAGCGTGCCGTCGTACCGCGCCCGGGCGATCGCGCCGAACGTCTCGTACGTGCCCTGCAGGATGCCCTGCGTGCCGATGTAGATCCACGAGCCGGCCGTCATCTGGCCGTACATCGTGAGACCCTGCTGCTCGAGCCGGCGGAACTCGGGCCACGTCGCCCAGTCGCCCACGAGGTTCGAGTTGGCGATGAGCACGCGCGGCGCCCACTCGTGCGTGCGGAAGACGCCGACCGGCTTGCCCGACTGCACGAGCAGCGTCTCGTCGGCCTCGAGGTCCTCGAGCGTGCGGACGATCGCGTCGAAGGACTCCCAGTTGCGGGCCGCCTTGCCGGTGCCGCCGTAGACGATGAGGTCCTCGGGGCGCTCGGCGACCTCGGGGTCGAGGTTGTTCATGAGCATGCGCAGCGGCGCCTCGGTCTGCCAGCTCTTCGCGGTCAGCTGCGATCCGCGGGCGGCGCGAACGGTGCGCGGGGCGTGCTCGGTGGTCGGTGCGTCGGTCATGTTCCGATCCCACACCACGGCCGTCGAGCCGACAACGGATGCCGCGAGCGCGGCGTCCGGGATCCCAGACGCGGCCAGGCGGGGCCGCCGGTCGCGGTGCAGGAGAACAGGCCGCATCCCCGCTGACAGCGCGGATCGCGCCTCATCTCCTGCAGTTGGGCGGGCGATGACTGGCGTGCAGGCGATGGCGGGCGGCGGGCGAGCGGGCGATGACTGGCCGGCGGTCGGGCGCGCTGCAGGTCAGCCGATGGCGATGCCGCGGGCGGCCATGAAGGGCCGGGAGTCGACCGCCGTGCCGTCGAGCCGGACCTCGAAGTGCAGGTGGCATCCGGTCGAGGCGCCGGTGCTGCCGACCATGCCGATGAGCTGGCCCGCCGTGACGGACTGCCCGGCGCTCACGAGGATGCCGCCGTCGATGAGGTGGGCGTAGCCGGTCGAGACGCCCGAGCCGTGGTCGATGAGGACCCAGTTGCCGTAGCTGCCGTTGGTGCGCGCCTCGACGACCACGCCGGTCGTCGCTGCGAACACCGGGGACTTGCAGGCGGCGGCGACGTCGGTGCCGCGGTGGAACTCGTTGACGCCCGCGATGGGCTTGTCGGGGCGGGGTCCGAAGCCGTCGGTGAGGTTGCCTGCGACGGGCTGAGACCAGCCCTGATCGCTCAGCTGGCCCGAGTCGGCGGGGAGCGTGTCGATGACCGCGATGCTGCTGGCCGCCGCCTTCGCCTGCAGGCCGCTCATGTTGGTGCGCGCGGCGGTCAGGGCGCGCTCGGCGTCGCTGAGGTCGTCCTCCCTGGCCTCGACGGGAACGTCGTCGGCGGCCGCCCATGCGGCGGCGGCAGCCTCCTCGGCGGCATCCGCGTCGGCGTCGCGGGCCGCGGCGATCTTCTCGAGCGCGTCGGCGTCGCCGGCGATCTGCGAGACCCTCGCCATGCCGGCGAGCCCGGCGAGCAGGTCTTGACCCGCGCCGAAGACGGCGTCCATCGAGGTGGTGGTGTCGCCGGTTCCGTTCGCCGCGGCGAAGTACGTGCGGGCGGCGGCATCGGCCTCGGCCCGGGCGGCCAGGGCGTCGGCGTCGGCGACACGGGCGAGCGAGCGGGCGACCTCCCGGGTCGAGCGGGCATCGGCGACGGCCGTCTCGGCGGTGCGGACGGACTTGGTCGCCCGATCGATGGCAGTGCGGGCGCCGAGCAGCGACGTGATGTCGCGGTTGACGCCGGAGACGACGCGCACGAACGGTCCGTCGCCCTGGAAGACCACGGGCGCCTGCGGCGCGGCAGGTGCGGCGGGCTGAGGTGCGGGCGTCGGCTCGGGTTCGGGAGTCGGCTCGGGAGTCGGCGTCGGTGTCGGCTCGGGAGTCGGTGTGGGGGTCGGCTCGGGAGTCGGCGTCGGCGTGGGGGTCGGTGTGGGCGTCGGAGTCGGCGTCGGTGTGGGCGTCGGAGTCGGCTCGGGCGTCGGAGTGGGGGTCGGCTCGGGCGTCGGCGACTCGGTCGCGGGCGCCTCAGTCGCCGGAGGAGTCGGCGTGCTCGTCGAGTCCTCGGCGCCGGTGCCGGTGTCGGCCGCGCCGGTGTCGGCCGTGCCGGCGTCGAGCGTGCTCGCGTCGACCGGCGACGGCTCTTCGGCGTATGACGGCGTCGCGCCCACGACTCCCACGAGCAGCGTCAGCGCGATCGCCGAGGCGGCGAAGCTGGCGCGCCTTCCCGCTCGCACAGCAAGTGTGCGAGGTGTCGTGAAGCGGGATCGCGATTTCGTCAATGTGTTCCGTTTCGTGCTGCCGGCGAGTTGGCACCGACCGGTTTCAGTCTGTCACCGGGCGCGGGGCCGCACAACAGCGGATTCGACTCGAACGCCCCCACTCTGGGGGTGGCGATCCGACGCACTGGAATCGCGGGGGGACCGCCTCAGTCGAGCGTCGTACCGAGGGCGCGCACTGCGCATTCGCGCACCGCTCCGGTGGCCACGAGCCCGCTGATCGTCTCGATCTCGGGCGAGAGGAAGCGATCGGGACCCGGCACGGCGCCGACCTCGGCGATGAGCGCGACGACGGCCCCGGTCGCGGCGCCGGGCTCCAGCGGGGCGCGCAGCGCGAGCCCGCGCGCGGCCGTCATGACCTCGATCGCGAGCACCCGCGAGAGACCGTCGATCGATCGGCGGAGTTTGCGCGCGGCCGCCCATCCCATCGAGACGTGGTCCTCCTGCATCGCCGATGACGGGATCGAGTCGACGGAGGCCGGCACGGCGAGCCGCTTCAGCTCCGACACGATGCCCGCGGCGGTGTACTGCGCGATCATGAGGCCCGAGTCCACGCCGACCTCGTGCGCGAGGAAGGGCGGCAGGCCCTGGTTGCGCGCCCGGTCGAGGAACCGGTCGGTGCGCCGCTCGCTCATCGACGCGACATCCGCCACCGCGATCGCGAGGAAGTCGAGCACGTACGCGACCGGCGCGCCGTGGAAGTTGCCGTTCGACTCGACGCGGCCGTCGGGCGTGAGCACGGGGTTGTCGATCGCGCTCGCGAGCTCGGCATCGGCGACGGATGCCGCGTGCGCGAGCGTGTCCCGCGCGGCGCCGTGCACCTGCGGGGCGCAGCGCAGCGAGTAGGCGTCCTGCACGCGGGTGCACTCGGGGCCCTTGTGGCTGGCGACGATGGGGGAGCCCGCGAGCAGGTGCCGCAGGTTCGCCGCGGACGCCGCCTGTCCGCGCTGCGGGCGCAGGCGGTGCAGGTCCTCGGCGAACACGGCGTCGGTGCCGAGGAGGCCCTCGACGCTCATGGCCGCGGCGACGTCGGCGGTGGCGAGCAGCATCCGCAGGTCGTCGATCGCGAGGGCCAGCATGCCGAGCATGCCGTCGGTGCCGTTGATGAGCGCGAGGCCCTCCTTCTCGCCGAGGCGGAGCGGCGCGATGCCGGCTGCGGCGAGGGCGGCGCTCGCCGGCATGAGGACGGTTGCGGGCGGGGCTTGCGTCTCGGAGCCTTCCGCGTGACGCGGCTCGGCGCTGCGCGCCTCGCCCGCTACGGCTGCCGCCTTTCGAGGGCGAGGCCCGCTGACGCGTGCCTCGCCCTCGCCCATCGCCACGAGGGCGCAGTGCGAGAGGGGCGCGAGGTCGCCCGAGCAGCCGAGCGAGCCGTACTCGCGTACGACCGGGGTGATGCCGGCGTTGAGGATCGCGGCGTACGTCTCGGCGGTGACCCGGCGCACGCCCGTGCGGCCCGTCATGAGCGTCGAGAGGCGCAGCAGCATGAGGGCGCGCACCACCTCGCGTTCGACCTCCGCGCCGGAGCCGGCGGCATGCGAGCGTACGAGGCTCGCCTGCAGCTGCGCGCGGCGGTCCTCGGCGATGAAGGTGGTCGCGAGCGCGCCGAAGCCCGTCGAGATGCCGTAGTGCGGCTCGGGATCGGCGGCGAGCCCCTCGATGATCGCCCGGCTGCGCTCCACCTCGTCGAGTGCGGCGGGGTCGAGCACGACGGATGCCCCGTGCCTCGCGACCGCGACGACCTCGTCGATGCTCAGGGGGCCGGTGCCCACGGTGACGGATGCCGCGGACGACGTGGACGGGTCGGCGGGCGCGATGGTGCTGCTCATGCCTCCATTCCAGCGTGCGCCCGCGCGGGCGGGAACGCCGTGGCGGCCGCATCCGTCCGGGATCCCGGACACCCGGGGTAGGCTGTGCGCATCGGCGCTGCGCCACGCCGAACCTGGTCGTCGAGAGGTCGCGAAGTGCCGGAATCCACGTCTCGGATCGACCGCTCGCGACCTGTCGACGGGCGCGGCGACGTGGCATCCGCATCGAAGGTTCCCGCGGCGGACCAGACGCTCGCGATCCTCAGCCACCTGGCGGCGCAGCGCGGGCCGGTGCCCGCCGCCACCATCGCCCAGGCCCTCGGGATCCCCCGCTCGACCGCGTACCACCTGCTCGCGGTCATGGCCGAGCGCGGCTTCGTCGTGCACCTGCCCGAGGAGCGCCGCTACGGCCTCGGCATCGCGGCGTTCGAGCTCTCGAGCGGGTTCAGCCGCCAGCAGCCGCTCGCCCGGCTCGGGCGCCCGCTCGTCGCCGCGCTCGTCGACCGGCTCGGAGAGAGCGGCCACCTCGCGGTGCTCCACGGTCGGGACGTGCTCTACCTCGTCGAGGAGCGCGCGCCGCGGCGTCCGTCGCTCGTGACCGACGTGGGCGTGCGACTGCCCGCGCACCTCACGGCCACCGGCCGCGCCATGCTCGCCCAGCTGCCGCCCGCCCAGCTGCGCGCGCTGTATCCCGATCGCGCGGCGTTCGCGTCGCGGCACTCGTCACCCGAGGCGGGTGCCGCGGAGTGGACCTACGGGCGGCTGAAGCGCGTGCTCGCCGACGTGCGCACGCGCGGCTGGGCCGCCGAGGACGGCGAGGTGACGCCCGGGCTGGCGTCGGCCGGCGCACCCGTGGTCGACCACCTCGGCTGGCCGGCCGCGGCCATCGCCGTGACATTCCCCGACGACGCCGAGGCCGCCCTGCGCGAGCGCGTCGTCGCCGAGGTGCTCGACGCCGCCGCCACCTTGGCGCGTCGCATCAGCGGCGGGCGCTGACTCCCGGCATCATCGAGCGCGCTCGAACTCTCGCCTGCAGCGTGCCTGCGCACATGCTGGTTGACTTGGGGGATGGTGGTCGGCTCGGCGCTCTCGGATGCAGAGGTCGCCGTGCGCGCCGCCCGAGCCGGTGCGGCCGTTGCTCGCGCCCGGTTCGGCACCGAGTCCCGCCGTATCGACCATGCGGGCGTCGACTTCACGACGGAAGCCGACATCGAGGCGGAGCGCGCGATCCGTGCGGTGCTCACGGAGCATCGGCCCGAGGACGGCATCCTCGGGGAGGAGCTCGGCGCGAGCGGTGACTCCTCCCGCCGCTGGCTCGTGGATCCCATCTGCGGCACGCTCAACTTCGCGGCGGGGGTGCCGTTGTTCGCCGTCAACGTCGCACTGGAGATCGGTGGCGTCACCGCGGCAGCCGCGGTCGCAGACCCCGCGGCCGGGAACACGTTCTGGACCGACGGCGTCGGAGCTTGGCGAGCCGAGGACGCGCGGGCTCCGGAACCGGGGCGCGCCATCGCGCCGTCTTCATCGTCGCGCCTGGTCACGGTGAACCTCGAGAGCCGATACCCGGGGTCGATCGGTACCCGGCTGCTGTTCGACGAGACGTTCCGCGAACGGTTCAGCCCACGATGCCTCTCGACGACGCTGGCACTCTCCTGGGTCGCCACCGGGCAACAGGCGGGGTACATCACCGGCGGCGACCTCCGTCACAGCGTGCACTGGGCTGCCGGCATCGCGTTGTGTCGTGCTGCGGGCGCGATCGTCACCAACCTGGCGGGCGGCGAACTGCACACCGGCGAGCACGGCCTGGTGGCCGCCGCGGATGCCGGCACTCACGAGCTCCTGCTCGCGACGCTGGACACGATGCGCTGACCCGAACGTGCGCCTCAGAGGCTCGACGTCACGCCCGACTCGGCGGTGGTGGCGAACACCAGCATCAGCACGATGAAGGCCACGTAGAGCGTGATGCCGACGAGGTACAGCCCGCCCAGGACGTATCCGAAGATGATGCCGATCAGGGCTGCCTGAGCTCCCTGCTCGCCTCGTTGGCGGATCTGCCGGCGAGCGATGTGCCCGCAGACGATCGCGGGGATCGCGGTCAGGAGGCCGAACATCATGCTGCCGAGCCCCAAGCCGAGCGTCACCCAGGCCAGCACGTTCTGCGGCGCCGAGGCCGGCGGAGTCCACACGGGGACGACGCCGATGGGGGCGATCGCGTCGGGGGCGACGCCCGAGGTCGCGGATGCACCGTGCAGCGAGCCCGCGAACGGAATCCCACCATCCGGTGCCGTGGGCGCAGCGAGCGTGGGCGTGGGCGTGGGGGCGTCCATTCGGGTTCCGTTCGTGGTGGCGGGGATGCGGGTCGGTCGAATGCTACTGGCCGGCGGACCGGCGTCGATACCCGACCGCCGCATCGATCATCCGCACGCGCTCATGCAGCCCGCGTCGCACGCTCACGGCGCGTTGAAGTTCGAGCGGGGGGACCCGGAGCTCATGGCCTCGCCACTCGATGCGTTCGAGGCGAGCAGCCGCCTCAGGCCCGAAGTCCGAGACGGCGGGTTGATCGGCTGCTGCTCCGACGCCGCCGACCCACTCGACCCGCGCACCGATGATCGCGCGTCCCCACCAGTCGCAGAACCAGTCCGCCGGGGCGACCGGCTCGACCAGCCCGTCTGCCAGGAGGTCGCCCACCCGCTGGGCGTCGGGCCCCGACACGACGAGGTCGAGATCACCCGGCGAGACGCGCAACCCCCGAGCGGCCAGCGCCGCACTCCCGGTCAACCACCAGTCGACCTCTGCGGCGTTCAGGCGCCGGCAGACCTCGGAGAGCGCGTCATCCCACGGCGCGGGCTCGAGGTTCGCGGCTTGGCGCAGCCACGGGCCGATGAGGCGCTGGAAGTTCGTCCACGACACCTCGAGCTGGGGCGAGTCGGCGGGAAACCGCCGAACCCACACGCCGTCGCAAAGCTCGAACCCGGATTTCTGCACGCCCGGAACCAGTGCTTCCGGCACCTCCTCCAGGCCGAACTCGGAGACATCCCCGTCGTCGCGACGACGACAGCGAACCACTGGCATATTCATCGCCACCCCTCTCCGAGCCCAGTCCAGCAGGGACCGGTGACATCGCGTTCCTGCGATCGAGCTCCTGGACCGAGTTCCTGGACCGCAGGCGACGAGGGAACGACGCGATGGCGTGCTGAACGATCCTCAGCCGCGACGCCGCCACCACGGCGTTCGTGAGGTCCTCTGCGCGTGCTCATGCTCGTGCTGTCGACGCTCCTCGGCCGCCTGGCGCTGTCGGGCGTCGCGGCGCTCGCGCCAGGCACGGAGCTCGTCGTCGGCATCCCGGGTCGGGGTCACGACGGGCGGACCGCCGAGCAGCTGGCGGCGCGCCTCGATCACGCGCCGATTGAAGTCCTCGATCGCCTCGCGCACCTCGGATTCGCGGTGCATCCGATCCAGGCGGGCCTCGAGCTGCGCGTTCTCGACCCGCAGGGTGAGCGCGGGCGGACCCAATCCGCTCAGCTGCTCGCGCTCGATCTTGCGGCGGATCCACCAGTCGGGGTCGTGCTGCCCGGTCAATCCCTCGAGGGGCTTTCCCGCGCCGGGGAGGTTGTCGAACTCGCCGCGACGGATCGCCTGCTGGATCGCGGTCTCCACGAACGCCACCCGCTCCGCCTCCGTGGACGGTCGAGCCCGTTCCGTCGCCGGGTCGGCGACGTCGGGATCCACTCCACGGGCGATCGCCTCGTCACGGGCGAGGCGATCGAGCCGGTACTGCGACGCGGCGCGCTGCGGATCCTCGCTCACCCTCGACCTCCCTCGCGGCGTCGGACATCCGTCTTCCACGATACGACGCAGCGCCGCGGCATCCGCTCGCGCGATCTCGCGAAGACCCAGCATCCATTCACCTCGGACGGATAGCGTCGGCCTCGCCGACGGGCATCCATCACCGACCGCCGACCATCGGAGCCGCATGACTCCCCTGACCAACGTCACCCTCGAGACCGCCGACCACGGCTTCACCGGGCTCACCGGCTTCGCCGCCGACATCCTGAACGCCATGGGCGATGTCGGCGTGGGCGTGCTGGTCTTCCTGGAGGTGCTGATCCCGCCGATCCCGAGCGAGGTGATCCTGCCGTTCGCCGGATACCTCAGCCAGTCGGGCGACCTGCACCTCGGCTGGCTGATCCTCTGGTCGACGCTCGCGTCGGTGCTCGGCGCCCTGCTGCTCTACGCGCTCGGCGCGGCGATCGGCATCCGGCGCGCCATCGACTGGATCGCGTGGACGCGGCTCGTCAGCAGCACCGACCTCGAGAGCGGCGCCGAGTGGTTCCACCGGCACGGGCGCTGGTCGGTGCTGTTCGGGCGCATGATCCCGGGCGTGCGCAGCCTCATCTCGCTTCCCGCGGGCGCCGATCGGATGCCGCTGCCGACGTTCGTGCTCTTCACGAGCCTCGGCTCCGCCACGTGGAACTCGCTGCTGATCGGCGTCGGCGCCGCGCTCGGCACCCAGCACGAGCTGCTCGACCAGTGGCTCCAGTACCTCGACTACCTCGTCTACGGCGCGATCGCGGTGGCCCTCGTCGTGCTCGTCGTGCGACGCATCCGCGAGCACCGCGCGGGTCGACGGGCATCGGGCGAGGTCGCCGAGGGCTGAGCCGACGGGCATCGGCTCGGGGCATCGGTCCGGGGCATCGGTTCGGGCCGTTATCCAAGCGTGACGCGCTCGCGTGGCGCCGGGGGCGCGGCGACAGGTAGGTTCATCGAACCCGCCGACAGCGCCGACCCCGAAGGCCGATCTCCGATGCTCCAGACCCCGACGGCGCCAGACGCGCCCGCCGACGCCCCAGCCGATGCGATCGCCTCGGCCGACGGCACGCCCGACGCGCCGGTCGGGGTGGCGGCCGAGCCCGTCGCCGAGGCCCCCGTCGCCGCCGCCCGGCGCACCGCGTGGTGGATCCCGACGCTCGCCGTCGGCATCGCGCTCGCCGGGGCGACGGGCACCTCCCTCGCCGCGGGGTCGTTCGCGGACGCCGTTCGCGCCGAGCACATCGCGAAGGTCGCCGAGCTCGAGCGGGTCGCCGAGGACGCGCGCGGCGAACTCCGTGCCGCGATCACCCGCGCGGGCAGCGCCGGCGACGAGGGGCAGGCCATCGCCGACGTCGTCGTGCCGGGACTCGGCTCCAGCGAACTCGCCACCGAGCTGGCCGAGCGCTCCTCGCGTGCGCTCGAGCTCGCGGCGACCGAGGTGCCCGAGCTCGCGGACCCGATCGCCTACGACCAGAGCACGCTGCGCCCCGCATGGATCAGCATCGCGGAACTGCTCCAGACCCGCGCCCGGGGCGTCGAGCTGCTGGGCGACCTCGAGCAGCTCACGACGGACGGCGACGAGATCAACGAGGCGGCCACGGACACCCGCGCCGCGCGGTCGTCGTTCTACGCGTCGGCGGCCGCGGATGCGGGCCAGGTTCTGCTCGCGAACCAGGTCGCGACCTACGAGTCGCGCATCGCGGTGCAGCACGGCATCGACCAGGAGGGCGAGGGCTGGTTCGAGGAGCCGTACAGCGCCGAGGCCTACTCGCAGCTGGCGGGCGCGGTCGACGCGATGAAGGCGTCGGCGGTCGCCGAGACCGCGCGTCGCGCCGACGCCGCCTACGCCGAGCACGGCCCCATCGAGGACTTCGCCCGGTCCATCGCCCACGGAGTGAACCTCGACTTCACCTGGGCGCACATGGTCAACGGCCTCTCCAGCGACGACTGGTACGCCGGCAATGCCACCTATCGGTACGGCGACGGCGGGTGGGCGACGATCCAGCTCAGCCACAGCATCGGATGGCGATGGGCCGACGACGTCAACGCGACGGCGGTCGTCGTGCACGAGGTCGGACACGCGCAGGTCGTGCGTCCCGAGTGCGACCCGTTGTTCACCGGGCCGGTGTTCGGCAGCGACGACGAGATGTGGGCCACGGCGTGGGCGATCGCGTCGGGGTACGACGTGTCGGGGTCCGGGATCGGGGCCTACGGGCGCCCGAGCGACGCGCAGATCGCCGAGGCGGCCAAGTGCCTCTGAGCCGACCCGCCGGGCCGCGGCATCCGCTCAGGTCGTGCGCGGCGCGAGCCAGGTGTGCAGCGAGCGCGTGACGAAGGGCAGCACCCAGTAGGTCATGATCGGCGTGAGCACGAGGGTGGTCGCGAGCACGCGGAGCCAGATCGGCAGGTCGCCCCAGCCCGGAACCGGCGTCACCAGGTAGGTGAAGACCAGGTTGACCGGGAAGAACCCGAGCCAGATCGTCACGGCCTGCTTCCAGCGCGGCGGGGCGGGCGGCAGTTCGTCGTCGGATGCCGCATCGGGATCGATCGTCGGGATGGAGCCGGTCGGCGGCTCGTCGAACCAGCCCTCGATGCCGGTGCGGCGACGGGTGCGCTCCGACCGGACGAGGCCCTCGCCGGTGGCGAGCCAGCTCGTGCGCTCCTCGGAATGCTCCCACGCGTCGAGCGTCTGCTCGCTCGAGAACCGGTACAGCACGTGCCAGACGTCGGAGTCCTCGGCGGCGCGCACCCAGCCCGAGCCGAGGAAGCCGGGGAAGCGGTTCGCACGGTTGATGCCCGCCTGAACCCAGGCGGTGACCTCGGGGATGCGGTCGGGGTCGACCTCGCGGCGGATGGAGACGGTGACGGGGTGGTTCGTGGTCATCTGTGGTGGCCTCTCGTGGCCCGCCGGGGGTGGTGCGGGGATCGGAGCGAAAGCCGCGGGGGCCCTCGGTGTTCCGTGAGCCCCCTCGGCGTCCTCAAGTGTAGGCAACGGGGGTTACCCGTGTGTTTCGCGTCGATAGGCTGCGCTGGTGAGCGGATATCAGGTACTGGACATCGGTGGCCTCGACGACTGGAGGTCGCACTTCGGCGGGTTCCGGCCCGACAGCTCGCGCGACGGCCGCCGGGTCGTCGACCACGAGCTGACGATGCAGTACATCGGCATGACGGCCAACGCACTCGAGCCCGGCGAGGAGGCCGGATACTGGCACCGGCACGCCAGGGTCGAGGAGCTCTACGTGTTCCTCGGCGGCACCGGGCAGATGGGGCTCGACGACGACGTGATCGACGTCGCCGCCGGATCGGTCGTGCGCGTCGGGCAGGGCGTCTGGCGCACGTGGCGCTGTACGCCCGGCAGCACGGGCGAGCTGCGGTGGCTGTGCATCCGGGCCGGCGGCACCGAGCTCCCCGAGTTCCCCGACGACTCGGAGCGCGGCGGCGACCGTCCGATGCCCTGGTAGCGAGCCGCCCGACGGCTCCGGCCGCGTCATGACGTCGGCCGGCTCACTTCGGCGACGGGTCGGGGATCTCCTCGGGCCGGTACTTCGGCAGCCGCGAGGCCGGGATGGCCGCGACGGCACTGAGCCCGGCGAGGATGAGGAAGCCGAGCCGCAGCGTGTGCAGGCGCTCCTCCTCGTTGAGCGCGACGGCGGCGTCGACCTGGGCGGGCGTCGCCGTCGTCTCGTCGAGCACCGCGCGCAGGTCGTCGTTGCTGACGAAGTTGACCTCGTCGAGGTCGACCTGGGCCACGAGGTCGTCGGGCAGCTCGGGATGCTCCGAGACGGCGTTGCCGATGTTCAGCGTCAGCATCGTGACGAGCAGGGCGCCCATGACCGCGGTGCCGACGGCGGAGGCGAGGTTCTGGGTGGTGCCGCGGATCGAGCCGACGTCGCCGGCGAGCGACTTGGGCGCCGACGTGACGAGCACGTTGAACACGAGCGTGACGAGCGCGCCCTGGCCGATGCCGAAGACCACGAGGCCGAGGATGGTCGGCAGCGTCTCCCAGTTGTTGGTCACGACGAACGAGAGCCAGAGCAGGGCGATCGTCGTGAGCCCGAACGAGAACAGCGCGATCGTGCGGGGGCTGTACCGCCGGTAGAAGCGCACGATCAGGGTGGCCGTGATGAAGACGGTGAGGTTGAACGGCATCATCGCGAGCGAGGTGTCGAACGGCGTGCGACCCTGGACCACCTGGATGTACGTCGGCACGGTGAAGTTCACCGCGGCCTCCATCGAGACGATGATGAACATCGCGTAGACCGCCGCGCGCTCGCGAGGGTGCCGGAGCACGCCGAGGTCGACGAGCGGCACGAGGCCGCGACGCATCCGTCGTCTCGTCCACAGGAAGAAGCACTGGCCGAGCACCACGCCGACCACCACGAAGACCGGCGCGGGCGAGAGGCCGATGACGTCGAACGGCGCCGCGGGCTCCGCGAGCAGGATGCCCCACGAGTTCAGGTTGTTGAACCCGAGCGTGAGGAGCACGATCGCCGCACCGATCAGCACCGAGGCGACGAGGTCGATGCGCACGGAGCGGTCGCCGCGATCGGAGCGGAGGCCGAAGCTCAGCGCGAACACCGCGATCGCCAGCGCGAGCGTGATGAAGAAGATCGGGCGCCAGCCGATGAGCGTGCCCAGGGTGCCGCCGATGAGGAAGGCGCTGATGCCCGAGAACGCCCTGGCCGAGCCGAGCGATCCCACGGCCGTCGCCTGCTGGGTGCCGCGGTAGTTCTCGGCGATGAGGGCCACGAGCGCCGGCACGATGATCGCCGCGGCGGAGCCGGCGAGCGCCTGGCCCGCGATCGCCCACCCGATGGTGGGCGAGAAGATCATGATCAGCGAGGATGCCGCGAACACGACGAGGACGCACCGGAAGATGAGCACCCACCCGATGCGCTGGCCGAGCTTCGCTCCCGTCATCACCAGGGCGGCGACCGCGAGGCCGTAGACGACGATCGTCGTGCTGGCCACCGTCGGCGGTACCCCGAAGTCCTCGACCATGCCGCCGAGCGAGATCGGCAGCGCCGACACGTTGAACGACATGAGCACCTGGGCGAGGAACAGCCCGACCATGGGTGCCCAGGAGCGCCGCTCCTCGGTTCCGGTCGCCGTGGTCGTCGAAGTTCCGGTCATCTGATGCCCCCCATCGCGGCCCGCGTGCGAGCGGGCCCGACCAGTCTTACGCAGCCGGACGTGTCGAGGCGCGCCGTGCAGCCTCGTGTCGCGGCGTGTCGGGAGGGGCGCGCGAGGTCAGGTCTGGATGACGGCGACCGGCTCGGTGGTGGGCTGCTCGGAGCCGCCGGCCGGCTCGACCGTGATGCCGACCGCGACGCCCTGCGCGAAGTCGCCCTCGAGGATCCGCCAGGTCTCGTCGCCGGCCACGTCGAACGTGCCCGCGGAGACGACGCCGTTCTGGTCGATGTACCAGAGCTCGTACGTCTGCTCGTCGTCGAGGGCGGTCAGCCCGTCGGCGATGATCGCGCTGCGACCGAGATCGACCGAGGAGACGAGCGTGACCTCGCCGCCGCCCTCGACCTGTGCGGTGGTCTCCTGCGCGTCGGATGCCGCGGCCAGCGTGTTCATCTGGAGCTGTGCACCCCATCCGTTCGGGCCGAACCAGTTCGTGCCGAGGACGACGCCCGCGACGAGCAGCACGACGGCCGCGGCCGACGACAGCACGATCGCGAGTCGGCGGCGCCCGCGCCGCTCGCCGAGGTCGGCGACCGGCGCCGGGTCGCCCGAGCGGGTCTGCGGGGCATCGGAACGCGGAGTCGTGGCAGCGGCGGTCGGCGCGGGGAGCACGGACGGAGCCGGAACGGCCGGCTCGGCAGCATCCGCTCGCCCACCCTCGGCTCGTCGTTCCTGGGGTGCCGAGTCGAGGCGATCGAAGAGGCCCGCCTTGAGGGACGGCGGGGGAGCGACGGGCTCGACGGCCTCGCCGAGTCCGGAGGCGATGGCGCGGAACGAGTCGACCTCGGCCAGCAGCTCGGGCGAGGTCGCGAGGGCTCGTTCGAACCGGGCTCGCTCGACCTCGTCGAGGGCGTCGAGGGCGTACGCCGGTGCGAGCTCGAGCAGCTCGCGCAGCTCGTCGCCCGTCGGGCCATCGGCTCGGTTCATGTCGTCACCCCCAGTAGGTCTCGCAATCGGATCATGCCATCCCGCAGCCGGGTCTTCACCGTGCCGAGGGGAACCTCGAGTCTCGTCGCGATCTCGGACTGCGTGCAGCCCCCGTAGTAGGCCAGCGAGATGCACTCCCGCTGTGCGGGGCTCAGCGAGGTGAGCGCCTCGGCGATGCGCTCGTGCTCGATCGCGATCTCGGCCGCCTCGGCGACCTCGTCGACGGGGACGTCGAGATCGCGGATGCCGACCCTGAGATCGCGGTCGCGCGCCGACTGCGATGCCCGCACCCGGTCGACGGCCCGCCGGTGAGCGAGGGTCAGCAGCCAGGGGATCGCCGCCCCGCGCTCGGGCTCGAACCGCGCAGCGGTCTGCCATGCCTCGAGGAACACGTCCTGCGTCACCTCCTCGGCCTGTGCCGCATCGACGAGCAGGCGGCGCACGAGCCCGAGGACCCGTGCCGCGGTCGCGTCGTACAGCAGCGAGAAGGCGTCGCGGTCGCCCGCGGCGGTGGCGACGAGGAGGTCCTCGAGCGCGCGAGGGTGCTCCCCGGAGTGCCCAGCGACGTCGACCACGTCTCCCAGCATGTCAGAGCGATGCCCGTCTGGCCGCCCCTTGCGAGGCGGAGCGATTCGTGAGAGGAGGGCATGGGTCATCCGAACGTGGAGGGGACATGGTCGGCACCGATCGGTGCATCGACGGGGTGGGTGGTCACTGGGGGCGCCTCGTTTCGGGAGTCATCTGGTATTCGGAGCGGACGCCGGAATCGATTGGCTCGGGCGACGCCCGACATCCGTCCAATCCGATCTCGCACGCCCTCCGAATCCTTCGTGTCGACCCGCTCCGGGCCGGCCACTACGAAGGAGGAGATCCGATGCGATCGATCCGCAGCACCCGTACCGCACTCGCCGTGTTCTCGATCACGGCCGTCGCCATGCTCGGCCTCGCGGGCTGCAGCTCGGGCGGCAGCACCTCGGCCGAGTCCGAGGAGCCCACCATGTCCGAAGAGGCCGCCGCTCCCACCGAAGAGGCCATGGACCCGGCCGCCGACCTCGTCGGCCCCGGTTGCGCCGCCTACGCCGAAGCCGTGCCGGACGGCGCAGGCTCGGTCGCCGGCATGTCCGAGGACCCGGTGGCCGTCGCGGCATCCAACAACCCGATGCTCACGACGCTCACGGCCGCCGTCTCCGGTGAGCTGAACCCCGACGTGAACCTGGTCGACACGCTGAACGGCGACGAGTTCACCGTCTTCGCGCCCGTCGACGACGCGTTCGCCAAGATCGACCCGGCCACGATCGAGTCGCTGAAGACCGACGCCGACACCCTGACGTCGATCCTGACGTACCACGTCGTGCCCGGCCAGCTCTCGCCCGATGAGGTCGTCGGCACCCAGACGACCGTGCAGGGCGGCACGGTCGAGGTGACCGGCTCCGGCGATGACCTCATGGTCAACGACGCGGCGGTCATCTGCGGTGGCGTGCACACCGCCAACGCGACCGTGTACCTCATCGACACGGTGCTGATGCCGGCGATGTAGTCGGCTCTCGCGGGGTGCTCCACCGCCCGGTGGGGCACCCCGCACCGAACGAACGTCAGCCGCGGCATCCGCTGCGCACCTGAGGAGGGATCATCATGGGAAGCTCTGTCAACCGCATCGTCGGCGTCGTGTTCGGCGCGGTCTACCTCGTCGTCGGCCTGCTCGGCTTCGCCGTCACCGGCGGCGTCGGATTCATCGCCACCGAGGGTGGCCTGCTGCTCGGCATCTTCGAGGTCAACCCCCTGCACAACATCGCGCATCTCCTGATCGGCGCGGCGCTGCTCATCGCCGGCATCGCGAGCACCAGGGCGGCGAAGGCGACCAACTCCGTCGTCGGTGCCGCGTACCTGCTGCTCGGCATCGTCGGGTTCTTCCTGACGGGCACCGCGGCGAACATCCTCGCGCTCAACACCGCCGACCACTTCCTGCATCTCGCGAGCGCGCTCGTGCTGCTCGGAGTCGGCGTGGGAGCCGAGCGCTCGGTCTCCTCGAACCGCACGGCGACGGCCTAGGGAGCCCGGCCGTGCCGGCACTGGCGAACCTCACGCGAAGCTGGCCCATGTTCGCCGCACTCGGCGCCGGGCTCGTGCTCACCGCGGTGGGCGCCGGTGCCCTGGGCGCCTCGGGTTGGGGAACCGCCGCCGCCGTCGCGCTCCTCGGGAGCGGCCTCGCCGCCCTCGGCTGGGGCGTGGCGGCGCTGCGGGCGGCCCGAGTGCCTGCCCCCGGCGGCACGCTCGTCGTGTCGCTGGTGCTGATCGCGGCGTCCGGGGCGGTCATCGCCTCGGGCGCCGCTCCCGCGGCCGGTATCGCGGTGCTGCCGCTGCTGGCCGCCGACCTGTTCCTCGTCGTGGTGGCCTTCGGGGCCGCCGCGACACTCCGGGCGCGACGCGAACGGCGAGCGGATGCCGCGGGCGTCCGCGGTGCGGCCGAAGCCGCCGCCCGGGGTGGGCGAACGGCTCGGACGCCCGCTGCGACGGCGGTCGGAATGGTCGTCGGCGCGGCCCTCGTGGCGGCGCTCGCGACGCCCGCGCTCGCCGCGACGGAGGCCGGCGGCGACGCCGTTCCCCACGGCGAACTGCACGGAGACTCGCACGAGGATTCCGTGCACCACTGACTCCGTCTCCTCGCGTGCCGGCGACGCACGCGGAGGAGGCGGACCCAAAAGCGGCCCCGGGGACCCCGAACCCCGGGGCCGCGCCAAATGAAGACTGATTTCGCAATACGGCCTGTCATTCCTCCTCTCGAGGCTCGACAGGCCTTTTCGCGCGCCCGGAACTTCCTCTTGACGGATAGTTTCGAAGACGCTTTACTAAATCAACTCCAGATCCGGCCAGGCCGCAGACAGCCCTGGCCCAGCGCGATCTCGGGCCGCACCACGCTCTTCCACCCGGCGTCCCCCGCGCCGTCACATTCCGGCAGGCCCCCTGCCGCTCACCGAGGAGATCACATGCGTACCACCCGTTTCACCGCGGCCGGCGCCCTCGCCGTCGCCGCAGCACTGACCTTCACCGCCTGTTCCGGCAACGCCGGCGCTGCCGGGCCCGACTCCGGGCCGATGCCCGTGCCCACCACCGATGGCGACGGCAAGACCGTCACCGTCTGGGTCATGGAGGGCGACTACCAGGACGTCACGCTCGAGGCGATCAACGAGGCCTTCACCGAGCAGACCGGCGCAGAGGTCGACCTGCAGATCCAGCAGTGGGACGGCATCACCACGAAGATCAGCACGGCGCTCGCCACGGCGACCCCGCCAGACGTCATCGACATCGGCAACACCCAGGTCCCGGGATACGCGGCCAACGGCGGCCTGCTCGACCTGACCGCGTACGAGGACGACCTCATGCAGGGGGCGACCTGGCTCACGGGCCTCGAGGAGCCCGCGCGCATCGACGGCTCCCTCTACGCGGTTCCCGGCTTCGCGGGCACCCGCGCCGTCATCTACAACGCGAAGATGTGGGCGGATGCCGGCGTGACCGAGATCCCGACCACGTACGAGGAGCTCACCGCGGCGCTCGACACCGTCGCCGCTGCGCACACCGAGGCCGACTTCTCGCCCTTCTACTTCCCTGGCCAGTACTGGCAGTCGAGCATGCAGTTCGTGTGGGACGCCGGCGCCGAGATCGCGACCTCCGACGATGGCACCTGGACCGGCGGCTTCTCGACGCCCGAGGGCATCGAGGGCCTGACGAACTTCGCCGAGTTCCAGAACACGTTCTCGACCGGGGCATCCGCGACCCTCGACAACATCACGCCCGACCAGAACCAGATCTTCGCCGACGGCAAGACCTCGGCGATCCTGAACACCGGCGGCGGCATCGCGGGCATCAAGAAGGCGAACCCCGCGATCACCGACGACATGCTCGGTACGTTCCCGCTGCCCGGGTTCTCGGGCGAGCAGCAGCCCGCCATGCTCGGCGGATCGGTCTGGGGCATCGCGGCGAAGACCCGGAACGAGGATCTCGCCCTGCAGTGGGCGAAGATCGCCGGCAGCCCCGAGATCCAGGAGGAGTACGTCTACGGCGTCGACGGCTGGATCCCGAACAGCGTCGAGGGCATCGAGGCCGCGCAGGCCGACGGCCTCTCACCGCTGCAGGCGGGCTTCTTCCAAGCGGCACTCGTCTCGAAGGCGACCCCCGCCGCCGCGAACTGGCCGACGATCGAGGGCGACAAGTCGATCGCGGAGCTCTTCGGCGCGGTCGCCTCGGGCTCGAAGTCGGTCGAGGACGCCGCCGAGGAGTTCGACGCGCACCTCGCCGACGTGCTGAACGGCTGAGCATGACGGGGATGGGCACGAGCAGCGACGTGCGGATGCCGGCGGCACGAGCCGCAGATGCCACGGCGGCCGCTGCCACAGCGCCGGAGGCGGCGGTGACGGATGCCGCGGCATTGGGTGGACGGGACGACCGAGGGGTTTCGGATCGGCACCGTCCGCCGGGTGACGGGGCGTGGCGGCGCGCGGGAGCCACCCGCGCGCCGCTCTGGCTCCTGACGCCCGCCGGGCTCGTGATGGCGGTCGTGACGCTCGCGCCGATCGTGCTGCTCGTGCTCATCTCGTTCACCGACTACGACCAGCGATCGCTCTTCACCGGCGCGTTCTCGTTCGTCGGCGTCGCGCAGTACCGGGCGATCTTCACCGACCCCGACTTCTGGTGGTCGCTCGTGCGCACGGTCGTGTTCACGCTCGCCATGGTGCTCGGCAGCGTGGCCATCGGCATGGGCGTCGCCCAGCTCATGACCCGACTCGGCACGGTCATGCGCTACGTCGTCACGGTCGTGCTGATCTGCGCGTGGGCGATGCCGAACGTGGCGTCCTCGCTCGTGTGGAACTGGCTCTTCCAGCCCGGGTACGGCGTCGTCAACTGGATGCTCACGCAGGTCGGCGTCTTCGGCGACCTCACCGACATCGCCTGGTCGCAGCATCCGGTGCTCGCGGCCGTGAGCATCTGGGCGCTCATCGTCTGGCAGGCGGTGCCGTTCATCGCGCTGACCCTCTACGCCGCCCAGGTGCAGGTGCCGCCCGAGTACTTCGAGGCCGCCCGGCTCGACGGCGCGAGCGAGTGGACGATCTACCGGTCGATCACCCTCGTGTTCCTGCGGCCGACGCTGCTGCTCATCACCATCCTCTCGATCATCTGGGACTACAACGTGTTCAACCAGATCTGGCTCATCTCGCAGGGCGGGCCCGACGACATCACCACGACGCTCGGCATCTTCACGTACAAGACCGCCTTCGTCGGCTTCGACCTCGGCGGCGGCGCGGCGGTCTCGGTCGTCACGACGCTGATCCTGCTCGGACTCACGGCGCTCTACATCCGCAACCTCGTGCGATCGGGGGAGGAGCTGTGAGCGCCCTCACCGACGCCGGCGCGGGCGCGATCGCCGAGCCGGGCGCCCGCGGCGCGCTCGCGGGCGCCGGTCGCGGCATCCGTGGCAGCCGCCTCACCGGGCGCCGTCGCCGCCGTCCGCGCTGGGCGAGCAACCTCATCGCCGCCGCCTTCTGCCTCGTCTGGATCTTCCCGGTCTACTGGATGGTGAACACGGCGTTCAAGCCGCGCGAGGAGATCCTCACGCCGACGCCGCTGTTCTGGCCGACCAACCCGTCGTTCGAGAACTTCGTCGTCGCCGTCACGCAGACCGGGTTCCTCACCGACCTCCGCAACAGCCTGATCGTCGTGACGGGCACGGTGCTCATGTCGATCGTGCTCGGGTTCTTCGCGGCGGCGGCGCTCTCGCGGTTCCGGTTCCGGGGTCGTCGAGCGATCCTCGTCGTGATCCTCGCGGTGCAGATGCTGCCGGGCACGGCGCTGCTGATCCCGACGTTCCTCATGTTCAACTCCATCGGGCTGCTCGGCACCTTCTTCGGGCTCATGCTCGCGTACGTCGCCGCGGTGCTGCCGTTCTCGATCTGGGTCATGCGCGGCTTCTTCATCGCCATCCCCGACGAGATCGAGGAGGCCGCGCGCATGGACGGCGCGGGCACCTGGCGCATCCTCGTGAGCGTGTGGTTCCCGCTCGTCGGGCCCGGCGTCATCGCGACGAGCATCTTCGCGTTCATCGCGGCGTGGAACGACTACCTCGTGGCTTACACCTTCATGAAGGACCAGGCGATGTACACGCTGCCCGTGTGGCTCGCCTCGTTCACGACCCCAACGGCCGGAACCGACTTCGGCGGCCAGATGGCCGGCTCGGTGCTGTTCTCGCTGCCCGTCATCGTCTTCTTCCTCTTCATCCAACGCAACCTCGTCGCGGGCATGTCGGCCGGCGCCGTGAAGGGCTGACCCGCATGATCCTCCCCCGCCCGCAGCACGTCTCGACGCCGATCGGCGGCCACGCCGGCGCCGACGGCTTCCGGTTCGATCGCACGGTGTCGATCGCCGCGCCCCCCGGCCTCGCCTCCGTCGCCGAGTGGCTCGCCGCCGCGCTGCGACCCGCGACCGGGTTGCCGCTGCCGGTCACGCGAGCGGATGCCGCGGGCACGGCGCCGGCGCGCGGCATCCGACTCTTGCTCGATGCCGACCTCGGCGATGAGGCGTACCGACTGCGCGTCGAGCCCGACGGGATCGAGATCGCCGGCGGCGGCGCAGCGGGCGTGTTCCGCGGCGCCACGTCGCTGCTGCAGTTGCTGCCGCCCGCGATCCACCGTCGCGCGAGGGTCGACGGCGCGGGGTGGGTCGTGGCGCCCGTCGAGGTGGCCGATGAGCCGCGCTTCGGCTGGCGCGGCGCGATGCTCGACGTCGCGCGGCACTTCATGCCCAAGCACGACGTGCTGCGCTTCATCGACCTCATGGCGATGCACAAGCTGAACCGCCTGCACCTGCACCTGACCGACGACCAGGGGTGGCGCATGCAGGTCCGCCGGTATCCGCGCCTCACCCGGGTCGGCGCGTGGCGGCACGAGAGCCAGGTGGGCGCCGACCCCGAGGGCCCCCTCGACGGACGGCCGCACGGTGGCTTCTACACGCAGGACGACCTGCGCGAGATCGTCGCGTACGCGGCCGACCGGTTCGTCACGATCGTGCCCGAGATCGAGTCGCCCGGTCATGTGCAGGCCGCGCTCGCCGCGTATCCCGAGCTCGGCGTGCGGGACGTGGAGCCCGGCCCGCTCGACGTGTGGCCGCACTGGGGTATCGACGAGAACGTGCTGAACGCCGAGGAGGCGACGGTGCAGTTCTTCCTCGACGTCCTCGACGAGGTCATGGACGTCTTCCCCGGCCCGTTCATCGGCATCGGCGGCGACGAGTGCCCGCGCGTGCAGTGGCAGCGGAGCCCTCGCGTGCAGCAGCGCATGCGCGAGCTCGGGCTCGCCGACGAGGCATCCGTGCAGTCCTGGTTCGTCGGCCGCATGGCCGAGCGCCTCGCCGAACGCGGTCGGCGCGTCTTCGGCTGGGAGGAGCTGCTCGAGGGCGAACTCGCCGATGACGCCGTCGTGACGTCCTGGCGCGGCTCGGCCGCGACCGCCATCGCCGCGCGACTCGGCTACGACGTCGTCGCCTGCCCCGACGACGTCGTCTACCTCGACTACCGGCAGTCGGATGCCGCGGACGAGCCGATCCCGGTGTCCATCCCGATCACCGTGCTCGACGCGTACCGCTTCGACCCGGTGCCGAAGGGCCTCGACGAGGCGGCGGCGCAGCACGTGCTCGGCGGCCAGGCGAACCTCTGGACCGAGTACATGGACTCCGCCCGCACGGTCGACTACTTCGCCTTCCCGCGCCTGTGCGCCATCGCCGAGGTGCTGTGGTCGGGCCCAGGGGGTGATGAGGCCGACTTCCTCGAGCGCCTCGACCGGCACCTCGAACGGCTCGACGCGATCGGCGTCGAGTACCGGCGCGCGGATGGACCGCGGCCGTGGCAGCGCAGGCCCGGCATCCAGGGCCGGCCCGAGACCCGTGAGGAGCGCGAACGACACGTCGCGGCGCTCGTCGCCGGGCTTCCGGGCGCGTGAGCGTCGGACGCGCGAAGATGGGGGAGCCCGCCTCGACCGAGGTGACGAGTGAGGTGTCCGCCGAGAGGAGCACGCGCATGAGCCGCACAGCCGGCAGCGGCGGCGCGAACCTGCGCAGCATGAACGCGCGCGAGGTGCTCGGCGCGCTGCACGGCGAGGGTCGTCCGCTCACGGTCGCCGAGCTCGCGGCATCCGTTCGGCTCACCCGGCCCACCGTCGAGGCGGCGCTCGCCGAGCTCGCGGCCATGGGCTGGGTCGAGGATGTCGCCCCAGAGGCCTCGAACCGCGTCGGTCGACGTGCCCGGCGCTACCGGTTCGACACCGACGCGGGCCTGCTCATGGGCGTCGACGTCGGCCCGCACGCCGTGATCTGCCTCGTCGCCGACCTCGGCGGCACGGTGTTGCACTCCGAGGAGCAGCGCTACGACGACCACGGCGACGCGGCGACCGCGTGGGCCGTGATCCGGGACGTGGTCGACCGCGCACTCGCGGCCGTGCCCGCGCGGCCGCTGCTCGCGACGACGTTCGGCGTGCCGGCCGTCGTCGGCCCCGACGGCGTCATCGCGTACTCGGTCGTCGTGCCCGGCTGGTTGCGCGCCGACATCCCCTCGCTCATCGAGAGCTCGTTCCCGTCGGAGGCGACGTACTTCGACAACGACGTGAAGCTCGCGACCCTCGCCGAGGCCGAATGGGGCCGGCTCGTCGGCGTCGAGCACGCGATCTTCCTGCTCGCGGGCCGGCAGATCGGTGCCGGCGTCATCGTGAACGGGCAGCTCACGCGCGGGGCCAACGGTGCGGCAGGCGAGATCGGCGGCCTCGATTCGGTCGACTGGGCGTCGGCGCCGATCCGCCTGATCGAGTCGTTCGAGCCGCGCATCGCCATCGAGGAGATCTTCGAGCGCGCCGCGGGCGGCGACCCCGAGGCCGTGGGCGCCGTGGCCGTCTTCGCACGGGACCTCGCCGAGGGCGTGGCGGCACTCGCCCTCACCGTCGACCCCGAGGTCGTCGTCGTGTCAGGAGAGGCCGCGCTCGCCGGCGACGCGTTCCTCGTGCCCCTGCGCAGGGCGCTCTCCTCTCTCGCGCTCTCGACGCCACGGGTCGAGCGCTCCTCGCTCGACACGCGGGCCGTCGCGCTCGGGGCCGTCGCCCGCTCGCTCGACCACGTGCGCGGGTCGGTGCTGGAGCTGCCCAAGGCGTAGCCAGGGCTCGTGCCCGCTCGTGCCCGCTCGTGCCCGATCGTGCGCCCGCGGCCTAGACGAACGTCTCGGTGTCGGCGGGCGGCCGGAGCTCCGCGGCGGCGCGCATGTCCGCCTCGCGCTGCTCGCGGTTCTTGCGGATCATCCGGTCGTCGCGGAGCGGCAGGTGCAGGTGCTCCTCGGCCGGGATGCCCGACCGCAGCTGCCTGACCCGCTCGACCTCGGTGTCGAGCACCGCGCCGAACATGATCGCGAGGTTCGACAGCCAGAACCAGAGCATGAACGCCACGGCCACGCCGAGCACGCCGTAGTTGCGCTCGTACGTGCCGAAACTGAGGGCGTACCAGCCGAACAGCACCGTCGCGATCGCCCAGGCGAGGAGTGCCCCGGCCGTGCCCACGCTGAGCCAGCGGAAGTTGCGCCGGCGCACGTTCGGCGTCGCCCAGTAGAGCAGGGCGAGCATCGCCGCCGCCAGGGCGATCACGAGCGGGATCTTCGCGAGGTCCCACCAGAAGACCACGCCCTCGTCGAGCCCGAGCGTGCGTGCGGCGGCATCCGCGATCGGGCCGCTGAGCAGGAGCAGGAGGGCGATCGCGCCGCCGAGCACGAGGGCCGCGACGGCGACGAGGAGCATGAGCGGGCGTGACGTCCAGAACGCCCGGCCCTCGCCGACGTGCAGGATGCGGTTCATGCCGCGGCCGAAGACGCCGAGGTAGCCCGAGGTGGTCCAGAGCGCGCCGGCCAGGCCGACGATGATCGCGAACCACTGGTTCGACGCGTCGAGCAGTTGCTCGATCGGCTGGCCGAGGGCGCCGACGATCGAGTCGCCGCCGAGGTCGGAGACGACCGCGAGCACGTCGCGGGTCACGTCTCGAGCGGTGCCGAACGCACCGAGGATCGCGAGGCCGGCCAGCGTGGCCGGGAACACGGTGAGCACCGCGTAGTAGGTGAGCGCCGAGGCGATGTCGGCCGCCTGGTTGATGCGGAACTCGTGCCAGGTGCGGATCGCGATCAGGCGCCACTCGTGCCTCGAGACCCGGATGGGGGAATCCTGGTGCGTCATCTGCGCCTTCCTCGGGTGAACGGGTCTCGCCGATGATCGTATCTGGGCCCCTCAGGTCGAGCGGATGCCGCGTCGAGCGGATGCCGCGTCGAGCGGATGCGTCGGTGGAGCGGATGCCGCCGGGTCAGCCGAGGCTGGCGTGCAGGAACGCCGCGACGCGGGCCCGCATCGCCTCGTCGAGGATGCCGATCGAGTGCTCCGACCCCGCGACGGCCGCGAGCTCGACCGGCACCCCGGCATCGGCGAGGCTCGCGGCGAAGCCGCGCGACTGCGCGAGCGGGACCACCTCGGTCTCGGCGTGGCCGATGAAGAACGGCGGATCGCTCGCGTCGATGAACGATGCCGCCGAGGCATCCGTCGCCTGAGGGCACGCGTCGTCGCCCGCGTCGGCCTCGCAGCCGAGGTAGGCGGCGACGATTCCGCGGAGCCACGCCGACGCCCCGTCGGCGACGAGCTCGTCGGCCGTGAGGCCGACCGGCCCCGAGAGCTCGGCCACCGCGGCGACCCGCGAACCCACGTCGAGCGGGCCGTCGCCGGTCGTGCCGAGCAGGGCGGCGAGGTTGCCGCCCGCCGACCCGCCGAACGCGCCGATGCGCGCCGGGTCGACGTCGAACCGCTCGAGCTGCTCGGGGTCGCGCAGCCACTGCACGGCCAGCGACACGTCGTCGATCGCCGCCGGGAAGCGCACCTCGGGCACGAGCCGGTAGTTGACGGATGCCGCGACGAAGCCCTCGCTCGCGAGCCAGAGGCAGACGTTGCGCCAGTCGCTGTTGGCCTTGTCGCCGCGCGCCCAGCTGCCGCCGTGGATCGACACGACCGCCGGGAGCGCGGTCGTGCCGGCCGTCGTGAGCGCCGCTGCAGCGGCCGGAGCCGCCTCGGCCGGGATCACGGCGGGCCGGCAGACATCGAGGGTCAGCACCGTGCCGTCGTCGCGCACGCCGTACTCGACGTCCTCGTCGACGACGATGCCCTCGGGCGGGGTGAACGTGCGGATGCCGACGATCGCGGGAGTCGTGAGCTCGCTCGCGGCATCCGCGCCGGGCGGGTCGATCTCGCGGAGCTGACGGTGGAAGCCCGAGAGCGCGGACACGCCGACGACGGCCACGAGGGCGGCAGCGGCGGCGACCAGGATCCGCCGGGAGCGGATGCCGGAGCCGCCTGCGTTTCGGGTCGAGGTCACCAGGGCTCCGGGTTCAGGGGTGCAGTGATGCTACTCCGCTCGGCGCGCGCGGCCAATTCGAATGCGAGCGTGCCTCAGGAAGCGCCCGGTCGCGCGGGCTTCGGGCCCGTGCTCGGCGGTTTCCCAGCGGCATCCGCTATCGTTGGAAGGTCGGTTCTGGACACCGCACGCGTAGTGCGGATGGGTTTGTGAGTCCAGGGGCCGGTTTCGGGGCAGTCGCCCTCGAATAGTCACCGTATGTGAACGGCCCCGGTCGACGATGTTCCGGGTTCTCAGCGCGCCGCCCCGCGGCGGTACTGCCATGTACTTGAAGTAACCCAGAAAGCATCGCCATGCCCAAGAACAAGAAGCCCGCCGGCGGACGACCCGCCAAGAACTTCGACCCGTCGTACGCGAAGGGCGGCAAGTCCGCCGGATCGCACCACGGTTCGTCCAAGCCCGGCTCGCGCAGCGCCGGCCACCGCGGCTACCGCCCCGAAGAGGCCGACGCACCCCGTGCGAAGGACCGCTGGTCGCGCGACGAGCGCGTCTCCGCCGGCCGGTCGCCGCACCGCGCCGACCGCGACGGCCGCGACGACCGGGCCCCGCGCTCGTTCGACCGCAACGACCGCCCCGCCCGCTCGAACGACCGCGATGACCGCGCTCCCCGTTCGTTCGATCGCAACGAGCGCCCGGCGCGTTCGTTCGACCGCGACGACCGCGCTCCCCGTTCGTACGACCGCAACGACCGCAACGACCGTCCGGCGCGTTCGTTCGACCGGAACGACCGTCCCGTGCGCTCGAACGACCGCGATGACCGCGCTCCCCGTTCGTTCGATCGCAACGACCGCCCGGCGCGTTCGTTCGACCGCGATGACCGGGCTCCCCGTTCGTTCGACCGGAACGACCGGAACGACCGTCCGGCTCGTTCGTTCGACCGGAACGACCGGAACGACCGTCCGGCTCGTTCGTTCGACCGGAACGATCGGAACGACCGTCCGGCTCGTTCGTTCGACCGTGACGACCGGGCTCCCCGTTCGTACGACCGCAACGACCGTCCGGCTCGTTCCTTCGACCGGAACGATCGCCCGGCCCGCTCGAACGACCGTGACGACCGGGCTCCCCGTTCGTTCGACCGCAACGACCGTCCGGCCCGTTCGTTCGACCGGAACGACCGCAACGACCGTCCTGCTCGTTCGTTCGACCGCGACGAGCGGGCGCCGCGCCGCGACTTCGACCGCAACGAGCGCCCGGCGCGTTCGTTCGACCGCAACGAGCGCCCGGCGCGTTCGTTCGACCGCAACGACCGCAGCGAGCGCCCCGCCCGCCGCGACTTCGAGCGTCCCGGCTTCCAGGACTCCGCTCGCCGCCCGTCGAGCTTCTACCCCGCGAAGGATGCCGGCGCGCACTTCACGCCGAACGACGACGTCGTGCTCGAGCGCCTCGAGGCCGAGGCGATCCAGGCCGGCGACGTCGACGGCGTGAGCTTCGGCGACCTCGGCCTCGGCCAGAACGTCGTCCGCGTGCTCGCCGAACTCGGTGCCGAGTCGCCGTTCCCGATCCAGGCCGCGACGATCCCCGTCGTGCTCGAGGGTCGCGACGTGCTCGGCCGCGGCAAGACCGGCTCCGGCAAGACCATCGCCTTCGGCGCTCCGACCGTCGAGCGCCTCATGACGCTCTGGGCCCAGTCGGGCAAGGCCGGCGGCAAGCGCCAGATGGGCCGCAAGCCCCGCGCCCTGATCCTGGCCCCCACGCGCGAGCTCGCGCTGCAGATCGACCGCACCGTGCAGCCCATCGCGCAGAGCGTCGGCCTCTTCACCACGCAGATCTACGGCGGCGTCCCCCAGGGTCGTCAGGTCGGTGCGCTGCAGCGCGGCGTCGACATCGTGATCGGCACCCCCGGCCGCATCGAGGACCTCATCGAGCAGGGTCGCCTCGACCTCAGCGAGATCGCCATCACGGTGCTCGACGAGGCCGACCACATGTGCGACCTCGGGTTCCTCGAGCCCGTGCAGCGCATCCTCCGCCGCACCGCGCCCGGCAGCCAGAGGCTCCTCTTCTCGGCCACCCTCGACCAGGGCGTCGCGACGCTCGTCGACGAGTTCCTCGTGGACCCGGCCGTGCACGAGGTCGCGGGCGAAGACCAGGCGTCCTCGACGATCGAGCACCGCGTGTTCGTCATCGAGAACCGCGAGAAGCGCGACATCGTCGCCCAGCTCGCCAACCGCAAGGGCAAGACCCTCGTCTTCAGCCGCACGCGTGCGTTCGCCGAGGACCTGACCGCGCACCTCGAGGACTACGGCATCCGCGCCGTCGCCCTGCACGGCGACCTCAACCAGTCGCGCCGCACGCGCAACCTGCAGCAGCTCACCTCGGGTCGGGTCGACGTGCTCGTCGCCACGGACGTCGCGGCACGCGGCATCCACGTCGACGACATCGACCTGGTGATCCAGGCCGACGCGCCCGACGAGTACAAGACCTACCTGCACCGCGCGGGCCGCACCGGCCGCGCCGGCAAGGAGGGTCGCGTCGTCACGCTCATCCCGCGCAATCGTCAGCGTCGCATGACCGACCTGCTCGACCGGGCCGAGATCGACGTGGAGTTCGACTTCCTCGCGTTCGGCGAGGAGGCGTTCCCCGAGGACGCCCCCGGCTACCAGGCCCCCGAGGTCGTCGAGACCGTCGAGGTCGTCGAGATCGAGGTCGTCGAGGTCGAGGTCGTCGAGGTCGCGGATGCCGCGGCCGACGCCGACGCATCCGGCCAGGAGTTCCCCGACACCGCCGACACCCCCGACGTGCTCGAGGAGGCCGACGAGACGATCGAGGCCGACGACGAGCAGGTCGCCGGTGCGCAGGTCGACGACGCGGCTTCCGACGCCGAGAAGGCCCCGGCCGTCTGAGCCATCCGTCGCCGCAGCACTCGAACAGGCCCTCGTCCTTGCGGACGGGGGCCTGTTCCTTCTCCCGTGCGCGCCGCTAGCATGAGCGCGACGCGGTCCGCTTCCGGTATCCACGGGTCGAGTGCGAACGCGAGACGTGGAGGGGCACGACATGACCGACGACGGCAACCCGCAGGGCACTCCTCCCGATTCGTCGGCCCCGAAGGATCCGGCATCCGGGGCGATTCCACCGGGAGCCCCAGGCGACACCACGGCCGTGGCGACCTCGCCAGCGGAGGCCGGCCGGAAGCCGGCCGGCGTCAGCATGGCCGCACTCATCTCGGTGGGCATCGGGGTCGTCGTCCTGTCGTTCGTCGCGGCATTCCTCGGCTCCTCGCTCGCGCGGTCGGCCGACACGGTCGAGGCGGTGGCGACGCCGACGCCTGTAGAGGTCGACGAGGCGGCCTACGAGGAGGCCCTCGAGGAGATCCTCCCCGCCGGCTCAGCGGTTCGCGCCGGAACCGGTGCGCCCGAAGCGGGCAAGGGCTACGACGGCGACGTCTACATCGACATCTCCACCTCCGACGTCTACCTCTTCACGGATGACGAGTGGGAATTGGTCGGCAACATCCGCACCTCGGCGGCCGAGAACCTGACCGGCGCGACGGGCGCCACCGGTGCGGCCGGCACCGATGGCCAGACCGGCGCCACGGGAGCGACGGGCGCAGACGGCGCGGACGGCGCGGATGGCAAGCCGGGAACACAGGTGCTTCTCGACGAAGGCAAGCCCGACCCTGAGAAGTGCAGCACCGACGGCGATCTCTACATCGACACCGAGGCCTGGTCCTTCTACCAATGCAAGAGCGGGGCCTGGACGGCCTTCGGGCCGCCGACCGATACCGCCCCGCCGGCGACCGAGCCCTCGGATGAGCCGACGGACGAGCCGACCGACGAGCCCTCGGAGGAACCCACCGAGGAGCCCGCCGAGTAGCGACTGGACGCCGTGGAGATGGCGACGAGGTGATCCCCGCGAGGTGACGTTCGGCCTCGCGAGGTGATCCCGCGCCCTCCTGGCATCCGGGCCCCGGGAATACTGGCGTCGTCAGGTCGTCAGGTCGTCAGGTCGTCAGGTCGTCAGGTCGTCACCTCGTGGGCTCGGCCGAGCCTTCGAGGTGGCCGCGCCCATCCGCCACTGCTCTGCAACGTTTACCTTCCGCGAGTCTCGAAAATCTCTCGACAAGCGACCTCCGCATCCGATATGTTGACGTCAACATCTGAATGTTGACGTCAACATTCCTGATCGGAAGAGACAACGGTGTCCCCTTTGAATTCACGCCCGCGCGGCGTCGCGGCGGCTGTCGCCGCCGTCGCCGTAGCCGGCTCCCTGCAGTTCATGCCGCTCGCCGCCTCCGCAGCCGAGGCCGACGTGGTGCTCACGCCCAATCCTGCCGTCACCGGCCCGGAGTTCGAGGGCTGGGGAACCAGCCTCGTCTGGATGGCGAACGCCACCGGCGACTACCCCGAAGCGCTCCGCACCGACCTCATCGACTCGGTGTTCGGTGACGACGGCATGAACCTCAACATCGCCCGATACAACATCGGCGGCGGCAACGCGTCCGACGTGTCCGACTACCTGCGGCCCGGCGGTGCCGTGCCCGGGTGGTGGAACGCGGATGCGCCGCTGACCGACGCCCAGGGCGAGATCACGTCGAGCTACGCCGACCGCGACCGGTTCCTCGCCGCATGGACGGGCGACGCGGCATCCGACTACGACTTCGAGGCCGACGCCGCACAGCTCGCCTGGGTCGACCAGATCAAGGACCGCGTCACGAAGTGGGAGGCGTTCAGCAACTCGCCGCCGTACTTCATGACCGAGAGCGGCTACGTCAGCGGCGGCTTCGACGCGAACGCCGAGCAGATCAAGCCCGCGGCCGTCGAGAAGTTCGCCACCTACCTCACGACGGTCGCCGAGCATGTCGAGGACACCCATGGCATCGAGTTCGACACGATCGATCCCCTCAACGAGCCGAACACGAACTACTGGGGCACGACCCTCGGCGCCGGCGGCACACCGACCGGCGGACGCCAGGAGGGCGCGCACGTCGGGCCCGCGATGCAGTCGCAGGTGCTGACCGCGCTCGACGCGGAGCTCGCCGACGAGGCCACCACGACCGACGCCCTCCTCTCCGGGCCTGATGAGACGAACCCCGGACGCTTCGTCGCCGACTGGGACGGCTGGACGCCCGAGGCGAAGCAGGCCGTCGACCAGCTCAACGTGCACACTTACGGCACGGGCGACCGGCTGCGCGTGCGCGACATCGCGAAGGCCGCCGATAAGCCGCTCTGGATGAGTGAGGTCGAGGGCAACTGGGGCGGCAACTCCTGGAACCCCGCCTCGATCGAGAACGGGCTCGGCATCGCCCAGCACATCATGGGCGACCTGCGCGAGCTCGACCCGTCCGCCTGGGTGCTCTGGCAGCCCGTCGAGGACCTCTACAACATGCAGAAGCAGGAGAAGCTCAACTGGGGCTCGGTCTTCATCGACTTCGACTGCAACGCCGACGGCGACTCCGAGCGGCGGCTCGCCGACGGTGACGCCGACCCGTCGTGCAAGGTCGTGACGAACTCCAAGTTCGACGCGATCCGCAACTTCACGCACTACATCGAGCCCGGTGACCGCATCGTGCCGACGAACGACGCCCAGACGACCTCGGCGGTCAAGGGCGACGGCTCCGGCGCCGTGCTCGTGCACACGAACACCTCGGGCGATGAGCAGGCCGTGCGCGTCGACCTCTCGCAGTTCGGCGAGCTCGCAGCGGGCGCGACCGTCACGCCGATCATCACGACGGAGTCGCCGGCGGGGGACCCCTCGGCGAACGCACTCGTCGAGGGCGCACCCGTCGCCGTCGACCAGGCCACGGCCTCGGCCGACCTGACCGTGCCCGCGAAGTCGATCACGACGTTCGTGGTGACCGGAGCCTCCGGCTCCGCCGCCGACGCACCGGCCGTCCGCGACGGCGAGACCTTCCGCCTCGTGGGGGTGCAGAGCAGCAAGCCGCTCGCCGCGACCTCGGGGAGCCCGGCCACCGTGCTCGGTGACGCCGCGGCAGCGGATGCCGACGCCGCCCAGCTCTGGACCGCGACGCGCCTGAGCGAGGGCGACGGCACCACGAGCGACCGGTTCGCGCTGCGACTGGCCGACGGCCGCACGCTCGCCACGAACGCGAGCGGGAGCACCGAGCTGCGCACCCTGAGCGACGACGAGGCCCGAGCGGATGCCTCGGCGCAATGGGTCGCGAACACCACCGACGGCACCACCTTCACCCTGCTGAACCCGGCGCGCGAGCGCGTGCTCGACGTCGGGGGGCAGTCGACGTCGGTCGGGGCATCCGTGGGGCTCTGGA
The DNA here is from genome assembly GCF_051016555.1 of Agromyces sp. Marseille-Q5079. Lineage (NCBI taxonomy): Bacteria > Bacillati > Actinomycetota > Actinomycetes > Micrococcales > Microbacteriaceae > Agromyces > Agromyces sp. Marseille-Q5079. The sequence continues at coordinate 769,162 of NZ_JBPEJF010000001.1, read as the reverse complement.
CTTCGAACGGCGGCGGGAACCAGCGGTTCACGCTCGTCGAACCCGAGGGACCGGTCGGACCGACCTACACGAGCTTCCGCCCCGGGCAGGAGTGGCTCGACACGAACGGCAACGTGATCCAGGCCCACGGCGGCCAGGTCGTGCCGTCGACCGACGACGAGGGCGAGACGATCTACTACCTCTACGGCGAGGACCGCACGAACGGGTACCACTCGGCTCCCGGCGTGCACGTCTACAGCTCGTACGACCTCACCAACTGGACCGATGAGGGCCTCGCACTGCGCGCCCTCTCGTCGAGGGCGCAGTTCGACGAGCCGTACTTCGAAGCCCTGTACAGCGACTACACGCAGGCGCAGAAGGACGCCGTCTACCGCGACCTCGGCACCACGCCGGTGTCGGGTGTGACGCCGCCGATCATCGAGCGGCCGAAGGTGATCTTCAACGAGAGCACCGGCAAGTGGGTCATGTGGGCGCACATGGACGGACCGAGCGAGACCTCGACCGCGCAGTACGCGAAGGCCAGGGCGGGCGTGGCGATCGCCGACTCCCCGTTCGGTCCGTTCCGCTACATCGACAACCAGGCCTTGAACTCCTCGCCCGACGGCTGGGGCGACCCCGGCATGGCGCGCGACATGAACCTCTTCGTCGACGATGACGGCACGGGATACATCATCTACTCGAGCGAGGACAACGGGACGATGTACATCTCGAAGCTCGACGACGAGTACACCGGCCTCGCCACGCCGGCCGACCAGGCCGTCGAGGGAGTCGACTACAACCGCATCTTCGTCGGCTGGTCGCGTGAGGCGCCGGCGATGTTCAAGCACGACGAGCGCTACTTCCTGCTCACGTCGGGCACCAGTGGCTGGTCGCCGAACCCGACGAAGTACGCGTCGGCGACGGACCTCATGGGCGACTGGACCGAGATCGGCGACCCGTTCCCGTGGTGGGCTCAGTCCAACTCGTGGAACACGCAGCCGACCTCCGTCATCCCGGTCGACCGCGAGCACGGCAAGTACATCTACATGGGCGACCGCTGGAACGGCGGCTCCGACGACGCGCTGCGGAACGCACCGCTCGTCTGGCTGCCCCTGAACATGGGCGAGGGCGGCGACACGCTCTCGGTCGAGGTCTGGGACGAGTGGACGCTCGACGAGCTCGACCAGTGGGCCGCGTGGGAGGTCACGGGCGTGCCGACGAGCGTCCCGCTCGGCGAGCCCTTCGACGTGCCGACCGTGACGGTGGCGCAGAACGGCGAGACGACCTCGCAGCCGGTGACGTGGGCCGTCGACGGGTCGCTCGAGCTCCCGGGCACCGTGACCGTCACCGGCACGCTGCCCGAGTTCGGCGGGCGCACCTTCACCCGCTCGGTCGCGGTCGTGCCCCAGCACGTGCGGTACGCCGTGAATGCCGGAGGGCAGCGCACCGCCGACTGGACGGCGCTCATCGACGCGGCATCCGCCGAGGCATCCGTGCTGAACAGCCGACCCGACCAGAAGTACGGCGTCGACCCCGGAACGCACGCGTCGTGGGGCTACCTCGGCGACGCGAGCGCCACGACGGGCGACGAGAGCGGATCGATGTTCTCCACCCTCAGGTACGCGACCGGCGGCGCCGACCTCGCGTACCGGTTCGACGGCCTGGAGCCCGGCACCTACACGGTGTTCGCCGGGTACTCCGACCCGTGGGCGCAGTGGGCTCCCGATCGCGGGGCCGAGGTCACGGTGAACGGCGTCGTCGTCGAAGCGGACCACGACTACGACGACACGAACCAGGCGGCCGCGTACGCCGGGGTCTCGGTCGGCGCCGACGGTCGCATCGACGTCGCGCTGAGCCCGACGGGCGCCACCGACGTGCAGCTGAGCTGGCTGATCGTCACGGCCGACGAACTCGCGCCCCCGAAGCTCGCCGTCGAGGTCACGGCGAGCACGCGATGCGTCGCGAAGAAGGCCGTCGTGACCGCACTCGTGCACAACACGGCCGACGTCCCGGTCGCAGTCACCCTCGACTCGGCCTACGGCTCGAAGACGATCGGCTCGATCGCGGCCGGAGCCAGCGCCACGCAGGCGTTCACCACGCGGGCCGCGGGCATCGCGGCCGGCACGGTCACGGCAAAGGTCACGGCGACGGTCGCCGGCCAGACCCTCACCCAGACCGCGGATGCCGCGTACGCGGCCACCGACTGCCGATGACCGCCGCACGCGGCATCCACCGTCCGCGAAGCCATCCGAGGAACCGAAGGAGCATGCCATGAAGCACACGAGAGGCGCCGTCCGCGCCTGCGCGATCGGACTCGGAGCCCTGATGCTCGTGGGCGTCGCCGGGGTCGCCGCGGCCGAGGAGAACCACGGCGGCGGGGAGGTCGACGTGCAGGTCGAGATCCCCGAGATCGCGGAGCCGGGCGTGCTCGCGATGACCGTGGCGAGCGGCGCGACCGCGCTCGTCGAGGAGGGCTCGACCGGGACGGTGCGGCAGTTCACCGGCTCGCTGCCGACCGTGACGGTCACCGACACGCGATCGGCCGAGGAGATCCCCGATGGCGCGGCCTGGTACGTCATCGGGACCTCGAGCGACTTCGTCGGGGACGCCGGGCAGCCGGCGATCGATGCCGGGCACCTCGGCTGGGCCCCGCACCTCATCGACGGCGGCGCGAGCGGTCTCGTCGCCGAGGGCGAACGCGTCGACACCGTCATGGACGAGACCGCCGGGGATCCGTTCGGTCTCGTCGACCAGGAGCTGCTCGCGCTCGCGTGGGACTCGGAGGACATCGCCGCCGAAGGGCAGTGGACCGCGAACGCCGACCTGTTCCTCCGCACGCCGGTGACGGTCGCGCCGGGGGGCTACACCGCGACGCTGACCCTGTCGCTGTTCGAGTAGGGCCATGCGTCGGTTCCTCCGAACGGGCGTGCCGACCTCGGGGGCGCGCGCCGTGGTGCTCGCGTTCGCGGGGGTCGTGTGTGCGCTCGCCGTGGTGGCGGGCTCACCCGTCTCAGCGTGGGCGGAGGAGACGCCCGCCTCGGTGTCCTGGTCGGTCTCGCCGGCGGATGCCACAGGGCCCGACGGGCGTTCCCGGGTCGAGCTCGACCTCGACCCGGGGGCGTCCGCCACCGAGCACCTCGCGGTGCACAACCTCGGCGACGAGGCGGTGACGTTCGCGATCACGGCCGCCGACGGCTACCTCACGTCGACCGGGCGCTTCAACATGCTGCCGTCCGATCAGGACTCCGTCGACGCCGGAACCTGGATCTCGGTGGCGGACTCGGTGACGATCGCGGCCGGCTCGACGGCGATCGTGCCGTTCACCGTCGCCGTGCCCGAGAACGCGACGCCCGGCGACCACGCCGCGGGCATCGCGGCATCCGTCGTCTCGACCTCGACCGGTGACGGCGCCCGGGTCGGCGTGGAGAGCCGCGTGGGGTTCCGGGTGATGACGCGGGTGACCGGCGAACTCGCGCCGGCCGTCGCCCTCGCCGCGGACGGCCGATACGTCATCTCGTGGAACCCCTTCCGGCCCGGTCGCCTCGAGGTCACCGGCGTCATCGAGAACACGGGCAACGTGGCGCTCGCCATCGAGGGCGCGGTCGAGTCCGGCGGCGAGAGGATCGCCGCGACCGGCTTCGAGGCCGACGAGTCCGGCGCAGCCGGCCCGACGAGCGCCGACCTGCTCCCGGGCGAGGAGCGCACCCTGGCCTTCGGCGTCCCCGCCGTCTGGCCGCTCGGGGTCGTGACCGTGCCGGTGACCGTCGAGGCCACCGCGGTCGGCCCGGACGGGACGGAGACGGTCGCCGACCGCGCCGAGCGCACGGTGACGGTCTGGGCCCTGCCGCTGCCGCAGTCCGTGCTGCTCGTCGCGGTGGCGCTCATCGTGCTCGGGATCGCGCTCGGCCGTCGCCGCCGGTCCGCGAGGATCGACCGGCTCGTGGAGGACGCCCGCGAGGAGGGGCGCCGAGCGGCCCTCGGCGGGGCCTGAGTCCCGGCATCCACCGGCGTACGCGCCCCCGTTCGGGTTGCGCGCGGCATCCGTCATTGCGTACGCTCAATTCCCAACCGAACAATCGGTCAGGAAGTCGGGCGACGCAGACGACTCCGACCAGCCCCCTCCCCGCACGTCAGAACAACGGAGTTCGCATGTCGACCGAAGTCACCGAGAGCACGAAGAACGGGCGGATGCCCGCCGAGGAACGGAGGGTGCTCGCGGGCACCCTGGTCGGCACCTCGATCGAGTGGTACGACTTCTTCATCTACGCCCAGGCGGCCGGTCTCGTGCTCGCCCCGCTCTTCCTCGCGCCGGTGGCCGAGTCGAACCCGGGCCTCGCCCAGGTCCTCGCGTTCGCCACGATCGGCATCTCGTTCCTGTTCCGCCCCCTCGGCGCGATCGTCGCCGGATACCTCGGCGACAAGCTCGGGCGCAAGCGGATGCTCGTCTTCACGCTCGTCATGATGGGCGTGTCGACCTCGCTCATCGGCTTCCTGCCGACGTACGCCGCCATCGGCATCGCCGCGCCGATCCTGCTGATCCTCCTCCGCATCCTGCAGGGGTTCTCGGCCGGCGGCGAGTGGGGTGGCGCGGCGCTCATGGCGGTCGAGCACGCCCCGAAGGGCCGTCGCGGCTTCTTCGGCGCCTTCCCGCAGATCGGCGTGCCGGTCGGCATGATCCTCGCGACGTTCACCCTGTGGGTCCTCACGAGCTCGATGTCGCCCGAGGCGTTCATGGAGTGGGGTTGGCGCATCCCGTTCCTGCTCTCGATCGTGCTCATCATCGTCGGGTACGTCATTCGCCGGGCGGTCGAGGAGAGCCCCGTCTTCGAGGAACTGCTGCGTCGCCGCAAGGAGTCCTCGACGCCGCTGCGCGAGCTGTTCCGCCACAACACCAAGCAGGTCGTGCTCACCGCGGTCATCTTCATCGCGAACAACGCCGCCGGGTACCTGCTCATCGCCTACTTCGCGACGTACGCCGTCGTCGGGCTCGGCATGGATCGCCCCAGCGTGCTGCTCGCGACGACCTTCGCCTCGTTCGGCTGGCTCATCTTCACGCTCTGGGGCGGGCGCGTCTCCGACCGCCTGGGCCGCGTGCGCACCTTCCAGATCGGCTACGTCTTCCTCGCGCTCTGGGCCGTGCCGATGTGGTTCCTCATCGACACCGGTGAGATCCTCTGGTACTTCGTGGCCCTGTTCGTCATGACGTTCGGCCTGGGTCTCTCGTACGGCCCGCAGGCCTCGCTCTACGCGGAGATGTTCCCGGCCAGGGTCCGCTACTCGGGCGTCTCGATCGGGTACGCGCTCGGCGCCATCCTCGGCGGGGCGTTCGCGCCCATGATCGCCGAGTCGCTGCTGAACGCGACGGGCCAGTCGTGGACGATCGGCGTGTACATCGCGATCGCGAGCGTCATCTCGCTCATCGGCGTCTCGCTGGTCAAGGAGACGAAGGGCCGCGACCTGCTCGAGTAGTCGGCGATCACGGCGACCTCGCGCCCCGGCCCGCACCTGCGGACCGGGGCGTGTCGTGTTCCGGGCTGCGGATGCCACGTGCCTGGGCATGGACGCGGCCGGCCGAACGTACGCGACCGGCGCACGTACGCGCCCGGCGCAGGTACGCGACCGGCGGACTGGCGTGGCGGCTCGACCCCGTGCCATAATTACTTCCTGAACGGTCGGTCACTAATTCGACCGGACAATGACGTCAGGAGAACAGATGGCCGAGGCCTACCTCGTCGGAGGGGTTCGCACGCCCGTGGGCCGGTACGGCGGAGCGCTCGCGAGTGTGCGACCCGACGACCTCGCGGCCCTCGTCGTCGGTGAGGCCGTGCGTCGCGCGGGCCTCGACCCGGCGGCGGTCGCCGACGGCATGATCGACGAGGTCATCCTCGGGGCGGCCAACCAGGCCGGCGAGGACAACCGCAACGTCGCGCGCATGGCCGTGCTGCTGGCCGGCCTGCCCGATTCGATTCCGGGCATCACCGTGAACCGCCTCTGCGCCTCCGGCATGTCCGCCGTCACGATGGCGGCCCAGGCGATCCGGGCCGGCGACGCCGACCTCATCGTCGCCGGCGGCGTCGAGTCGATGACCCGCGCGCCGTGGGTGCAGGCCAAGCCCGAGAAGGCGTGGGCGAAGCCCGGCGCCGCCTACGACACGTCGATCGGATGGCGGTTCCCGAACCCGCGTCTGCTCGCCCGCGACAAGGCCACGTTCTCGATGCCCGAGACCGCCGAGGAGGTCGCCAGGGTCGACGGCATCACGCGCGCCGAGGCCGACGAGTTCGCGCTGCGCTCGCAGCACCGCGCGGCATCCGCGATCGACGCCGGCCGCTTCGCCGACGAGATCGTCGGCGTGCCGCTCGCCCGAGGCGGCGAGGTGCTCGTCGACGAGGGGCCCCGCCGCGACACGACCCTCGAGGCGCTCGCCGCGTTGCGCCCCGTCGTCCCCGGAGGGTCCGTCGTGACGGCGGGCAACGCGAGCTCGCTCAACGACGGCGCGTCCGCGATCGTCGTCGCCAGTGCGGCCGCCGTCGAGCGGTACGGACTCGTGCCCCGCGCACGGGTCGTGGTCGGGGCATCCGCCGGCCTCGCGCCCGAGATCATGGGACTCGGGCCGGTGCCCGCCACCGAGAAGGCCCTCGCCCGCTCCGGCCTGGCCATCGGCGACCTGGGCTCGATCGAGCTCAACGAGGCGTTCGCCACCCAGTCGATCGCCTCGATGCGCCGGCTCGGCCTCGACCCCGAGCGCGTCAACGCCGACGGGGGAGCGATCGCGCTGGGGCATCCGCTCGGCTCCTCGGGCTCGCGCCTCGTGGTGACCCTGCTCGGGCGCATGGAACGCGAGGGCTCGCGCTACGGCCTCGCGACCATGTGCGTCGGCGTCGGCCAGGGGTCGGCCCTCATCGTGGAGCACCTGTCATGACGGATGCCGCAGCAGACCCCGCGACGGGCGCCGGCGGCTCGCCGCTCCGCATCGAGCGCTTCCCCGACCGGGTCGTCGCCACGCTCGACCGCCCCGACGTGCGCAACGCGATCGACCAGCGCACCATCGACGCGCTGCACCTGCTCTGCGCCGAGCTCGAGGCGATCCCGCGCATCCTGATCCTCACGGGCGCCGGCGGCGTGTTCGCCTCGGGGGCCGACATCGCCCAGCTGCGCGAGCGCCGTGCCGCCGACGCCCACCGCGGCATCAACGCGAATGCGTTCATCCGCATCGCCGAACTGCCGATGCCGGTCATCGCGGCGCTCGATGGGTACGCCCTCGGCGGCGGCGCCGAGCTCGCCTACGCGGCCGACATCCGCATCGCGACCCCGTCGCTGAAGATCGGCAACCCCGAGACCGGACTCGGCATCCTCGCCGCGGCCGGTGCGAGCTGGCGGCTGAAGGAGATCGTCGGCGAAGCCCGCGCGGCCGAGATGCTGCTCACCGGGCGCACGGTCCAGGCCGACGAGGCGCTCGCGATCGGGCTCGTGAGCGCGCTGCATCCGGCCGACGAGCTGCTGGGCGCCGCGCACGCGATCGCCGACCGCATCGCGCGCAACGACCGGGACGCGACCATCGCGACGAAGCGCGTGTTCCGCGCACCGCGCGCTGCGCATCCCGAGGCCGACAACGAGGCGCAGGCGGTGCTCTTCGAGAGCCCCGAGAAGTTCCGGCGCATGAGCGAGTTCCTCGAGAGGAAGCAGAAGTGAGCGAGACCACGACCGGTGCCCCGTCCGACGTCGGCGTGCTCGGCGGCGGGCGCATGGGCGCGGGCATCGCGCACGCGTTCCTGCTGGCGGGCTCGCGGGTGACCGTCGTCGAGCGCGACGCGGATGCCGCGGCCGCGGCGTCGACGCGCGTGCTCGACTCCGTCGCGGCATCCGTCGCCCGCGGCACCGCCGACGAGGGCGCCGACGTCATCGCCGCTCGATTCGGCACGAGCACCGACGTCGGCTCGTTCGCGCGCTGCGGGCTCGTGGTCGAGGCCGTGCCCGAGCAGCTCGAGCTGAAGATCGACGCGCTCACCCGCGTCGAGGCCGTCATCGGCGACGACGCCGCGCTCGCCTCGAACACGTCGTCGATCTCGATCGACGAGCTCGCGGCCCTGCTCGACCGGCCCTCGCGATTCCTCGGCATGCACTTCTTCAACCCCGTGCCCGCGTCGACGCTCGTCGAGATCGTGCGTGGCGCGGCGACCGACGCGCCGCTCGTCGACGCCTCGCGCGAGTGGGTGCACGCGATCGGCAAGACCCCCATCGTCGTCGCCGACTCCCCGGGGTTCGCGTCCTCGCGGCTCGGCGTCGTGATCGGCCTCGAGGCGATCCGCATGCTCGAGGAGGGCGTCGCCACCGCCGAGGACATCGACCGGGCCATGACGCTCGGGTACAAGCATCCGGTCGGCCCCCTGCGCCTGACCGACCTCGTCGGGCTCGACGTGCGGCTCGGCATCGCCGAGTACCTCGCCGCGAACCTCGGCGAGCGGTTCGCGCCCCCCGCCCTGATGCGGCGCATGGTCGCCGAGGGGCGACTCGGCCGCAAGACCGGCCAGGGCTTCTACACCTGGGACGAGTCATGAGCGATCGTGGCCGTCTCCTCCTCGAGCGGTCGCGGATGGCGACCTCCGCGCCCGTCATGTCGCCATCTGCGACCGCTCGATGCCCGTTCGACGAAAGGCACCCCGAATGAACACGATCCTGCCCAGCTACGTCAACGGCGAGTGGTGGACGCCGGATGCCGCGACGACCGCGGGCGGCGGCGTCGCCGCATCCGCGACGGAGGTGCGCGACGCCTCGACCGGCGAGGTCGTGACCCGCGTCTCGACCGAGGGGCTCGACCTCGCGGCGGCGCTGGAGTACGCGCGCACCGTGGGCCAGCGCTCGCTCGGCGAGCTGACCTTCCACCAGCGTGCCGTGCTGCTGAAGCAGATGGCCCTCGTCCTCACCGAGCGCAAGCAGGAGCTCTACGAGCTCTCGAGCCGCACAGGCGCGACGAAGCAGGACTCCTGGGTCGACATCGACGGCGGCATCGGCGTGCTCTTCACGTACTCGTCGAAGGGGCGACGCGAGCTGCCGAACTCGCAGGTGTACGTCGACGGCGGCGTCGAGCAGCTCTCGAAGGACGGCTCGTTCCTCGGGCGGCACATCTTCACGCGCCTGCCCGGGGTCGCCGTGCAGATCAACGCCTTCAACTTCCCGGTCTGGGGGTCGCTCGAGAAGTTCGCCCCCGCGTTCCTCGCCGGGGTTCCGAGCCTCGTGAAGCCGGCGACGCCGACCGGATACCTCGCCGAGGCGTTCGTGCGCATCCTCGTCGAGTCGGGCCTGCTGCCCGACGGCTCGCTCCAGCTCGTCTCGGGCAGCGTGCCCGACCTCTTCGAGCACCTCCGGCTCGGCGACCTCGTCGCGTTCACCGGATCGGCCTCGACCGCCGAGCGCCTGCGCGCCAACGACTCCGTGCAGACGGGCGGCGTGCGCTTCACGAGCGAGACGGACTCGATCAACGCGTCGGTGCTCGGCCCCGACGCCGTCGACGGCACGCCCGAGTTCGACGCCTACGTCAAGCAGCTCGTGACCGAGATGACCACGAAGGCCGGCCAGAAGTGCACGGCCATCCGCCGGGCGATCGTGCCCGCGGCATCCGTCGACGCCGTCATCGGGGCCGCGCGGGCCCGCATCGCCGAGCGCGTCGTCGTGGGGGACCCCCGCGCCGAGGGCGTGACCATGGGGCCGCTCGCCTCGACCGGCCAGCGCGACGAGGTCCTCCGCCAGGTGCGCCGCCTCGCCGACGAGGGCGGCGAGATCGTGATCGGCTCCACGGATGCCCCGACCGTGCGGCTCGCCGACGGCACCGACGGCGCGGCATCCGACGGGGCGTTCGTCTCACCCGTCATGCTGCGATTCGCGGATGCCGCGAGCCCCGCCCTGCACGAGGTCGAGGCGTTCGGGCCCGTGACCTCGATCGTCGGCTACGACAGCGTCGACGACGCCGTGCGGCTCGTCGCACGCGGCGGCGGCTCGCTCGTGACGAGTGTCGCCACGCACGACCCCGCGGTTGCCGTGGCCCTCGCCTCGGGCATCGCGGCCTACAACGGCCGCCTGCTGCTGCTCGACCGCGACGACGCCCGCACCTCGACGGGCCACGGTTCGCCGCTGCCCACGCTCGTGCACGGCGGACCGGGTCGCGCCGGCGGCGGCGAGGAGCTCGGCGGCATCCGGGCGGTGCTGCACCACATGCAGCGCACGGCCGTGCAGGGTTCGCCCGAGATGCTGACCGCCCTGACCGGCGTCTGGCATGCGGGCGCCGCGTCGACGCCGTACGCCGAGGCCGGCGAACCGCACCCCTTCCGCAAGTCGCTCGCCGAGCTCCGCATCGGCGACCAGGTCGTGTCGGGTTCGCGCACGGTCACGCTCGAGGACATCGAGACGTTCGCGCACTTCACGGGCGACACGTTCTACGCCCACATGGACGAGGCCGCCGCGGCGGCCAACCCGTTCTTCCCGGGCCGCGTCGCGCACGGGTACCTGCTCGTGTCGTGGGCGGCCGGGCTCTTCGTCGACGCGGCGCCCGGACCCGTGCTCGCGAACTCGGGCCTCGAGAACCTCAGGTTCGTCACGCCCGTGTCGCCGGGCGACGCGATCCGGGTCGAGCTCACGGCGAAGCAGATCACGCCGCGCGAGACCGACGAGTACGGCGAGGTGCGGTGGGACGCCGTGCTGCGGAACCAGGACGACGACCTCGTCGCGAGCTACGACGTGCTGACGCTCGTCGCGAAGGAGCAGGCGCCGGTCGCCGGCTGACCGAGCCCGGCGCGCCCGGCTCGCGGCTCGGCCGTGTCGGTCGTGGCCGTGTCGGTCGTCGGCGTGCCGGTCACGGTCGCGTGGTCGCGCGTCAGCCGCGCAGCGCGAGCACGAACGGCAGCACCTCGGCGGCGCCGGCCTGCCGGAGCTCGCGTGCCGCGACCGTGAGCGACCACCGGCTGTCGGCCAGATCGTCGACGAGCAGCACGCCGCCACTCGGCACGTCGAGCCCCTCGGCCGTGAAGCGCTGCCAGACACCCGCGAGGCGGAACGCGCTGTTGCCGCCGGGTTGCCCGCTCGGGCCGCCGTTCGCGGGCTCGAGGGCGCCGACATAGGGCAGGCGCCCGATGCGGGCGATGCCCTCGGCGAGCGATCGCACGAGGAGCGGATGCGCGCGCGACGGCATCGACACCACGGCGACGGGGCGCTCGTGCCAGCCCCAGTCGGCGAGCACCCGCACGCACGCGTCGAGCATCGCCGGCGTCACCGGTGCGTCGGGGGCGCCGGCCGCGAAGACCTCGCGCAGCGTGCCGCCCCATCCGAGGTCGGTGAGGCGGGCGAGGGCCCGACCCTCGCCCGCCTGCTCGGCCGGAGCGATGCGGCCCTTCACGGGAACGCCCAGGCGATCGGCGCCGGTCGGCCAGGCCTTGCGCGGCTCCACCGGGACGCCGACCCGATCGAGGGCTCCGGATGCCGCGGCGGCAGCGCCCTCGTCGAGGTCGCCCGGGTACCAGACGCCGGCGCAGTTGTCGCAGCGCCCGCACGGCGCCGCCGTCTCGTCGTCGAGGGATCGCTGGAGGAACTCCATGCGGCACCGGTCGGTCTGCTCGTACTCGATCATGTGCTGCTGCTCGGCCTCGCGCTCGGCCGCGATGCGGCGATACCGCTCGGCGTCGTAGGACCAGGGCTCGCCCGTGGCGACCCAGCCGCCCTGCACGCGGCGCACGGCGCCGTCGACGTCGAGCACCTTCAGCAGCAGCTCGAGAGGGGTGCGTCGGATGTCGACGCGGGCCTCGAGGGCGGGTGTGGACACCGGCACGTCGGAGAGTTCGTCGATGACGCGGCGCGCCCGCTCCTCGTCGGGCATCGACGCCGTGGCGAAGTAGTGCCAGATCGCGCGGTCTTCGGTGCCGGGCATCAACAGCACGTCGGCGCTCTCGCTCGCGCGGCCGGCGCGACCGACCTGCTGGTAGTAGGCCACCGGTGACGAGGGGGCGCCGAGGTGCAGGACGAACCCGAGGTCGGGCTTGTCGAAGCCCATGCCGAGTGCGCTGGTCGCCACGAGCGCCTTGACCTCGTTGCGCTTCAGGAGGCCCTCGGACTCCTCACGCTCGTCGGGGTCGGTCTGGCCGGTGTAGGCGCGCACGTCGTGGCCGCGCTCGCGCAGCACGCGGGCGATGTCGGTCGCGGCCGAGACGGTGAGCGTGTAGATGATGCCCGATCCGGGCAGGTCGTCGAGGTGGCTGAGCAACCAGGCGAGACGGCTCGCCGAATCGGGGAGGCGCAGCACCCCGAGCCGCAGCGAGGTGCGAGCCAGCGGGCCCCGGATGGTGAGCACGCCATCGCCCGCATCGCCGCCTTCGGCCGTGGAGCCGAGCTGCTCCGCGACATCCGCCACGACCCGGCTGTTGGCGGTGGCCGTCGTCGCGAGCACCGGCACGGAGGCCGGCATCTGCGCGATGAGCTCGCGCAGGCGCCGGTAGTCGGGCCGGAAGTCGTGGCCCCAGTCGCTGATGCAGTGCGCCTCGTCGACCACGAGCATGCCCATGCGTCGCACGAGTGCGGGCAGCTGCTGCTCGCGGAAGGACGGGTTGTTGAGCCGCTCGGGCGAGACGAGGAGCACGTCGACCTCGTCGGCGTCGAGCCGCTGCAGCACGTCGGACCACTCGTGCGCGTTCGTCGAGTTGATGGCCACGGCGCGTACGCCCGCGCGCTCGGCCGCGGCGATCTGGTCGCGCATGAGCGCGAGCAGCGGGGAGACGAGCACCGTGGGCCCGGCGCCCTCGCGTCGGAGCAGGAGCGTGGCCACGAAGTAGACGGCCGACTTGCCCCACCCCGTGCGCTGCACCACGAGCGCGCGTCGACGGCCCTCGACCAGGGCGCTGATGGCCTCGAACTGCCCGTCGTGGAACGTCGCGTCGTCGCGGCCGACGAGTTCGCGGAGCGCCTCGAGCGCCGCCGTGCGGAGATCTGCGGATGCCGCGCCTGGCGAGGAGGGCGTCGTCTCGTTCGGCGTGGCGGTCATGCTCCCACTCTGTCGGATGCCGCGGACATCCGCTCGTTCTGGGGCATTGCCGGGGCCTCCTCGTGCGAGTAGCGTGCGGTGCGCACGCCCCTCCGTGCACAGCGTCCTCGACGATGCGACCCGACATCGCTGGCACGGTGGAAGGGCACGTCCGTGGCTCGTCGTCCAAGCATCCGCACCTCGTTGGGAGCCGTCGCCGCGACGATCGCGCTCCTCGCCGTCTCCTTCGCCGGGGGGACCGGCGCCCAGGCCGCCCCGCCGCCGCCGCCCTCGATCGCCGCGCTCGGGGACTCGATCACCCAGGCGACGGATGCCTGCGGCTACCGTGACTGCCCGGCGTACAGCTGGTCGACCGGATCCTCCTCATCGGTGAAGTCGCACGCGAGCCGCCTCAGGTTGGCGGGTGCGACGACGCTCGCCGTGTACAACGACGCCGTCACCGGCTCGAAGGCCGCCAACCTGCTCGCCCAGGCGCAGAAGGCGGTCGCGCAGCGGGCCCAGTACGTCACGGTCGAGATCGGCGCCAACGACGCGTGCACCTCGACCGTCGCCGGCATGACCGCGACGGCGGCGTTCCGCACCTCGGTGCTGACGGCGCTGCAGGCGATCAACCAGGGAACGCCGACGGCGAGGATCTTCGTCGCGAGCATCCCGAACCTGAAGCGCATGTGGTCGCTGAGCCAGGCCAAGTCTGGCGCGAGGCTCGTCTGGGCGGCCGGGAAGATCTGCCAGTCGATGCTCGTGAGGCCCACCAGCACGGCCATCGCCGACACCACCCGACGAGACCAGGTGCAGGCGAGGGTCGACGAGTACAACGTGGCGCTGGCCGGTGCGTGCGCCGCGGTCGCGAACTGCACGTTCGACGGCAACGCCGTGGCGAACTACTCGTTCACGGCCAGCCAGATCTCGGTGCTCGACTACTTCCATCCGAGCATCTCGGGCCAGGCGAAGTTCGCCGAGATCACCTGGGGGGTGAGTCCCTACGGCACGCCCTGACCGGGCTCACTCGGCGGACTGCGCCGTGAGGACGGCGGTGACGAACCGCGCGGCGAGGTAGCCGTAGCCCGCGTCGTTCAGGTGCAGGCCGTCGCCCAGGTCGAGCAGGTCGCTGTTGCCGGTCGTGATCCAGGGCGTCGGCGACGACGGGTCGATGAACACGGCGCCCGCCTCGACCGACGCCGCCCGGATCGCCGGGAGGTGCACGAGCCGTGCGGTTCCGGCGGCGATGGGCTCGGCCGGGCCGAACACCACGACGACCGCCTCCGGCCACTGCATGCGCGCCGTGCGCACGACCTGGCCCACGGCCTCGGCCTCGGCCTCGGTGGACGCGCGCCAGTCGTTCAGGCCGCCCTGGATCACGATCACGTCGTAGGTCGCGCCGGTGCGGGCCTGCGCGAGCAGGCGCTGCCGGAAGCCGAGTCCGTCGGTGCCGTCGGTCGAGGTCGTCTTGGTGAAGCCCGTGCCGCCGACGCCGTCGATCGTCGCCTGCCACCGGAGTGAGCCCGCCGCGATGGCCGCCCAGTTCGCGGATGACGAGGTCGCACCGTACCCGGCGGTGAACGAGTCGCCCAGGATGAGCGCCCGGGGATTCGCGGGCAGGTCGGACAGGCGCGGGGTCGTGTCGGTCGGGACCGGCCGCGTCTCGGCGTCGGGCGTGGCCGACGGCGCCGCGGCGATCGCCTCGGTGATCCCGCCCGTCGTGGGCGTCGGCGATCCGAGGGCGAGCGGGGCGGCGACGATCGCGACGCAGACGCCGGCACCGACGAGCCCGAGCGCGGTCCACCGCACGGCCGCAACGCGACGACGGGTCCACTCGGGCTTCATGAGGCGATCGTAACCGGTCGATCCTGCGCGGGGGCCTGAGGATCGCGAGGCCCCGGGGGTGCGTTCGGGGTCGTCGGGTAGCATGCTGTCTTCAGCTCGCTGACGTCGTCGAGCACCCAATCCAACTTCCGGTCCTCGAGGGATGTGCCATGCCTGCTTCACGGCCACGCGTGCAATCGCTCGACGGCCTGCGCGGTCTCGCGGCGCTCATCGTGCTCGTGCACCACTCGCTGCTCGTCGTTCCCGCGCTCGCGGCGCCCTACTACGGCGGTCGCGCCGAGCCGGGGGCGACCTGGCTGCTCGTGCACACCCCGTTGCACCTGCTGTGGGGCGGCACCGAGGCGGTGTACCTCTTCTTCATCCTGTCGGGCCTCGTGCTGTCGCTCGCGGCCCGGTCGAGGTCGTTCACGTGGCGGTCGTACTACCCGTCGCGCATCGTGCGCCTCTACGTCCCCGTGATCGGCGCCGTCGTGCTCGCGGGCATCGTGATCGCACTGGTCCCGCGCGACGGCGCGACCGAGAGCGTCTGGCTCTCGCGTCGGAGCGACGACTACCCGATCTCCTCCATGCTCGAGGATGCGACGCTCCTCGGCGGACCGAGCGGAGTGGTCAGCCCGCTCTGGTCGCTCTACTGGGAGGTGCTGTTCTCCCTCCTGCTCCCCGTCTACCTGTATGCGGCCAGGCGGATGCCCGCGTGGCTGCAGGCGGTCATCGCCGTCGCGCTGTCCACCATCGGCACCCTCGAGGGCGTGACGGCGTTGAAGTACCTGCCGATGTTCGGGCTCGGCGTGGCCCTCGCCGCCGGGTGGGAGCGCCTCGGCGAGACGGTGGGGCGGATGCCGCGAGCCGTCGCGATCCCGGCATGGACCGTGGCCGTCGCGGGCGCGCTCGTGCTCACCAGCTCCTACTGGCTCGTGCTGCCGTACACCGATCGTGTGACGGCGCGGGCGGCGACCATGCCGCTCACGCTCGTCGGGGTCGCGATCCTGATCGTCGCGGCCGTGCACGCCGGGCTGCTCGCGCGCATCCTGTCGTCGAGGCCGTTCCTCTTCCTCGGCACGATCTCCTTCAGCCTGTACCTCGTGCACGAACCCATCGTGATCGCGATCGGGCACCTCGTGCCCCGGCCCTTCATGACGGTGCTGATCGCGCTGCCCGTCGCGCTCCTGGTGGCGGTCGTGTTCTACCACGTGGTCGAACGGCCGGCGCACCTGCTCGCGAAGCGCGTGCGCGATCACGCCGCGAACGAGGTCGTTCCGGCGCCGGCCCGCGGAGGCGACCGGCCGAGCGCGCCGGTCGACGCCGACGCCGTACCCGATGGGGTGCGCACCACGGCAGTGGTGGGCCAGAACTAGGGCGGATGCCCGATACCCATCGGGTACCTCAGGGACGAATGTCGACTCCAGACAGACACAGGGAGTCGACATGATGATCTCGGAACTCAGCTACCTCCACCTGCAGGACGCGCAGGGGGCCCGATTCGCCCAGGAGCTCGAGCGCGTTCGCGAGCAGCGCGAACGGCAGCTCGAGGCCGACGGCGCGGCGGTGCCGTCCCGCACGCACGGGCGGCCGACGGGCGACGGCTGGTGGGCGGGCATCCTGCATCTCGGGCACGGCTCGCATCAGTCGGATGGCGCGCGGGCGGCCTGACAGGCCGGCGAGAACGGGCGGCCCGACAGGCCGGCGCCTCGTGCCGGCGCATCGTCGGCGGCCGTCCGGGGCCGCGCCGCCGACGTCCTTGACCCGATGGCCCGCGGAGGCCACGCTGAGCACATGAGTGCATCGACGAGCGCATCCGTCCGCGGCGCGGCCTTCTGGATCTGCTACGCCGTCACGGTGATCAGCGCGATCACGAGCATCGCCTTCGCCGTCATCGCCGTGACCGACGCCGGGCTCGAGGATGCCAACGCGCTGTACGCGGCATCCCGCAGCACCGCGCTGGTCGTGCTCGCCCTCGTCGCGCCGCTGTTCCGATCGGATGCCGCGCTGCTGGCGATCGCCGTGGCGATGACGATCGTGCAGGGCATCGACGCGTTCATCGGTGCGCTCCAGGGCGACCTCGCGAAGACCCTCGGGCCGGCCCTGCTCTGCGTCGTGACGATCGTCGCGGCGACGTTCCTCGCCAGGAGCGACCGCATCCGCTCGCAGGACTGACACCGGCATGCCCCACGAGTACCGACTCCACGTCGACGTCGACGCGCGCTGCCTCTGCTGCGGCAGCCTGCAGCGCTTCCGCTTCGCCTCGCCGTCCGACCAGGTCGTGTGCGAGCACTGCCGCACCCACGGCGGCGACGAGAAGGCGGTGCGCCGCGACCGGGAGCACATCGCGCTGTGGCGGGGCATCCTCGATCGGCACGAGGCCGATGCCCGAGCCGAAGAGGCGGCCGCGGCGCTCGCCGCCGACGAGGCGGCGGCCGTCATCGCCCGACTCACGGCTGAGCGCGACCAGCTGCGCGCGGGCGTGATCGCGGCCGACAGCGAGGTCGGCGCCGGCCTCCGCGACTCGCTCCAGGGCGAGCTGGTGCGCCGCGCCGAACGCGCGACCGCGTTGACGGCGAGACGGGTCGACAAGGCGATGGTCGCGCTGTGGCGGCTGCAGGCGTTCCACCACCCCGACGCGCGCAAGCCCGGCACGTGCTCGTGCGGGCGATCGCTCACCGCCTGCGGCGAGAGCCGCGTGCTCGAGGCGCAGCGCCAGGACATGCTCGACTGGGAGCGTCGGCAGCTCGTGCTGCTGAAGGCCGGCGAGCGGCACGGACTGCCGCCCGAGCACCCCGAGGTCGCCGGGACCTGACGGCGGCGCTCAGCCGAGCAGGTCCTCGACGCGGTTCGAGGTCGGCATCCGCAGGCCGTCGAGCGCGACCGCGACGACGTCGTCGGCGAGCCGGTCGGCGTCTTCGGCGCCGCCCGGGCGGTACCACTCGACGAGCGAGTTGATCATGCCGAACGTGAGGCGCGAGACGACGCTCGCGTCGAGGTCGCTGCGGAGCGACCCCTCGGCCTGCGCCTCGGACACGAGCGCGGTGACGCGCCGGTCGAAGGCGCGCCGACGCTCGAGCGCGCGTCGTTCGACCTCGGTGTTGCCGCGCACGCGCAGCAGCAGCGTGACCGACGGCAGCCGGTCGACGAGCACGTGCACGGCGCCGCGCAGCACGAGGTCGAGGCGGTCGGCGGCGCGCCCGCCGGCGGCATCCGCCTGTTCGAGCACGCCCTCGAGCGAGGACAGCGCCGAGTCGAGGGCCCGGTCGAGGATCTCGTCCTTCGACGTGAAGTGGTGGTAGATCGCCGACTTCGAGAGCCCGAGACGTTCGGCGAGCACGCCCATGGAAGTGGCGTCGTAGCCGTACTCGTTGAAGGCGGCGACGGCGACGTCGAGGATGCCCTGCTGGTCGTAGCCCGGTCGCCCGCGTCGAAGTGAGGTGTTCTCTGACATCGCCATCAGTCTCCCACCCGAACGGTCGGTTGGCCCGCAGCCGGGTCGAGCGGATGCCGCGTGCCGAGCGGATGCCGCGTGCCGATGTCGCGGCACGTGCCGATGTCGGTGCCCGCTGCCAGACTGGCGTCGTGACCAGGAGCATCGGAACCCCCGGCGGCACGCCCGAGCGCCCGGCGCTGTTCTTCGCCGATGCTGCGGAGTTCCGCGCCTGGCTCGAGGCCAACCACGAGACCGCGCCCGAGCTCTGGATGGGCCTCTACAAGAAGCACGTCGAGCACCACGGCCTCACCTGGGCCGAGGCCGTGCCCGAGGCGCTGTGCTTCGGCTGGATCGACTCGGTCGCCCAGCGCATCGACGACGACGCCCGTCGCCAGCGGTGGAGTCCTCGCAAGGCCGACAGCATCTGGTCGGCCGTGAACGTCGCGCACGTCGAGCGGCTCATCGCCGAGGGGCGCATGCGCCCGGCCGGCTTGGCGGCCTACGAGCGCCGACGGGCCGATCGCACGGGCGTCTACTCGCACGAGCGCGTCGAGCAGGTGCTGCCGCCCGAGGCCGCGGCGCGACTCGAGGCCGACGCCGCGGCATCCGCCTTCTGGCAGGCCGCCACGCCGACCTATCGGCGCATGGTCACGCACTGGGTGCTCTCCGCGAAGCAGGAGTCCACGCGCGAACGGCGGCTCGTGCAGCTCATCGACGACAGCGCCGCCGGGCGGCTGGTGTCGTTCCAGCGATACGGCGAGACACCGAGCTGGGTCGCGCGCGCCGCGCAGGCCGCGCGCGATGCCGGCGGCCCGACGGGGTCGCCGACCGAGTAGCGGCGTCCGGCCGTCAAGGGCGCTCCAGAGGCGCACCAGGGGCGCACCGAGGTCTCGATGCCGAGCGCCGCAGTCGGGTCGGCACCCCCTCGCCCGACGGGTTCCTACGGTTGCACGGGCCACGACGTCGAATCGACGCGGTGCACGCCGGAGTGCGGGTTCGCTCTGCGACTGCGGTGCCGGAGTGCCGGAGTGCCGGAGTGCCGGAGTGCCGTTGTGCCGGGGTGTCGGAGGGTGGGTTTGCTCTGCGAGTGCCGGAGTGCCGGAGTGCCGGAGTGCGGTTGTGCCGGGGTATCGGAGGGTGGGTTTGCTCTGCGACTTCGGTGCCGGGGTGCCGGAGTGCCGGGGTGTCGGAGGGTGGGTTTGCTCTGAGACTGCGGTGCCGGGGTGCCGGGGTGCCGGGGTGTCGGAGGGTGGGTTTGCTCTGAGACTGCGGTGCCGGAGTGCCGGAGTGCCGGGGTGCCGGGGTGCCGGGGTGCCGGAGGGTGGGTTTGCTCTGAGACTGCGGTGCCGGAGTGCCGGAGTGCCGGAGTGCCGGAGTGCCGGAGTGCCGCCCTTCCCGAGAGTGGACCACGCCTCTTCCCGAGAGTGGGACCACGCCTCTTCTCGAGAGCGGGACCACGTCCTTCTCGAGGGTTCGACCACGCCCCTTTACGAGAGTGAGACCACGCCCCTTCCTCGAGAGTGGGAGGGACCGCGCCGCGGCATCCGCTCAGGCGGTGCGCAGGTCGTAGACGCGCTTGTACTTGCCCTCGCTGCGGGGCAGCGTGCCCGGCTCCTCGAGGCGCACCTCGACGGTCGATCCGATCAGCACCTTGATCTTCTTCGCGAGCACCACGGATGCCGCCTCGCAGACGTCGCGAGAGAGGTCGGGGTGGCGTTCGATGCGCACGGTCATGGCGTCCATGCGGCCGACGCGGGTGAGCTCGAGGATGAAATGCGGGGTCAGGTGCTCGATGCCGAGCACGATCTCCTCGATCTGCGTCGGGAAGAGGTTCACGCCGCGCAGGATGATCATGTCGTCGTTGCGGCCGGTGATCTTCTCGATGCGGCGCATCGCGGGCCGTGCGGTGCCGGGCAGCAGGCGCGTGAGGTCGCGCGTGCGGTAGCGGATGACCGGGAACGCCTCCTTCGTGAGCGAGGTGAACACGAGCTCGCCCATCTCGCCGTCGGCGAGCACCTCGCCGTTGTCGCCGTCGATGATCTCGGGCAGGAAGTGGTCCTCCCAGATGTGGGGGCCGTCCTTCGTCTCGAGGCACTCGTTGCCGACGCCCGGGCCCATGACCTCGCTGAGGCCGTAGATGTCGAGGGCGTCGATGCCGAGGCGCTCCTCGAGCTCGTGGCGCATCTCGTTCGTCCACGGCTCGGCGCCGAGCACGGCGACCTTGAGCGAGGTCGAGCGCGGGTCGATGCCGGCCTCGACCATGGCGTCGGCGATCGTGAGGAGGTAGCTCGGCGTGCAGAGGATCGCGTCGGGCTCGAAGTCGGTGATGAGCTGCACCTGGCGGGCGGTCTGGCCACCTGACATCGGGATCACCGTCGCACCGAGCGCCTCGATGCCCGCGTGCGCGCCGAGGCCGCCCGTGAACAGGCCGTAGCCGTAGGCGTTGTGCACCTTCATGCCGGGGCGGATGCCGCTCGCGCGGAGTGACCGGGCGATGAGCGTCGCCCACCGCTCGAGGTCGCCCTTGGTGTAGCCGACGACCGTGGGGCGCCCGGTCGTGCCGCTCGAGGCATGGATGCGCGCGACCTGCTCCATGGGCACGGCGAACATGCCGAACGGGTAGGTGTCGCGCAGGTCGGCCTTCGTCGTGAACGGCAGCTTCGCGACATCCGCGAGCGTGCGGATGTCGTCGGGGTGCACGCCCGCCTCGTCGAACTTGCGCGTGTAGAGCGGCACGTTCTCGTAGGCGTGGCGCACGGTCTGCTGCAGGCGCTCGAGCTGCAGGGTCTCGAGCTCGGCGCGCGACATGCGCTCCTCGGGATCGAGGGCGTCGGATGCCGCGGGCACGAGGCCCGAGACGCTCGGGATCGTGACGCTGCTGGGGGAGAGGGTCGTCGTCGACACGGGATGCTCCTGGGGGTTCGGCGGGGTCAGCGGGTGCGGTTGGTCGAGATCGAGCGGCCGCGGAACTCCGCGACCGGGTCGCCGTGCTCGTCGACGACCGAGACGTCGTAGAGGCCCGTGCGGCCGCTGCGCGTGCGTCGCACCGCGGTGGCGGTGAGCGTCTGGCCGGCGACGGTGGACTTCAGGAACGTGATGTCGGCGCCTGCCGCGACGGTGACCGCGTCGTCTTCGTTGCAGGCGATCGCGAAGGCCGTGTCGGCCAGCGTGAAGACGAGCCCGCCGTGGGTGATGGCGAAGCCGTTCGTCATGTCCTCGCGTACGCGCATGGAGACGACCGCGTGGCCGGGGTCGTCGCGCTCCACGCGCATGCCGAGCGCGGCCGACGCGAGGTCGCGCTGCATCATGGTGCGGGCGGGCGCGGTGGCCTGCTCGGCGGCGTGCGCGGCGGCATCCGGTTCGGCGTCGGTCTGGACCTGCGTCGCGGCATCCGTCATGTGAAGCTCCTCGTCGAGATTCTGCGCTGTTGCGTGCGTTCGTGCGGGCGCCGTTGCTTCCGGCGCTGCAACGACTATATACTAACTGAACGATCGGTTGGTATTGTTCTCTTGGAGAACCCGGATGCCGCCGGCACCCGAACCGCGAACACACAGGAGTCGACGATGACCTCACCCGCTGACCTCAGCGTGGTCGAACGCGAGCCCTCGCCCGAGGAGGCGCAGTTCGACGACCTCATCGCCGCGGACTCGCGCATCGAGCCGCGCGACTGGATGCCCGAGGCGTACCGCAAGACGCTCATCCGCCAGATCAGCCAGCACGCGCACTCCGAGATCATCGGCATGCAGCCCGAGTCCAACTGGATCACGCGCGCCCCGAGCCTCAAGCGCAAGGCGATCCTCATGGCCAAGGTGCAGGACGAGGCCGGCCACGGGCTCTACCTCTACTCGGCCGCGCAGACCCTCGGCATCACGCGCGACGAGATGATGAGCCAGCTCATCGAGGGCCGTGCCCGCTACTCCTCGATCTTCAATTACCCCACCCCGACCTGGGCCGACATGGGCGCGATCGGATGGCTCGTCGACGGCGCCGCGATCTGCAACCAGGTGCCGCTGTGCCGCGCCTCGTACGGCCCCTACGGCCGTGCGATGGTGCGCATCTGCAAGGAGGAGTCCTTCCACCAGCGGCAGGGCTTCGAGATCCTGCTCGAGCTCATGCAGGGCACCGAGGCCCAGAAGCAGATGGCGCAGGACGCGGTGAACCGCTGGTACTGGCCCGCGCTGCAGATGTTCGGCCCGCCCGACGACCAGTCGCCGAACTCGGCGCAGTCGATGGCGTGGAACATCAAGCGCTTCTCGAACGACGAGCTTCGCCAGCGCTTCGTCGGCATGCTCGTGCCGCAGGCCGAGGTCATGGGCGTCACGCTGCCCGACCCGAACCTGCGCTTCAACGAGGAGACCGGCGAATACGACATGAGCGAGATCGACTGGACCGAGTTCGACGAGGTGCTCGCCGGCCGCGGCCCCGCCAACGCCGAGCGCATCCGCCGACGCCGAGAGGCCCACGAGGAGGGCGCCTGGGTGCGCGAAGCCGCCGCCGAGTACGCCCGCAAGCAGTCCGAGCGCGAGCTCGCGGCATCCGGGGCGGTGGCATGATGTCGACCCCCGGCGAGATGGGAACCGAGGCCTGGCCCCTCTGGGAGGTCTTCGTGCGCGCGAATCGCGGCCTCAGCCACGTGCACGTCGGCTCGCTGCACGCGCCCGACTCCGACATGGCCGTGCGCAACGCGCGCGACCTCTACACACGTCGCAACGAGGGCGTGTCGATCTGGGTGGTGCCCGCCGACGCGATCACCACGAGCGACCCCGACGCCAAGGGCGCCTTCTTCGAGAGCCCCGCGGGCAAGAACTACCGCCACGCCGTGTACTACACGAAGAGCGAGGGGGTGAAGCACCTGTGAGCACGCCCTCCCTGCACGACGCCGGTCATGACGCGGGCCACGACGCCCACGGCTCCGTCACGGTCGACGAGCTCGCGCTCGCCGAGGAGCTCGCGGGCTCCGGCATCACGGGCTCGGGCCGGGTCGCCGGTGCGGATGCCGCGGAGTACGCGCTGCGCCTCGGCGACGACGCCCTCGTGCTCGCCCAGCAGCTCGGCATGTGGATCACCCGCGCCCCCGAGCTCGAGGAGGACGTCGCCCTCGGCAACATCGGCCTCGACCTCATCGGGCACGCCCGCTCGCTCCTGCACTACGCGGGCACGGCGACCGGCCGCAGCGAAGACGACCTCGCCTACTGGCGCGGCGAGCCAGAGTTCCGCAACGCCTGGCTCTTCGAGCAGCCCAACGGCGACTTCGCGCACACCATCGCGCGCCAGCTCGTGGCCTCGCTCTACCTCTACGAGCTCTACGGTGCGCTGGAGTCCTCGACCGACGAGACGCTCGCGGCCATCGCGGCCAAGTCGGCCAAGGAGGTCGACTACCACCGCGACCACGCCGTGCAGTGGGTGCTGCGCCTGTCGGGCGGCACCGACGAGTCGCGCCGCCGCATGATCGCGGCCGTGACCGACACCTGGCCGTACGTCGACGAGCTCTTCGCCGACGACGCGCTCGTCGAGCGGCTCGCGGCCGACGGGGTCGCCGTGCTGCCGTCGACGCTCCGGCCCGCCTTCGAGTCGGCCGTCGACGCCGTCTTCGCCGAGGCGCAGCTCGAGCGGCCCACCGGCCGCACCGCGTTCATCGCCTCCGGCGGTGGCCGCGAGGGCCGGCACACCGAGCACCTCGGGCCGCTCCTCGCCGAGATGCAGGTGCTCGCCCGATCGCACCCGGGGGCGTCGTGGTGACCGCGCTCGCCCGGCCGGCGGCATCCGCTCGTCCCGACACGAGCGCCGCTCGCCCGACCCGCCCGGCCGACGCTCACGCATGGGACGTCGCGGCGACCGTGACCGACCCCGAGATCCCGGTGCTCACGATCGAGGACCTCGGGGTGCTGCGCTCGGCGCTCGTCGACGACGAGGGCGCGGTGCGCGTGCAGCTGACGCCCACGTACAGCGGATGCCCCGCGCTCGACGCCATGCGCGACGACGTCGTGCTCGCGCTCACCCACGCCGGCTACGACGACGTGCACGTCGACCTCGTGCTCGCGCCCGCGTGGACCACCGACTGGATGAGCGAGGCGGGCAAGGAGAAGCTCCGCCGCTACGGCATCCAGGCGCCGACCGGTCGGGCGGCCGCTCGCGATGCGGGTCCCGTGCGCGTGCAGCTCGCGGTCAAGTGCCCGCGCTGCGACTCGCTGAACACCCGCGAACTCGCCCGCTTCGGCTCGACCTCGTGCAAGGCGCTCTACGAGTGCCGCGACTGCCTCGAGCCCTTCGACTACTTCAAGGTGCTCTGATGGCCGCGCGCAATCTCGGGTCGACGACGACCCGACCGGCGGATGCCGCCGCAGCGGCGTTCCTCGCCGCCACCGTCGGCGGAGAGGCGGCGACGACGCCCGAGGGCTCGAAGCGCCGTCGGGCCCGGTTCCACAGCCTCGAGGTCGCCGAGGTGCGCCCGCTCACGGCCGACGCCGTCGAGGTCACCTTCGCGGTTCCGGCCGAGCTCGCCGACGAGTACGCCTACCAGCCCGGGCAGTACGTGGCGCTCCGCGCCGAGCTCGAAGGCCACGAGCGCCGCCGCAGCTACTCGATCTGCCGTCCGCCCGAGCGCTCGGCCGACGGCGCCGGCACCATCTCGGTGGGCATCAAGCGCGACCTCGGCGGCATCTTCTCGTCGTGGGCGAACTCCGAGCTGAAGGCCGGCGACCGCCTCGACGTGATGAGCCCTCAGGGCACGTTCACCTCGACCCTCGACGCGCTCGACGGCAAGCACATCGTCGCCATCGCGGCGGGGTCGGGCATCACCCCGCTCATGGCGCTCGCCCAGACGGTGCTGGCCCGCTCCGCGACATCCGAGTTCGAGCTCGTCTACACGAACCGCTCCACGCTCGACGTGATGTTCCTCGAGGAGCTCGCCGAGCTCAAGGACCGGTACCCGTCGCGGCTCGCGCTGCACCACGTGCTCTCGCGCGAGCAGCGCACCGCGCCGCTGCTCTCGGGGCGCATCGACGCCGAGAAGCTCGGCACCATACTCGACGTGCTCATCCGCCCCGAGACGGTCGACGAGTGGTTCCTCTGCGGGCCGTTCGAGCTCGTGCAGCTCGCGCGCGACACCCTCGCCGAGCGCGGCGTGCCGACCGAGCACGTGCGGTACGAGCTCTTCACGACCGACGCCGACCGCGTCGAGCCTCGCCACGGCCGGCCCGTCGAGGTGCGGCAGGGCGAGCGCACGTTCGCGATCGAGTTCACGCTCGACGGGCAGTCCTCGACCGTCGAGAGCCCGGTGTCGGCGAACGAGTCGATCCTGAACGCGGCGCTGCGCGTGCGACCCGACGTGCCGTTCGCGTGCGCCGGCGGCGTTTGCGGCACCTGCCGGGCCAGGGTCATCGACGGCGACGTGACGATGACCGAGAACTACGCGCTCGAACCCGACGAGCTCGAGCGCGGCTACGTGCTCACCTGCCAGTCCCATCCCACGTCCGACCGGGTGAGCGTCGACTACGACGTCTGACGCCGATACCCTGCGAACGGGTCGACGACGACCCGCCGAACGGAGCATCATGATCGAATTCAGCGTGCACGACCGCGTGGCCGAGGTGGTGCTGAACGCCCCGCACAAGTTGAATGCGCTCGGCGCCGACGACCTCATCGCACTCTCCGACGCCTACGGCCGGGCCGAGAGCCTCGCGATCGACGGCGAGGTGCGCGCCCTCGTGCTGCGGGGCGAGGGCCGGGCGTTCTGCGCCGGTCGCGACATCTCCGGGGTCGACCCGCGCGATGACGACGTGCTGGAGTATCTCGGCGGCCTCGTGCAGCCGCTCCTCGAGCGCATGGCGTCGCTGCCGGTGCCGACCTTCGCCATCGCGCACGGCGCCTGCCTCGGCGTCGGCCTCGGCCTGCTCGTGGCGAGCGACATCGTCTACGTCGCCGACACCGCGAAGATCGGTTCGCCGTTCGCCAACCTCGGCGCCACGCTCGACTCCGGCGGGCACGCGCTCTTCGTCGAGCGGCTCGGCGCGCACCGCACGATGGACCTCATCGTCACCGGCCGGCTCATGTCGGGCTCCGAGGCCGTCGCCGCCGGGCTGTTCTCGCAGGTGTTCCCGGCCGACGAGGTCGCGGATGCCACCCGCACGGCGGCCGTGGCCGCGGCATCCGGGGCCACCCAGGCGTTCGTCGCCTCGAAGGCGCTCGTGGCGTCGCTGCGCGACGAGCGCATCGGGCTCTGGCAATCGATGGACGAGGAGAACCGTGCGCAGGCGGCGCTCTGCGACACCGACGACTACCGCGAGGGCTTCGCCGCGTTCCAGGAGAAGCGCCGGCCGGTCTTCACCGGGCGCGCCTAGCCCCCCTCGGCGCTCCGCCGGGCGGTCCGCCAGGCGCTCGGGCGCGCGTCGCGACGGCTCAGCGCACGTCGTCGGCTCGCGGCATCCGCGCGGCCTCTTGATCGTGCTCGGCGATGTCGCGCCCGAGGTCGTCCTCGATGAGGAGGTCGCGTCGCACGTGGTCGCTGCGGTAGGCCGACCGGCCGAGCATGTGTGCCGTCATGGGCTGCGTGAGCAGCTGGAACGTCATCACGAGCACCACGGTCGTGAGCACGCCCCACGTCGGCACCTGCACGACGATCGCCACGAGGACGGCGGCGAGGCCGAGCACCTGCGGCTTGGTCGCCGCGTGCAGCCGGGTGAGCACGTCGGGGAAGCGCACGATGCCGATGCCCGCGGCCATCGACAGGAACCCGCTCACCAGGATGAGCAGGCCGACGGCGATCTCGGCGGCGCTCACGAGGCATCCTGCTTTCCCATGAAGCGCGCGATCGAGATCGAACCGACGACCGCGAACATGGCGAGCACGAGCAGGACGACGAGCGTGTCGGTGTGCTTGTTGAGCGCCATCTCGGCGCCGAGCGCGCAGATCGCGATCGCGAGCAGCACATCGGTCGCGAGGGCGCGGTCGAGGATCGACGGGCCCTTGATGATGCGGATGACGGCGGCGATGGCGCCGATGCCGAACATGATGCCGGCGATGATGCTCACGAGGGTGAGGAAGGTCATGGGGTGCCTCCATTCGGGCCGGATGCGTCGTGGCGACCACGCGGAGCCGAGCCGCCCGTCGCCGAGGCGCGTGCCGCGCGCCGTTCACGTCGGGCCTCGCGCACCGATTCGGCCTGCGCGCGGGTGCCGATGGCGAGCACGATGCGCTCCTCGGTGCCGAGCACGGAGAGATGGGTGCGCTCGATGTCGGCGGCTGTGCGCGTGCCGAGCGCGTGCAGGTAGAGCAGCCCGCGCTCGCGATCGATGTCGACGACGACGGTGCCCGGCACGACCGAGATCGCCTCGGCCGTCAGGGTGGTGACGAGGTCGGAGCGGGTGAGCAGCTGCACGGCGATGATCGAGTTCATCGGCTTCCACCACGGGTTGATCGAGAACCAGGCGACCTGCAGCGACGCGACGACGACGTCGAACATCATGCGGAGGCCGAGCAGGAGGCCGCGCCAGACGTTGAAGCGCCCGCTGAGGAGCACGGGCGGCAGGTAGAGCGTGCGGGTGACGAGCACCGCGAGCACGATGCCCGACACGATCGTGAGCGCGTCGATGTGGTCCCAGAGGAAGCACCACAGGGCGACGAGGGCGACCAGCAACGGCAGCTGGCGCCAGACGCTCCACCAGCGGGACATCTCGGGCACCGAGTCGGTCGTGGGTCCGGTCGTCACGGCGCACCTCCGGGGAACACCAGCGAGACGTAGACCGACGGGTCGACGAGGCTCGCAGCGGCGCGGTCGGCGAACCCGAAGATGGGGCCGGCGAACACCGTGAGCAGCACCGTCACGACGACGAGCACGGTGGTCGCGGCGACCATGAGTCGGGGCGTGGTCTTCGTGGCCGTCACGGTGGCGCCCTCGGGCGCCTCGAGCACCGAGCCGAGGAGCACCGACTCGTAGCCGTCGAGCTCTTCGCGGCGGCGCCAGAACGCCATGTTCCAGAAGCGCGTGAGCGCGTACAGCGTGATGAGCGAGGTGATCGCCCCC
Source organism: Agromyces sp. Marseille-Q5079 (assembly GCF_051016555.1). Taxonomy (NCBI): domain Bacteria; kingdom Bacillati; phylum Actinomycetota; class Actinomycetes; order Micrococcales; family Microbacteriaceae; genus Agromyces; species Agromyces sp. Marseille-Q5079. The sequence continues at coordinate 740,905 of NZ_JBPEJF010000001.1, read as the reverse complement.
GCCGCGATCACGGCCCAGACGAGCCACGCCGTCGCCGGGTCGGTCGCGGCCTGCTCGCCACCCGCGAGGAAGAGCCCGGTCTTGCCGAGGAATCCCGAGAACGGCGGGATGCCGCCGAGGTTCAGCGCCGGGATGAAGAACAGGATCGCGAGGAACGGCGACGCCTTCAGCAGGCCCGCGAGCCGGTTGATGGAGGTCGCGCCGCCGAAGCGCTCGATGAGTCCGGTCGTGAGGAACAGCGTCGTCTGCACGGTGATGTGGTGCACGACGTAGTAGATCGTCGAGGCCATGCCGAGCTGCGTGCCGATCGCGATGCCGAAGATCATGTAGCCGATGTGGCTCACGAGCGTGAACGAGAGCAGTCGCTTGATGTCGGCCTGCGTGAGCGCGCCGAGGATGCCGATGAGCATGGTCAGCCCGCCGACGCCCATGAGCAGCACGGTGAGGTCGTTGTCGGCGAAGATCACCGTCTCGGTGCGGATGATCGCGTAGACGCCGACCTTCGTGAGGAGGCCCGCGAACACCGCCGTGACCGGTGCGGGCGCCGTCGGGTACGAGTCGGGCAGCCAGAACGAGAGCGGGAACACGGCGGCCTTGATGCCGAAGGCGATGAGCAGCAGCAGGTGCAGGATCAGCTGCACCTGGTCGGGCAGCTCGGCGATGCGCACCGAGAGCTGGGCCAGGTTCGCCGTGCCGGTGGCGCCGTAGATGAGCGCGATCGCGCTGAGGAAGAACAGCGAGGACACGAGGCTGACGATGATGTACGTCACGCCCGCGCGGATGCGCTCGCCCGTGCCGCCGAGCGTCAGCAGCACGTAGCTGGCCGACAGCAGGATCTCGAAGCCCACGTAGAGGTTGAACAGGTCGCCCGCGATGAAGGCGTTGAACACGCCCGCAGACAGGATCAGGTAGCTCGGGTGGAAGATCGAGACCGGGGTCTCGCGATGCCGGTCGGCGACGCCCTGGCCGACGGCGTAGACGAGCACCACGAGCAGCACGACGGCCGAGACGAGCAGCATGATCGCCGACAGCCGGTCGACCACGAGCACGATGCCGTACGGCGCCGGCCAGGCGCCGATGGTCACCGCGATCGGGTCGCCCGAGTCGACCGCGGCGAGGAGCACGGCCGCGATGACGACGACGGCCGCGAGCACGGCGATGCTCACCACGACCTGGGCGCGACGGTGGCGGCCGAGGATCAGGGCGGATGCCGCGCCGAGCAGCGGCAGCAGCACCACCAGGGGCACGAGGGCGGCGGTCATCGGTCGTCCTCGGTCTCGTCGGGTCGGCGCTCGTCACCGCGGCGTTCGACGCGGTCGCGGGCGGATGCCTCGAGCTCGAGCTCCTCGTCGAGGTCGTCGTCGAACTCCTCGTCGCTCGCCTCGATGAGTTCCTGGATGGCGGCGTCGTCCTCTGCGGAGATGCGGATGAGGTCGGCGGCCTCCACGGCGTCCTGCAGGTCCTCGTCCTCGTCGTCGATGAGGTCGCCCTTGGCTCCGAGCTGCGCGAGCCACCACGAGCGGTAGATGAGGGCGAGCATGAACGCGGTGATGCCGAGGTTGATGACGATCGCGGTGAGCACGAACGCCTGCGGCAGCGGGTCGGAGATCTCGTCGGGGTCGACGCCGTCGCCGAGGATCGGCGCGAGGCCCGGTGCGCCGCTCATGAGGTAGATCAGCACGTTGACGGCGTTGCCGACGAGCAGGAACCCGATCAGCACGCGCGTGAGGCTGCGCTCGAGCATGATCGAGATGCCCGCGCCGAACATCACGGCCATCAGGATGACGAGGGTGAGCGAGGCGGTCATGTGCGCGCCTCCTCGGGAGCGGGAGCGCCGGCGGGCGACGGCTCGGGAGCGGGACCGGGCTCTGGCGACGGCTCGGGATCGGGTGCATCGAGTCCGACGGGCTGGAGCTCGTCGGCGTCGGCCTGATCACCCGATGGCGCGTCGGGCGAGCCGGAGTCGGCCTCCTCCTGCTGGCGGTCGACCTCGCCGCCGAGGGAGCGGAGGATGTCGAGCACGAGCCCGACGACGACGAGGTAGACGCCGATGTCGAACAGGGTCGACGTGCCGATCGAGATCGTGCCGAGCAGCGGCACCTCGGCCTCGAACCAGGCGGACTCGAGCGCGGCGCCGCCGAAGAGCAGCGACGCGGTCGCGGTGCCCGCGGCGAGCAGCAGGCCCGTGCCGAGCAGCCGTCCGGCGTCGATCGGCGCGGCCTCGCCGAGTTCGTAGCGCCCGCCCGCGAGGTAACGGGCCACGAGTGCGAGGCCGGCGAGCAGCCCGCCGGCGAATCCGCCGCCGGGGGCGTTGTGGCCGACGAAGAGCAGGAAGACCGAGACGACGATCGCGGGGTGGAACAGCAGTCGCACGAGCACCTCGATGAGGATCGAGCGGTTGCGCGGCGAGATCGTGCGGCCGGCGATGAGCCACGTCTGCCGGGTGGATGCGGCCTCGGCCGCGGCATCCGTCTCGCCGTCGGTGTTCGCGAGGCTCGTGCGCGGCGCGCGGATGCTCGACGCGGGCTCGGGCAGCGGGCGCATGCGGTCGCGGCGGTCGAGGCCGAGGTCGCCGTCGTCGAGGCGGGGTGCGCCGCCCGTGCGGCCCGAGACGAAGATGAGGCTCGCGACGCCCGTCGCGACGGCGACGAGCACGGAGATCTCGCCGAGGGTGTCCCACGCGCGGATGTCGACGAGCATGACGTTCACGATGTTCTTCCCGTGCGCCTCGAGGGCGAGGGCGGGCAGGCCGTTCGCGATGGTCGGCTCGACCCGGGCGCCGAGCGCGACGAGTCCGATGACGCCCATCACGAGGCCCGCCAGGGCGCCGATCACGCCGCGGGCGAGCTTGTGCACCGGAGGGTTGCGCTGCGCGATCTGCTTCGGCAGCCGGCGCAGCACGAGCACGAAGACGACGATCACGATGGTCTCGACGAGCGCCTGCGTGAGTGCGAGGTCGGGGGCTCCGGACATGCCGAAGAGCAGCACCAGGCCGTACCCGGTGACGCTCACGAGCAGCACGGCGGTCATGCGTTGGCGGACGCCCGCGGCCGCGACCGCCGCGATGCACATGACGAGGGCGATGAACGGCTGCGACGGGTAGTCCCAGAGCCGAACCTCGTCGGGCCAGTCGGTGTTCATGATCGCGGCGGTGCCGAGGCCGCCGATGAAGACCGCGATGATGATGGTGAGGTAGCCCGGCAGGCCGCGCGACTGGATCGCGGTCGTGACGGCGGCGGCGACGCGGTCGACGACCGAGACGACGCCGAGGTAGCCGCGGCTGGAGTCGATCATCGGCACGAGGGCCGCCTGCAGGCGCGCCACGGGCCGACGCGCCCAGGCGAGCAGGCCGCCGACGAGGAACACGCCCGCCGAGAGGAACAGGGCGGGTTCGAGGCCGTGCCAGAGCGCCAGGTGGTACTCGTGCCCGCCCGGCAGCTCGTCCGCGTACGCCGTGAGCAGGGGCTCGATGGCGCCGATCGCGAACGCCGCGACGAGGCTCGCCGCCGAGAGGATCGCGGGGGCGACGGTGATCGCGGCGCCCGGGGCGTGCAGCGGAGTCGGCGCGACATCCGGCTTGGTGGAGAAGGCGCCCCAGAGGAAGCGGACCGTGTAGGCGACCGTGAGCACCGAGCCGAGCAGGGCGCCGACGAGCGCGACCCACGCCCAGGGCGTGCCGGCGTCGAGGAACGCGGTGAAGATGCCCTCCTTCGCCACGTAGCCGAGCATCGGGGGCACGCCGGCCATCGACGCGGCGGCGAGGAACGCGACGGTCGCGACCACCGGCATGCGGCGCCCGAGCCCCGACAACTTGCGCCAGTCGCGCGTGCCGGCGGCGTGGTCGACGATGCCGACCGTGAGGAACAGGGCCGCCTTGAACATCGCGTGCGCGAGCAGCAGCGCCACGCCCGCGAGCGCCGCGTCGCGCGTGCCGAACCCGGTGACGAGCACGAGGAAGCCGAGCTGGCTCACGGTGCCGTAGGCGAGCAGCAGCTTGAGGTCGTACTGGCGCAGGGCGCGCCATCCGCCCACGAGCATGGTGAGCACCCCGAGCCCGATGACGATCGGATGCCACACCGAGAGGTCCGCGTACCCGGGGGCGAGTCGCGCCACGAGGTAGACGCCGGCCTTGACCATCGCCGCCGCGTGCAGGTACGCCGAGACCGGCGTGGGCGCGGCCATCGCGGCCGGCAGCCAGAAGTGGAACGGGACGAGCGCGCTCTTCGAGATGGCGCCGAGGAGGACGAGCGCGATGCCCCACTCGCCGGCCGCGCCCGTGACCGGGTTCGCGACGAGTTCGGAGAGCGAGGTCGTGCCGCCCGCGACCGAGAGCACCACGAGGCCCACGAGCATCGCGAGCCCGCCGAACGTCGTCACGGTGAGCGCCTGCAGGGCGGCACCGCGGCTCTCCTTGCGACCGGTGTAGTGGCCGATGAGGAGGTACGAGAGCACGCTCGTCAGCTCCCAGAACACGAAGAGCACGAACACGTCGTCTGAGGTCACGAGGCCGAGCATCACGCCCGCGAACGCGAGCAGCAGGGCCGCGAACCGACCGAGTGACGGCTCGTCGTCGGCGAAGTACCACGTGCAGTAGAGCAGCACGAGCGCGCCGATGCCGGTGACCACGAGCCCGAGGATCAGGGCGAGGGCGTCGAGGCGGAAGCTCAGTTCGATGCCGAGCTGCGGGATCCACTCGACCTGCTCGACCACCGGGGTGCCGGCCAGGACGCCGGGCATCCACACGAGCAGCAGGACGAATGCCGCTGCGGGCACGAATGCGATGATCGCGAAGACGCGGCGACCGAGCCGTCTCGCCAACCACGGCGTCACGAGGGAGACCGCCGCGAAGATCGCGAGACTGAGGATCATCCATCCTCCTCACGCCATCAGCAATCGTCCGTCCCGCCAGTTTACCGGGCGTCGCGGCGCTCGCGACCGGCTGCGGCGGCATCCGGCCCCGGTTCGGGCGCTCGAGCGGATGCCACGGCCGGTGCCATGGCGCAGGATGGACGCATGTCGATCCTCATCTCCGTCCGCGAGTTGGCCGCCCGTATCGAGTCGGGCATGCGCACCGTCGTGCTGGATGCGCGTTGGACGCTGGCCGAGCCGCACGGCCTCGACGCATACCGCGCCGGGCATATCCCGACGGCGGTCTCGGTCGACCTCGAGGACGAACTGTCCGACCACGACGCGATCGGCCTGGGGCGGCATCCGCTGCCCACCGAGGAGGCGTTCACGGCCGCGATGCGCCGATGGGGCATCCGAACCGGCGACCTCGTCGTCGTCACCGACACGACCTCGAACCAGGCGGCGGCACGGGCCTGGTGGCTGCTGCGCCACGCGGGGCACGACGCGGTGCTCCTGCTCGACGGCGGCATCGACGCGTGGGTCGCCGACGGGTACCCGCTCGAGACCGGCGTGAACGTGCCGGAGCCCGGTGACGCCACGGCGCGCTTCGGGGCGATGCCCGTCATCGACATCGACGAGGCGGCCGCGTTCTCCGAGCACGGCGTGCTGCTCGACGCCCGTGCGGGCGAGCGCTATCGCGGCGAGGTCGAGCCCGTCGACCCGAAGGCCGGGCACGTGCCGGGCGCGACGTCGGCGCCCTCGGTCGACGCGCTCGACGCCGACGGCCGCTTCCTGCCGGCCGACGTGCTCGCCGCGCGGTACGCGGCCCTCGGCGTCGCTCAGGGCACGCCCGTCGCCGCGTACTGCGGGTCGGGCGTGGCGGCGAGCCACCTGGTCGCCGCGCTCGCGGTCGCGGGCATCGACGCCGCACTGTTCCCGGGCTCCTGGAGCCAGTGGTCCAACGACGACACGCGCGAGGTCGCCACCGGCCCCGAGCCACGCTGAACCGGGCCCGTGCGGCGCGGACGCGGCATCCGCTCAGCTCGGGAGGTGACCGACGCCGATCAGGGTCGTGAGGTCGACGCGCGTGATGCCGCGCTCGGCGAGGAGCCCGTGGAACGCGGTCGCGACGCGGTCGCGCGTCTCGTCGTCGAGGTCGGCCACGAGCCGCCGCCGGGACATGCCGAGCACGAGCCGCCACGCCAGGTCGTCGTCGAGATCGAGGTGCCTCGGCACGAGCTCGCCGCGCGTCTGTTCGAGCCCGAGACCGCCGAGCCACTGCGCCAGGGCGCCTGGGGACTCGGGCAGGTCGGGCGTTCCGCCGTCGCGATACGCGGTCACGGCCGCCGCGCCCACGTCGCCGCCCTCCGCCTCGACCGCGTCGCAGAGCGCGTCGATGAACTCGCGGAGCGCGGTCGGCGCCCACACCGTCGCCACGAAGCGTCCGCCCGGCTTCAGCCGTTCGACGAGATGCGCGACACCGGCCTCGATATCGGGGAAGAAGAACACGCCGAGCACGCACTGCACCAGGTCGTAGCCGACGGGCTCCCACTCCGTGACATCCGCCGCATGGAGCCGCAGCTGCGGCAGCGGGGCCGCCTCCCGCTCGGCGCGCTCCCGGGCGAGCTCGATCATCGTCTCCGAGAGGTCGACCGCATCGACCACCCCCGTCGGCCCGACGAGCTCGGCCGTGGGCACCGCCGAGGCGCCGTCGCCGCAGCAGGCGTCGAGCACGAGCTCGCCGAACTGCGGTGCGGCACGGAGCACGGTCGCCATCGAGATCGGATTCCACACGACGGCATCCAACTCGGCGAATGCCGAGGCATGCTCGGCGAAGTGCCGGACGGTAGCACGAACGTCAGCCTGTTCCCCCATGGGCCCATTCTGACGCTGATCGGGCCGATTGTTGTGGATTCAGGCAAAGGAAAGCCGAAGCGTGCAGACTGGGGGGAATCCTGCTTTCCGATCGAATCGAGAAGACTCCCTCATGAATCGTGCCCTGCGCCGCGTCGCGCCCGTCGCGCTCGCCACCGCCGCAGCAGCCCTGCTCCTCGCCGGCTGTGCGGGCGGCGACCCCGAAGCCTCGCCGTCCACGCCCGCCGCAGCCGAGTGCATGGACCTCTCCTCGGGCGAGCTCAGCGACGGCGTCAAGGTCGAAGGCGACTTCGGCGCCGCGCCGACCGCGACCTTCGACACCCCGCTCGAGGCCGAGGAGCTGCAGCGCACCGTCGTCACCGAGGGCGACGGCGAGACCACCGCGGCCGGCGACAGCGTGAACGCCGTCGTCACGGTCTTCTCGGGCGCCTCGGGCGACCAGCTCTTCTCGCAGCCCGCCACCATCACCGCCGGCGACACGTCGGTCTTCGAGGCGTTCCTCGCGGGCGTCGACTGCGTGCCCACCGGCACCCGCACCGTCACCGTCGCCCCCGCCGACTCGCTCTACGACGGCGCGGGCAACGAGAACATCGGCCTCGCCGCGGGCGAGAGCGTCGTCATCGTGGTCGACGTCAAGGAGCCGCTCACGGCATCCGAGTGGACCGAAGACGTGCCCGAGGTGAAGTTCGGCGCCGAGGGCGAGGCCCCCACGGTCACGCTGCCCGACACCGAGCCGCCCGCCGACTACCAGCTCAAGGTGCTCGAGGAGGGCGATGGCGACGTCGTCGCCGCCGGTGACACCGTGACCCTCAACTACCAGGGCACGAGCTGGGACACCGGCGAGGTGTTCGACCAGAGCTACGGCGGCGACCCCGCGCAGTTCTCGACCGACCAGGTGATCCAGGGCTTCGGCGCGGCGCTCGTCGGCCAGAAGGTCGGCACCAAGCTCATCGTCACGATCCCGCCGGAGTACGCCTACGGCACCGATGCGGAGGCCGCTGAGCTCGGCGGACAGACCCTCGTGTTCCTCGTCGAGATCCTCGACACGGCGCCCGCCGCGTAGCACCGGGCGAACGACGAACGGGCCGCAGCGATCACTCGCTGCGGCCCGTTCCGTCGTCTGCGGGTGTGCGCGCGCCGCCTGACCGGTGTTCGCGCTGCGCCTGACCGGTGTTCGCGCTGCGCCTGACCGGTGCCCGCCGCGCCTGCCCGGTGCGCGTCCGCGCCGACCCATTTCGCCGAGCGGTCACGATCTGCTGATTCAGGCCCTACCGGAAGAGCACTTCGCGACCACTCCGCGAACCAGTCCGGCGTGTCCCCGAGCCGGCATGGTGTGCCGCCACGGCGTCAGGCAGACGGCCGCACGTCAGGCCGGGATCCGCCGAATCATCCTGAATCGCGCGCGTTCGCCTGAATCGGCGAAGGTGTCAGCTGCTGGGCGGATGCCGCGGAGGTCACACCAGGGGAAGGTTCGGCGACGTGGCCGGGCGGATGCCGCGGCTGGCCGCGCGGATGCCGTGGCTGGCCGCGCGGATGCCCCGAGGATCAGGCCGGCACCGCGGCATCCGTCGTCTTCGCGCGCCGCACCGGGCGCTGGAGGCCCCGTGCGACGCCGGTGCGATCGAGGCGGCGGGCGATGAGCAGGCCGAGCCACACGCCCGCGAGGTTGGAGAGCACCGAGAGCGTCGGGTAGGCGATCTGCGCCCAGAGCGGGAAGTGGTCGACCCCGAGGAAGGGCATCGAGTACAGCGCGTAGGGCAGGGCGAACACGGCCGCGCCGACGTAGAAGATCCACGGCCGGAAGGATCGGTAGAGCCCCAGGGCGAGCGGGATCTCGACCATCGCGCCGATCATGAGGCAGGTGAGGATCGCCGATGGGCCCTGCGGGGTCAGCACCGCGTTGATGAGCCCCGCGATGAGCGAGGTGAGCAGGCCGACGCCCGGCTGGCGGATCAGCGCCAGCGCGACCACGAACGGCACGCTCCAGATGCCCGCGAAGGCCGCGTAGAGCAGCGGGAGCGCGGGCGCGACCGTCGTCGACAGCACGAAGGCGGGCACGAGCAGCAGGCCCGCGGCCGCGCCGATCGCAGCGCAGGTGAGCAGCAGGCGGGTGGGGACGTTCAGTCGCACGGGGCGGCTCCGATCAGGTGGGGGTCGTGGGGGTGACGGTCGAGGCGTCGTCGTGATCCGGGTGCGACCGCGGCGCGCGGGCGGGCGCTCACAGCCCGACCTCGGTGCGGTCGGGGGTCACGCCGCCGAAGCCGCCCTGCAGGGCCCACCAGTAGATGGCGACCGAGACCGCCCAGAACAGGACGACGAAGACTGTGTCGCGCACCCGCCAGCGGCTGATGGTGCGCTCGGTGCGAGTGGGGTGCGCCCCGAACGCGCGCGCGTCCATGGCGAGGGCGACGCGTTCGGCGTGGCGGATGGCGCTCGCGAGCAGCGGGATGGCCGTGCCGATCGTGCGCCGAACGGCCGCGACCGGCCCGCGCCCGGCATCCGTTCCGCGAACGCGGTGCGCGGCGCGGATGACCTCGAGCTCGTGGCCGAACCGCGGCACGAAGCGCAGCGCGGCGAGGGCCGTGTACCCGATGCGGTACGGCACGCGGAGGTTCTGCACGAGCGCGCGCACGAGCTCGGGCCCGCTCGTGGTCAGGCCGGCGAGGAGCGAGAGCATGAGCAGCGCCGTGATGCGCATCGCCGTCGCGAGGCCGACGAGGTAGGCGGCGAGCGTGAACTCCCAGTCGCCGATGCCGAAGAGCACCACGGATGCCGCGGCGCCGGCGCCCTCGATGCGCTCGGGGTCGACCCAGATGCCGAAGCTGAACCCGAGCACGAGGACCGCGACGGGAACGCCGAGGAGCAGCGCGGCGAGGGCGCGGCCCGACAGCCGCGCACCGATGACGAGCAGGCCGAGCGCGAGCACGATGAACGCGAGCGGGATCGCGACGCCCCTCGTGAAGATGAGCGCGAGCATTACGGGAAGCGGTGCCGCGAACTTCGCGAGCGGGTTGAGGTGGTGCAGGAACCGGATGCCGCTGGTCGGCGCCTGCTCGGCGTAGGGGTCGCGGATGGGCGGGGGCGAGGGCACGCGGGCGGCCGGGCCGGCGGGCGCCGGTGCGGCGGGCGCCGGTGCGGCGGGCGCCGGTGCGGCGGCGTCCGGCGCCTCGACCGAGACCGAGGCCGGCGGAGCGGTCGCGGTCGCGGGGTGGGTGCGGCCGACGGCAGGGGCGCGGGCGTGGCGGCGCTCATGCGACGGCCCGATCGCCGACGGGCAGTTGCGACATCCGCGTGACCGCGTGCCATTCAGGGTGTCGCTCGAGGCCGCGGGTGGCGCGCGCGAGGGGCGGATGCCGCAGCCCTGCCTCCTCGATCAGCGGACCCGCGAGCACCTCGGCCGTCGGCCCGACGCCGAGCAGCCGCCCGTCGCGCATGACCGCGACGTGGGTCGCGTGGTCGGCCACGAGCTGCAGGTCGTGGGTGACGACGAGCACGGTCGTGCCCTCGGCGTTCAGGTCGCCCAGGATGTCGAGCAGCTCGGACGCGCGGGCGCGGTCCTGGCCGAACGTCGGCTCGTCGAGGGCGAGCACGGGGGCGCCGGCCACGAGCGCGGTGCCGACCGAGAGGCGGCGCTTCTGTCCGCCCGAGAGCAGGAACGGATGCCGGTCGCGGTGCTCGGTCAGGTCGAAGCGCGCGAGCATGCGGTCGACCTCGACGCGACGGGCCTCTTCGTCGACGCCCTGCAGGCGCAGGCCGAGTTCGAGCTCCTCGGCGACGGTGTGCGCGACGAACTGGTGCTCGGGGTTCTGGAACACGAAGCCGATCTGGCGGGCGCGCGCGCGGGCGTCGGCGCGCGACGGGTCCATGCCGAGCACGTCGACACTGCCTCGCGGGGCGGGGATGACGCCCGCGATGGCCTGGAGGAGCGTCGTCTTGCCGGCGCCGTTCGTGCCGACGATGGCGAGGAAGTCGCCGGATGCCACGTCGAGGTCGACTCCGTCGACCACGACCGGTCCGCGACGTCCGCCGCGGCGCACGGAGCAGTCGCGCACCGTGATGGCGGGCCGCAGCGCCGTGAGCCTGGCTGGCTCGGTCGCAGATCGTCGCTCCTCGGCGCCCGAAGCGACCGATTGCGACCGTGCTGCGGGGGCGTCGGCATGGGCGTCGGCGGGGGCGGCGGTCGCGCCACGGGGCGCAGGCAGGATGTCGACGCCGTCGAGGGCGGCCCCGAGCTCGGCGGGGCTGAGCGGCAGCGGGTGCAGTACGACGCCGGCGGCGCGGAGGCGCAGCGCGGCGAGCGTGGAGACGGGGAGCCAGACGCCGAGCGCGAGCAGTTCCTCGGCGCGGCCCTGCAGCACCTCGCGGGCGGGGCCGTCGATCACGAGCCGGCCTGCCGCGTCGAGCACGACGACGCGGTCGACGAGGTCGACGGCGGCGTCGAGGTTGTGCTCGACGAGCACGATCGCGTGGTCGCGTTCGCTCGCGAGTTCGCGGAGCACCGAGTAGACCTCGTCGATGCCGGCCGGATCGAGGTTCGCGGTCGGCTCGTCGAGGACGAGCACGGGCGAGGCGAGCGCGAGGGCGCAGGCGACGGCGAGCCGTTGCCGGCCGCCGCCCGAGAGCACGTCGGGGTTCTCGGTGCGACGGTCCCAGAGCCCGACGAGCTTCAGCGCGCGCTCGGCGCGTTCGAGCACATCGGCGACGGGCACGAGCCGGTTCTCGGGGCCGAAGCAGACCTCGTCGAGCAGGGTTCCGGTGACGACCTGCGCATCGGGGTCCTGGAAGACCATCGCGACGTGCTCGCTGAGCTCGGCGACCGTGTGATCGCGCGTGTCGAGCCCGGCGACCCGCACGGCGCCCTCGAGCGTCGCGGGCACGGCGTGCGGGACGAGCCCGTCGAGGGCGAGCGCGAGCGTCGACTTGCCGCATCCGGAAGGCCCGAGCAGGAGCACGACCTCACCCGGGCGCACGTCGAACGAGACGCCGGCAGGGGTCGCCCGCGTCGCCTCGTCGTGGCGGATGCTCACGCCGTCGAGGGTGATGAGGGGCTCTGCGTTCACGTGGTCTCGCCAGGTAGGCCGGCGGGCGCCGGAGCGGGGTGGCCGACCCGACGTCGGCTTAGGACAGCCTAACCTTCACGCATGGATGCCGCGACCGCCGCTGCGATCGCGGCATCCGCACCTGCGACCGAGCACGCCCGGTCAGCGGGCGGCCACGGCGGCACGCGTGAGCACGGCGGCCTCCAGCTCGGCCTCGATGAGCGCGAACGTGTCGTACGAGGCGATGTCCTCGGCGAGGCCCTGCGCCCGCGCTCGGAAGCCCGCGTCGGCGAGCACCCGGTCGACGCCGTCGCGGACGGCGAGGGCGGTCGGGGTTCCGGTGCCGAGGTTCACGCCGGTGCCGGACCAGGCGATCCGCATCGAGACCTCGGGCTTGTCCTCGGTGTCGCCCGCGGCGACGAGCGGCACGCCGTGGCTCAGGGCGAACTGGGTGCCGCCGTACCCCGCGTTCGTGACGAACACGTCGGTCCGGTCCATGAGGAGGTCGTACGGCAGGAACTCCGCCGCGCGTGCATTGGCGGGCAGTTCGCCGAGCTCGGAGACCGGGCGGCCGCCCGTCGAGACGACGACGAGCACGTCGCGGTCGGCGAGGCCGTCGAGGGTCGGTCGCACGAGGCGGTCGAAGTCCTTGTTGTCGATCGTGCCCTGGGTCACGTGCACGACCGGCCGCGAGCCGTCGAGTTCCGACCACCACTCCGGCAGCGCGGCCGCCTCGGGCACCGCCGGCAGCACGGTCCCGACGAAGCGGAGGTTCGGCGACAGGTCGCTGCGCGGCGGCTCGAACGCCGCCGAGCTCAGCTGCAGGAACCGGTCGAACATCCGCGAGCAGTCGAGCACGAACGACGAGAGTCGCGGGCGTCCGAGCGAGATCATCACGTCGTTCGCGAGGCGCTGCGTCGCGGCGAACACCACGCGCTGCACGAGGACGTTCAGCACGCGGTTGCGCACGTGCCCGAGCAGGCCCGCCTTCGGCGGGAGCCCGAGCCCGTAGGGCGCGACATCCGTGCTGGACTGGCTGAGGGGGATCACGCCGACGGCGATGATCGGGGGCCGGGCGCCGGGGCCGTCGAGCAGCAGCGGCAGCACGCCGGCGAAGGCGGCATCCGTGAGGATCGCGTCGGGCGAGAGCTCGTCGATCGCGGCCTCGAGGGCGGCGAACTGGTCGGGCACGGGCTTCACGAAGATCGTCTGCACGTCGTACTGCAGCTTCGCGATGCCGTGGTGCCGGTCGCGGTCCGGCAGGTGGTCCTGCATGACGCGGTCGTCGTAGTCGGCGATGCCGCCCAGAGCACGGTGCGCGGCGCCGGTCGCCTCGACGGCGGTGCGGAACCGCGCGCCCGTCAGCACGGTGACGGTGTGGCCGCGGGCGACGAGGTCGCCCGCGATCGCGATGAGCGGGGCGGCGTGCCCCTGGATCGGGTTGGAGCAGAGCAGGTAGTTCGACATGGGATCTTCCGGTGGATGCGGCGACCCGAGCGGATGCGCCCGGCATGCCGGAACACCCGGCACGAGGGGTGACGCTAGCCCCGTGCGAGCCGCCGCCGCCACGGTTCCGGGCCGATCTCGGTGCTGGCACGACGAGGTTTCAGGGTGCGCACCGAGACGACGGCGGCTCCGGGGAATTCCCCGGTCAACTGCGGTGTTGTATCAATGTCCGGGTGCGGAGGCTCCGCGCCGGAAGGAGGAGAACGTGGGCATCAGTTACGTCGAGTTCGAAGACGAAGCCGGAGTCCTGCGTCGCTACCGCAAGCACGTGAACGGCCGTGGCCTCGTCTCGACGACGGCGAAGGTCGACGCGTCCGCCTTCGTCGATCCGACGGCGTACGTCGACCCCGGTGCCGAGGTGCAGCGCGGCGCGCAGATCGAGCACGGCGCATGGGTGGAGGCCGGCGCGATCGTCGCCGAGCGCGCCACCGTGGGTGTGAACGCCCGCGTCGGCCAGCGCGCGGTGATCGGACGCAACGCGGTCGTCGGCCCGTTCGCGGTCGTCGGCTCCGAGGCGCGCGTGCAGAACGGCGCCCGGGTGCCACGCGAGTTCGTCGTGGAGGCCCGTTCCGACTACCAGGCGTCCGGCGACGACCTGCGGCGCCTCGGCCTCGCGGCCTGAGGCCCGGCCCGATTCGACGCGACGAGGCCCGCACGACCGCATGGTCGCGCGGGCCTCGTGCTGCCTGCCGGCGGGCCGACTCCCGGAGGTCAGCGCTGGGGCGGCTGTCCGCCCCCGCCGCCGCCCATGCCGGCGACCTGGTCCTGCTCGCCGGCGACGCCGGTGCCGACGCTCGAGGCGCCGTCCGCGGTTCCGGAGGCGCTGAGCCCTCCGACCGTGTCGCCGCTCGCGATACCGCCCGCGACGACCGTGTACGTCTCGCCGTTCACGAAGTCGGGCGACGAGAAGACGACCGACGCCGTCTCCTTCCCGGTCTCGTAGGTCGCCACGACCGTGCCGTCGGAGGCCACGAGGTGGAGCAGCGTGCCCGCGGCCTGCGTGCTGTCGAGGACGACCGCGACCGAGGCCTGCGCCGCGTCGACGCCCGGAGCCACGAGCATGCCCGCGCTGCCGGCGGCCAGCAGGGTGCCGCCCGAGATGTCGAACGTGCCGTCCACGTCGAGCGGGCCGTTCATCTGCTCGGTCGGACCGTCGACGACGATCGTGCCGCCCGTGACCGAGGCGTCGCCGTTCACGTCGATGCCGTCGCCGTCGGAGTGCACGAGCAGGGTGCCGCCCGAGATCGAGAGCGTGCGGCCCGTCGACGACGCCGACTCGGCGTAGCCGTCGCCGGGCGCGCCGCCGCCGGCCTCCGTGCCCGAGCCGTCGGCGCCGCCCGCGACGTTGATGCCGTCGTCGGTGCCGGTGATCTCGGTGTCGCCGCCAGTGATCGTGATCGCGGCGGCCTCGAGCGCCTCGTACGAGTCGTCGACCGTCACCTGGCCGCCCGAGACCGTGAGCGCGACATCCGCGTGCACCCCGTCGTCGCCCGAGGACACCGTGACCTCTCCCGACGCGAGGTGAACGGTGTTGCTCGTGTGGAGCGCGTCGTCGGCGGAGTCCACGTCCACCGTGGCGCCGTCGACGACGACGTACACGTCGCCCTTCACGCCCTTCATCGAGGTGTCCTCGGATGCCGCGGAGCCCGAACCGCCGCCCGCGGTCACGTCGAGCGTGCCGCCCCAGAGCACGGCGTCCGTGGCCGCGTCGATGCCGTCGCCGCCGGAGACGACGCTGACCTCGCCGCCCGCGATCGCGACGTAGCCGCGCTCGGCCTCCTCCACGTCGTCGGCCTTGATGCCGTCGCCGCCCGCGGTCACGTCGATCGTGCCGCCCGTGATCATCACGAGGTCCTTGCCCCGGATGCCGTCATCGACCGCGTCGACGGTGATGTCGCCGCCCGCGATCGTGAGCGCGTCGCTCGACGCGATGCCGTCGTTGCCGTTGCCCTGCACGACGAGTGAGCCGGTGCCCGAGATGACGAGGTCGGCGGCGCTGGCCAGTGCGGCGTTCGCGGAGACGTCGTCCGCGTAGGACGAGGCATCCGACAGGGAGTTCTCGCTGCCGTCGGCGAGCACGAGCTGCACCTCGTCGGCGGCGACCACGTCGATCGCGGCGCCCGCCTCGTTCGCGATGTCGACGCCGTCGAGCACGACGGTCACGTCGGCGTCGCCGGCGTCGACCGCGAGCTGGCCGGCGGTCGAACCGCTGATCACGTAGGTGCCGGCCGCCGTGATCGTCACGGTGTCGCCGTCGACGCTGACGCCGTCGGTCGCCTCGGGGGAGGACAGGTCGATCGAGACGGCGGATGCCGCGTCGTAGTCGGAGATCGCGGTCGGCGCCTCCTCGTTGTCGGCCATGACCTCCGCGGCGCTCGCGCCAGGGGCGACGGCCTCGGCCTGCTCGATCGTGACGGTCGAGTCGTCGCTCTCGGTCGACGAGCCGGTGCCGGCCGCGGCGGTGCCCGCGCAGCTCGCGAGCAGGAGCGTGCCGGCCAGGGCCAAGGGGGCGGCGGCGGTCAACCAGGGGCGTCGTCGGCGTCGGTTCGCGGGAGTCGGGTTCGCGGGAGTCAGGTTCACGGAGGTCGGGTTCGTCGGGTCGGGGGTCGTGGCGTTCACGGGAGGTCCTTTCGGCGACCGGTGGTCGCGTGGGCGAAGTGTCGGCGGAGGACGGGCGTCCACCGGTTGGAGGGCAGGTCGGGCCGGAGCGCCGCGAGGCCCGTGGCGAACTTCGAGACGCTCGCGGGGCGGTGCCCGAGCGACCAGAGCGTGCGGTCGACCGGCCCTGCGCTCCCGCCGGACTTGGTCTCGACGATCACGGAGCCCGGGGTCGTGAGCCATCGCCCGTGCGGCCCGAGCTCGATCCACTCGAGGCCGACGTCGATCGTCGCGCGGCTGCCGCCTGGGACCAGGAGCGTCGCCCGGCGGTAGCGGGTCGTCAGCACGGGCACGAACGGGTCGTGCTCCGGCGGCTCGATGCCGGCCTCGTCGAGCGTCGACTCGGCGTAGGCGAGGGCGTCGCCCGTGAGGCCGGCCGCGGCATCCGGCTCGATGGCGACCCGCTCCTTGACGGTCACGGAGCGACCGCCGCGGGTCTTCACCTCGAGGAAGCTCAGTGCGGAGTCGACGTACGAACGCGTGCGGATCTTGTAGCGCCGTCGCCGGCCGTACGCCGCGAGGTGGTAGCTCGAGAGGTCGGGGGTGTCGAAGTAGACGGACTCGTACTGCGACGAGCGCCGCCCGTCGATCTCGAGCGCGGCGGTGCCGGCCGG
Source organism: Agromyces sp. Marseille-Q5079 (assembly GCF_051016555.1). Taxonomy (NCBI): domain Bacteria; kingdom Bacillati; phylum Actinomycetota; class Actinomycetes; order Micrococcales; family Microbacteriaceae; genus Agromyces; species Agromyces sp. Marseille-Q5079. The sequence continues at coordinate 724,365 of NZ_JBPEJF010000001.1, read as the reverse complement.
CAGCCGCTGGAGCAGGTCGGGAACGGCGCCCGCGGGCAGCATGTACTTGCGGTCGACTCTGGTGAGCAGCTCGGCCGCGCTGTTCAGCTCGTCGAGTCCGACCGGGGCCAGATCGCGCAGTGGCGCGAGGGCCGCGGCGTTCACGCGGCCACCGGTTCGCGACGGGATGCCGTCTGGTGCAGCTCGTAGCGCACGTCGACGGTCGTCGTGTCGTTCACGAGGTCGAGTCGCTCGACTCGCATCGCCCGGACGCGCCCGCCGAGTATGGCCTCGAGGTGCTCGCGGAGCTCGCCCTCGTCGGGGAGGGCCCGATCGAGCACCACGAGCTGCTGCCGGTAGCGGCGCAGGACCCGGCCGTTGTCGACCGCGGCGAGCACGCCGACCACGAGGGCCATGAGCGCGGGGGCGGCCCAGCCGAGTCCGGCGCCGAGACCGCCGATGAGTCCGAGGGCGAGCGCCGCGAAGTAGTACGCGACCTCGTGCTGCTGCACCTCGCTCGATCGCAGCCGGATGATCGAGAGCACGCCGAAGAGTCCGAGGCCGAGTCCGGCGCCCACCGCGCTCGAGCCGAGCACGAGCGAGACGGCGAGCACGCCGACGTTCACGGTCAGGAATGCGATCAGCAGGTCGCGGCGCCGGTGGCGCGGGAAGTACAGGCCGAAGACGAGGGCGCTGACCGCGACCAGGTCGATGGCGAGAAGGATGAGGGGATCCATGGATGCTCCGAACGGTTGTCGATGCACCCATGGAGCCAGCCCGGCCCGGCCGCCTCCTATGGCGGTCCGATGAGGTCCCTATGCGTCCGAGAGCGGTTGCCTGAACGTCCTACCCGACCGGCGGCAGGAGTTCGCCCGCCAGCAGTTCGAGCGTCTGCTCGCGGCCGGGTGCGGCATCCGCCGGCTCGGCCTCGAACGACCCCGAGATCGGCGAGACCATGATCTCGTCGATGCCGTGCCGGTTCGCCAGCGTGCGCAGCTCGGATGCCGCGGCCGACGCGTCGCCGATGATCCAGCGTCGCTCCATGCCGGCGATGACCTCGTCGACCATGCTGTCGGCGGGCGCCGCCTGGGCCTCCTCGACGGTCTCGAGCTCGCGCATCGGACGGTTCGCACGCAACCGGGCCATCGCCCGGAGCTGCGGCAGGGCGCGCGCCCGCGCCTCTTCGGCCGTGGGCGCGACCGAGGCGTTGGCCGTGAGGAACGTCTCGGGCGTCGGGTGCGCCTCGCTCGGCTGGTAGCCGGTGCGGTAGAGCTCGAGGGCGCGTTCGAGGCCCTCGCCCGAGAAGTGGTTCGCGAAGACGTACGGCAGGCCGAGCTCGGCGGCCAGCTTCGCCGAGTAGTCGCTCGATCCGAGCAGCCACACCTGCGGCGTCGAGCTCGCGGCCGGCGTCGCGGTGATCGCGTACTCGCGCCCGCTCGTCAGGCGCAGGTTCGCCCCGTCGGGCGAAACGAGGCTCAGGATGTCGGCGATGTGATCGGGGAACCGGTCGACGTCGGCGGTCGGCCCCGAGATGCGCAGGAGCTGCGTGATCACCGGGTCGCTGCCGGGGGCCCGGCCGAGGCCGAGGTCGATGCGCCCGGGCGCGATGGCCTCGAGGGCGGCGAACTGCTCCGCGACGACGAAGGGCGCGTGGTTCGGCAGCATGACGCCGCCCGAGCCGACGCGGATGCGCTCGGTCTGCGCGACGGTCGCCGCGATGAGCACCGGCGGCGTGGTCGAGGCGACCGAGCGCATGTTGTGGTGCTCGGCGAACCAGTAGCGGGTGAACCCCAGGCGATCGGCGAGCTTGGCCAGGCCCACGGATGCCGCGACGGCCCCCGCACTGGTCTGGCCGCTCCGAACGGGAACGAGGTCGAGGACGGACAGGCGCAGTGTTTCGGACATCGCTGACGGCAACGACCGGCGGCGGCCGCGTATTCCGCGGGCCGCGGCATCGGTGGCGGCATCCGATCGCGGCATCCGATCTGCATCGTCTCGTGGCATCCGATCTTCGAGGGATATCCCTGAGCAGGGAGGAGGGATGCCACTGGCGCGCGGCGTGGGTGTCGGCCGTTGTATGGGTTCTGCGTTCGTGCGTGCCGACGGGATCCCCCGCGGCCGTCCGCCCCGGAGACGGGGCCAGGGCCCGCGGCGCGACCCATCGAAAGGAACCAGCTGTGAACACCCCTGTGTCCGGCGCCGCATGGAGCGCCGCCGAACCCGAATCGACCACCCCCGCCCGAACCGAGGCTGACCAGGCGATCGCGCCGGTCGCCGATCTCGCACTGGCGCGCCGACGTCATCACGAGGCCACCGCAGCGGACGCCGCGCCGCGTGACCGTGCCGCGGCGTTCGCCGAGCTCGCCGACCGCCTCGCCGGTCGACTGAGCCTTCCCGGCGACGCCACCTGGGACGCCGACCGCCTCGCGTGGAACCTCGCCGTCGACCAGCGCCCCGCCGCGGTCGTCGTCGCGGCCGGCGCGGCGGACGCCGTCGAGACCGTGCGCGCCGCCGCGGGCCTCGGCCTCGGCGTCGCCGCGCAGTCCACCGGCCACAACGCCGGCCCGCTCGCCGCGCAGGACGGATTCGACGAGGTCGTGCTGCTCAAGATGTCCGAGCTCCGCGGCGTCGAGATCGACCCCGAGGCTCGCGTCGCCCGCATCGAGCCGGGCGCCCAGTGGGGCGACGTGGTCGCGGCCGCAACGCCGCACGGCCTCGCCGCGCTCGCCGGCTCCTCGCACGACGTCGGCGTCATGGGCTACACGCTCGGCGGCGGCATCAGCTGGCTCGCCCGGTCGCACGGCCTCGCCGCGAACCAGGTGCTCGCGGCCGAGATCGTCACGGCCGACGGCCGCCTGCGGCGCATCGACGCCGAGCACGATACCGACCTGTTCTGGGCGATCCGCGGCGGCGGCGGCGACTTCGGCGTCGTCACCGCGCTCGAGTTCCGTCTCTTCCCGATCACCGAGGTGCTCGCCGGCATGCTGCTCTGGCCGCTGGATGCCGCGGAGCAGGTCCTGCCCGCCTGGGCCGCCTGGACGGCGGAACTGCCCGACAGCGTCACCTCGACCGCGAGGGTCATGCGCCTGCCCGCCCTGCCCGAGCTGCCGCCGTTCCTGTCGGGCCGGGAGCTGCTCCTCATCGAGGCCGTGTGCCAGGAGAGTCCCGAGCGCGCCGCCGAGCTCCTCGCGCCCCTGCGTGCGTTCTCCCCCGAGATCGACACCGTGCACCCGCAGCCGGTCGCCGAACTGCTGCAGCTGCACATGGACCCGCCCGAGCCGTCCCCCGGCTTCGGCGACGGCATGATGCTCACCGAGCTCGCACCCGCGACCGTGCGCGCGTTCCTCGCCGCCGTCGGACCCGGTGCGGACACCGCGCTGCTCGTGGCCGAGCTCCGCCACCTCGGCGGCGTGCTCGACCCCGACGCCGCGCTCGACGTCGCGGCCGACCACGGGACGCCTGCCCCCGGGGCCGTCGCCGGCTTCGACGCCCGCTACCTCGTGTTCGCGGGCGGCATCCCGATGCCCGGCCTGGGCGATGCGCTCGTCGCCTCGCTCGGTCGGCTCTTCTCGCGGATCGAGCCCTGGCGTGCGCCCGTGGAGTACCTGAACTTCAGCGAGAACCGTCGACCCGCCGAGCGCCTGTTCGGTGAGCGCGTGCACCGGCTGCGCGCGGTCAAGCACGCCGTCGACCCGGCGGGCATGATCCGCTCGAATCACTCGGTGCTCGCCTGAGCGCCCCTCGAGCGCCCATCGAGCGGGCAGTCGTCTCGTCGGCTGCCCGCTCAGGGTCGTTTGGGGGGATTCCCCGAGTGACCTCGTCCGTTCCTCGGAGTAACGTGGCGAGCCGGTCGGACCGGGTGGATCGGCCCTGAACGGATCGGGGGACCGATGAGTCGGCTCGGAGACAGGCTCGCGACGTTCGGCGGTGCACGTCCCGACGTGCTGGAGCGCACGCCGGGCCAGCGCCAGCGATACCTCGCGATGGGGCTCGTGCTCATCGCCACCGCGGCCGTCTCCGCCGCCGCGGCCTCGTTCGCCCTCGCGATGGCCCTGAAGGCGCCCACCTGGGTGGCGGTCGTCGTCGGACTGTGCTGGGGACTGGTCATCCTCGCCATCGACCGGATGCTCGTCGTCGGCATGCCCAGGCAGCCGCGCGCCTCGGCGAACCTGCTGCTCGCCCTGCCCCGGGTGGCGCTCGCGCTCGTGATCGGCGTCGTCGTCGCGACTCCGCTCACGCTGCAGGTGTTCGAGCGCGAGATCGAGGCCGAGACCGAGGTCATGGTGCTCGAGGCGAAGCAGGCGTTCGAGGAACAGCTCGCCGCCGATCCCCGCTACGACGACATCGCGTCGCTCACCGAGCGCGTCGCCGAGCAGAAGGCGCTCATCGCAGGCGGCGGACGCGCGTCGCTGGCGGCTGACGCCGACTACGTCGCCGCGCAGGCGGCGACCGCGGCGGCGCAGGCCGCGTACGACGAGGCGAACCGGGTCTGGCTCGCCGAGCTCGACGGCACCGAGGGCACGGGCATCGTCGGCGACGGGCCCATCACGCAGTCGAAGAAGCTCGACCGCGACGGCAAGCTCGCGGCGCTGGACGCGGCCAAGGCCGCGGAGGCCGAGGCGAAGGCCCAGGCCGAGGCCCGCATCGAGGCGGGATCGGCCGAAGCGGTCGAGCAGGCCGGGCAGGCCCTCGCGGCCGACAGTGAACGGCTCGATCGGCTGACCGCGGCGCGCGACCTCGAGGCCGCGCGGTACGACGCGGCCGCCGACCAGAGCACCGGCATGCTCGCCCGCCTCGACGCCCTGTGGCGGATCGGCGAGCGCAACGGCATGCTCGCGACCGCGCACCTCATGATCGCCCTGCTCTTCGTCTGCATCGAGCTCATGCCCGTGCTGACGAAGACGCTCCAGAACCTCATGGCCCCGACCGCCTACGACGAGGTGGCGCAGATCACCGACGAGACGATCGTCGCGGCCGATCGCGAGCGCGCGGCCGAACGACTCCGCGCGGCTCGGGAGGAATCGGCACCCAGGCTCGACGTCGCCGAGTACCGCGCGGGCCTCCGACGCGAATCGGGTCGCCGCGTCGCCGATGCGTTCGTGGCGCGACAGGAGGAGGCCGAACTCGCCGCGGTCGAGGAGTGGGCGGAGCAGCGCGCGCCGTTCATCGCCGCGCGTGCGGTTCGCGAATGGGAGCAGGACGCGGACGGCGCCCCGGTCGCAACGGTGCCGAACCCCGGGTGAGCTGCCTGAGTGTTCTCTCCTTGGGGGTGTCGCTTCACCGCCCGCCTTCATAGGCTGGAGTCCAGCGACATCGTCGTCGCACGATCCACGGGGGAGGAACGAATGACGCTCCATCACGAGCTGCCGACCAGCACCGATTTCGCAACGCTGGCGGGTGAACACCGACCGGCCATCACCGTCTACGCCTCGACATCACCCGTGGTCAACGAGCGCGAACGCGCGGAGGTCTCCGTCAAGAGCGCGTTCGATCACGCGCTCGACCAGATCAAGGCATCTGGCGCACCGGCCACCGAACTCGACGCCCTCCGCCGCGAACGCGACGGCGTGCTCGGCGACTTCGCCCTGTGGGGCGCGCTGTCGCGATCGCTCGCCATCTTCGTCGCCCCCGGGTTCACCGAGGTCTTCGTGCTGCCCAACCGACTCGACGACGCCTGGCACGTCGGCTCGCACTTCACGCTCGGACAGCTGCTCCGCGCCCCCAGCCAGGACCAGGAGGCCTTCGCCCTCACCCTGTCGGCGCACGAGTGGAAGCTCTGGCACGCCACGCCCACCGCACGGGCCCTGCCGCTCGAGACCGACCCTTCGCATCCGGCCGACCTCGACGCCGCGACGAACCGCGAGCCCGGCGAGAACAGCCCCCGCGGCGGCCAGCACGGCGACCGCGGCGAGGTCGGCGACGAGCGCGGCAAGAAGCTGATCGACATCTACGCCAAGCGCATCGCTGACGCGACGAAGCACGAGCTCGCGGCGATCGACCCCGACGGACGGGTGCCGCTGTTCGTGTTCGCGGCCGAGCCGTTGCTCAGCGCCCTCCTCGACCGCGCCCGCAACGGCCGTCGCATCGTGGGCGTTCCCGGCTCGCCCGACCGGCTTGGAGCGTCCGAGATCGACGCCGCCCTGCGCGAGCAGCTCGCGCGCCTGAACGTCGCCGAAGCGGATGCCGCGTTGCGCGGCCTCGCCGAGGCGAACGCCGGACGCGTGGAGCGCGACCTCGCGGCCATCGCCAGGCTCGCCGTCGACGGCGCCGTCGAGACCATCTGGTTCGACTTCACGACCTCGGTCAACGGCACGCTCGACCGGGAGACCGGGGCGATCGAGTTCGCGACCGGCAACGGCACCGGCGAGACGCTCGCCGACGGCACGCCCGCGGGCGACCTGCTGCCGCAGCTCGCGCTGCTCGTGTTCGCCAAGGGCGGCCGCATCGTCACGGTCCGCGGCGAAGACCTCGACGACGGTGCGTGGAGCGGTCCGGTGATGGCCGAGTTGCGGTTCGCGCTCGCCTGATCCCGGGGCGTCGCTTCAGGAGACGGCGACGGATGCCGCAGCGCGTCGACGCTCGGCATCCGCTCGCAGCCCGGTGCGCACCTGCTCGACCACCGGGATGCTGATCGGCTCGCGCCAGCCGAAGCGGATGACGATCGTCTCCGCCTGCGAGTCCTCGATGATCGCCTCGACGGCGGTGTCGACGAGCGCCCGCGGCAGGTCGGTTCCCGGTGTGCGCTCGCGCAGCTCCAGCCACAGGCTGCCGGGATGCGGCACGACGCCGGGGTTCGCGGCGATGAGGGAGAGCTCCCATCCGTTCGAGGGGCAGAGGCCGAATCCGGAGACGCGCACGATGCGTCCGCTCGAGGTGGTCAGCGCGGTGGCGGAGAAGTCCCGGGCGGCGAATTCGCAGTGAGTCGTGTTCATCCCACGCACGATATGAGCCGCGCGGGCCGGCGTCCTCAGGGGTAGCGCTGAACCGGGGCCTCGTCGTCCTAGGCTGAACGGCATGCGTTTCGGAATGTTCATCCCACAGGGCTGGCGCCACGACCTCGTCGACATCGACCCGGCCGAGCACTGGCAGACCATGCACGACCTCGCCGCGCACGCCGATGCGCCCGACTCCGGCTGGGAGTCGATCTGGGTCTACGACCACTTCCACACCGTGCCGGTGCCGAGCGAGACCGAGGCCACCCACGAGGCGTGGACCCTCATGGCGGCCTTCGCCGCGTCGACCTCGCGCGTGCGCCTCGGCCAGATGTGCACGTGCGTCGCCTACCGCAACCCCGCCTACCTCGCGAAGATCGCCGCGACCGTCGACCTCATCTCGGGGGGACGCACCGAGATGGGCATCGGCGCCGGCTGGTACGAGCACGAGTGGCTCGCGTACGGCTACGGATTCCCCGACGCCCCGACCCGGCTGCGCGCGCTGCGCGAGGGCGTCGACGTCATGCACCAGGCCTGGACGACCGGCCGCGCGAGCCTCGACGGCGAGTTCTGGCAGATCGACGACGCCATCGTGCAGCCGAAGCCGCTCCAGACCGGCGGCATCCCGATGTGGATCGCCGGCGGCGGCGAGAAGGTCACGCTGAAGATCGCCGCGAAGTACGCGAGCTACACGAACTTCAACGGCGGCGTCGAGGGCTTCGTGCACAAGAGCGAGATCCTGCGCGGCCACGCCGAGACGCTCGGCCGCGACTTCGACTCGATCGTGCGCAGCTCGAACTTCAACACGGTCGTCGGCACGGATGCCGCGGACGTCGAGCGCCGTCTCGCCGTCATCGAGGCGCGCGTCGCACCGTATCTCGGCCAGGCCGGCACCGAGCGGTACCTCCAGGGCATGCACTCCGACGAGTCGCTCGTCGGCACCGTGAGCGAGGTCGTCGCCAAGCTCGAGCGACGCCGCGACCTGGGCCTGGGCTATGCGATCCACTACATGCCCGAGCTCGCGTACGACCGCAGCGGGCTCGAGCTGTTCGAGGCCGAGGTCATCCCGGCGCTCGCCGACTAGCGACGACGACGACCGCCCGGGCGCCTAGCGGGAGCACGCGCGATCGCGAGGAGATCGCTCGGTTCGGAGGACTCGATTCGCTGAATCGTCCTCCTGACCGGGCGATCTCCTCCCGTGCGTGAAGGCGCGGGAGGTTCGCGGCGCTGCGAGTACTACGCGGCGATGGCCTCGTCGAGCTTCGCGGCGAGCTCGGCGTCGCTGGGCTCGGTGAAGTGCGTGCCGTCGGGGAAGACGACCACGGGGATCTGGGTGCGGCCCGAGATCGCCTTGGCGCGGTCGGCGCCGTCGAGCTCGACCTCGAGGTCGATGTAGTCGTAGTCGACGCCGCGGGTGTCGAGCAGGGCCTTGGAGCGGCGGCAGTCGATGCACCATTCGGCGCCGTACATCGTGATGCGGGCAGGGTTCAGGTCAGACGAGGGGGAGGTCATACCCATAACCTACGTTCCGACGCTGAGGGGTATTCCCAGCCACGGCCGAGCCGATGCGGTGGCAGACTCGGCGCATGCGATTCGAGTCGACGATGTTCCAGACGGGCAACAACACCGGCATCGAGGTGCCCGAAGACGTGATCGAGGCGCTCGGCGCCGGCAGGAAGCCGCCCGTCGTCGTGAACGTGAACGGCTACGAGTACCGCAGCACGGTCGCGGTGATGGGCGGGCGCTACCTGATCGGCTTCAGCGCCGACAAGCGCGCCGCCACCGGAATCCAGGGCGGTGACGCGATCGTCGTCGACCTCGAGGTCGACACCGCGCCACGCACGGTCGAGGTGCCCGACGACCTCGCCGCGGCGCTCGATGCGGCCGGTGCCAGGGCCGCATTCGACCGGCTCTCGCCGAGCGCCCGCAAGGCGCACGTGACGAACGTCGAGTCGGCGAAGGCGCCCGAGACCCGGCAGCGCCGGGTCGAGGCGATCGCCGCCAAGCTCGCCTGAGGCGGATGCCGCGGCCGCCGTCGGATGTGGCGGCGACGGCGCCGGGCGGCTGCTGTCGTTCGGTGCCCTCCGTTTGGTGCCCGATGCCCGGTGTCCGGTGGTCAGTCCGCGGTGGCCGGCGGCCGGTCGCGTCGAGTGCGCCGACCGTCGTGCGGCGATGCAGCCCAGTGGTGGAGGCCGTTTTCGGCGCCCCGCTTCCTGCGATGCGCGGTGCCACGGGGAGGTTCCTCCAAGATTGCAGTGCCGGAGTGCTGGAGTGCTGGAGTGCCGGAGTGCCGGAGTGCTGGAGTGCTGGAGTGCCGGAGTGCTGGAGTGCTGGAGTGCTGGAGTGCCGGAGTGCCGGAGTGCTGGAGTGCCGGAGTGCTGGAGTGCCGGAGTGCCGGAGTGCCGGAGTGCCGGAGTGCCGCGACGACGGAGTTCGAGAACGCCGGAGTGCCGCGACGCCGAAGTTCGAGAGCCTCGGGCCGGGCCAAAGGCGTCCGCCTGCGTGAGTGCCGGAGTGCCTGAGTGCCGCGATTCGAGAGCGACGGACGCGGTACAGCCGGAGCCGGAGCCGGAGCCGGAGCCGGAGGCGCCCGAAGCATGCCCGTCCCGAGCGCGGCGATGCGCGGCCGTGAGGCCGGCCCAGCCGGTGAGGTCAGCGGTGCGTCAGGCCACCGGCTCGAGCACGGTTCCGCCACGGGTGCGCGCCCGATCGGCGCCGACCAGTCGCACGAACGCGCTGAGCTGGGCGACTCCGGCCGGGGTGTACGGCAGGGCGTCGAGCAGGCCGGGGGAGTAGAGCAGGTAGGCCGCCCACTTCGCGCGCGAGATCGCGACGTTGAGGCGGTTCTTCAGCAGCAGGAACTCCACGCCGCGGGGAGCGGACGCCGCGCTCGACGCGGCGAGCGAGACGATCGCGACCGCGGCCTCCTGACCTTGGAACTTGTCGACCGTGCCGACGGGCACGTCGGGGAAGCCGGCGTCGTCGAGGGCCTGACGCACGAGCGTGAGCTGCGCGTTGTAGGGGGTGACCACGATGAGGTCGCGCTGCTCGAGCGGGCGGCCGCGGGCGGCATCGGCATTGGTCGGATCGATCCAGATGCGGCCGAGCAGCGCCTCGACGTGGGCGACGACGACGTCGGCCTCTTCAGCGGAGGCGACCGTGTTGCCCTCGTGCTCGACCGGCACTGGGGTGAGCCCGGGGTGCACGCCGTCGAGGGAGCGGGTCGAGGCGACCTCGTGCGAGTGCAGCTCGCCCTCGTAGGATAGGCGCGACACCGGCGCTGCGACGGCGGGGTGCATGCGCCGACTCTCGGCGAGGAAGAATCCGTACTCGGCGGGCAGCACGTCGTGGCCGTCGGCGATCCAGCCGAGGGCCGACGTGTCGACCGGCTCGAGGTGGATGCCCTGGCTCACCTGCGGCAGTTGCTGCGGGTCGCCGAGCAGCAGCAGGTTGCGGGTGGAGACCGCCGCGGCGATGGTCGAGGCGAGCGAGAACTGCCCGGCCTCGTCGATGACGAGCAGGTCGAGCGAGGCGCGCGGGACCCGGTCGTCGTTGGCGAAGTCCCAGGCGGTGCCGCCGACCACGAACCCGGTGTTCGCGTGCGCCTGGGCGAACTGGCCGAGCCCGTTGCGCTTCTTGTCGAGCACGGTGTACTCGTGGTCGCCGGGGGCGGCGTCGTCTTTCGGCGCCTTGCCGACGAGGTCGGGTGCGAGTCCGGCTCGGATCGTGGCGTCGAGCACGTTCTCGACCACGGCGTGCGACTGGGCGACGACGCCGATCTTCCAGGCGTGCTGCTCGACGAGCGCGGCGATCACGTGCGAGGCGACGTAGGTCTTGCCCGTGCCGGGAGGACCTTGCACGGCGAGGTAGGAGTCGTCGAGCCGCTGCAGGCCCGCGGTGACGGCGGCGACGTAGTCGTGGTGCGCCGCGAGCGCCGCGCTCGCACCCAGGCCGAGGCCGTCGCGCGTGCGGGGCGCGGCTCGGCGGAGGATGTCGACGGCGGGGTTCTTCGGCCAGCGCGGCCAGGTGCGGGCGACCTGTTCGGCCCAGCCGGCGATCGCGCCCTTCTGTCGCCCGGCGGCCGGCGGCGGCCCGGGCACGACGGCCATGGGCAGCCCCGACCAGGTCTCGCCGTCGATCGCGCCCTCGTCGACGACCACGCCGTCGTCGAGCACCTCGACCACGGTGACCGAGCGCGCCGTGCGGGCGCCGGGCCGCTGCGGACGCCCGACGCTGAACGGCGCCGGCGAGTCGTAGAGCACGTTCACGCTGCCGCCGACCGAGAAGCGCGAACCGGGGGCGATGCGGCCGCGCAGCAGCACCTGCCGCCGCTCGACGCGCCGGCCCTCCTCGATGAACCAGGGCTCGACCACGACGGATGCCGCGGGGTCGACGACGAGCACGTCGCGCTGCTCCTCCCACGCCTCGAGCGGCTGCTCGAGGCGGAAGAAGTGCGCCCACCAGAAGCTCTTGGCCTCGCGGTCGTGGTAGTCGATCGCGGCGGCCGCGAGGGCCAGCGCCGTGTGGTCGGCGTCTCGCGCGGGGTCGTCGCGGGGACCGGAGAGCTGCTGCAGGTGCAGCGCGATCGGCGACGGCTCGGGCACCTTGCCCTCGGCCTTCAACGCCTCGATCAGCTCGGACTCGGGCACCGAGGGGACGCCCGCCCCGCGGGCCAGGCCGAGAAGCCAGTCGCGCAGGCGCAGCGTCGACACGCAGTCGTAGCGGTTGTAGTCGGCGAGGTCGTCGAGCACGTGCTGGGCGGCCGCCGCGCCCGAGAGCCCGGTGACGGGGTCGACGCCGCCGTCGGCCGCGAGGGCGCGGGCGCGCACGTACTCGAGGATCGAGTCGCCGCCCGACTTGACGTCGGCCTCGCGCAGCTCGGTGCCCATGTAGAGGGGCTCGAGCTTCTTGATCGAGTACGAGCGGCTGCCCACGCGCACCGCCCGCTTGACGATGGGGTAGAGGTCGACGAACACGCCGTCGCGGAGCAGCCGGTCGACCTCGACCTCGCGCACGCCGTGCCGGGCCGCGATCGACAGCAGGTGCGCCTTCTCGTAGTTGGCGTAGTGGTAGATGTGCAGGTTCGGGTGGGCGGCGCGGCGTGCGGCCACGAGGTCGAGGAACCGCTCGAGCGCGACCTTCTCTTCGGCGAAGCTGTGCGCCCAGAGCGGCGTGAACTGCTCGTCGACGTCGACCATGCCGAAGAGGTAGTCGATGCCCCACTCCTTGGCGGGACCCTCGGTGTAGAGCGGGTCGCCCTCGAAGTCGAAGAACAGGTCGCCCGCATCGGGCTCGGGGATCGCCGAGAGCGAGGCCGGGTCGCGCAGCGCGACGGGCGGCGCGAGCGGCGGGTCGTCGGGGGAGCGCGTGCCCGCGGCATCCGCAGCCTGTTGCGCAGCCTCGGCCTCGAGCTGGAGCCGTGCCTGCAGGCGCAGGTTCGCGAGCGTCGCGTCGAGCACGCCGGGCACCGGTGCATCGGATGCCACGAGTTCGTCGATCGTGGTGATGCCCGCCTCGGCGAGGGGAGTGCGCTGCGTCACGCGCAGGCCCGCGACGAGCAGCACGTCGCGATGCGCCTGCACCTCGAGGTCGCACGTGGCGCAGCGCCCGTCGAGCCCGTAGCGGGGGTCGCCCCAGGCGACGGGCGCGGTGTCGGCGAGGCGTTCGTCGATGATGCGCTCGAGCCGTTCGCGGCGCAGGCGGTAGACGGGCGCGATGTCGTCGAGGCGGTGCGTGCTCGTGGTGCCGTCGCCGAGCAGCAGCTCGACGGTGGCGGCGCAGGGCACCCCGATGCGCTCGAGCTGCTCGGCGTAGGCGGCCAGCTGCAGCAGCGCCGTGACCTTGGCACGACGGGCGAGCTTGCTGTCTTGGACGAGGTAGCGACCGTCGGGCTGCCGCACGATGAAGTCGGCGAAGCCGATGAAGCCGTCGTCGGCGAACGTGGCCTGGAACACGACGGGTGCGCCCGCGGCGAAGGCGGCGTTGGTCGCCTCGACGGCGGCGGCCACGGCGGCCGCGTCGCGCACCGACGGACGCTCGATTTCGACGACGCCGTCGCCGAACTGCTCGCGGTAGCGCTCGAGCACGCGCAGCTCGTGCGCGTCGCCCATGCGCCCCGAGCGCTCGAGCATCGCGTCTTCGGGGTCGGGCACGGGCTCGATGCGGCCGAGCTTGGCGTCGAGGGCGCGGAGGAACGCGAACTCGCACTCCGAGGCCTTCTTGAGGTCGCTCGCGCTCGTGACCACCGTGCCGTCGACCAGATACATCGGGTTCCCTTCGCCGTGCCTGACACGCTAGTCGCGGCATCCGACATCTGATCGGACCTCGACGGGGCGGCCGGCCCGCGCACGGGCGGCCCCGGGGCGGCCGTCGCACCCGGCCTCACGGCGTCGCGAGCACCCCGCGATGCAGGCCGAGCATGCCCTCGACGGCGTGGCCGATGCGGGTGCCGCGATCGCTCGAGTGCTCCCAGCGCACGAGCGCGTGGGCGTTCAGGCCGTCGATCATGCCGAGCACCTGCCAGGCGACGGATGCCGCGTCGTCGGTCTCGAACTCCCCGGAGGCGACGCCCGCCTCGATGATGCCCTGCAGGAACGCCCGCCAGTCGTCCATCTCGTCGCGCACGCGCTGCGCGAGCGGCTCGTTGCGCCGGCCGAGCGCCCACGCCTCGACCCAGATTCCGGTGACGTCGTCGCGGGTGCCGTCGAGCAGGGTCTCGAGCAGCAGGGCGAGGCGTGCTCTGGGGCTCTCGCGCTCGGCGACGAGCTCGCCGACCTCGACCAGCTCGGTCGCGACGATCGTGCCGAACGTGTTCGCGACGAGGGTGTCCATGTTGGGCTCGTAGTGGGCGACGAGGGCCGGGGCGACGTCGATCTGGGCGGCGATGCTGCGCAGCGTCACGCCGTAGAGGCCGTGCTCGAGGGCCACGTCGCGCGCGGCATCCGCGATCTCGGCCGATCGCTCGGCGGGAGTCTTGCGGGCGGCCTTCTTGCGGACCGGTCTTGACATGGTGACCTCGTGTCGGTAGCGTCGCTGCAACTTATTGATCGTCTGATCAATAGTAGATCGAGTCCCCGATCCTGTCGAGTGATCGACGAGCAGAGAGCACCTCAACGATGAGCAACACCACCACCGCGACCCCGGATGCCGCAGCCACGCCGCACCCGCATGCGAACACGTCCGCCGGGCCCGTCGCCGACGCCACGACCGATCGCGCCGGCCACGTCGAGACCCACGGCGCCGACTTCATCCCCGAGAACGAGCGCCACGGCACGCCCCGCGAGCTCTTCTGGGTGTGGATGTCGGCCAACGTCATCTACCTGTACTTCGTCGTGGGCGGCGTGCTCATGCTGCTCGGCCTGCCGATCTGGGAGGCCCTGCTCATCACCGTGCTCGGCAACGTCTGGTGGGCGGCCGTCGGGCTCCTCGCGATCAGCGGACCCGTCTCGGGCACCCCGAGCGTCGCGATCATGCGCGCCATGTTCGGCATCCGCGGCAGTCGCGTGTTCGGCGCCGGCCTCGGCGTGGCCATCGGCATCTTCTACGAGATCATCAACATCGCCTTCGCGACGCTGGCCGCCCTCGCGCTCGTCGCGCAGATCGGCATCGTGCTGCCGGCCGGCGCCGAGTGGGGCGTGCTCGTCGTCGTCGCCGCGCTCAGTTTCGTGATCGGCATCTACGGCCACGCCACGATCCTGAAGCTCGCCCCGTACTTCTCCGCCGCGCTCGCCGTGGTCTTCATCGTGCTCGCCGTGTTCGTCTTCGGCGCGGCCGACTTCTCGTACTCGCCCGCGCCCCTCGAGCCCGGCGAGCACTGGGCGATGCTGCTGCTCGGCTTCGCGATCGTCGCCTCGAGCCCGCTGTCGTGGGGCACCGGCGCCGACTACGCCCGGTACCTGCCGACCGACGTCTCCAAGCGCAAGGTCGCGACGTGGACCGCGCTCGGCGGCTTCATCCCCGCGATCGTCATCGGCACGCTCGGCGTCGTCGCCGGCACCGCCATCGACATGACCGATCCGCAGCTCACGATCGCCGAGATCGTGCCGGCCTGGTTCACGCCCGTCTTCCTCGCGATGATCGTGCTCTCGAGCATCACGAACAACGTGCTCGTCGCATACTCCACCGGCCTCTACGCCCAGGGACTCGGATTCCGGATGCCGCGATCCCTCACGGTCGTCGTGACCGGGGCCGCCGCGACGGCGGCCGCCGCCTGGCTGCTGTTCATCGCCCCGAGCTTCCTCGATGCGCTGAACTCCTCGCTCGAGCTCGCGGTCACCGTGCTCGGCCCGCTCGTCGCGGTCTACGCGGTCGACATCATGCTGCGCCGCAACCGCTACGACGGGCGGGCCCTCACCGACGAGCGTCGCGGCAGCCCGTTCTGGTACCGCGGCGGCGTGTTCTGGCCCGGCGTCATCGCCATGGTCGGCGCCACCACGACGGCCGTGCTCATGGCGAACACGACGCTCTACGTCGGCCCGATCGCCGAGGCGCTCGGCGGCGCCGACCTCTCGGCGATCGTGGGCCCGCTGCTCGCGGGCGGCCTGTACGCCGCGCTCTGGCTGACCACGAAGCCCTACCGCGACCCCGCCGCGCGCCCCGCGGCATCCGCTCACCGCACCGTCGACCGCACCGCCGTCGACCACGCAGCCATCGACCGCACCCAGGAGGTGTCCGCATGACCTGGCGCATGCCCGCAGAGACCGCACGTCACGACCGCACGTGGATGGCGTTCCCCCGCGAGGGCCTGACCCTCGGCGAGACCGAGTCGGAGCGCGAGGCCGGCTACGCCGCCTGGAGCGCCGTCGCGAACGCGATCGTGCCGTTCGAGCCGCTCACGATGGTCGTCGACCCGACCGAGACCGCCCGCGCCCGTCGCATGCTCGACGGCGCGATCGAGCTCGTCGAGGCCCCGCTCGACGAATTCTGGATGCGCGACTTCGGCCCCACGTTCGTCGTCGACGACGAACGCCCGGGCATGCTCGGCGCCGTCGACTGGATCTTCAACGGCTGGGGCGCCCCCGAGTGGGCCGAGTGGACGAAGTCGGCGGAGATCGCCCGCTTCATCGCCGACCGCGTCGGCGCCGAACTCGTGAGCTCGGTGCTCGTGAACGAGGGCGGCGGCATCCACGTCGACGGCGAGGGCACGGTGCTCGTCACCGAGACCGTGCAGCTCGACCCGCGCCGCAACCCGTACGCCGACAAGGCCCGCGTCGAGGCCGAGCTCGCCCGCACGATCGGCGCGACGAAGGCGATCTGGCTGCCCCGCGGCCTCGAGCGCGACTACGACGACTTCGGCACGAACGGCCACGTCGACATCGTCGCGACGATCCCCTCGCCCGGCCGCCTGCTGCTGCATCGGCAGGACAACCCCGAGCACCCCGACTTCGAGGTCACGCGGGCCCTGCGCGCCCAGCTCGAGGGCGAAGCGGATGCCGCGGGCCGCCCCTTCGACATCGTCGACCTCCCGGCGCCCGAGACCCTGCGCGACCACGAGGGCTTCGTCGACTGGAGCTACGTCAACCACCTCGTCGTGAACGACGGCGTCATCGCCTGCGGCTTCGGCGAGGAGCGGGCGGATGCCGCGGCGCGCGAGATCCTCGCCGACGCCTACCCCGGACGCCGGGTCGTCACCGTCGACTCGCGCGAGATCTTCGCCCGCGGCGGCGGCATCCACTGCATCACGCAGCAGCAGCCCTCGCTCGAGGGGGGGCCGCACGATGACCTGGGCTGACGGGGCGTTCGACGTCGTCGAGGCCGCGATCGCCGACCTGCGCGCCGCGCTCGAGTCGGGCCGCGTCACCGCCGTCGGCCTGCTCGACGCGTACCTCGCGCGCATCGCCGCGTTCGACGGGCCCGACACTCCGACGGCGCTCAACGCCCTCGTCGTGATGAACCCCGAGGCCCGCGCCGACGCCGAGGCCTCCGACGCGCGCCGTGCCCGTGGCGAGGTGCTCGGCCCGCTCGACGGCATCCCCTACACGGCGAAGGACAGCTACCTCGCGAAGGGGCTGACCGCGGCCGCCGGGTCGCCCGCGTTCGAGCACCTCGTCGCGCAGCGCGACGCGTTCACGATCGAACGACTCCGTGGCGCGGGAGCGGTGCTCATCGGCCTCACGAACATGCCGCCCATGGCGAACGGCGGCATGCAGCGCGGCGTCTACGGACGCGCCGAGAGCCCGTACACCGCGGACTTCCTGACGTCGGCGTTCGGCTCGGGATCCTCCAACGGATCGGGCACCGCGACCGCCGCATCGTTCGCGGCGTTCGGGCTCGGCGAGGAGACCTGGTCGTCGGGCCGGGCGCCCGCATCGAACAACGCGCTCTGCGCGTACACGCCCTCGCGCGGCGTGATCTCGGTGCGCGGCAACTGGCCGCTGGTGCCGACCATGGACGTCGTCGTGCCGCACACGCGCACCATGGCCGACCTGCTCGAGGTGCTCGACGTGATCGTCGCCGACGACGCCGAGACCAGGGGCGACTTCTGGCGGGTGCAGCCCTGGATCGAGATCCCGAGGGCCTCCGAGGTGCGGCCCGACTCCTACGTCGGGCTCGCAGCGGCCGTCGCCGACGGCGAAGCGGATGCCGCGCCCGCCGCGTATGCCGCGCTCGCGGGCCGGCGGTTCGGCGTCCCGCGCATGTACGTGAACGCCGACCCCGAGGCCGGCACCGCCGCGCCCGGCCAGGTCAACGGCATCGGCGGGTCCACCGGGCAGCGCATCGAGACCCGCGCGTCCGTCATCGAGCTCTGGGAGGCCGCGCGCCGCGACCTCGAGGCGGCCGGCGCCGAGGTCGTGCTCGTCGACTTCCCCGTGGTGTCGAACTACGAGGGTGATCGTCCGGGTGCGACGACGGTCATGACCCGTGGCCTCGTGTCTCCCGAGTTCCTGCATCGCGAGATCGTCGACCTGTCGGCGTGGGCGTGGAACGACTTCCTCGACGCCAACGGCGACCCGGCCCTCGCCACGTTGGCCGACGTCGACGGCGCACGCGTGTTCCCCCACCCCGAGGGGGCGCTGCCCGACCGCTACACGGGCTTCGACGACGACATCGCGGAGTACCCGAAGTGGGTTCGCACGCACCCGGGTGCGACGTTCGACGACATGCCCGAGCTCGAGTCCGGCCTCCGCGGCCTCGAGGAGACCCGCCGCGTCGACCTCGAGGCGTGGATGGACGGCCTCGGCCTCGACGCCGTCCTCTTCCCGGCCGTCGCCGACGTCGGCCCCGCGGACATGGACGTGAACGAGGCATCCGCCGACCTCGGCTGGCGCAACGGCGTCTGGGTCGCGAACGGCAACCTGGTGCCTCGCCACCTCGGCATCCCGACGGTGACCGTGCCCATGGGCACGATGGCCGACATCCGGATGCCGGTGGGCCTCACGTTCGCCGGCCGCGCCTACGACGACACCTCGCTGCTGCGCATCGCCGCCGCCTTCGAGGCGACCGGGACCCGCCGGACCGAGCCGCCGCGCACGCCCCGCCTCGCCTGAGCGGCGCCGGCAACCATCGTCAGAGCGGGGCCGACGCCGCGACGAGCCGCTCGAGTCGCTCGGGAGCGAAGAGCGCGAGCGCCGTCGCGGAGATCACCTCCACGGGCACGGCGAGCAGTCGGCGGGCGACCTCCTCGAGCATCGGCGCCGCCTCGCCGTCCAGCATGATGTCGGTCTCGGCGAGCAGCACGATGCTCTGGCCGAGGTCGTGAACCCCGTCGGGGTCGTCGACCCTGTCGCCTCGGTCGGGGTCATCGGGTCCGTCGTGCTGCTCACCGCGTACGACGACGCCGTCATCGGACGGCCCGTTGCCGAGAGCAGCGATCGCCGCTCCGGGGCTCGTCGGAATCATGGCATCGAGCAAGCGCACGTTCGACGCCCCCTGTTGCTCGAACAGCCTGAGCAATTCGTCGCGCCGCAGCATGAGCCGCTCACGAGGCGAGAGATCGCCGTAGCGGATCCGCCCATTCGCGAGCGCCGGAAGCCGCCTGCGCGTACCCGGCGACCGCATCGGCCATCACCGCCTTCTTCGACGTCTCCATGAGGTGGGCGAGTTCCGCCACGAGACGCGCGGTCCCGACGTCGATCCGGATGGAAAGGTCTGCCATGACGGTGCTCCCCGGTGTGGTGATTGAGAATCATGTGGCGATGTGGCGATGTGGCGCTGTGGCGATGCGGCGACGGGGCGACGGGGCGGGGCTCCCACGGGGCGAGGTGGCGGCGGGTGATGTGGCGATGTGGCGATGTGGCGATCCGGAGGGAAAGGTCTGCAATGACGGTGCTCCCCGGTGTGGTGATTGGGAATCATGTGGCGATGTGGCGATGTGGCGCCGTTTCCCGGAAGCAACCCTCCCCCTGGCCGCCGGCCGCGGCCTCGCTCGGACCGAGCTGGGAGCGGGGGCCGCACGTGCTGCAGCTGTGGAGGACGGGTCACGCCTGATTCGTGAGTGATCGGGCGTGGTGCGCGTCCTCGGCGGCGTGGGTGGCGTGCATGGCAGCGCGGGCAGCGCGGGCAGCGCGGGCGAGGGGCATCAGGGTTCCGCGAGCCGGATTCGATCGCCGGCACAACCCCCTGGCGGATGCCGGGTCGCGGCGTAGCGTGGGAGACGGGTCGAGCTGCGTTCGATCGGGTCGGCCTTCCACCCGCGAGAAGGGACTCGACCATGGCTGTGTACGACGTATCCGAACGATCCGCGATCGTGACCGGGGCGGGCAGCGGCATCGGGCGCGCGATCGCCCTGCGGCTCGCCGACAGCGGCGCCTCGGTGATCGTGAACGACCTCGACGGCGACCACGCGACATCCGTCGTCGCGGAGATCACCGATGCCGGCGGCCGCGCCGAGGCATCCGTCGGCGATGTCACCGACGCCGCCTGGATCGACGCCTCGGTGGAGGCGGCGAACCGTCTGGCACCGTTGCGCATCGCGGTGAACAACGCGGGCATCGGCGGCGCATCCGCCCTGGTCGGCGACTACCCCGACGACAGTTGGGCGAAGGTCATCGACATCAACCTCAACTCGATCTTCCACGGCATGAAGCGGCAGCTGCCGGCGATCGCGGCCAACGGCGGCGGCGCCGTCGTCAACGTCGCGTCGATCCTCGGGAGCGTCGGATTCGCGAACTCGTCGGCCTACGTCACCGCCAAGCACGGCGTCGTCGGCCTCACGAAGAACGCGGCGCTCGAGTACGCCGACCAGGGCGTGCGCGTGAACTCCGTCGGCCCCGGCTTCATCAAGACGCCGCTCATCGACGCGAACCTCGACGACGCGGCGAAGCAGTTCCTGGTCGGGATGCATCCGCTCGGCCGCCTCGGCGAAGCCGATGAGGTCGCGCACCTGGTGGCGTTCCTCGCGAGCGACGGAGCCAGCTTCATCACGGGCAGCTACCACCTGGTCGACGGCGGCTACACGGCGCGCTGACTCCGAGAGGGCGACGATTCGCGGCGTCAGGCGGCGGGCGTCAGGAGACGCTGACCGTGCGCTCGTGCAGGCCGGTCGCGCCGTCAGGCACGACGCCCTGCTCCTTCGAGGTCTGCACCTCGCCGTCGGCGCCCGTGGCGCGCACCCGCAGCACGTGCGAGCCGGGCTCGGCATCCCAGTCGAAGCGCCACTGCACCCACGTGTCGTCCGAGATCGCGGTCGCGAGCGTCGCGGGCTGCCAGCCGCCGTCGTCGACCTGCACGTCGACCGCCTCGATGCCGACGTGCTGGTGCCAGGCGACGCCGGCGACGACCACCTGGCCCGCCGAGACCCCCTGACCCGAGCGCGGCACGTCGATGCGCGACGACAGCTTGATGGGACCGTGCTCGCTCCAGCCGCGATCCGTCCAGTAGGCGGATGCCGCGTCGAACCTCGTGACCTCGAGCTCGGTCACCCACTTCGTGGCCGAGACGTATCCGTAGAGGCCCGGCACCACCATGCGCACCGGGAACCCGTGCTCCGAGGGCAGCGGCTCGCCGTTCATGCCCACCGCGAGGATCGCGTTGCGGTCGTCCTGCAGCACCTCGAGCGGCGTCGACGCCGTGAAGCCGTCGATGCTCCGCGAGAGCACCATGTCGGCATCCGAACCGGGGACGGCCCGTGCGAGCAGCTCGCGGATCGGATACCCCAGCCAGACCGCGTTGCCGATGAGCCCGCCGCCGACCTCGTTCGACACGCACGCGAGCGTCGTGACGGACTCCTCGAGCGGCAGGGCGAGCAGTTCGTCCCAGGTGAGGGTGACCTCCTGCTCGACGTCCCCGTGGATGCGGAGGCTCCAATCGGCCGGCTCGACCGCGGGCACGGCGAGGGCCGTGTCGATGCGGTAGAACTGCGCGTTCGGCGTGACGACCGGCGAGAGGCCGTCGATGCCGAGCTCGGCGCCCTGGGGCACGGATGCCGCGGCCGTCGGCTTCGGCAGCGTGATCGCGTCGCGCACGGCCGTGACCGCCCGCGACCCGGCCTGCATCGCGTACCCGCCGACCGCGGCGAGGACGCCGATCGCGGCCGCGCCGCCCGCCCAGCCGAGGAACCGTCGCCGGTCGAACGCCGTCGCGGCGGGGGTGGTCGTGCCCGTGGCATCCGCTCGGGTGGTGGAGCCCGGGTCCGGGTCGGTGCCCGGACCCGGGCCCGGATTCGGCGCGGTCGCGGCAGCCGGGAGGCGCCGCACGAGCAGACGCAGCGTGATGACGCCGGCGATCGCGGCCAGCGCCGACGGGGCGAACGCGAGCATCGAGGCGTTCGCCCGGGTCACGGCGGCGAGCACGCCGACCGCGCCGATCGCCCAGATCACGACCTGCCCCCACGGCGGACGGCGGGCCTCGAGCACCCCGGCCACCGCGGCGATCACGAGCAGCACGAGCGCGATGCCCACGAGCAGGGCGGCCTTGTCGTCGGTGCCGAAGAGGGCGATCGCGGCATCCTTCGCCCACGGCGGGGCGAGGTCGATCATCATCGAGCCGACCACGGCGAAGGGGCTCGAGGCGGATGCGAGCACCGCCGCGGCGAGCTCGCCGACCCCGGCGGCCACGACGACGGAGGCGACGCCCGCGACCGCGGGCAGCAGCCACCGCGCAGTGCGACGTGGCTTCTGGGACATGGCCTCAGCGTACGCGGGCGAGCCTCTGACCGGCATGTGCGGAAGGCGGCGGATCGCTCGGGCCGAGGCACGGCCGACTCGGTGCGGATGTCGGCGGCGCCTGCCAGAATCGAGAACCGCGGGCACGCCGCACGAGAGGGGCACCATGAGCGCGACCGAGCAGACCGCAACCGCCGGCGAGGCCGCACCGCAGGGGAGGCACATCGCCGACGCGCACGACGTCATCGAGGTGCGCGGCGCCCACGAGAACAACCTCAAGGGCATCTCGCTCGACATCCCGAAGCGCCGGCTCAGCGTCTTCACGGGCGTGTCGGGCTCGGGCAAGTCGAGCCTCGTCTTCGGCACCATCGCGGCCGAGTCGCAGCGCCTCATCAACGAGACCTACTCCACGTTCATCCAGTCGTTCATGACGACCCAGCCCCGGCCCGAGGTCGACAGCCTGCGCAACGTCTCGGCGGCGATCATCGTCGACCAGGAGCGCATGGGCGCGAACTCGCGGTCGACGGTCGGCACCGCGACCGACGTCTACGCGCTCCTGCGCATCCTGTTCTCGCGCATCGGGCAGCCCTACGTCGGCGCGAGCTTCCACTTCAGCTTCAACGTGCCGGCCGGCATGTGCCCGAGGTGCGAGGGCACCGGGCAGGTCAACGACGTCGACCTCGACGAGCTCTTCGACCGCGACAAGTCGTTGGCCGAGGGGGCCATCACCATTCCGGGCTACACGGCCGACGGCTGGATGGTGCGCATCTACTCCGAGTCGGGCTTCGTCGACCCCGACAAGAAGATCCGCGACTACACCGAGGCCGAACGCCAGGACTTCCTCTACAAGGAGGCCACGAAGGTCAAGGTGCAGGGCATCAACATGACCTACGAGGGGCTCGTGCTGAAGCTGCAGAAGAGCCTGCTCTCCAAAGACCGCGACGCGATGCAGCCGCACATCCGCGCGTTCGTCGACCGTGCCGTCACCTTCACGGCCTGCCCCGAGTGCGGCGGTGCGCGCCTCAACCGCGAGGCCCTCTCCTCCAAGATCAAGGGCATCAACATCGCGGATGCCGCGTCGATGCAGATCTCCGACCTCGCCGCCTGGATCTCCGACATCGACGACCCGGGGGTGGCGCCGCTCATCGCGAACCTCCGGCAGAACGTCGACTCCTTCGTCGAGATCGGGCTCGGCTACCTGAGCCTCGACCGGCCCGCCGGCACCCTCTCGGGCGGCGAGGCGCAGCGCGTCAAGATGATCCGCCACATCGGCTCCTCGCTCACCGACGTCACGTACGTGTTCGACGAGCCCACGGTCGGGCTGCACCCCCACGACATCCAGCGCATGAACCGGCTCCTCCTGCAGTTGCGCGACAAGGGCAACACCGTGCTCGTCGTCGAGCACAAGCCCGAGGTCATCGTCATCGGCGACCACGTCGTCGACCTCGGGCCGGGCGCCGGCACGCGCGGCGGCGAGATCTGCTTCGAGGGCGACGTCGACGGGCTGCGGGCCTCCGACACGCTCACGGGTCGGCACCTCGACCACCGGGCCACGCTGCGCGAGTCCGTGCGCGAGGCATCCGGCGCGCTCGAGATCCGCGGCGCCGAGCAGCACAACCTCACCGGGGTCGACGTCGACATCCCGCTCGGGGTGCTCACCGTCGTCACGGGCGTCGCCGGGTCGGGCAAGTCCTCGCTCATCCACGGCAACGTGCCGAAGCACTCCGACGTCGTCGTGGTCGACCAGTCGCCCATCCGCGGCTCGATCCGCTCGAACCCGGCCACGTACACGGGCCTGCTCGACACGATCCGCAAGGCGTTCGCCAAGGAGAACGGCGTGAAGCCCGCGCTCTTCAGCGCGAACTCGGCCGGCGCCTGCCCGAACTGCAAGGGCATCGGGCTCGTGTTCGTCGAGCTCGGCCCCATGTCCACCGTCTCGAGCGTGTGCGAGGAGTGCGGCGGCAAGCGGTTCACCGCCGAGGTGCTCGAGTACCGGCTCAACGGCCTGAACATCGCCGAGGTGCTCGCGCTCTCGGTCGACGCCGCGCTCGAGTACCTCACCGAGAAGCCGGCGCGGGTCATCCTGCAGCGGCTCTCCGACGTCGGCCTCGGCTACCTCGGCCTCGGGCAGGCGCTCAACACGCTCTCGGGCGGTGAGCGCCAGCGCCTGAAGCTCGCGATCAGCATGGCGAAGACCGGCACGATCTACGTGCTCGACGAGCCGACGACCGGTCTGCACCTGGCCGACGTCGACCGGCTGCTCGCCCTGCTCGACCGGCTCGTGAACGACGGCAACTCGGTCATCGTCATCGAGCACCATCAGGCGGTCATGGCGCACGCCGACTGGATCATCGACCTCGGCCCCGGTGCCGGCCGCGACGGCGGTCGCATCGTGTTCGAGGGCACGCCGGCCGACCTCGTGGCGGCGGCGTCCACCGATGCGGCGACCCTCACGGGAACGCACCTGGCGGCGTACGTCGGGGCCTGATCGCCCCCGAGGCCGTCGTCGTCCACTCGCGTCCAGAGGCCCCTGCCTCGGCAGGTCGGCTTCGGCAGGTCGGCTTCGACGGACCAGGAGGCTGCGGCTCAGGCGGGGTTCGCGCGCATGAACGCGACGACGGATGCCGCGAGCGAGGCGCCCACCTCGGCGGCGGGGCGCTTCATCCCCTTGACCTCGAAGGAGTGGTTCGCGTTCTCGATCCACTCGAGGGCGACCGGTGCCGGGGAGGTCGAGGCCAGTCGCGCGACGAGGTCGTCGAGCTGCGCGTTCGGGCTCGCGAAGGGGTCGTTGCGGCCCTGCAGGAACAGCATCGGCACCTCGACCGCGGGCAGGTGCTCGTCGCGCGGCTTCTCGGGCTTTCCGGGCGCGTGCAGCGGATAGCCGAGGAACGCCAGCCCGGCCGCGGGCATGCCGTCGGCGACGGCCATCGACGCCATGCGGCCGCCGAACGACTTGCCCGAGGCCCAGATCGGCTCGTCGGGGCGTCCGGCGTCGGCGGCGCGGGCAGCCGCGACCTCCATGGCGGCGCGCCAGGTCGCGATCGCGACGGGCGGGCGATCGGGGAACCTGCGTGCGGCCTCGCGGTACGGGAAGTCGAAGCGCAGGGTCGCGACGCCGAGTTCCTGCACGGCACGGGCGAACCCCGCGAGGAACGGATGCTCCATGCCGGCGCCCGCGCCGTGGGCGACGACGAGCGTGGCCCACGCCCCGGCCGGGCGGCCGTAGCGCGCCGACACCGAGTCGACGCCGCCGAGCGGGGCGCCGGAGTCGTCGCGGACCTCGATGCGGATCGCGTCGTCGGTGCTCATTCGAACGCCCCGAGGGTGCCGCCGAGGCCGTCGGCCAGGTCGATGAGGTCGCCCGACGGGTCGACGAGGTCGCCGACCGAGGCGGTCAGGTCGGCGACGTGGCCGACGAGCATCGTGAGGTCGGCGAGCTGCGCAGCGACGTCGGCCAGGTCGGCGGTGCCGTCGGCGAGGTCGCCGAGCGTGTCGAGGTTCGTGCGCTCGAGCGTCTGCACGTCGAGCTGCAGCACCCGGATCCAGTCGCGCTCCACGCCGAAGAGCACCGCGTACGGCAGCAGCCGCTCGTGCAGGTGGAATCGCGCGACGGCGTCGGCCACGGGCCCAGAGGCGGGCGTGCTCCCGGCGGACGCCGTGGGCGTCGCGGCATCCGCCGGGCCCGCGGCATCCGTCGGGTGGGGGATCAGCTCGGCGGTGCTCGGCGACTGGAGGGCGCGCATGCGGTTGGACTCGGCGAGTTCGAGGTACTGGCGCAGCCCGTCGAGGTGCTCGCGCCGCTCGTGCGCGGGCGGGAGGAAGTGACGCCACGACGCGGGCGTCACGATGATCGTCGCGATCGTGACCGCGAGGGCCGCGATCGTGGTGATGAGGGCCGGCCAGTCGCCGGCGACCAGGGTGAAGACGATGAACAGCGCCTCGACGAGCATGCCGAGGTAGGCGAGCACGGTGAGCGTCGTGCCGGGCCACGTGACGCGCTTCGGTGCGATCAGCCCCTCGCGGGCGAGGCCGTACGAGGCGTCGCGCACGACCGACTTCAGCCGCGCCGACAGGGCCCGGCGGTCGGAGGTGAAGCGGCGCACCCGCGTGCCGGTGTGCTCGGGTCCGAAGAGCGCCTCGAGCACCGAGAACTCGTCGGCGGAGAGCGTCGCGCCGGGCTGCAGTTCGATGCCGATCGGGTCGCGCTTCGTCACGCCGGCGAGGATGCGCACCTTGCGCGTGACGGCGAGATCGATGAGCACCGCGGTGACGGCGCGGCGGTCGGCCTCGATGAGGAGTGCGTCGCGCAGGACGGACGCGCCGCGTCCGGGCGTGAACTGCGCCACCGGGGAGGTCACCGGCTGACGAGACACGATGCGCGCCGTGACGCCGAGTGCGAAGATGACGATCGCAGGCACGGCGGCGAGCAGGATGACAGCGGGGAGCACGCGCTCAGTCTAGGGATCGCGGGGGCGGCCCTGCAGCGAGCGACGCCCGGCCGGGCGCGCCGGATCACGCCTCGGATCTCGCCTCGGAGCCCCGATCGTCGCAGGCACCGGGGGCAGCCGATCGGGGCGGGTGCTCACGCCCCGAGGGCGGCGATCGCCGCGACGCCCTCGACCGCGGCACGATGCGCCGCGGGCGAGGCCGTGAGGCGGAAATGCCCTGCAGCCGGGACGATCACGTTCGTCGCGCCGGGCAGCGCGCTGCCCTCCGTCACGTGCGCATCGAGCGTGCCGAAGATCGAGACGATGCGGGCGTTCACGCTCGCCGAGCGCTGGAGCTCGAGGATCGTGGCATCCGTGGGCAGGAACGCGCGCATGCTCGGGTCGAGGAACCACCTCGCCCGCGCGGAACCGGCGTACGGGGTCGCGAGGGTGACGGCGCCGCGCACGCCGAGGAGCCTTCGTCCGTCGGCCCCCGACGGTCCGGTGCCGCGCTCGAGGTCGGCCAGGAGATGCTTGGCGATGAGGCCGCCCTTGCTGTGCGCGACGATGACGCGCCCGCCGGCCGGAGGGGCGACCCTCGCGAGTGCGGACTGCAGCCGTCGCGAGGTCTCGGCGACGGGCAGGCGGTTCATGCCGAGGCCGTGCACGATCGTGATGCGGTGGCCGGCGCCGTTCAGCGCATCGGCGAGCGGGATGAGGAAGCTCCAGTGCTCGTGCACGCCGGGCGCGAGCACGACGTCGGGCAGGGTCGGATCGCCATGCCGCCAGCGCGCGGGCGGGCGCCGCGCGGTGAGCTGCACGAGGCGTCGACGGAAGCCGAATGCGTAGTCGCGGAGGATCCAGCCGATGCGCGCGCCCGTGCCGCCGCCGAGCGACGTCGACAGGGCGGCCCGGCGCTCGTGCACGGCGAGCGTGCGGCCGACCGACTCACCGCGCGCGTGGCCCGCGATGAGCTGGTGCAGCGGCCCGTCGTGACGGCCCGTCGCCTCGTGCCCGCGGTCGGCGATCTCCGCGAACCCGGCGTTCGGGACGAGGCTCGCCACCGCCTCCGCCCAGTACTGGGGCACGACGCGGTCGTCCGCGCCGCGGATGACGAGCGTGTCGGCGCGGACCGTCGGCAGCACGAGCTCCATGCGGTGCGCGAGCATGGGGCGCAGGTTCGCGATCGTCCAGCCGAGCCCGCTCTCGAGGTACGCCTGGGCGCCCACCTCGAGCGCGGTCGGATCGATCACCGCGACGTCCTGCGCGAACCGGGCGGCCTGTTGCAGCAGCGTGCGCTCCCGCGGGTTCACCGCCGGCGCGATGAGCACGACGCGGTCGACGAGGTCCGGATGCCGCGCCGCGGCCTCCGCGACGACCTGGGCGCCGCTCGAGTGGCCGACGAGCACCGGCCGGCGGAGTCCCTCGGACCGCAGCATGGCGACGAGGAGCTCGGCGGACTCGGCGATGGACGGGACGGTGCGGGGCTTCGGCGAGTCGCCGAAGCCGGGCAGGTCGAGCGCGAGCACGCGTCCGGTGCGCGCGAGCTGGTCGACGAGGTCGCCCCAGTACTCGTGGCCCATGCCGAGGCCGTGCACGAGGACGTAGACGGGAGCCGTGAGTGCGCCGGATGCGGCATCCGACCCGGTCGCGGCATCCGCATCGGCCGGGTCGGCCGCGTCGGGGCGCGCAGGCTCGTGGATGAGGATCACGCGGTCACCGCGACGGAACGGGCGAGCGGCCATTCCCGCAGCCTAGCCCCGGTGGCGGCGGAGCGAGCTCTGGGGGCGCTTGACGGCGACGATGCGCATCGCGACCGTCACGAGCACCACGGCCACCACCGCGATGATCGCGGCCACGCCCGTGACGGTCGAGGCCGGCTCGTCGGTGAGGCGGGCGACCGCGATCCACGAGAGGCCCCAGCCGAGCGACAGGGTCGGGGCGATGCGGCCCCGGTCCCACACCGCGAGGGCGATGCCCACGAGGCCGGCCACGGCGACCATCGCCACGGCCCAGGTCTCGGGCGGGATGCCCCAGCCGTCGAATCCCGCCGCGACGAGCACCGCGGCGACGTTCGCGACCGTCGCGACGCAGACCCACCCGAGGTACAGGCCGATGGTGCCGTCGGTGATGGTCGCGTCGACGGCGGAGCGCGGCGGAAGGAGCAGGCTGCGGCGGAACGCGATGATGAGCACGACGAGCAGCACCACGATGATCGGCACGCTCAGCCAGAGCAGGTCGGCCTGCACGCTGAGGATCCACGCCGCGTTCAGCAGCATCGACGCGGCGACCCACCAGCCGAGCCGGCGGTGCCGTTCGGCGTTGCGCTGGGCGGGCAGGAACTGCCACACCGCGTAGGCCAGCAGCCCGAAGTAGATGAGCGACCAGATGGCGAACGCGCCGCCGCCGGGGGCGACGAGCGTCGCGTCCGCCGCGAGCGCACCGCCTGCGGCATCCTGCACGCGCTGGCCGCCGGCCGCGCCCGAGCCGATGAACGAGCCGATCACGGCGAGCACCGCGCTCACGGCGACCGCGATCTGCCGCAACAGGTCGTAGCCGGATGCCGCGGTCGTGCCCCCGGTCGTCTCGCGACCCTCGTTCGTTCGGTCGAGCCTCGTCATCGCCACTCCTGCCGTCGTCGTGCGGATCCCGGTCGGATATCGCCAGCCTAGGCAGGTCGCACGACCGATGCATCGAACCTTCGATCGACACGGAGGGGGTTGACATCGAGGTCGGCCGCCCCGAGTCGACGGCGGTGCCCACGGGCCTCGCCGCGCTCGCCGCCTGGCGCTCACCCGGCGGCGCTCACCAGCCTTCGGTGAGCACCCGGTCGAGCATCGCGACGAAGAAGTCGGCCGACGCGTCGTCGAGGCAGAGCGGCGGCTTCACCTTCAGCACGTTCTGGTGGTCGCCCGTCGGCTGCATGATCACGCCGAGCTCGAGGAGACGGTCGCAGATCGCGGCCGTCTCGGCGGTCGCGGGCTCGAGCGTGGCCCGGTCGCGCACGAACTCCACGCCCAGGTAGAGGCCCAGCCCGTGCACGGCTCCGATGAGCGGATGCCGCGTCGCGAGCTCCTCGAGGCGCTCCTTGAGCCGGGTGCCGACGCGCAGCGCGTTCTGCTGCAGGTGCTCGTCGCGGAAGGCGTCGAGCACCGCGAGCCCGGCCGCGCTGGACGCCGGGCTGCCGCCGGTCGAGGAGAAGAAGTACCCCTGGCTGCGGAAGGCGTCCGCGATCTCCCGCGTCGTGATGACGGCGCCGAGGGGGTAGCCGTTGCCGGCGGCCTTGGCGACGGCGATGACGTCGGGCACCGCGTGCTGCTGCTCGAAGCCCCAGAACCAGTGCCCGAGCCGCCCGAACCCCGCCTGCACCTCGTCGGCGATCGCGAGTCCGCCGGTCGCGCGCACGGCCGTGTAGACGCCCGAGAGGTACCCGTCGGGCAGGGGGATGCCGCCGGCGTTGCCGAAGAACGTCTCCGAGATGAACGCCGCCGGCGGCCGGCCCTCGGCGGCCAGCGAGGCGATGCGGGCGGCGGCCTCGGGTGCGTAGCGCGCGGCATCCGCCCCTCGGTGCACGCCGCGGAACGGGTTCGGGGCGTCGACCGCGTGCACCCAGTCGGGCCGGGTGGCGAGCGCGTTCGGGTTGTCGGCGACCGAGGTGCTCACGGCATCCGAGGCGTAGGTCCAGCCGTGGTACGCCTCGAGGATCGCGACGACATCGCGCCGGCCGGTCGCCGCGAGCGCGATGCGGATCGCGAGGTCGGTCGCCTCGGAGCCGGAGTTCACGAGGAAGACCGTGTCGAGGCCGTCGGGCGCGAGGGCCGCGAGCCGCTCGGCGTACTCGACGACCGCGCCGTAGTGGAAGCGCGAGTTCGTGTTGAGCCGGCGCAGCTGCGCGCTCACCGCGTCGGCCACCCCCACGTGCCCGTGCCCGAGGGGCGTCACGTTGTTCACCATGTCGAGGGAGACGCGGCCGTCGGTGGCCACCAGATGCTCGCGCCAGCCGCGCTCGATGCGCGGCGGGGCGGCGTAGTAGTGCTCCTGCACCTCGGCGAGGCTCGCCTCGCGGCGCTCGAGCAGGGCTGCGGCGTCGGATGCCGCGGCGGAACCGGCATCGGACGCCACGTCGGATGCCGCGAGGCCGAGCAGCGGCGCCGGGTCTGCCGTGAGCGCCAGCCAGCCGGCCGCGACCTCGGGGCGCACGGTGTGCGGCGCGGGCGGCGCGTCGCTGCGCTGCAGGCGGATGCGGATGCGGGCGCCGGATGCCGCGGTGCCGAGCGGCGACCCGGCGGCGACCTTCGTGCCCGAGCCGGGGGCGTTCGCGAGGGCGCGATGCGGTTCGTCGGCGCGGGTCGCGTCGAGGTCGAGCCGGACCCCGCCGGCGAGCTCGACGGAGACGAGCCCCGTGCCCGAGGTCGTGACGATGCCGTTCGCGGGGCTCGTGAACGCGGTCGTCGCGCGGAACCAGACGTCGAGGCCGGTCGGCACGGTGGCGGAGGAGGAGTCGGCGCGCACGCGCGCGGCCGTGAGGCGCGGGACGGCGCGGGGGAGCACGGCCGCGTCGACGGCTCGGTCGAGCGCCGCGCGGGCGAGTCGTGCCTCGAGCTCCTCGCCGTCGAGCCACGCGCCCGCGTCGACGTCGGGCGACATGATCGAGACGTCGAGCACGGCCACCCGCGAGGGCTCGAGGCCGTGCACGAGGCGGGAGAACGCGTCGGCGTCGACCTCGAGCGGCGAGCCCGCGTGGGCCTGGTCGAGTTCGACGCCGAGTGCCGCCGCGATGACGGCCGTCATCACCTCGACGGGCACCGACGTCGCCCGCTCGAAGATGCGCCACTCGCGCTCGAGGCCGTCTGCGGCGTAGGCGTTCTCGCCGCCGTCGAGCTGCACCTGGTGCTCGCCGCTGACCACGAGCACGGCGCCGCGCACGACGACGAGCGGCCAGACGGCGGCGACCTCGGCCGACGAGAGCGGCCGCAGCGCGTGGAAGGCTCGCATCGCGGGCAGCACCGAGACCGGCTCGGCCCCCGCGTGGTGCAGCACCGACGAGATCGTGATCGCGAGTTCGGCGACCGCCCACGACCGGGTGACGTCTCCGAAGTCGATGAGCCCGTCGGGGAGCCCGCGAGGGACTCCGCCGGCGAGACCGCCGTCGGCGGCGCGCACGACGTTGTCGTCGGTGAGGTCCAGGTGCACGGCCTGCATGGGCAGGTCGGGCGCGAGCGCGGCGAGGCGCGCCCAGGCGGAGGCCGCGGCATCCGTCACCTGTCGGCGCCGGCTCGCGTCGGGGTGATGGGGTGCGAGCAGGTCGACGACGCGATCGGCGAAGCGCGGATCCCACTGCAGCACGCGGTCGAGGCCGTCGTGCTCGAAGTCCGCGAGCGCGAGGCTCGTGCGCGCGGCGAGCTCGCCCAGGCGGGCGACCGTGCGCGGCGGGAGGTAGGCGCTGCCGGTGAGCGTCCCGCCGTCGAGGAAGGAGATCACGCGGATGCTGCGCAGCCCGTCGCTCGTGTCGGCGACGACCGAGCGCGGCCGGCCCGCGGCATCCGTCGTCGTGGTGGCCACGCGCAGCTCGGAGGCGTGCTCGGCGATGCGCAGGGCGGCGGCGTCCTGCGCGGCGAGCTCGGTCGCGGTGAAGGCCGGGTTCGTGACCTTCACGACGCCGACGGGCTCACCCGTGCCGGGCGCGAGGGCGAGGAAGTTCTGGTCCTGCTGGCTGCCGAGCGAACGGAGCTCGACCTCGAGCCCCCACTCGTCGGCGAGGATCGCGGCCACCTCGGCGCCCGACAGGTTCGGGGCGGGCAGCTCGCCCGCGCTGAAGAAGTCGAACCCGCGCGGCCGCACGGGTTCGCTCGCGTCGCTCGCATCGGTCATCAGGACTCCGCTCCCAGTTCTTCACGGATGCGTCGCAGGTCCTCCATCAGCGAGCCGATGAGGATCCAGTGCGACGAGGTCGGGGGGCGCACGACGAGCGCGGACGTGAGCGCGGGCACCATCGAGGTCATCGGCTCGGGTTCGGGTTCGGCCACGCGGGCCGCGAGCCGGATGTCGTGGGCCACGCGGTGCAGCTGCTCGGCGATCGCGCGCACGGTCGGCTCGTCGTGGAGGGACTCGTCGTAGTGGTCGGCGAACGCGCGCGTCATGCCGATGACCTGCGTCACGATCGGGCCGAGACGTTCGAGCAGGGCGCGCAGCTGCGCCAGTTCCTCGCGGTGGGCCGACCGGCGCGGGTTCAGCGTCAGCGACTCGGTGCCCGCGGCGATCGCGGCATCGGCGGCGTCGCGCATCGGCCGCAGCAGTCGGGCCTCGATCATGAGCGCCTCGATGTCGGCGCGCGACTGCGTCGTCTCGAGCGCGGTCGCCAGGCGATCGGCGGATGCCGCGAGCTCGCCGCCGAGCAGGGCGACCTCGTTGCGGGCCGGCGCGATCGCCACCGGCGGCACGATCGCCGCGTTCACGATGATGCCGATCGCAGCGCCGATGAGGGTCTCGAGCACGCGGTCGAGCGCGTAGTTCGGCGTCGACGCGCCGAGCGCGAGCGTGAGCATCGCCGAGATCGCGACCTGGTTGCCCGTCGCCGGGGCCATCTTCAGGCTCCAGGCGATGAACATCGCCACGAGCACCGCGACGAGCACGATCCACGAGCTCGTGCCGAACACGAGCGACAGCGTCGAGGCCACGATGACGCCGAGCATCACGCCGATGGAGCGCTCGATGCCCTTGCCGAGCGACTGGTTCACGCTCGGCTGCACGACGAGCAGCGCCGCGATCGCCGCGAACACCGGCAGCTGCGCAGGGATCAGCGCGCCCGCGATGAGCCATGCGGCGATGGTCGCGACCGACGTCTTCGCGACCTGCAGCACCGGCAGGCGCTTCGATGCCCGCAGGTTGTCGAGGACGGCCATCGGGTCAGTCGAGGGTCGCGAGGGCTGCGGCGACGGACTCGTCGCCCGCGGTGAGGTCGAACTGCGTGCGCGAGGCCGCACCCGTCGTCAGCACCGCCGCGACGACGGCTGCGACATCCGCCCGGCTGATCGAGCCGCCGGGCAGGCGCGCGCCGACCGCGACGAGCCCGGTCGCCGGTGCGTCGGTCAGGGAGCCGGGCCGCACGACGGTCCAGTCGAGCGAACTCGCGCGCACGGCGGCATCGGCCTCGCTCTTGGCGCGGAGGTAGATCTGGAACACGTCGTCTGAGTCGGGGTCGAAGTCGTCGGCGCGCATGGCGGAGACGATCACGATGCGGGCGACGCCGGCCCGCTCGGCGGCCGCGGACAGCAGGATCGCGCCGTCGCGGTCGACCGTGAGCTTGCGCTCGGCCGTGCTGCCCGGTCCGGCTCCGGCGGCGAAGACGGCCGCATCCGCTCCCGCGAGCACGGCGGCGACCTCGTCGACGGATGCCGCCTCGAGGTCGAGCACGACCGGCACCGCCCCCGCGGCCGCGATGTCGTCGGCGTGATCGGGGTTGCGGATGAGCCCGACGGGCTCGTGCCCGGCGTCGGCGAGCAGCCGCTCGAGGATGAGTGCGATCTTTCCGTGGCCTCCGGCGATGACGACGCGCATGGCCCAAGTCAACGCCGCCGCCCCCGATGGCGCAACCGGCCACGCGGACATGGCGCTTCCGATCCTGCGCGGCGACCGGCAGAATGGGCGGGTGCCGCTCGGCACGTCTTGACGCGATTCAGCGACGACGATGAACGAGGGGCACCACCATGCGACGAACCGTCTCCGCCGACATCCGGCTGACCGTCGAGGCTCCTGCGCGTCTCGTGTTCATGGTCGCCGTCGCCGGTGAGCCTGCGAGCGAGCGGCTCGACCTCCGCTCCGACGGCTCCCCGGTCGAGGCGGTCGAGCTGGCGGATGCCGCGGGCAGTCGCCTGCACGTCGTCGATGCCGAGTCCGGGTCGCTGTCGCTCTCGTACTCCGCGACCGTCGACGGCGCGCTCGACGTCGCGCCCGAGCGGGCCCTCGACCTCGTGGAGTACCTGCGGCCGAGTCGGTACTGCGAGTCCGACACCCTCGGGCCGACGGCGTTCGCCGAGTTCGGCGGCCTCGACGGGCATGCGCTGCTCGACGCCGTCTCGTCGTGGGTGGGCACGCGCCTGTCGTACGTGCCCGGATCGAGCGGCCCGACCGACGGCGCCGTGCAGACCCTGCTCGCCCGGCAGGGCGTGTGCCGCGACTACGCGCACCTCGTGATCGCGCTGCTGCGCGGGCTCGACGTGCCCGCACGGCTCGCCGCCGTGTACGCGCCCGGCCTGGACCCGATGGACTTCCACGCCGTCGCCGAGGCGCACGTCGACGGCGCGTGGCACGTCGTCGACGCGACGGCGCTCGCGCCCCGGTCGACGCTGCTGCGCATCTCGACCGGGCGCGACGCCGCCGACACGGCGTTCCTCAGCTCGTACGGCGGTGCGGCGAACCTCGACGGGATCACGGTCACCGCGACCGCCGACGACCTGCCCGCCGACGACATGACCCGGCTCGTGCAACTGCGCTGACGCGAGCCCGTCAGCGCGTCGCCGCCGCCACGGGCTGCGCCGCCGATCGTTCGAGCAGCGGCGCCGCGAAGAACGCGAGCTCGTGCTCGGCCGACGCGCGGAACGCCCGGTGCATGGCCGCTCGATGGGCGGGCGTCGCGCTCGCCGCGAGGCGGGTGACGAGGTCGATCGCCTCGCGCGTCGCGACGGCGAATCCCGGATCGGAGTACGTCGCCAGCCACGACGCGTACGGATGCCCCGGGTCGAGCGCGCGCTCGCCGAACGCGCCGGCGGCGAGGCGCTCGCCGAGGTCGACGTAGATCCAGAAGCACGGGAGCAGCGCCGCGACGAGCACGGCGTAGTCGCCGCGGGCGCCGGTCGCGAGCAGGTGGTCGAGGTAGGCCGTCGTCGTGGCATCGGGTTCGGCGGCGAACGTCGCGGCGGCGCGCAGGGGATCCGCCGCGGCATCCGCACCGTCGCCCTCGGTGCCCGGGCCCTCGGCGCCGGCAGCGTCGGTGAGCCAGCACGCGTGCAACTCGAGCTCGCCGACGAGGGCGCCGTGCGCCGAGGACGCCCAGAACGCCTGCGCCGCGGCATCCGGTGCCAGGCGCGAGGCCTCGGCGAGCACGCGGGCGTAGTCGCGCAGGTAGAGCGCGTCCTGCGCGAGGTAACCGAGGAACGGCTCGCGCTCGAGCGTGCCGTCGGCGAGCCCGCAGATGAAGGGCAGGTCGTCGATGGCGGCGCGCACGTCGGCGATGCCCGACCACCACTCGGCCTCGATCTCGCCTGTGGTCGGTGCGGTGCGCAGGCCGCCGCGCGACCAGAGCCCCGCGAAGTGGCTCACGGGCCCGTGGCCGCCGCCGACCTCGAGCGCCTCGCCGTGGCGGAGCGACTCGCGCAGCCACCGCCGCGCCTCGCCGACCGCCTCGGTCCAGTCGCCGAGTTCGGCCTGCAGCGTCGCGATCGCCGACGACAGCGAGCATCCGGTGCCGTGCGTCGCGGTCGTCGCGATGCGGGCACCCGCGAACTCGACGACGGTGGCGGATGCCGCGTGCACGAGTGCGTCGGGAGCGTCGGCGCCCGCGAGGTGTCCGCCCTTCGCGAGCACGCGCGCGCCCGTGGCGGCGGAGACCGCCTCGGCCTGCGCGATCGCCTCGGCCCAGGTCGCGGCCGGCGCCTCGCCGGCCAGCACCGCGAGCTCGAGCAGGTTCGGGGTGATCAGGTCGGCGAGGGGGAGCAGCTCGCGCAGGGCCGCCTCGGCATCGGCGTCGAGCAGCCGGTCGCCGCTCGTGGCCACCATGACCGGATCGAGCACCACGATCGGCACCTCCGTCCGTCGCAGCCAGTCGGCGACGACGTCGATCACGGACGCGTTCGCGAGCATGCCGATCTTCACCGCGTCGACCGTGATGTCGTCGCCGATCGCGTCGAGCTGCTGGCCGAGGAACGCGGCCGGCGGCACGTGCACTCCGCGCACGCCGCGCGTGTTCTGCGCAGTGAGGGCGGTGACGGCGCTCATGCCGTAGCCGCCGGCTGCCGCGATCGACTTGAGGTCGGCCTGGATGCCGGCACCGCCCGACGGGTCGCTGCCCGCGATGCTGAGCACGCGCGGCACCCGGCGTGCGCCCGCTGCGAGGTCGGCGCCCACGCCCGCGCTCATCGTGCACCCCAGGCCGCGGCGAACTCCGCGGCGGCGTCGCGCGGCGAGGGCGCGGCGCAGAGCGCCGACACGACCGCGACCCCGGCCGCGCCCGCGTCGCGGAGCGCGGCGACATCCGCCAGGGTGATGCCGCCGATCGCGACGCACGGAAGCTCGGCCTCGGCCGCGAACCGCGCGAACCCGTCGATGCCGAGCGCCGGCGGATGGTCGGGTTTCGTCGTCGTCGGACGGATGACGCCGACGCCGAGGTAGTCGACGTCGCGGCGGGGCATCCGGCGCAGGGCCTCGAGGTGTTCGCGCGCATTCGCGGTGAGGCCGACGACCGCGTCGTCGCCGAGCAGCTCACGGGCGACGGATGCCGCGGTGTCGCCCTGTCCGAGGTGCACGCCGTCGACCGGCAGCCCGCGCGCGCGAGCGGCCGCCGCGACGTCGACCCGGTCGTTCAGGAGCAGCGCTGCGCGCCCGTCGATCGCGATCGCGAGCGCCTCGAGCTGGCGCAGCAGGTCGTCGTGAGTCGCGGCCTTGTCGCGGAGTTGCACGACGCGCACGCCGCCGTCGACGGCGTCGGCCACGACGGCGGCGACCCCTCGCGGCCCGCAGAGGGCGGCATCGGTGACGAGGGTGATCGAGAGGTCGAGGGCGGTGCGGGCGGTCATGCGGTCGCCTCGGCGGTCTCTGCGGCCGGCGCCGCATCCGTCACGGAGACCTTCGCGCGGGCGACGACGGTCTCGGGCGTGACGAGCGCGAGCGCGTCGAGGAAGGCGGGGCCGAAGCTGCCCGGTCCGGCCGAGCCGGCGGCCGCGATCTCGGCCGCGACCGTGTAGACGACGGTGGCGGCCACGGTCGCCGCGAACGCGTCGTCGTCGGTGCCGCGAGCCGCGCCGAGGAACGCCGCCGTCACCGCGCCGAGCGCGCAGCCGCCGCCCGTGATGCGCGTGAGCACCGCGTCGCCGTTCGCGATGCGCGCGGTGCGACGCCCGTCGGTGATGAGGTCGACGGGGCCGGACACGGCGACCACCGCGCCGTGGGCGAGCGCGAGGTGCGCGGCCGCCTCGGCGGCGGCATCCGTGCTGTCGGCCGCGTCGACGCCGCGCCCGCCGGCGCCCGCACCCGCGAGCGCGATGATCTCGCTCGCGTTGCCGCGGATCGCGGTCGGTCGCTGCGCGACGAGTTCGCGCGCGAGGGCCGTGCGCACCGGCAGGGCGCCGATCGCGACGGGGTCGAGCACCCACGGCGTGCCGGCGGCGGATGCGGCGGCCACGGCCTCTCGCGCGGCGTCGCGCTGCTCCTCGTGGGGCGTGCCGAGGTTCACGAGCAGCCCCGACGCGATGCCGGCGAACAGGCCGGCCTCGACGCGGATGTCGACCATCGCCGGGGCGGCGCCGATCGCGAGCAGCGCGTTCGCGGTGAAGTTCGTGACCACGCTGTTCGTGATGCAGTGCACGAGCGGCGCGGACTCCCGCAGGCTCGCGAGCAGCCGTGCGCTGGACGCGGCGAGATCGGCGGGGCCGGCCTCGCCGAAGCCGCTCTCGCCGAAGCCGCTCTCGGCGGCGCCGGCTGCGGCGTGGTGGGCAGGGTCGATGGACAGACGATCGCTCACGCGACATCCCTTCGCTAGTTCGAACTAGATCAGGTTCGACGGGTGTGTTCTCAGCCGCGGTCGCCCTGGCAGGGCTGGAGCGCGGCACCCCGTGTCACTGCGGGCCAGCCTACCGGGACGGCGGATGCCGCGTCGCGAGGTGACGTGGCGCCGTGGGCGATGCGCCTGCGCGTGCCCCCGGGCTGCGCCTGCGGTGGCGTCTGCGTCTGGACCTGGACCTGGACCTGGAACTCGACCTGGACCTGGACCTGGAACTCGACCTGGACCTCGACCTCGACCTCGGGAGCACCACTTTGCGGATACGGTGCCGGAGTGCCGGAGTGCCGGAGTGCCGGAGTGCCGGAGTGCCGGAGTGCCGGAGTGCCGGAGTGCCGGAGTGCCGGAGTGCCGGAGTGCCGGAGTGCCGGAGTGCCGGAGTGCCGGAGTGCCGGAGTGCCGGAGTGCCGGAGTGCCGGAGTGCCGGAGTGCCGGAGTGCCGGAGTGCCGGAGTGCCGGAGTGCCGGAGTGCCGGAGTGCCGCGCATCTGCGGAGCGGCACCCCGGTGGTGCTGGCGATCGCACGCGTTCGTGCTCCGTTCGCCCAGGTTCGAGCTCCGTCCGGCCCCCAGTTCGAGGGCGAACGTCCGCTGAGGTGTGGTGGTCGTCCGACGCGGCGGCTACGGTTCTCGCAACACCCCGCCGGGTCGGCGATCCTCCGTCGGACGATCTCCACTCGGCTGATCGCCCCCGGGAACGTTCCTCCCCGGGCCCGGCGGGGTCGTCACTCCCAGGGATGCGCGGCGGGACCAAGGATGCGCGGCGGGACCAGGATGCGCGGCGGCATCGGGGTGCGAGGCGGGATCCTTGCGGGCCATGGCAGTCTGGCCGTATGACCTCCGGCCGCGCACACCGCAACCACCGGGTCGCCGTCCTCGTCCTCGAGGGCGCGAAGCCGCTCGACGTCGGCATCCCGGCGCAGATCTTCGCGACCCGCCAGTCGATGCCGTACGAGGTGCGCGTCTGCGGCGCGGCGCCGGGCCCCGTGACCGGCGGCGACGGCCTCTCGTACCACGTGGCCGACGGGCTCGAGGCGTTCGAATGGGCGGAGACGATCTTCATCCCGGGCTACCGGCATCCGGATGTCGAGGCGCCGCCGCCTGTCGTCGTCGATGCCCTCCTCGCCGCCCATGAGCGCGGGGCGCGGATCGCGGCGATCTCGACGGGTGCGTTCGCGCTCGCCGCAACGGGCCTGCTCGACGGGCGTCGTGCCACGACGCATTGGCACTACACGCGCGCGCTCGCGGCGCGGCATCCGCTCGTGCAGGTCGACGAGAACGTGCTGTTCGTCGACGAGGGGCGCGTGCTCACGTCGGCCGGTGCGGCGTCGGGCATCGACCTCTGCCTGCACCTCGTGCGCCGCGATCACGGCGTCGCGCTGTCGAACCACGTCGCCAGGCG
The DNA here is from genome assembly GCF_051016555.1 of Agromyces sp. Marseille-Q5079. NCBI lineage: Bacteria > Bacillati > Actinomycetota > Actinomycetes > Micrococcales > Microbacteriaceae > Agromyces > Agromyces sp. Marseille-Q5079. Next base: position 684,816 of record NZ_JBPEJF010000001.1, on the reverse strand, counting down.
CCTGGTGGCCGCGCCGTACCGCAGCGGCGGCCAGGCCCAGTACGTGCCGCGGGCGCTGCCCGACGACCTCGGCGAGCTGTTCGCGGCGACCCGCCACTGGGCGATCGAGCGCATCGACGAGCCCCTGACGCTCGATGACCTGGCGCGCAACGCGAAGGTGTCGACGCGCACGTTCTCCCGCCGCTTCGTCGAGGACACCGGGTACACGCCCATGCAGTGGATCCTGCGCGCGCGCATCGACCTCGCGCGGGAGCTCCTCGAGCGCACCGACCTCGGGGTCGAGCAGGTCGCCGCGCGGGTGGGGCTCGGGACGGCGGCGAACCTCCGCCTGCACTTCCACCGTGTGCTCGGCACGTCGCCCACGGAGTACCGGCACACGTTCCGCCGGTCGCCCGCGGAGTGAACGGCGTCGCCTACAGGTCGAGGACGTTCCAGACCACGTCGCCGTTCTCGCCGGGCGTGGTGCGGTCGCGGCGGAAGCCGAGCTTCTCGAGCACCCGGAAGGACGGGGTGTTCCAGGTGGCCACGGTCGACCAGAGCCGCGTGCGCCCGGTCACCCGGGCCGCCTCGACGATCGCCGCTCCGGCCTCGGTGGCGTATCCCCGACCGTGCGCGCTGCGGAGCAGTTCGTAGGCGATCTCGGGCTCGTCGATGCTGGCGCGTCCGATGATCAGGCCGCAGTAGCCGAGGAACTCATGGTCGCCGCGACGTCGGAGCGTCATGAGGTGGATGCCGCGACCGGGTGCGCTCTCGCGTGCGCCGCGGATCTCGTCGAGGGCTCCCTCGAGCGTCGGCATCTCGTCGCCGCGCTCGCCGACGAGCTGCCGGTAGCCGGCGGCGTCGGACTCCTCCCACAACTGCAGGGTCAGGCGTTCGGTCTCCAGTGCGAAGGGCATCGGTCGGTAGGGCACCGGTTCAGGCTAACCGGGCGGCGTCGTTCGGCACTCAGCGCCGCTCGATCGTCGAGCCGCGGATCACGAGCCGCACCGGCAGGTGGTGCACGCCCGCCTCGGCCTCGTCGCCGTCGATCGCCTCGAAGATGCGCATCGCGGCGGCGCGCCCGAGCTGCTGCAGGTTGGCGTCGATGCTCGTGAGCTCGGGGCGGGAGTTCAGGGCGAGCACCTCCCAGTTGTCGTAGCCGATGACGGAGACGTCTTCGGGCACGCGCTTGCCGAGGTCGCGCAGCGTGTCGATCACGCCGCGGGCGATCTGGTCGGACCCGGCGACGATGCCGTCGACGTCGGGGTGCTGGGCGATGAGCATGCCCGTCGCGGCGCGGCCCCAGTGCTCGCTCCAGTTCGACGTCATGACGTCGCCGACGAGGTCGAGTCCTGCCTCGGCGAGGGCCGCCTTCACGCCGACCGCCCGATCCTGCGCGGCGGCGTACTCGGGTTCGCCGGTGATGTGGGCGATGCGACGACGGCCGGTGGCGAGCAGGTGCTCGACGGCGATCCGGCCGCCCGCCACGTTGTCGGGCGTCAGCGAGACGTCGCCCGGGTCGTCGGAGGGCGCGTACGCGTAGACCACGGGCACGGGGAGGTCCTGCCCGAGCGACGGGCGCGGGTCGGTCTGGCGGCCCACCACGATGATGCCGTCGACGCGCCGGTTGAGCAGGGCCTTCAGGTGATGCTGCTCGCGGATCGCATCGCCGCGCGCATCGCAGAGGAACACGTTGATCTGCCCGGCGCCGAAGGCGTCTTCGGCGCCCATGAGGATCGGGATGACGAACCGGCCCTCGAGGTCGCTCGTCAGCAGGCCCACGGTGCCGGTGCGCCCGGCGATGAGACTGCGGGCGAGCGAGTTCGGCGTGAACGAGAGCTGTTCGGCGGCCTCGATGACCCGCTTGCGGGTGGCGGGCGCGACCTGGTCGCGGCCGTTGATCGCCTTCGAGGCGGTGGCGAGCGAGACGCCGGCCATGCGGGCGACGTCGTTGAGGGTCGCTGCGCGCGAGCCGCCGGTACCGCCTCTGGCCATGTCGCCTCCTTGACTGAAACGCTACCGGCCATCGCCCTTGACGGCCGGGAGAATCACACTGTAGCGTGCCGAAAGGCCTTTCGGAAATTTCGGATAGCCGGCACCAGTACCTGGCATTCCGGGCGCTTCGGCACCCACTCAACGACGAGCAAGGAGTACACGGATGAGATCACGCAATCGCCGGATGATGCGGGCTGCAGCCCTGCTCGCCGCCGGCGCCCTCACGATCGGGCTGGCCGCCTGCTCGGGTGGCAGTGACGACTCGGGATCGAGCCTCGCGGACGCCGGCGCCGAGGGCGTCGACGACGGCTCGACCCTCACGCTCTGGACGCGCGCGCCCCTCGAGAAGCAGGCCAAGCTCCTCGTCGAGGCGTACAACGACAGCCACGAGAACCAGGTCGAACTGACCGTCGTGCCGAACGACGACTACGTCGCGAAGGTCGGCGCCGCAGCCGGATCCAACGGCCTGCCCGACCTGTTCGCCGCCGACATCGTCTACGTGCCGAACTGGGTGAAGCAGGGGCTCTTCCAGGACATCACGGCCAACATCGACGGCTTCGACTTCAAGGACGACATCAACCAGGGCCACCTCTCGGCGGGCACCCTCGACGGCCAGGAGTACGTGCTGCCGTTCGTGCTCGACCTGTCGATGCTCTTCTGGAACAAGGACCTCGCGACCGAGGCCGGCCTCGACGCCGAGACCGGCCCCGCGAACCTCGAGGAGTTCGCCGAGTGGGCCAAGGCCATCCAGGCGCTCGACAAGCCCGACACGTACGGCACGGCGACCGGCCTGAACTGCGGCGGATGCCTCGTCTTCACGTGGTTCCCGAGCAGCTGGGCCGACGGCCAGGAGGTGCTCTCCGAGGACGGCACCGAGTCGCTGCTCGCGAGCGACACGTCGAAGGAGATCTACGCCACGTGGAAGGACCTCTGGGACTCCGGAGCGGTGCTGCCCTCCTCGAAGGATGAGGCCGGCCCCACCTGGACCGCCGCGTTCACCGAGGGCAAGGTCGGCATCATGCCGTATCCGGCGACGCTGCTCTCGTCGACCCCGTTCGACGTGGGCGTCTCGGGTCTCGTCGGCCCCGAGGGCGGCGCTTCGACGTTCGTCGGCGGTGACGGCATCGGCGTCTCGAAGGACTCGAAGAAGGCCGCGCAGGCGTGGAACTTCCTCAGCTGGATGATGTCCGAGGACGCGCAGGTCGGCGTGCTCGCGAAGGACAACGACGTGGTCTCCCGCTCCGACCTCGCCGACAACGAGTACTCGCAGAAGGACCCGCGCCTGATCACCATCAACGAGGTCGCCGGTCAGGGCGACACTCCGGTCGCGATCAACTTCCAGCAGGCGTTCAACGCACCGAGCAGCCCGTGGTTGACGATGGTCCGCAACGCGGTGCTGGGCGACGCGTCGACCATCGACGCCGACAACGACGAGATCACGGCGGTGCTCTCGCAGTGAGCACCATCCTCCGCGGCGTCGGGCGGGTGACCCCCGCTCGGCGCCGCGCCGCACTCACCGGCTGGCTGTTCGCCCTGCCGACTGCCCTGTTCGTGCTGCTGCTGTTCGGCCTGCCGCTGCTGCTCGTGCTGCAGATGTCGGGCAGCGACTGGCCGCTGCTCGGCGGCAACCAGGGCTGGAACATGCCCGAGAACTACGTCGACGCGGTCGGCAACCGCTTCTTCTGGGCCTCGATCGGCTTCACGCTGAAGTACACGGTGCTCACCACCGTGATCCTGCTCGCGCTGAGCCTCGGGCTCGCGATGCTCGTGCAGGAGTCGACGCGCTGGAAGGGGCTGCTGCGCACATCCTTCCTTGTGCCGAGCGCCCTCGGCCTGGCATCCGCCTCGCTCCTGTTCTACGTGCTCTATTCGCCCATCGCCGGGCCGTTCGCCGACCTGATGAAGGCATGGGGGTTCACCTTCCTCGGCACCCCCGACGGCGCGCTCTGGTCGACGATCTTCCTCATCGTCTGGCGGTACGCGGGCTTCTACATGCTGCTCATGCTCGTGGGCCTGCAGGGCATCCCCGACGACGTGTACGAGGCCGCGCGCATCGACGGCGCGTCGCGCTGGCAGACCTTCCGGAGCATCACGATCCCGCTGCTGCGCCCGACCCTCGCCCTCACCACCGTGCTCTGCGTCACGGGGTCGCTGCTCGCGTTCGAGCAGTTCTACATCCTCACCAAGGGCGGGCCCGACAACTCGACCATCACGGTCGTGCAGCTCATCTACAGCATCGCGTTCCAGGGCCAGAACGACCTCGGCGTCGCCGGCGCGCTCTCGGTGATCGTGCTGCTCGCGCTCGTGGTCGTCAACATCGCGCAGATCCGCGCGTTCGGAAGGAAGGCCGAGGACTGATGAGTCTCACCACCGCACGCCGGGGTGCACCGGCCACCGACTCCACGACCGCGATCGTCGCGCCGCATCATCGCGGCGGGCCGACGAAGCGGCCCACGACGATCGCCGGCATCGCGCTGCGCACGCCGTACTGGGTGCTCACGGCGGCACTCGCCCTGCTCTTCCTCTACCCGCTCATCTGGACGGCGATCTCGTCGGTCTCGCCGCTCGCCGGCACCAACCAGACCGACGGCTGGGGCTTCGGCAACTACATCACCCTGGCGAACTACCAGGCCGGCATCTGGGTGTACCTGTTCAACTCGACGTTCGTGTCGCTGCTGACGGTGCTGCTGACGCTCACGATCTCGCTGCTCGGCGGGTACGCGTTCGCGCGGTTCCGGTTCCCGGGCAAGGATCTGCTGTTCCTCTCGACGCTCGCGATCCTGATGGTGCCGTACGCGACGCTGCTCATCCCGCTGTACGTGCTGCTGAACACCGTCGGGCTCTCGAACTCGCTCGTGGGCGTCGCGCTCGTGCTCACGATGTTCCAGCTCCCGTTCTCGATGTTCATGATGCGCATCTCGTTCGAGTCGATCCCGCGCGAGCTCGACGAGGCCGCGATGGTCGACGGATGCTCCGCCTGGACGGTGCTCTGGCGCGTGCTCGTGCCGGCGGTCAAGCCGGGCCTCATCACGGTGGGCCTGTTCGCGTTCCTCGCGGCGTGGAACGACTTCATGGCGCCGCTGATCCTCATCAACGACTCGAACAAGATGACGCTCCCGCTGGCGATCTCGAACCTGCGCGGGCAGGTGCAGGGCGTCGTCGACTACGGCGCCACCGAGGCCGGCGTGGTCGTGCTCGCACTGCCGTGCATCCTGCTCTTCCTGATCCTCCAACGTCACTACGTGCGCGGCTTCATGTCGGGCGCCTTCAAGGGATGACCATGACCACTCCTTCCTCCTTCGCCTCGACGTCTCCGGCCGTCGCGGCGACCGTGCACGCGGTCCCGGTCGCGCCCTCCACGGGAGCCTTGCGCCCGCTGGGCCTCGACGAAGTGCGCATCACCGGCGGCATCTGGGCCGATCGCCAGCGCGTGAACGGCACCGCGACCCTCGACCACATCGAGCACTGGCTCGACCGCGAGGGCTGGCTCGCCAACTACGACCTCGCCGTCGCCGGGGGCCTCGCCGAGGGGCGGCGGGGGCGCGAGTTCTCCGACTCCGAGGTGTACAAGTACCTCGAGGCGGTGGCCTGGGAGATCGGGCGGCTGCGCGCCGCGGGGGCGGATGCCGCGGGCGCGACCTCCTCGACCGGCGAGGCGGATGCCGCGGCATCCCTCGCCCGTCTCGAGGGCCGGTTCCGGGCGACCGTGGCCCGCATCGCCGCCGCGCAGGAGCCCGACGGCTACCTCAACACCCGGTTCGGTCGGCCCGGCCAGGAGCCGCGCTGGTCCGACCTCGAATGGGGGCACGAGCTGTACTGCCTCGGGCACCTGTTCCAGGCTGCCGTCGCCCGCGTGCGCACGGCTCCCGGCGCCGACGACGGGCTCGTCGGCGTCGCCCGGCGCGCAGCCGACCTCGTCTGCGAGACGTTCGGCGAAGGCGGTCTCGAGCGCATCTGCGGCCACGCGGAGGTCGAGGTCGGGCTCGCCGAGCTCGGCCGCGCGCTGGGGGAGCCGCGCTACCTCGAGCAGGCGCGCCTCTTCGTCGAGCGGCACGGACGCGGCACCCTGCGCGACATCGAGTGGGGCCGGGCGTACTACCAGGACGACGCGGCCGTGCGCGAGGCCGACGCCCTCCGCGGGCACTCGGTGCGCGCCAACTACCTCGCCGCGGGGGCGATGGACGTCGCCGTCGAGACGGCCGATGCCGACTTGTCGGCCGCCCTCGAACGCCAGTGGGACCGCACGCGCGAACGTCGCACGTACGTCACCGGCGGGCAGGGTTCGCACCACCAGGACGAGGCCTTCGGCGAGGACTGGGAGCTGCCGAGCGACCGCGCCTACTCCGAGACGTGTGCGGGCGTGGCATCCGTCATGTTCAGCTGGCGGTTGCTGCTCGCGAACGGCGACGTGCGCCACGCCGACCTCATCGAGCGCACACTCTTCAACGTCATCGAGACGTCGCCGGATGCCGCGGGCACCGCGTTCTACTACGCGAACACGCTGCACCAACGGGTGCCAGGCGCGCCGGCGGACCCCGACGTGGTGTCGCCGCGGGCGCACTCGTCGCTGCGGGCGCCGTGGTTCGACGTCTCGTGCTGCCCGCCGAACACCGCGCGCACGTTCGCGAGCCTCGCGGCCTACCTCGCGACGGCGGACGACGCGGGCGTGCAGCTGCACCAGTACGCGCCGTCGATCGTGCGAACGGTGCTCGCCGACGGCCGCGAGGTCTCGTTCGAGGTGCTCACGGAGTACCCGCGGTCGGGCACGGTGCGCGTGCGTGCGCTGTCGGATGCGGCCTCGCCGTGGCGCCTCTCGCTGCGCGTGCCCTCGTGGGCGGTCGGCGCACGGCTGTCGGTGCGCTCCGCGTCAGGCGAGATCGAGCAGCAGTGGCCGGCGGCGCCGGGCATGGTCTCGGTCGAGCGCAGGTTCGCCGCGGGCGACGAGGTGGAGCTCGAGCTTCCGATGGCCCCTCGGTTCGTCGCGCCCGACCCCCGGGTCGATGCGGTGCGCGGATGCCTCGTGGTCGAACGCGGCCCCGAGGTGTACGCGCTCGAGTCCGTCGACCTCGCCGACACGGCGCTCGCGGCATCCGACTTCGCCGATCTGCGGGTGGACCCGGATATCGCGCCGATCGACACGGGCGACGGCCGCGTCGTCGTGCGCCTCACGGACCGGCGAACGGATGCCGCGGCCGACGTGGCGCTCGTGCCGTACCACGCATGGGCGGAGCGGGGCCCGTCGACGATGCGGGTCTGGGTCCCGGCCGTCGGAGGGTAGCGGGCGGCACGCCGCCGCACGTGCGTGGGCCCGTCGCCTCGGAGGCGGGCCCACCATGCTGAGAAGGGTGGCTTCGAGAGTCCTGAACGGCGGCGGCGCGGGCTGCGACCCGGGAGGGTTTCGTCCTGGAACTCTGTGGCGATGTGGCGATGTGGCGATGTGGCGATGTGGCGATGTGGCGATGTGGCGATGTGGCGCGAGTTCTGGGATGGACTCGTCCGAGCCGAGCCGAGCCGAGCCGAGCCGAGCCGAGCCGAGCCGAGCCGAGCCGAGCCGAGCCGAGCCGAGCCGAGCCGCGAGCTGAGCTGGGCCGCGAGCTGAGCTGGGCCGGGCCGGGCCGGGCAGGGCTGGGCCGGCGGCTACCGGCTGCCCATGGACCTCTGGCCGCTACCTGCTGGCCGCTGCCTGCTGGCCGTTACCCGATGGCCGCTCCTCCCCACCCGTGCTCAGCGATCAGTGAGCGGCGAGCTCGCGTTCGAGCTCGCTCTCCGACAGCAGCGCGGCATGCTCGGTGCGGGCGAGGTAGTCGCGGATGGTGTCGCGGCTCCGGGACAGGCAGGCGATGCGCTCCTCGATGCCGACGAGCTCGGCGGCGAGCTTCTCGGCCACGCCGCGGGGGCAGCTCGGGCGGGCCTCGGCGACGGCGTCCTCGAGGCCGAGCAGTTCCTTCACGAGCTTGGTGGTGAGCCCCGACTGCACGAGGCTCGCGATGCGCTGCACCCGCTCGACGTCGGCCTCGTCGAACTCGCGGTAGCCGTTTGCGCCGCGGGTCGAGGTCAGGAGCTCCTGCTGCTCGTAGTAGCGCACGAGACGCGTCGAGATGCCGGTGCGGTCGGCGACTTCGCCGATCTTCATGGGGACCTCCGGGCGACTCCTGGACGACGGCTTGACATTGACACTGATGTCAAAGTTTACGGTCGAAGCATGAGCGACGCAACGACCGACCGGGCGGCCACGGCGACGAGGACCCCGGCGACGACGAGCACGGCGGATGCCCCGACCCCGACCGCGATCGCGACCCCGACCTCGACCGAGACCCCCACCGCGACCAGGACCCCGACCTCGACCTCGACCGAGACCCCCACCGCGACCAGGACCCCGACCAGTGCCCGGACCTCGACCCCGGCCGCGGCGCCGGCGCCGCGGACCGCACCGCCCGCACGCCCCGTGCCCTGGCCGGCCCTCATCGTGCTCGGCGCTGCGACCTTCGTCATGGTCACCGCCGAGATGCTGCCGACCGCGGTGCTGCCGCAGATGTCGGCCGGACTCGGCGTGACCGAGGCGCAGACCGGGCTCCTGGTCTCGATCTGGGCGGGCGTGGTCGTGATCGGCAGCCTTCCGCTCGTGAGCCTCACCCGACGGTTCGACCGACGTGCCGTCGTGATCTTGAGCCTCGTCGCGCTCGCGGTGTCGGCGGCCGTCACGGCGGTCGCTCCCCTCTACCCCGTGGTGGTCGGCGGGCGCGTCATCGGCGCGCTCGCCGTCGGGCTGCTCTGGGCGACGACGAACGCGCTCACCGCCGACCTCGTCGACGATCGCGACCTGGCGCGCGGCATCGCGGTCGTGCTCGGCGGCGCGACGCTCGGCATGGTGATCGGCACGCCGATCGCGAGCCTCGTGGCGCAGGGGATCGGCTGGCGCATGACCTTCGCCGGGCTCGCCGTGGCGGCCGTGGCGGGCGCGCTGCTCGTTCGTCTGATCGTCCGCCCCGCCGGCGCGCGTGCGACGACACGCGCCACAGATGCCGGCACGGATGCCGCCCCGGATGCTGCGACGGACGCCACGCCGGATGCCACGCCGGATGCCGCCACGGACGCCACGACGGACGCCACGACGGACGCCACGACGGGCGCCGCGCCGGATGCCGCGACGCGGCCGGCATCCGACGCTCGCCGGGCCCGCGGCATCCGCCCGATGCTCGCCGTGGTCGGGCTCGTTGGCCTGCTGCTCGTCGGGCACTACGGCGTGTTCACGTACATCACGCGGATGGTCGAGGCCCCGGCGGCCGGGCTGCCGATCGGCGTCGGCGGCATGCTGCTCGTCTTCGGGCTCGCCTCGGCAGGTGGCGTCGTGCTCGCCGGGCGGTTCGGCGCCCGCACCGAGCGCGCGCTCCTCGTGGCCGCCGCCGTCACGGCCGCGGCCATCGCGGCCCTCGGCACGGTCGACGTGCACCCGGTGCTCGGCGTGGTCGTCATCGTGGTGTGGGGGGTCGCCTCGGGGGCGGTGCCGCCGCTCGCGCAGACGCTCATCCTGCGGTCGGCCGGGCCGGAGCGCCGCGATCTCGCGGGGGCGCTCATCCCGGTGGTGTTCAACCTCGGCATCGCGGTCGGGGCCGGCGTCGCCTCGGGCATCGTCGACCTGTCGGGCGTCGGGGCCCTGCCCGCCTTCGGGGCGGCCGTCGTCGCGGCATCCGTCGTGGGACTGCTCGTCGCGTTCGGTTCGCAGCGGCGCCGGATGCCACGTCGGTGAGCCACGTCGGTGAGCTGCGTCGGCTCGACGCCGGAATCCCGTTCTCGCGGCGGAATCCCATTCGATCGGGACTCCGCCGCGAGAACGGGATTCCGGCGCGCACGACGAGGGCGCGACCGAAGCGTGGCGAGATCCTTTCGTAGACTGTCGTTGCAGCCACTCGTGCATTCGGGACGACAGGCGCATCGTTGGGGGCGTACCACCCCTGACGAAAGGAACCACCTCCCATGACCCGCATCGCCGTCAACGGCTTCGGACGCATCGGACGCAACACCCTCCGCGCCCTCCTCGAGCGCGACTCCGACCTCGAGGTCGTCGCGGTCAACGACCTCACCGACCCGAAGGCGCTCGCGCAGCTGCTGCGCTTCGACAGCACCGCCGGTCGTCTGGGCCGCCCCGTCGAGGTCGACGGCGACACGCTCGTGGTCGATGGCCGTCGCATCAAGGTGCTCGCCGAGCGCGACCCCGCGAACCTGCCCTGGGCCGAGCTCGGCGTCGACATCGTGCTCGAGTCGACCGGACGGTTCACGTCGAAGGAGGCGGCGTCGGCCCACCTCGCCGCGGGCGCGAAGAAAGTGCTCGTGAGCGCTCCCGCCGACGGTGCCGACGTGACCCTCGCCTACGGCGTGAACACCGAGGCGTACGACGCATCCGCCCACACGATCGTCTCGAACGCGTCGTGCACCACGAACGCCCTCGCGCCGCTCGCGAAGGTGCTCGACGACCTCGCCGGCATCGAGCACGGCTTCATGACCACGGTGCACGCCTACACGCAGGAGCAGAACCTGCAGGACGGCCCGCACCGCGACCCGCGTCGCGCCCGCGCCGCCGGCGTCAACATCGTGCCGACCACGACGGGCGCTGCGAAGGCCATCGGTCTCGTGCTTCCGGGCCTCGACGGCAAGCTCTCGGGCGACTCGATCCGCGTGCCCGTGCCCGTGGGCTCGATCGTCGAGCTGAACACGACGGTGGCTCGCGACGTGAGCCTCGAGGACGTGCTCGCCGCGTACAAGGCGGCCGCGGCAGGTCCGCTCGCGGGCGTGCTCGAGTACTCGGAGGACCCGCTCGTCTCGTCCGACATCACGGGCAACCCGCACTCGTCGATCTTCGACGCCGCCCTGACCCGCGTCGACGGCCGCCACGTCAAGGTCGTCGCCTGGTACGACAACGAGTGGGGCTTCTCGAACCGCGTCATCGACACGCTCGAGCTCCTCGCGCAGGGCTGATCCGGCAGCTGATCGAACGGATGCCGCCACCCGCCGCCCGGCGCGGGCGGCGGCATCCTCGTGGGCATTGCGGGGTCGGTGCTGCGGGCATACCGTGGTGCCGACCGACGCCGGAGGCGTCGCGCACAAGGAGGTGCGACATGGATCCGCTGTGGTGGATCATCGGGCTCGCGATCATCGCGATGGTCGTCGTGATGCTGGTCAGGGGCCGAAGGCGTTCGCGGACTCCATCGGAGGATGCCGCCGCCGAGCGGGCCGTCGAGGAGCAGGCGCGACGGGAGCAGGAGCGGCGCGACCAGGCCGGTCCCGGTGCGGGCAGCGCCTGATCGACGCGCACGACGCGCACGAGGCGCACGAGCGCACGAGGCGCACGAGGCGCGGGTGCGTGGTCGCTCGCGTCGATCGACGGCTGGTTCTCCGACATCCCCGACGATGTCGGCCGCTGGCTCGTGCAGGTCTGAGCTGAGCGGATGCCGCCACCGTCGCCCAGTGTCGGGTGGCGGCATCCGTACGCGGCGGGGGACTCAGCCCTTTCGCGTGAGCAGCGCGCCGACAATGCCGAGCGCCGCGGCCACGATCATGAGCGCCGCGACCGGCCACCAGTGCCCCGTCGTGGCGACGAGCCACGCGGCGAGCAGCGGCGACAGGCCGCCGCCCACGATCGCGCCGGCTTCGCGCCCGATCGTGATGCCCGAGTAGCGCACCCGCGCGTCGAACAGCGACGCGAACCACATCGGCTGCACGCCGTCGGCCGCCGTGTTCACGACGCCGATGACGAGCGCGACCACGCCGATGACGAGTACGGCCGACCCGGTGTCGAGCGCGAGGAAGAGCGGCACGGCGATCACCGCGAGGCCTGCGAGTGCGGCGATCGTGAGTCGCGCCGACCCGACGCGCTCGCCGATCCGCCCCCAGACCGGGCAGGCGACCACGGCGATGCCGGCGCCGAGGAGCAGGGCCGTGAGCGTGACCCACCGTTCGAGGCCGAGACCGGCCGCATAGCTCAGGCAGAACACCGAAACGAGGTAGAAGGTCGTGTTCTGTCCGGCGCGCACGAGGAAGACCGCGAGCACGTTGCGCGGCCGCTGCAGGACCTCCCCGAGCGGATGCCGCGACGTGCGGCGCTCCTCGAGCAGCGCCGTGAACTCGGGCGACTCGTCGACCCGGCGCCGCAGGTACACGCCGACGCCGACGAGCACGATGCTGACGAGGAACGGCACGCGCCAGCCCCACGTGAGCAGTTGCTGTTCGTCGAGCACAGCCACGAGCACGACGAACGCGAGGTTGCCGAGGATGAGGCCGACGTAGAGCGCGCTCTGGATGAGGCCCCCGCGCACGCCGGGGCGGCCGGGGGCGCTCTCGAGCGCGAGCAGCACGGCGCCACCCCATTCGCCGCCGGTCGCGGCGCCCTGCGCGAGCCGCAGCAGCACGAGCAGCACGGGCGCGAGCGCACCGACCTGGGCGTAGGTGGGCAGCAGCCCGATGAGCGAGGTGGCGATGCCCATCACGAGGAGCGTTCCGAGCAGGGTCGAGCGGCGGCCGAACCGGTCGCCGAGGTACCCCGCCGCGAGGCCGCCGAGCGGGCGTGCGAGGAACCCGGTCGCGAAGACCGCGAACGAGAGGAGCACCCCGGTCATGGGGTCCTCGCCGGGGAAGAACAGCGTCGGGAACACGAGTGCCGCCGCCGTGCCGTAGAGGAAGAAGTCGTACCACTCGAGGGCGGTGCCGATGGAGGCCGCTGCCACGGCGCGACGCGCCCGGTCCGGCGACGGATCACCGCCGGGCGGCGCGCTGGGGCCGGGTGCACCCGGATCGGTGCCGAGCATGGTCGGCGGGTGGGCAGGGTCGACGTACGCGCGATCGCTCATCGCGACATCCCTTCGCTAGTCCGAACTAGATCAGGTTCGACGGGTGTGTTCTCAGCCGCGCGGATCGCGGCACCCCGTGTCACTGCCCGCGAGCCTAGCGGGTCTCGGCCGAGCACCGATCGCGCCGGTCGACGGGCGCACCGGCGCCGTATCGAGACCTCGTGGCGTCCACGGGTCCCGAGACGCCTCGTTCCTCGACCGACGGCGATTCTGCTCTGAGCGGATGCACGAGACATCCGCTCGGCGCCTCGGTAGCCTCGCGACATGGGTGCGGGACAGCGGGGTGCGATCGACCGGTACGGCGACGAGCGGATGCCGCGGCGCATCGCGCCACGCACGCGCACGCCGCTCTGGCGGGAGGCGCTCGGCGCGTTCCTGCGACGCGAGCGGCTCGCGCAGGAACGGATCCTCGCCGACGTCGCGAACGAGGCCGACGTGTCGACGCAGTACCTCTCCGAGATCGAGCGAGGGCGCAAGGAGCCGTCGAGCGAGATCCTCGCCGCCGTGGCGGAGGCGCTCGGGCTCACGCTCCTCGATGTCGCGGCGGGCGTGGCCGGCGAGCTCGGAGGCGCCGAGGAGCGCCGGCCGGCGGCATCCGCCCCGCGCCCGCTCGTGGTGCTCGACCTCACCGCTCGCGGCAGTCGTGGCCCTGCGCAGCACGAGACGTCGGCGCCGGTCGCCGGCGCGTTCCGCGACGTCGCGCTCGTCGCCTGAGGCCCGGCCCCGCATCTCCCATCCGGCATCGCCCGCCCGGCATCTCCCGCCCCGCATCTCCCGCCCGGCATCGCCCGGCGGGGTGTCGCTCCTGAACACGGCGGCACTCCGGCACTTGGGCACTTGGGCACTTGGGCACCACGTTCCTGAACGGAACCCGCGGCGGGTTCCGAACGCAACCTCCCGCGGCTACGGCGTGAGGGCGGCGCTACTCGAGCGCCGGCACGGCGATCCGCTGCACGGCCACGACGCGGTCGGCGAGCCCGTACTCCACGGCGCCTGCCGCATCGAGGATGAGCTCGCGATCGGTGTCCCGTCGCACCTGCTCGGGCGTGCGCCCGGTGTCGTGCGCGAGCACCTCCTCGAGTTCGCCGCGCACGCGCAGCACCTCGTCGGCGTGGATGATCAGGTCTGGGATCGACCCGCGACCCTGGGTCGACGGCTGGTGCAGCACCGCGCGCCCGTGCCGCAGGATTCCGCGCATGCCCGGCGCCCCGCCGGCGAGGAGCATCGCGGCCGGTCCTCCCGCCTGGCCGACGCACGTCGTCGCGACCGGCGGGCGGATGTGCTGCATGGTGTCGTACACCGCGAGCGCCGCGTGCGGCGAGCCGCCGGGCGAGTTGATGTACAGGTGCACGGGGGCCTCCTGGCTGTCGGCCTCGAGGTGCAGCAGTTGGGCGATGAGCACGTTGGCGACGCCGTCGTCGATCTCGGTGCCGAGCGTGATGATGCGCTCGCCGAGCAGCCGGCTGTACACGTCGAGGGTGCGCTCGACGTTGCCGCGGCGCTCGACCACGTACGGGATCGGGTAGCTGCTCATGCGAGCACCCCCTGTCGCGCCGCGGCGGCCGCGTGCGCGAGCGGGTGGCCCGCGGCATCCGACCGGAAGCCCGGACCGAGCGCGCGCCCGCGGGCCCCCGGGTAGATGTCGATCGCGTCGTGCACGATGCGGTCGATGAACCCGTACGCGACGGCCTCCTCGGCGCTCACCCAGCGGTCGCGCAGCGAGTCCTCCGTGATGCGCTCGAGCGGCTGCCCGGTGTGCTCGGCGAGCAGGCGCAGCATGGTGTCGCGTGTGTGTCGCAGGTCGTCGGCCTGCAGTTCGACGTCGACCGCGGTGCCGCCGATGCCCGCCGATCCCTGGTGCATGAGGATCCGCGCGTGCGGCAGCGCCACCCGCTTGCCGGGCGTGCCCGCCGAGAGCAGGAACTGGCCCGCGCTCGCCGCCATGCCGATCGCGACGGTGGCGACGTCGTTCGGGATCGCCTTCATGACGTCCATGATCGCGAGCATGGCGGTCACGGAGCCGCCGGGGGAGTTGATCCAGAACGCGATGTCGCGCTCGGGGTCCTCGGCCGAGAGCAGCAGCAGCTGGCTCGAGAGCCGATTGCCGAGGTTCTGGTCGAGTTCGGTGCCGAGCACGACGACGCGCTGGCGGAACAACTGGGTCGAGAGGTCGGCATCGATCGGATGCAGCGGGGCCGGGGTGTCTTCGCTCATGCCTCCAGCGTGCGACCGAGCGGATGCCGCGGGCCAGCGTTTCCGCCCACGGCAGTGCTGCCCTGGGCGGAACGGTCGCAGCCAAGACCGGTCGCGCACGATTGTGCTCGTCCGACACCTCGGTCGCGGCGGTGCTCTCGTAGGATCGGGTCAGCGCTTCGGCGCCGCCCCAACCAACCCCCAACGGCCAGGAGCCCGAGTGACGACATCCGTTGACGACCCGACCCCCGGTCGTCGCGCGGCCGCGCGCGCGGCGTCGGCGACCCATCGGCGCGTTCCCGACGGGGGTCCGTTCCGCTACCACGTGTGCTCGCTCGAGCCCGGCGGCGAGTACGAGGAGACCATCGTCGAGGTCGCCGTCGACGAGGGCTCGCGGTACTTCAGCACCGCGTCGGGCGCGCGGATGACCGAGGTGACCGAACGCTACGTCACCGTTCGGCGCACGAGCGAGATCCGGTCGATGCACGAACTCGACCTCGACGAGATGGCGCAGCTCGAGGACGAGCTCGAGTTCGTCAGGCCGGTCGCGGGGCACAATCCGCTCGACGATCCCGCGTGGACCGAGTTCCTCGGCGACACGGTGCCGATCGCGGCGACCGGGCCGATCGAGCCGCTCGCGACCGCGCCGACCATGCCCGATGTACCTGACGAGTCCGACGAGTCCGACGAGCCCGACGAGCGGCTCGAGTCGATCGCGCTCGACGTTCCCGACGAGCCGGACGTTCCCGACGAGCCGGTCGCGGCACGCAAGGCCGATGACACCCCAGAGCCGGCCGATGCCGGCGAACCGACGCACATCGGGGAGGATGTGGAGATGACGATGGAATCCGACGCCGACTGGACCTTCGAGCAGTTCGAGGCGGTGGTGGCCGGGTCCGCCCCGGCACCGACCCCCGTGCGCGCGGTGCCGCCGTCGACGACCGGCCCGGTCGCCCCGCTGGCCGCGGCGACCCCGGCGCCCGCCGCGCAGCCGGCGCCCGTTCCGCCGGCCCCCGTTGCGCAGGCCCCCGTTGCGCAGGCACCTGTTCCGGCGGCCGCGGCACCGGCCGCACCTGCGGCGCCTGCCGCGCCCGCCCCGACCGTCGCGGCGCCGGTCGCCGGTCCTGCCGTCCCGGTCGCGCACGCCGCGGCCCTGCAGATCGGACTCGCGCAGGGCATCGCGTTCGTCGGGCATCGCGGCCAGACCGACAAGCTCGGTGCGCCGTACATCGACCACCCCGGACGCGTCGCCGAGGCGTTCGATCCCGCCGCGCAGCCGATCGAGGCGGCCGTGGCGTGGCTGCACGACGTGCTCGAGGACACCGAACTCACCGCCGAGACGCTCCGCGAGGCCGGCGTCGCGCCCGAGGTCATCGAGGCGGTGCAACTGCTCACGCGCACGTCCGAGGTCTCCGAGGCCGACTACTACGCGCGCATCCGCTCGCATGCCGTCGCGCGCAACGTGAAGCTCGCCGACATCGCCGACAACACGGCGCCGTGGCGCGTGCGCAAGCTCGACCACGAGACGCAGGCGCGCCTCGCCGAGAAGTACGGCCGCGCCCGCGCCGCGCTCGGCGACGCCTGACCCAGGTCGCGACGGTTCGACGAGACCGCGGCCTGAGAACACCGCCCGAGAACATCGGGCCGCGTGTCGATCCGCGAGGGTGCCGTTCGACGCATGGGTGAAGGGCGGATGCGCCGCCCACGCGAATCCGGAAGGATACCGACATGCGCCCCATCATCGTCACCGAATTCCTGAGCCTCGACGGCGTCATCGACTCCCCGGGCGGAGGAGACCACCCGCGCGCGGGTTGGACCTTCAAGGAGGTGCCCTTCGTCGCCGAGGCCTACGAGCTGAAGGGCAGCGAGCAGCTCGAGGCATCCGCCATGCTGCTCGGCCGCGTGAGCTACGACGAGTTCGCGCCCATCTGGCCGACCATGGACGAGTTCGCCGAGTACAACGCGATGCCCAAGTACGTGGTCTCGTCGACGCTGACGGACCCCGAGTGGAACAACTCGCACGTGCTGCGCTCGCTCGACGAGGTGGCCGAGCTGCGCAACGGCGAGGGCGGGCCGATCATCGTGCACGGCAGCGCGACGCTCGCGCAGGGGCTCGCCGCGGCCGGCCTCGTCGACCGCTACCACCTGCTGATCTTCCCGGTGACGCTCGGCAGCGGAAAGCGGCTCTTCGACGGCAACGCGACGGGCACGCTGAAGCTCGTCGACCAGGCCGTCTACGACAACGGCATCATCAAGGCCGTCTACGACGTCGAGTACTGAGCCCGAGCGGATGCCGCGGGGCGGCGCCCTCGCCCTGCGGCGCCGCGCTGCGGTGCTGTGTCCCGGCCTCGCCGACGCGTGATCGAGGGCCTTGTCGGGCGGCGCGCGGCGGGAGTACGCTCCGATCGCCTGTTCATCGTCGATCGGAGTCCCCGTGGCCGCTGCATCCCTCCCGCCGACCGGTGACGTCCCCGAACCCGCCGGCCCCAAGACCTGCGACGCGCGCGGCATGGCCGAGATCCACCGCCTCTTCAAGGTCGGCTTCGGCGAGGGGCCGACGCTCGTGCACGGCGTCGTCGAGGCGGATGCCGCGCACGCCGACGTCGTCGGCGACCACCTCGCGATGCTCTCGACGGGGCTGCACGCCCACCACGAGGGCGAGGACGCGATGCTCTGGGACCGGCTCGAGCAGCGGGCGCCCGCCTGCAGCCTCCACATCGAGCGCATGCGCCGGCACCACGCCGAACTGCTCGTGCACCTGACGGCGCTCGACGAGGCCCTGCCCGCCTGGCGGGCGAGCGGGCGCCGTGCCGACGCGGCATCCGTGCTCGAGGCCCTCGACGGCGTGAACGGCGCGCTCGCCGTGCACCTGCCCGACGAGGAGGAGAACATCGTGCCCGTCATGGAGCACACCTTCACGCAGCCCGAGGTCGAGTGGTTCGCCGAGCACGGCCGCAAGGCCACGCCGAAGGGCAAGACGTTCGTGCAGCTCGGGGCGATCCTCGCGGCGCAGCCCGACGGCGGCGACGAGTGGATGCACGAGCACCTGCCGGCGCCCGTGCGCGTGATCTGGCGCGTGTTCGGCCGGCCGGTCTACGCGAAGAACCGCGCGCAGCTGCTCGGCACGCGCTGACGCACACTGCCGCGCGCTGACGCGGTCAGTCCGGCGGAGTTCGCACGATCGGGAGGACCCGATCGCGGATCTCCTCCTCCCGATCGCGCGAACTCCTCCGAATCCGGAGTGGAACCCGCCCCGTCAGCCGACCGTCGCGGCGTCGCCGACGGCGACCTCGCCCTCGTCCTGCGGCACGAGCAGCACGCCGAACCAGGTCTTGCCGTCGCGGCGCCGGTACTTCGAGAGCGTGCGGATCGGCTCGAGCCCGCGCTGCAGCGTGACCGGGTCAATGCCGGTCATCATGCAGCGGTCGCATCCGGCCGCGACGCGGAAGCGCACCTCGCCGAGGGTGACGAAACCCCAGTCGTCCTCGGCGAACGGCTCGTCGCCGTCGACGACGACGTTCGGGCGGAAGCGCAGCATGTCCAGCTCGGGCGCGCCCTCGTCGGTCCACGCGTTGAGGGCGGCGAGCGACGCCTCGGTCGTGAGCAGCAGCGGGCCGGCGTCTGCGAGCGACATCCGGTCGCCCTCCTGGCCGCCGTGGTCGGCCTTCACGGTGCGCACGGTCGGGTCGGGCTGCCAGACCAGTCGCACCTGCTGGCCGATGCGCGAACTCAGCCACTCGTCGGCCTCGTCGCCGGCGGGCAGCGCCGTGCCCTGACGCGTCACCTGCACCTCGATGGGATCGCCGCCGCCCGGCACGTCGACGCGGAGCGGGTCGGATGTCGCGCCGCCGAGCAGCACCCCGCCATCGGCCAGCGGCTCGGCCTGCAGGCTCAGCATCACGTTTCGCTCCCGCGCGGTCACCTTCGCGCCGTGCTCGTCGACGACGGCCCAGCGACGGTCGGCGGCGAGGCCCCACGGTTCGACGCGCGCCGAGCGCACGTCGAGGCCGCCGAGCGACTTCACGGGGTAGATGCGAACGCGGGTCACCTGCATGCGAACACGCTACCCGTCGGGCGGGCGCCCGAATCGCCGCACGCCCCGAGCGGTCGCCCGCGTGCACCATCAGGTGCAGGAGATCAGGCCTCATCCTCGCTGTGGGCGGGCATGGGGCCTGATCTCCTGCAGCGTGCACGGACCGGCCGCGCACAGGCGAGCGGGGCCGACCTCCGAGGAGGCCGGCCCCGCCGGTGCTGTCGTGCTGTCGTGTGGTCGGTCGCTCAGCGACCGGGTGCGGCTACTTGCCGACCGCCTTGAGGGCGTTCACGAGGCCGTTGCCGTAGAACCCGTTCTGCTTGGTGGTTCCCTCGCAGGTGTGGGTCGCGGTGAGGGTCGCGCCCGCCGGGGTGATGCGCGTGTACGTGAACGCGGCCGGCGTCGGGCAGGCCTTGTCGACCGCGGTCTGGCGCAGGCGCGCGTCGACGACCGAGGCGGGCAGGTACTTGCCACCGCGGATGACGTCGGGAACGCCGTACTTGCTCACGATGAGCGCGGCGACGCCGGCGGCGTGCGGCGACGCCATCGAGGTGCCCTGCAGGTACTGGTAGTACCCGCAGGTCGTGCCGGCCGTGTCGCAGCTCTTCACCACGCCATCGACCAGCACGTTGCCGGCCTCGTCGATGGCTCCCTCTTCGAGGGCGAGTGCCTGCGGGTACGCCGCGAGGATCGCCTTGCTGATGTCGCGCGTGTTGCCCGCGGTGTCGTAGACGTCTCCGCCGGGGGCGGCAACATCCACGTAGCCGTTGCCGTAGTCGGAGTAGTACGCCTTGCGCTCGGAGACGCCCGTGCTGCTCACCGAGATGACGCCCTTGCCCTCGCTCGGCATCGACGTGCAGGTCGCGGGGTCGAGCAGGTCGCGCGTGTAGGCGACCTCACCGGGGACGTCGGCGAAGTCGGGGCTGCCCACGTCGCTGATGACCTTGGTGTAGTCGGTCGCGCCGTTGCCGGCGGCCGAGACGAGCGTCACGCCGCGCAGGCGTGCGTAGTCGAGCGCGCGCTGCATGGCCTTGACGATCGTCTGCTGCTCCTGCTGGTCTGCTGCGGAGTCGGCCGGGTGGCTCGCGCAGTTGAACAGCCACGGGTCGACGTAGTAGCTCATGTTGACGACGTCGACGCCGATCTTGCCGGCGTACGTGAGGGCGTCGATCGAGGGCTGCAGGAAGAAGTACCCCGAGTCCTGGCCGGCGCGGAGGTTCACGAGCTTCACGTTCGGCGCGACGCCGGCGATGCCGATGCCGTTGATCGGCGAGCCGATCGTGGAGGCGACGTGCGTGCCGTGTCCGTTCTCGTCGACGTTCGCCGCGTCGGTGCACGACCCGTCGGCCTCGTCTTCGCAGGCGCCGTCGATGACGCCGCCGTTCGCGTCGACGGGGACGTCGACGGTGAAGTTGCGGCTCTTCTTCGCGTCGAAGTTCGGTGCGATGTCGGGGTGCGTTCCGTCGACACCGGTGTCGAGGATGCCGACGAGCACCTTGTCGCTGCCGCGCTCGACCTTGTACGAGCCGTCGACGGTGGCGCCGATCTGCTGCATGTCCCACTGCAGGGAGGCGAGAGGCTCGGCGGTGAGCGAGTTGCCGCCCTTGCCCTTCTTCGCGGCAGGCGCCGCGGGCGTCGCGCCGCCGCCTGCGCGGACCTCGGCCTCGGCCTCGTCGAGCTTCTTGGCCTCGTCGCCGCTGACGGCGTCGTCGGGCACGTCGGCGATGACGCGGTTCTGCGCCGTGCCCTCGATGACGCCCTGCGCCAGGGCCTCGGCCTCGAAGCCGGCGTCGGTGGTGCGAACGGTCGCGACGCCGACATCCGTGTTCTCGGCGACGATCGTGCCGCCGGCTGCGGTGACGGCGGCCTTCGCCGCTGCGGACGACGTGCCCGCGGTGAACAGGACCACGTACTCCTGCTCGCCCGTGGCCTGGTCCGTGCCCGTGGTGAACGCGCTCGCCGGGGCGGCAGCGAGTGCCGTCAGGCCGAGCACGAACACCGATGTTGCGGCGATGGTGCGGAATCTACGCATGACTCTCCTTACAACGAAGCGTTTCGCGTGACTCTTCCAGTTCCGATCGCAGCAGTTCAAGGGGTCGCACGGATGTCGCACGATACCCGCAGAACGTGCAGCGAATCGGCGTGATCGGGCCTTTCGCCGGAGTGTGCCGAGTGATAGGGAAAGACGAACGGCGGATGCCGCGAGCGAACATGCGCCCGCGGCATCCGCCGTTCGCGTCGTGGCTCAGGCCGCGGCGGCCTCCGTCGCGAGGGCCGCGCGCAGCCCGTCGACGAGCGAGGTCGTCGGGCGACCGGTGAGGCGGGAGACGCCGCCGGTCGGCACCTCGAGCACGCCCGCGGCGATGCCGGCGTCGAGCGAGGTGACGAATCCGATGGTGCCGGCGTCGAGTCCGGCCGCCTCGAGGGCCGCGGCCTGCTGCTCGGTGGTCAGCGGCGCGTAGGCGACCTCGCGACCCAGCACCTCGGATGCGGCGGCGGCGATGTCGGCGTAGGTGAACGCCTCGTCGCCCGAGAGCTCGTAGACCTGGCCGAGGTGGCCGTCCTCGAGCAGCACGACCGCCGCGGCGTCCGCGAGGTCGGCGCGCGTGGCGCCCACGATGCGGCCCTCACCGGTCGACGACGAGACGACGCCGGTCTCGGCGGCGCGCGCGACATCCGCCGCGTAGTTCTCGATGTACCAGTTGTTGCGCAGGATCACGGCGGGGATGCCGGTCTCGGCGATGACGGCCTCGGTCGCCGCGTGCTCGGGGGCGAGCGGGTAGTCGGCGGTGGTCGCGTTCGGTGCGCTCGTGTAGACGAGCTTGGCGACGCCGGCGGCCTTCGCGGCCTCGATCACGTTGCGGTGCTGCGCGATGCGCTGACCGACCTCGGACCCCGAGATGAGCAGCACGGTGTCGACGCCCTCGAGCGCTGCGGCGATGGTGTCGGGCTTCGCGTAGTCGAGTTCGACCGTGCGGATGCCGCGAGCTGCGGCATCCGCCAGCTTCGACGTGTCGCGGGCGCCGGCGACGATGCTCGACGGCTCGGCGCCGCGGGCGAGGAGGGATTCGACGACGAGACGGCCGAGCTGGCCCGAGGCGGCGGTGACGAGGATGGTCATGCGGGGTGGTTCCTTCCGGTTGGCCGTGCGGGTGATGCGCGGTACGAAGGGGACAACCGGATGCCGCGGTGCTG
Organism: Agromyces sp. Marseille-Q5079; assembly: GCF_051016555.1. NCBI lineage: Bacteria > Bacillati > Actinomycetota > Actinomycetes > Micrococcales > Microbacteriaceae > Agromyces > Agromyces sp. Marseille-Q5079. Next base: position 662,580 of record NZ_JBPEJF010000001.1, on the reverse strand, counting down.
ACATTCCCGCCGGAGGGTACCCACTTTGACGTAAGCTACCCACATGGTGGTAAGTCTTGCGCAGATCCGGGAGACTTCCGGCGAAGTCTTCGTCGAGGGGTGCCCGACCCGGGTGGTCCTCGACCACATCATGAGCAAGTGGGGCGTGCTCGTGCTGCTCGCGCTCACCGACGGCACGCATCGCTGGGGCGAGTTGCGCCGCGAGGTGCAGGGCATCAGCGAGAAGATGCTCGCCTCGACGCTGCGCACGCTCGAGGCCGACGGCCTGGTCGAGCGCACGTCGTACCCCGAGGTGCCGCCGCGCGTCGAGTACGCGCTCACCGATCTCGGCCGCGAGCTCATGGAGCGCATGCTGCCGCTCGTCGAGTGGGTCGCGGTGCACGCGGGCGACATCGTGCCGGCCGACGCCTGAACGCGTCGACCGGCGAACGCCGGTGACGGGGGTCAGGCCGCGCGACGCGCCTTCATGATCAGCACGATCGACACGAGCACGCCGACGACGCTCGCAGCGGCCGCGACCCAGAACGCGGTCGAGAACGCGATCGCCGGGTCTGCGCCCGCGACCACGCCCGCGGTCAGCAGCGCGGAGACGACCGGCGCCGCAGCCGCCGATCCGATCGTGCGCACGACGCCGTTCAGGCCCGTCGCGGCCCCGACCTCGTTCGACGGCGACACCGAGACGACCAGCTGGGCGCAGATCGCGTAGCCGATGCCGTTGCCGAGGCCGAGCACGGCGAAGGCGACGATCACGGCCCACGGCGTGGTCGGCCAGATCGCGAGGGCCGCGGCGCCGACGCCCATGACCGCGGCGGCGATCACGGCCGTGCCGCCACCGCCGAGGCGGGCGACGAGCATCGGCGTGAGACGGCCGCCGAAGAAGACGAGGATGGCGCTCGGGAGCATCGCGAGTGCCGAGGCCGTCACGGTCATGCCGTGCCCGTACCCCGTGGCGGCCGGCGCCTGCATGAGCAGGGGCAGCGCGACGTAGAAGACGTACGGCACGAAGCCGACGACGACGGTGAGCAGGCTGACGAGCGCGATGGGGCCGTGGCGGAAGGTGCGCACGTCGACGACGGGCGCGGCGGTGCGCACCTCGACGAGCACGAGCGCGACGAGCAGCAGGATGCCGGCCGCGCCGACGCCGAGCGTCAGGGGAGAGGTCCAGCCCCAGGCGCCGCCCTGCGAGACGGCGAGCAGCACGCCGACGAGGCCGCCCGCGAGGAGCAGGATGCCGGGCCAGTCGGTCGAGCCGGTCGCGGCCAGCTTGGCGCCGCGTGGCACCCAGACGACCACCATCGCGACGGAGACGAGGATCAGGATCGCGCCGATGACGAACATCCAGCGCCACGACAGTGCGTCGACGATGATGCCGCCCATCACGAGGGCGAGACCAGCGCCGAGGCCGATCATGCCCGGGATCCAGCCGAAGGCCGCGGCCAGCCGAGCGCCCGTCAGCCTGGAGCGCGTGAGCGCGAGCGCGAGCGGGAAGGTCGCCGTGCTCACGCCCTGCACGACGCGGGCGCCGAGCAGCACCCCGAGGTTCGGCGCGGCGGCCGCGACGAGGGTCGCCGCGGCGAAGACGACCATCGCCGTGAGCATGACCCGGCGGTGGCCGAAGCGGTCGCCGAGGTTGCCGACGACGGGGGAGAAGACGGCGCCCGCGAGCAGGAAGGCCGTGAGGATCCAGCCCGTGCCGAGGCTCGACGCCCCGAGGTCGCGCCCGATCGTCGGCAGCGCGGGCACCACGAGCGTCTGCATGAGCGAGAACGCGAGCACGGCTGCGCTGAGTGCGAAGGTGAAGAGGCCGGGGCGGCGCAGTTCGGGCGATTCGGGGGCACTGGCGGTGGCATCGTCTGCGCGGGCGCCGGGCGCGAGGATCGGGTCGGCCGTGTCCGTGACGGGGATCGCGGGGGGCATGGGGGCTCGCTCTCTGGAGTGATGGGTGGGTGACGACGCCTTTATCGGAACGGAACATCCGTTCCGATAGACCATATCACCCGTCTACACTGATGGCATGCCCGACCCCGCAGCGACCGACCGCCCCCTGCCCGGACGGCAGCGCGAGGCGCGATCCAACGACGCCGCCGTGCTCGTCGCGGCGCGCGAGGTGTTCTCGGCTCGGGGGCACGATGCGTCGATGGCCGAGATCGCCCGCCACGCCGGCGTCGGCGTCGGCTCCGTCTACCGTCGCTACCCCACCAAGGAGGCGCTGGTCGAGGCCCTCCGCGTGCACGCGGTGACCGAGGCGGCCGGACTCGCCCAGGAGGTGGCGGCCGCGGTCGAGGCCGCGCCGACCGCTCCCTCCGCCGCCTCTGAGGGGGCGGTGGCCACCTTCCTCGCGCGGCAGATCACCGGGGCGACGGGGCCGATCCTGCAGCCGCCGGGCGGGGGCGATCCGATCTCCGCCGAGCTCGCGGCCGCTTCCGAGGCGCTGCGCGCGGGCCTCGAGCGCCTGGTCGCGCGCGACCGCGCCGACGGGTTCGTGCCCGAGGGGTTCACGACGGCCGACGTGATGCAGCTCCTGCTGCACCTGCGCCCCGCACTCCCGTTCCCGCGGGCGCACGCCGATGCGCTCCACCTGCGTTACCTCGACCTCGCCATCCGCGGGCTGCACGAGCAGGCCCGCGCGGGCGTCGCACTCGAGGACGGCCCGCACTGGGACGAGTGGATGGGCACCTGGCACGACTGACGTGCCGCGACGGAAGCCGATCGGGCAGCACGAGACGTCCGTGAAGGAGCTCGGGAGAAAAAGAGAGCGGATGACGAGATTCGAACTCGCGACCCTCACCTTGGCAAGGTGATGCGCTACCACTGCGCCACATCCGCATCGCCCGCGTTTCCGCGTGCTCTACGAGACTACCCCAGTGCGGGCCGCACCGTTGACACGCCCGATGCCGGGTCGCGCACGGGGAGCCCGGTCGTCGCGCCGTGCAGCATGGCCTGATTCACCCCCGAACTGGGGCGCGGACGACGCCCCGCCGGCATCCGCCGGGCAATATCTTGAGATGCCGCGTGGCGCGGAGTTCTCCCGTGCGCGCCGTTGCGTGCCCTGGTGAGAGGACCGTCCCGTGACGCAGCGCCGCCCGATCCGCCGTCTCTTCCGACCCGTCGCCGGCCTGCTCGCGGTGCTCCTGGTCACCGCCGCGACCGTGGTCGGCGCCGCCGTGCCCGCGCAGGCGGTGCCCACCGTGCCGAGCGCGCTGACCTTCACGGAGGGCGTCGCGCCCGCGGCGCCGACGGTGCTCGTCGAGCCCGGCACGGCCGAGAACTCGGCGCTCTACGCCGACACGGCTCCCCCCGGGATGTGGCTCGAGTTCTTCGGGGCGGGTGACAGCGGCATCCGGCTCGCGGGCACGCCGGAGTTCGACGGCGTCTACAACGTGCGCTTCGATGTCACCTTCCCCGACGGCCCGTGGATGAAGGCGTACACCACGGTCGTCACGGTGCTGCCGGCGGCGCCGGTCACGCCCGCACCCGTCTGGACGACGACGTCGCTCGGCTCGATCACGCACCTCGCGGCGGTCAGCGTCGGGCTCGCGGCATCCGACACCACCTCGTACGCGATCACGGCCGGCTCACTGCCCGCCGGCCTGTCGCTCACGGGCAGCACGATCTCGGGCACGGTCACCGCCGCCCCCGGCCCCTACTCGTTCACGGTCACGGCGACCGGCCCGGGCGGCTCGGCCGCCCAGCCGTTCAGCGGATCGGTCGCGGCACGCGCCATCTCGTGGTCGGCGCCCGTCGTCGGCCCGCTCACCGTGGGCGTGGCCGTGAGCCAGCAGTTCTCGGGCACGAACGTCGACGCCTTCTCGGTGGCGTCCGGCTCGCTGCCGCCCGGCATCTCACTGACCGCGGGCGGGCTGCTGAGTGGCACGCCGACGACGGCCGGAACCTTCACGTCGACGGTCACGGCCTCGAACGAGGGCGCTCCCGTCAGCCAGTCGATGACCATCGTCGTGAACGACGTGCCGCCCGTCTGGCAGACCTCCCAGTCCCTCGGGGATGCCGGTGTCGGGATCTCATACTCCAAGGCCCTCGTCGCGACCGACGCCGCGAGCTACGCGGTCACCGCCGGCTCGCTTCCCGTGGGTCTCTCACTCTCCACCGCGGGCGTGATCAGCGGTCTCCCGACCACGGACGGCGTCTCGAACTTCACCGTGACTGCGACCAAGGCGAGCGGGGTCTCGGCTGCCCGCGCGTTCCGACTCGAGGTGTTCGCAGCTCCGGCCTGGGTCGGCGAGACGTCGGTCGTGGTCACCGTCGGTCATTCGAAGACCGTGGCCGGCCACTTCGAGAACATCTTGTCCGTTCACATCTCCGAGGATCCGAGCGGGCCGTTCAGGTCGTCGGCCTCCGGCGGCTCCATCACGGTCACCGGTCTCAGGCCCGGTACCGGCTCGACGTTCCCCCTCGGGATCACGACGGTGCACCCCTCGCTCGGCGTGAAGATCGACGTGACCGTGCTGGCCGCACCGGCCTGGGTGACCGAGTCGCTCGGCACGCTCCGCCAGACCGTGCCGGTCGATGCCGGCCTGGCGCTCGAGGCGACGGATGCCACGGGCTACGCCCTCACGGCCGGCGCCCTGCCGGCGGGGCTGAGCCTCGCCGCCGACGGGTCGATCACCGGAACGCCGACCGACTTCGGCCCGTACGCGTTCACGGTCGAGGCGACGAACGGCGACGTCGAGGTCGCGCGCGAGTTCACCGGCGTCGTGAAGGCGCCGGTCGTGGACTGGGTCACCGACGGGCTCCCCGCAGTGGCAGTCGATGCGCCGCTCGGCATCACGTTCCACGCGACGAACGCCACGAGCTTCACGGTCCTCTCCGGGGTTCTGCCGGCCGGCGCCTCGCTCACCGCGGACGGCGCGCTGACCGGCACGCCGACCGAGGCCGGCTCGTTCGCGTTCACGGTTCGCGCGGCGAACGCCGACGGCGACGGCGTGGACCGCGAGTTCACGCTCGACGTGCTGGCGCCGCCGAGCTGGACCGGGCTGACATCCTTCCTCCTGACCACCGGCGAGGGCTTCACGGTCGGGTCGAGCGACATCGAGAACGGTGATGTCGATGCGGTCTCGTTCGTCAGCGGCGCAGACCTGCTCGCCTCCGACGGCAGCGCCGAACCGGTCCTCACGAGCGTGGCGCCCGGCACGGCGATCGTGCGGGTGAGCATGGTGAACGGGGTCGGCGTGCTGCGCACGGTCGACCTCACGATCGAGATCCGCAACGCGCCCGCGTGGGTGACCGACTCGCTCGGCACCCTGCGCGAGGGCGTCGCGGTCGATGCAGGCCTCGCGCTCGAGGCGACGGATGCCACGGGCTACGCACTCACGGCCGGGGCCCTGCCGGCGGGCCTGAGCCTCGCCGCCGACGGCGCGATCACCGGAACCCCGACCGAGATCGGGGCGTACGCGTTCACCGTCGAGGCGACGAACGGCGACGTCGTGGTCGCCCGTGGATTCACCGGCGAGGTGCACGCCCCGCTCGTGGCCTGGCCGACGACCGAGGTCCCGCTCCTGCACGTGAACGTCGCGACCGAGATCGCGCTCGAGGCCGCGAACGCGGTGTCCTTCGCGGTGACCGACGGGTCGCTCCCCGACGGCCTCGCGCTCGCCGTGGACGGCACGATCAGTGGCACGCCGACCGAGGCCGGCACCTTCGAGCTCGAGATCACGGCGACGAACGCCACCGACGACGGGGTCGCGCAGGCGTTCACCCTCGTCGTCGACGAGCCCGTGCTGAGCGTCGTCCTCGGCGGGGGGCCGGGCGATGCGGCATCCGGTCTCGGGGTGACCGTGACCGGCTCGGGTCTCTCGCCCGACGCGGCGTTCGACGTGACGCTGTTCTCCGACCCGATCGTCGTCGCGAGCGGCGTGGTCGCGGCCGACGGCACGATCGACGTGGCGGCGTCGCTGCCCGACGTGGTGCCGTTCGGGGCGCACGAGCTGCGGGTCACCGCGGTCGGCGCCGACGGCGAGCCGTTCACGACGTCGGTCTGGTTCTCGGTCGGTGAAGACGGCGAGATCGTCGAGATCTCGACCGAGGGTCCGGTCGCCGAGCCCGCGACGACGCCGGTCGACCCGACTCCGGTGCCGGCTCCGTCGCCCACCCCGGCGCCGGCCGCGGCCGCTGCGCCGACGGGCATCGCCTCGACGGGCGTCGAGCCCTCGCTCTGGCTCGCCGGCTCGATGCTGCTCGTCGTGCTCGGCGGTGCGCTCGTGCTCCTGCGGCGTCGCGCGGCCCGACCGTGACGCACTAGCGCGATCGGTTCGCCGGGGCCCGCCCCGGAACACCTGCGACATCCAGAGTTCACACGATGCGCATTGTCGCGCCCGGGACGCACGGGTAGCGTGCCCCGCACGGCGATCGGTTGGGGGACCATGACCGGGTACGGGCACAGGGTTCGGGTCGTCCGCGGAGTCGCCATCGCCTGCGCGGCGGCGATCGCGGCGACCCTCGTGATCGCGACACCGGCCGTGGCGGACGCGCAGGTGACACCGGTCGCGTCGTGCGACGAGCTGGCCGACGCGTTCGCGACGACGGGCACCGTGCTGTTGACCCAGGACATCAGCGGGCCGGGAACCGAATGCGCGGCGGTCGAGATCGGGGCCGGTGCCGACATCGTGCTCGACATCGGCGGCCACACGGCGTACTTCGGCTCGATCTTCGGAACCGGACCGACCGTGGCCGAGGGCGCGGCGATCTTCGTGCCGTCCGACGCGAGCCTCACGGTGCGAGGGGTGACGGAGTCGACCGGCGCCGAGCGGGCGGGGTTCCTCGTCGCCTCCGGCGGGGCCGGCGCAGGGATCGGCGCCCGGCCGGGCTCCGGCGCCAGCGGCGACATCCGCATCGAGGGCGGCATCATCCGTGCCGAGAGCCGGTCGGCAGCGGGCATCGGCGGTGCCGACGGCGACGCGCACGTGACCATCACCGGTGGCAACGTCACGGCGTTCGCCTCCCTGTGGGCGCCGTACGTCGACAGCGGTGCGGGCATCGGCGGCGGACGCCAGGGCATCGGCCGGGTCGAGGTCACCGGAGGCACGGCGAACGGCAGCTCGTTCTCGGGTGCGGGCATCGGGGGCGGCAGCGACGGCGACGGCATCGTCACGATCGCCGTCCCCGATGACGCGCGGAACTCCCTTCGCGGAAACGCCGGCGGCGGCAGCCACACGGGTGCGGGCATCGGCGGCGGCATCCGCGGGTCGGGTCAGGTCGTCATCACCGGCGGCACCGTGAGCGGCACCGCGTCGGGCGACGGGCTCGGTGCGGGCGACCGACTCGGGGTCGGCTACGGCGACGTGCGCGGCCTCGGCGCGGTCTCGATCTCGGGCCGGCCCCACGTTTCAGGATCGTCGATCCGGAGCAGTCGGACGGAGATCCTCGGTGGATCCGTCTCCATCGTCGACGGGCTCAGGGCGACGGATCCGCGCCCCGTCGCAGGCACCACGCCCCTGTCGCCGATCTTCGTCAGCGTGCGCAAGGACGGGCAGCCCGTGCGGCCGGGCCTTCTCGTCGTGGTCGACGACCGCGGCACCCCGACCGGCTACGAGGCCGTGCCGGAGCTCACCAGCGCCAGCCTGTGGCTGCCGCCCGGGCGCAGGTTCATCCGCACCGAGGTCGACGGCGAGGTGCGAACGTTCCCGGTGCAGGTTGCCGCGGACGGCACAGCGCGTGCGTTCCTCGACTTCGGCGCACCGCCTCCTCCGCCGACGCTCGAGCAGCGCATCGTCGCCCGCTTCGCCGAACTCGCGCGCCGGCTCGGGAGCGACGACGCGGCGATCGCGCGCATCGCCCGCGAGCTCGGCACCACCGAGGGGACCGTGCGGTACTGGCTGCGCCGGGCCGGGGAGATCGGCTGAGGCGAGGTGTCGCCGACCCGCCGTCACCGACGCGCTGTCGCCTACTCGGCCTTCGCCTCCTCGGCCTTCGCCCGCTCGATCACCTCGGCCGCGTGGTCGGGCACGAGGTTCGCCCACTCGCGGGGCGGCCGCTCGTAGCCGCCGGACGTCGGGCGGGGCGGGATCACGATCGATTCGCGCTCGACCGGCTGATACGGGATCTTCGAGAGCAGGTGGGCGATCATGTTGATGCGCGAGCGGCGCTTGTCGTCGCTCTCGATCTCGTACCAGGGCGCCTCGGAGATGTCGGTGTTGGCGAACATCGCGTCCTTGGCGCGCGAGTAGTCCTCCCACTTCGTGATCGAGAGCACGTCGTTGGGGCTGAGCTTCCAGCGCCGCATCGGGTCCTCGAGCCGCGAGCGGAACCGCTCCTCCTGCACGACGTCGGACACGCTGAACCAGTACTTCAGCAGGATGATGCCGTCTTCGACCAGCATCCGCTCGAAGGTCGGCGCCTGGTGCAGGAACCGGTGGTACTCCTCGTTCGTGCAGTAGCCCATGACCCGCTCGACGCCCGCCCGGTTGTACCAGGAGCGGTCCATGAGCACGATCTCGCCCGCCGCCGGCAGGTGCGGCACGTACCGCTGGAAGTACCAGCGCGTCTTGTCGCGCACGCTCGGCGTGGGCAGCGCGACGATGCGCGTGACGCGCGGGTTGAGGTACTCGGACACGCGCTTGATCGTGGAGCCCTTGCCCGCGGCATCCCGCCCCTCGAAGATCACGACGATGCGCGCACCCGACTCCTGCACCCACGCCTGCATGTCGACGAGCTTCGCCTGCAGGTCGTGCAGCTCGCGTTCGTACAGCTTCTTCGGCATCCGCTTGGTCATCGCGCACCTCCTGCGCTGAAGCCTAGAGCCGATGCCCCGAGCGGATGCCGCGGCGCGGCGTCGTATCCGCGCCTATTCGGCCGGGATGCCGAGGTCGCGCACGAGGTACGCCCACGGGAACATCGTCGAGCCCACGATCCAGCCCTCGGCCTCGTCGCGGCGCGAGGGGCCGCGCCAGATGAGGCGCTTCGTCTCCCACTGGGTGTCGGTGCGCACCATGCGGTGGCGCAGCATGCCGGCCTCGACGGTGTGCCAGCCCGCTCGCCCGGCGAGCTCGAGCTCGGCCATCTCGTCGAACGCGGTGACCGGTCCGAGCCACCGGTACTCGGCTTCATCGTCGGCTGCGTCGTCGGGTTTGGAAGCATCGCCGAAGCGCTGCTGCGCGGCCTGCCGCGACATGCCGAGTTCGGCGCCGATCGCGGCCCAGCTGACGCCCCCGGCGCGCGCCGACTCGACGGCCTGGCGAAGGATGGCCCGCGCCTCGCCCTCGGCGTCGGAGCCGGCATGGATCAGCGCGAGGTGCTGCTCGGGCGTGAGGTGGCTCTCGAGATTGCCGTCGAGGATGTCGCGGTCGAGGGCCGCGGCATCGAGCACGGCGAGCGTGATCGCGTCGTGGAGGTCGGTCATCGGTCGCCGTCTCGGCTCGGGAGCCACCATCCCCGCACCTCGCGGGATCGGGTGCGGGACGCGAGCCAGCCGAGCGCCGAGGCCAGCATCACGGTGCCGATGAGGGTGAGGGCGACACCCGCACCGATGAGCACCCCGCGCGCGACGCCCTCGAACACGGCGATGCCGACCAGGCTGCAGAGCATCCCGATCGCGATCGTCGCGAAACCGGTCGACCAAAGGACGAGGAGTCGTCGTTCCGTGCGTGCGGGCATGCGTCAACGATAGGTTGACGCGGTGGTGTTGTCAACGAACCATTGACGTGGTCTCAAATGCTGACGATCATGCCGAGGAGCGCCGACGACGCAGCGATGAACGCGAGCGGTATCGAGAGCACGATCGCTCCGATCCAGAGTCCGCGTCTCTGCCTGGCTCGATCGATGGAGATTCTCAGACGGTCGAACGCCGCGTGGTCCACCTTCTCGGCATCCGCCTCGCGCTTCCATGCCGCCGGCTGGGCGGCGATGCCCGCGATGTGGCGCACCTGCTCTGGGCCGAGTGTCGTCGGGTGCCTCCGCAGCCACGAGACCAGCTCCGTGTCGCGGATCACGATGACGACCGGAGGGCGCTCTCGAACGGTCATCCGCCGTACCCCGACGACCGCGATGATCGGCGTCACATCGACGAGCATCTGTGCGGCACCGGAGAGCAGCTTCGACGTTCGGCTGCCCTCGAACGCCGCGTTGCGGAGGTGGTCGGTCCGCTGACCGTTCACGAGGATTCGCTTCGCGCCGACCCAGACGTTCTGGCCGCGGTGGTGCTTCGTGTTGATCGTGAAGACCCCGGCCGGGCCGATCACGACGTGGTCCAGATCGCTCGATCCGTTGCCGATCGGAACCGAGTGCAGCACGAACCACCCCGGGCCGAGGCCTTCGAGCCGCCGGGCGACCTCGAGCTCGCCGAGGGCGCCGAGATACCAGGGCTGCGCCTCGCGCCCGAGGGGAGAGATCCCGAAGAACCTCTGGAGCGGCGTGTTCGCCGGCACTGCGGCCTGCACGCGCAGGCATTCGGAGATGACGGATGTCGCGGGCAGCCGATGACCGAGTGACGATACCGTTGCTGACTCGCTCAGATCCATGCTCCTTCGCCCGTGATCGGGGGCGCATCGATCCTCGCAACCGGCGAGCTCGAATGGCAGTCCCCGAACTGGGGAGCACCCGTCAACTCAGGTGCGCGAGGCGCGGCCAGAGCTCGTCCCAGCCGACGGTGCGACCGCGGCACAGCGTGATCGGCAGGCCCTGCTCCTCGTTGTCGACGTCGACGCCGTTGTCGAGCCGGCCCGCGGTCGTGCAGGACTCGAACGCCGCGACGGTGCGGGGCGACAGGTCGCCGACGAAGATGACGTCGGTCGCGGCATCCGGTGGCCTCGCCTCGAACCACAGGGCGTTGTGCCCGCTGTAGACCGCGTCGGGGTCGAGGCCGAACTCCTCGCCGTAGCGCGCGATGGCGCCGGCCTCGCCGTAGTTCGAGGTGATGACGACCGGGTCGGATGCGGCATCCGCTCGCCCATCGCCGGAGCCGGATCCGGAGCTCGCGCCAGCGCCGTGCACGACCGTGGCGACCTGCTCGACGTAGGTCGGCCAGCCGATCGAGTCGCCGACGGTCTGGTTCATCGCGGCGAACGGGCTCGCGCCGACGAGGCCGAGCGGCAGCAGTGGCAGTGCGATGAGCGCCGAGACGACGGCGTTCAGGGCGATGCCCGCCCAGACGAGCGCGCGGCGGCCCGTGGTGCGCATCCACTCGGCGGTCGGCACGGCGCCCAGCGCGAGCAGCACCTCGATGAGGCCGACGGGGTAGTAGGGCTGCGCGCCGCCTGCGATCGTGGCGATCACGACCACGGCGAAGGCCACCGCGAGCAGGCGGATCGGCCGCCATGCGGGTCGGCGCAGGAGTGCGACGAGTCCGGCGATCCAGATCGGCACGAGAGGTGGGCCAGCCAGCAGCAGGAGGAACGGCAGGGTCAGCAGGCGCGCTTCGCCGTCGGAGTCCTCCGCGAGGGCGGCGCCCATGCGCAGCTGCGGCAGGTCGTTCGCGACCTGGTACGCGAGGTTCGGCAGTGCGACGACGACGGCCACGCCCACTCCGGCCCAGAGCCACGGCGATCGCAGCGCGCGCCACGGTCCGACCACGAGCAGCCCGATGCCGATGCCCGCGACGAGCAGCACGACGAGCAGCTTGTTGTACGTCGCGACGCCGACGACGAGGCCGACGGCGAGCCACCACCGTCCGCTGCGCTCGCCGTCGCGCAGCAGCGCCCGCATCGTGAACAGCGCGACGAGCGGCCACACCACGAGGTCGATCGAGGCGGTCAGCAGCACGTGACCGAACACCATCGGGAACGACGCGGATGCCGCGGCCCACGCCGCGACCGACTGCGCACGCCGCCCTCCACCGGCTTCGCGCGCGATGAGCGCCAGCACGTACACCGTGGCGACGGCCGCGAGGATCGCGGGGATGCGGAGCGCCCACGGCTCGTCGACCACGCTCGCGATCGCGCGCGTGAGCAGGGGCGTGAGCGGCGGCTGGTCGACGTAACCCCACGCCGGCTCCAGCATGCGGAAGTACAGCTCGTCGCGATGGAATCCGTACCAGTCGCTCGTCGCCGCGAGCAGCACCGCGAGCGCCGCCATCGCGCCGAACACGGGCCCGCGGGCGAGCGGTTCGAGCGAATCGAGCGGCCCGATCCCGCGATCGGGAGCGCTCGGCAGCGACCCGCTGGGGGCCGATGCGCCCGGCGGACTCGCGGTGGAGGAGTGGAGGTCGGCCGAAGCGGCGTCCGACATGCGGCTCACCCTAGCGGCGCCGGCAGGTGCCCGCGAGGGCGGCCGTAACCGGCATTCCTCGTGCACCGTTCCTGCCGCCGCGCCCGTCGACACCCCGCCGCTCGGCGTGCGACCTGATAGCCATGAGTATGGCCACCGATGCAACCTCGTCGCCCAGCGCGACCTCCGCCCGGCGGATCCTCGACGCGAACGCCTACGTGACCCTCGCCACGGCGGATGCCGCGGGCCGCCCATGGGCGACGCCCGTGTGGTTCGCCGTGCGCGACCTGCGCGAGTTCGTCTGGGTCTCCCGGCCGACGCGCCGCCACTCGCAGAACATCGCCGCACGAGCCGAGGTCGCGCTGACCGTGTTCGACTCGTCCACGCCCGTCGGCGAGGCGACCGCGGTCTACGCCGAGGCGCTCGCCGAACCCGTTCCGGATGATGGGATCGACGACGCCCTCGCGATGTTCAACGCCGCGTGCGAGGCATCCGGCCTGCGACCCTGGGCCGAAGGCAGCGTGACCGGCGCCGCCCCGCACCGGTTGTACCGTGCCGTCGCGTCGCACCTCTGGGTGCTCGACGAGCGAGAGGACCGCGTCACCGTCTTCTGAGCGGATGCCGCGGCCGGCCGTTCACGGTCGCTCCCGGTCGAGTGGAATGGCGCGGCGAGACCCGCGTCACGCAGCGGCCGCTCAGTCCTGTGCGAGCACCTGCTTCGGGCGCTTTCGGATCACGCGCACGAGGTACGCCCCCGCATCCCACGCGATCTTGCCCGCGGCCAGGGCGCCGAGTGCGAGGCCGATGAGGGCGAACCACGCCGGGGTCGGCCGCGCGACGCCGACCGAGTCGAAGGGCCCGAGTCCCGCGTCGATGGTCGAGACGAGGAGCCACACGCAGACCACCGTGACGGCCGCGGTGATCGCCCCGACGATGACCATGGCGATCACGACGCTCGGCTTCGTGCTCTCGGGCCGGTACCGGCGACGTTCGCGGCTGCGGTTGCGGTGTCTGCGGCTCACCCGTGGAGCGTACTGCACCACGGATGCGGCTTCGAAGCCGGGCGGCCTATCCGTCGCGATCGGCCCAGACGGCGATGTCGACCTTGTTGCCCGCCGGATCGGCGAGGGTCCACCAGTCCTGCTCGCCCGCGCCGCCGTCCGCCTGGGCCGCAATGCGCCCGCCCGCCGCGAGCGCCGCGTCGACCCGTGCTCGACCGACGGCGCGCGGCAGCGAGACGTCGATGTGGAAGGCGTGCCGGAGCGGTTTCTCCGCCGGGAGCTCCTGGAACCACAGGCTCGGACCGCGACCACCGAGGTCGACGAGGTCTTCGGCGCCGTGCTCGGCGTAGCCGAAGAGCTCGCGCCAGAACGGCCGAACCTCGTGGTCGGGCTTCGACGCGATCGCCACCTGCACGGTCTGCACCTGCGTCGGATCGGCCACGGCCCCGAGCTCGCGCGCGATCGCCGAGAAGCGCCGCGCGAGCTCGAGGTCGTCGTCGACGAGCTCGGTGAAGTCGCGGGCGAACCGCACCGCCAGCCCGTCGGCCCTGAGGTCCAGCTGCAGTCGGTCGGCGCCGTGCTGCTCGGCCAACGCCGCGGCGAGTTCGGCGCTGCGCGCGAGCGAGGTCGTGCCGAACCACGCGGTCGGCCCCCAGAAGACGACCGGCCAGTCCTCGAGGTCGGATGCCGCGCGGAACGCCTCGAACATCGTCTCGCCGTGCTCGAGCTCGGCGGCTCCGGCGACGACGATCGGGGCGCTGCGAGACGCCGGGGCGGCCGTCGCGTCTCGGCCGAACATGATGTCGCCCGGCCATCCCTCGGCGTCGGCCTTGGTCAGGGGCAGGTCCGGCCAGGCCACGAGGTCGACCTTGTTGCCCGCGGCATCCGCGTAGGTCCAGAACCTCGGCGCGACGACGTCGCTGGCGAGACGGCCGCCGGCCGCGACCGCGGCGTCGCGCCGGCCCGCCGCGACCTCGCGCGGCACGGCGAGGTCGAGGTGCATGACGTGCCGCAGCGGTTTCGCGGCGTCGAGACCCTGGAACCAGATGCTCGGACCGCGCCCGTGCGGATCGACGAGGTCCTCGCCGGAGTTGTCGACGTACCCGAGCACGGCCCGCCAGAACGGCAGCACCTCATCGACCGTGAGTTGCGTCGCGATGGCGACCTGCACGTCCTGCAGTCGATCGGGGCGGGCCGGGAGGCCGTGGGCACGAGCCACGGCGGAGACGGCGCGGGCCCGGTCGGCGGCATCGGCCGGGGTGGCGGCGTCGTCGAGCGCGAGGAGGTCGGCGTGCAGTCGCACGGTCACGCCGTCGGGCCGCACATCGATGAGGGGCGGATGCCGCGTCACGGCGTCGAGCGCGGCGATCTCGGTCGCGAACGCCGTGCCGGCGCGCACGGAGTCCGTGGCGAAGTGCGCGACGGGGCCGCAGTACAGCACGCGCCAGTCGTCGATGCCCGTCTCGGCGTGGAACGCGAGTCGATGCTGTTCGTTCATGGAGCCCCTCCCGACGCCGAGCACGATAGCGGAGCGCTCGGCGAGCCGAAACCCCGGGCGCACGGCACTCCGGGGCCGCTCGAACCGGCGCTCGCTACCAGCGCTCGCCGAGCGGATGCTCCGGTTCGGTGAACGTGCCGCCGATCGGGCCGCTCGTCGGCGGTGCTTCGGGCTCGAGGCCACGCGCTCGGACGATCGCGTACGCGTCGTCCTGCGGCTCGAACCCGATGGCCCGCCCGGCCGACAGGTTGCAGACGCCGGGGGAGTTCGCCGAGACGCCCCACACGATGTGGTGCCGGCCGTCGTCGAGTGCGAGCGCGGCCTCGACGAGCCGGGCGGCGTCGCCGGCCGAGAGCCAGTGCGCGATGCCGTGACGCAGGTTCGGCTCGCCGTCGCCGTACGCGCAGATGCGCGCCGACACGATGCTGAGCCCGTACCGGTCGGCGTAGACGCTGCCGAGCGCCTCGACGGCGGCCTTGCTCACGCCGTAGAACGTGTCGGGGCGCGGCACGAGCACGGGCGTCGAGGCGACCTCCGCGACATCCGCGAACCCGACCGCGTGCACGCTGCTCGCGAGGAACACGCGCGTCGCGCCGCCGAGCCGCGCCGCCTCGAGCACCTTCTGCGTGCCGTCGATGTTGGCCCGCAGGATCTCCTCCCACGGCCGCTCCGACGACTGAGCCGCGAGATGCACGACGGCGTCGGCGCCATCGAGGACCGAGCGGATGCCGCGCTCGTCCTCGATCGACGCGCGACGCAGCTCGACCCGGTCGGAGACCTCGCCCCACGGGCCGTCTTGGACGCGATCGGGCAGGTCGGTGTCGACGAGGCGCAGCGTGCGACCGGGCCGATCGAGCAGGGGAACGATGCGCCGCCCGATGCGCCCGGACGCACCGGTGATCGCCACGACGTCGTGTGAGACATCCGCTGTCATGACGGCGAGCGTAGCGCTCGCGTGCGACATGCGTCTGCTGGTCAGGGCGACAGGTTCGCCAGGAAGGCCTCGGCGAGCGAGGATGCCTCCACGACGGCCACTCCGAGGCCCGGCACCCGCCCCATATTGGGGGAGCTGCCCGACCACGTCGGCGCGGGTGATTTCGCTACGGTCGTGGGGTGACCCTTCAGCCCGCCGCCGGCGCACCGGCGCCCGCTCCGTTCCTCGTGTCGATCGGGAACATCCACGCCACGCAGCACCACATCGTCACGCCCACCGGAACCTGGCCGATCGCCGAGGTCAACACGACGACGCATGATCAGACCGCGACGACGACCCACACGCCGACCTGGGCGATCGTGATGGTCGCGATCTTCATCTGGTTCTTCCTGCTCAGCCTGCTCTTCCTGCTGGCTCGGGAGTCGCGCGTCAGCGGATACGTCAACGTCACCGTCTGGGGCCCCGGGGGCCAGTCCTACTCCGAGAATGTGCCCGTCTGGGACGCCGTGCAACGAGCCGACGTGTTCAACCGGGTCAGCTACCTGCAGGGCCTGATCGGCCAGGAGCGGGCGCGGCTCGGTCGCTGGGCCTGACTGCCGCTGGGCCGCCGGTCGCTCGGCACGCCGGTCGCGAACCGACTCGAGCGCTGACCTGCCTCGTGCGCTGACCTGCCTCGTGCGCTGACCCGCCACGTGCGCTGACCTGCCACGTGCGCTGACCTGCCACGTGCGCTGACCTGCCACGAGCACTGACCTGACACCAACGCCCGGGCGACTCTGCGCCCGCGCGGCTTCGCACGAGACTGCGGATGCCGCGGTCGGACCGGGTTCGGTCCGAGAATCATGTGGCGATGTGGCGATGTGGCGATGTGGCGATGTGGCGCGCGGCGCAGGAGCGGACGCCCCGGGCGACGGATGCCCCACCCGACCGGTGCCCGTCTTGAAAGACGGTGCCGAAGTGCCGAAGTGCCGAAGTGCCGAAGTGCCGGAGTGCCGGAGTGCCGGAGTGCCGGAGTGCCGGAGTGCCGGAGTGCCGGAGTGCCGGAGTGCCGGAGTGCCGGAGTGCCGGCATCCGCTGGACGAACCCCGCCCTCCTCCGGCGGAGAACTCGGCGACACGCAGGTCCCCAGGTCCCCCAGGTCCCCCAGGTCGCCAGATCCTCGGGCGCCTCGTGAGGCGCCTCGCGAGGCGCCGTGCGTGGGCGCGGGCACACGGCCCGCACCCACGCTGGGCGCGACTCAGTGTTGCAGCACCGCCCAGGCGAGGAGGCTGTCGATGCGGCGCACGTCGGCGCCCTTCGTCAGCTTGACCTTGATGTGGCCGGCGCGCGTCCAGAGCTCGATCTCGGCGTCGCGGTCGAGCATGCCGCCGGCATTCTCGCTCGACCACATGTTGATCGAGCTGTACGGCAACGAGGTGATCTCGACCTTCTTGCCGGTGATGCCCTGGGCGTCGCGCACGATCAGGCGCTTGGTCGTGAACGTCGCCGAATCGCGGAACGTCTTGAACGAGGCCACGGCCTGCTCACCCTCGACGAGGAGCGGGAGCACGTCGTCGGGCACGGGGATCTCGGTCTGCAGCGTCCAGGCGAGGATGGGGGAGTTCTCCATTGCGGTGTCTGTTCCGTTCGGTCGGTGGTCGGTGGTGGGTATTCCCTGTTTGGTGCTGGTGCTGGTGTTCGTCGTTCGAAGCGCGGTGTCCGGCCGGGTCAGCCCACGGCCAGTGTCCACGAGCCGTCGGCCTGCACGGCGATGGCCGAGGGGCCGGCGCTCAAGGGTACGGTTCCGGAGTAGTTGCCGATCTCGTTGACGAGCAGTCCCAGGCCGAGCGAATCCGGGGCCTCCTCCGTGATCACGAAGTTCGCCTCGCCCGAGTGGGTCGCGGTCAGCGCGGCGGCGCCGCCGTCGTAGAGGAACACGCCGTCGCCGCTGCCCGAGGAGGCGAGCGCGGGCGCGGCCGAGACCGGGGCGATCGTGATCGTCCAGTTGCCGTCGGCCGTGATCTGCAGGGTGGCCGGCTCCGAGAAGGAGCTGAATCCGTACGCCGTGGTGCCCGTGTACGCGCCGATCGTGTTCACGAGCAGTTCGCCGGTCGAGCCGTTCGTCGCGTCGAGCACGTTGACGACGAAGTTCGCCGACCCGTCGTGCGTCGCCGTGACGATGCCGGACGTGCCGGGCAGCGTGATGAGGGCATCGCCCGCACCCGTCTGCGTCACGGGCGCGAACGAGCCGAACGTGTCGTCCGCCCACGTCTGCGCGGTCGCGACGGCGCCGGAGTCGGCCGCAAGCTCCGCGGTGTCCGCAGAGTCGTCGGCGGCGGCATCCGCTTCGACGACGATCGCGGGCTGGTCGACGGCCTCGAGCGCTCCGCTCGCGCCGGAGACCGCGCCGTTCACGATGTTGACGACGAGGCCGAGGGCGATGACGGCGCCCGTGACGATCCACGCGATCTTCTTGTGCTCGTCGTAGCCGGCGAGACGCTGGCCGCGCTGGTCGCGCTGGCTGCCCGTGAGCACGAGGATCAGGTCGATCAGCACCCACACGCCGAGCCCGCCGAACGTGAGGAGCTTCGCGAGGCCGGTGCCGACCTTGCCGAGGTAGAAGCGGTCGACGCCCCAGAGCCCGAGGAACCAGGCGAGCAGCCAGGTCGCGACGAACGACTTCTCTCCGACGGGTGCGGCGGGCGCCGCATACGGCTGCGGTGCGCCGTACGGTGCTGCTCCGTACGGTGCTGCCCCGTACGGTGCCGGCGCCGCGAGCGGTGCGCCGTAGGCGGGCGGTGCGCCGTAGGGCGCGGGGGCTGCGGGTGCGACCCCGTAGGCGGAGGGTGCTGCGGGCGCCGGCGCGCCTCCGTACGGCTGCGGCGGCACCGCCGACACGGGCGGCGCAGGAGGCGCCGGCGGAACGTTCGGACTGGGGGGAAGGGTGGGGTCTGACATGAGCCGGCCTCTCGACGAACGGTGATGTGCGGGTGCACCGCGACGCGCAGATGCACCGCGTGTGCGGATGCTGCGACGCGCGGATGCACCGTGGGTGCGGTGAGCTGTGGGTGCGCTTCCCGAATGGGAGCCCTCCGAAAGCTAGCGATCACGCACGACACTGCGTGGCGCCGGATGCCTCCCGCTGGCGCGGCATGGGCGTTTCGGGGGTGGTCGTGCCCGCGACATCCGCGCCGTTGCTGGGCAGTTCGCCCGGGACCCCCAGTTTGAGGGTCAAATGCCGAAGGTCGCGGCATCCGAGGGTCGATAAGCCCTGCTGCGCCGCGATTCTGCCCCGGCGACGGGCGAGATGGCACGATGGGCGACAGCCCCCGCCCGCACCGATTGGAGCCGACATGACCGACGCGAACGACCTCCTCACCGCCGAACGTCTCGATCGCGCGATCGGCGCCGTGCTCGGCTCGGCCGCGGGTGACGCCCTCGGCGCTCCGTACGAGTTCAAGCCGTCGCTGCCCGATGATGTGCCGGTCGTGTTCAAGGCCGGCGGCCCGTGGGAGCTCGGCGAGTGGACCGACGACACCTCGATGGCGGTGCCCATCCTGCAGGCGCTCGCGCGCGGCGAGTCGCTGACGGATGCCGCGGTGCTCGGCCGCATCGCGGGCGCGTGGAAGCACTGGGCGACCGACGCCAAGGACGTCGGCATCCAGACCCGCCAGGTGCTGGGCGCGACGACGTTCCGGTCGGTGGAACCGCACGTGATGAGCGAGGACGACGTGCGGGCGTCCGCGAAGCGCGTGCACGACGCGACCGGCCGCTCCGCGGGCAACGGCTCGCTCATGCGCACCGGCCCGGTCGCGCTCGGCTTCCTCGGCGACGGCGCTGGCGAGGGTGCCGACGCCGGCGCGGCTGCCGGTGCTGGGCAGCAGGACCAGGTGCAGGCGCTCGCCGTGGCCGCCCGTCGCGTGAGCGAACTCACCCATTACGAGACGGATGCCGGTGACGCCTGCGTCGTCTGGTCGCTGGCGATCCGGCACGCGATCCGCACCGGGGAGTACGACGTCCGCACGGCCGTCGACGCCCTGCCCGAGGAGCGCCGTGCGCGGTGGTACGGGTTCCTCGACGTCGCCGAGCGCACGCAGCCCCGCGACATCCCCGGATCGAACGGATGGGTCGTGGCCGCGATGCAGGCGGCATGGTCGGCGATCCACCACGCGGAGGTCGCCGGCGAGGGCATGCAGCAGACCCTCGAGCGCGCGGTGCGCTGCGGCAACGACACCGACACGGTTGCGGCGATCGCCGGCTCACTGGCGGGCGCGAAGTGGGGCGCCTCGGCCGTGCCCGCGCTCTGGCGCGCCGAGCTGCACGGCTGGCCTGGGCTTCGCGCCGACGACCTCGCTCGACTCGCGGAGCACGCGGTGGGCGGTGACGCTGGCGACGCGGCCGAAGCGGCCGACGCGTAGGGACGCCGCGGGCGGTTTCCGCAGGCGCGCGGCATCCGCGGTTCGAACCTGTCGATCGACCTTCGACTGGGTCGTCATCACTCCGAAGGCCGATATCCGGCCGAGGCTCCCGAAAGGGAGCGACAGATGATCCGAGCGGCGACGCCGGTGCGCGAGTACCCTGTCGCTGGATCGGGCCGAAGGAGGAACAGATGCGTTACACACTGCTGCTTCACTACCCCGAGATGACGGCCGACGAGCTCGGCCCCGAGGGGCTCGAGCAGGGCCAGCAGGCCTTCACCGCGTACGCGGCCACGCTGCACTCCGCGGGCGTGCTGATCGGCGCCGAGGTGCTGCAACCGTCGTCGAACACGACGACCCTGCGCGCCGACGGCGGCACCCTGCAGGTGCAGGACGGCCCTTTCGCCGACACGAAGGACCAGCTCGGCGGCACGTTCGTGATCGACGTGCCCGACCTCGACACCGCGATCGAGTGGGCCAAGCAGGCGCCCTCGATGGACTACGGCGCCGGCGGCGTCGAGGTGCGCCCCGGCGCCGTCTACACGGTCGACGGCGTGTGGACCGCCAACGCGTGAGCCCCGCCGGCGGCGACGCGGATGCCGATGCCGACCCCGACGGCGTGCGGGCGATCGCGGCATCCGGCGCGGCATCCGTTGCGGCTGAGGCTGCGGCAGCGGCAGCGGCAGCGGCCTCGGTCGAGCTGGCCGCCCGCGCCTCCTACGGCCGGCTGATCGCGCTGCTCGCGGCGTCGACCGGTGACCTCGCGCTCGCCGAGGATGCCCTGGCCGGCGCCTTCGAGCAGGCGCTCAAGACGTGGCCGCGTGGAGGTGTGCCCGACAATCCCGAGGGGTGGCTGTTGACCGTGGCCCGCAATCGCCAGCGCGACGCGTGGAAGTCGGCCGAGCGCCGCCTCACCGCGCCGCTCGACGACGAGACCGGTGCAGCCGGCGGCACCCGCTCGCACGCCGGGCAGGGTTCAGCAGGGTCGGATGCCGCACCGCGTGCGCGGCCGAACGTCGTCGCGACGGCGGGCGCGGCATCCGTCGATCCGCTGGCCGACCTCGACCCGTTCGCGATCGGCGACAAGCGCCTCGAGCTGCTGTTCGTGTGCGCGCACCCGGCGATCGACGCCGCCGTGCGCACGCCGCTCATGCTGCAGGTCGTGCTCGGATTCGAGTCCGCGCAGATCGCCACGGCGTTCGCGGTGCCGCCGGCCGCGATGGCGCAGCGACTCGTGCGGGCGAAGCGCCGCATCCGCGACGCCCGAATCCCGTTCGCGGTGCCCGACCGCCGCGCGATGCCCGAGCGCCTGCCCGCCGTGCTTGAGGCGGTCTACGGATGCCACGCCATCACGTGGCGCGCACCAGCCGACGCGCCCGACTCGATGGCCGGCGAGGCGCAGTACCTCGCGGTGACGCTCGCCGCCCTGCTCGAGCACGAGACGGAGGCCTGGGGCCTCGCGTCGCTCGTGACGCTGTCGCTCGCACGGCGCGGTTCGCGGGGTGGCGGCGCGCGCGTGCCCGACGCGGCTGCCGCCGCCGACCCGGCTGACGCCGCCGACCCGACTGACGCCGCCGACCCGACTGCCGCGGGCGGTGCGGGTGAATCGACTGGCGCGGCCGATGCAGTGCCCGAGCAGCCCGCGTTCATCCCGCTCGACGAGCAGGACCCGACCACCTGGGATGCCGCGCTCATCGCCGAGGGCGAGGAGTACCTCCGCCGCGCTTCGGCACCGGGGCGCCCGCCGGGCCGTTTCCAACTCGAGGCCGCGATCGAGGCCGTGCACTGCGCCCGCCGTCGCACGGGCACCACCGACTGGGCGGCACTCCGCACCCTCTACTTCGCGCTGAACGGCGTCGCCCGGAGCCTCGGCGCGAAGGTCGCGCTCGCCGCGGTGATCGGCCGCATCGACGGGCCGGATGCAGGCCTTGAGGCGCTCCCGCCGGCGGCCGACGCGACGACGTTCCAGCCCTGGTGGGCGGCCCGAGCCGACCTCCTCGCCCGCGCCGGCCGGGCATCCGAGGCATCCGACGCCTTCGCCCGCGCCGCCGAACTCACCTATGACGACGCCGTGCGCGCCTACCTGCTCGCCCGGCGAGCCGCCGTCATGGGTGTGATCGACTGACCAATCGCGGCGGCATCCGCAGCGCACGGATGGAATGAGCTGCATTCAGCGGCGGCGGACGCAGTGGCCGGGCGGTATCAGAGTGCAGAATCCTGTGGCGAAGTGGCGATGTGGCGATGTGGCGATGTGGCGATGTGGCGATGTGGCGATGTGGCGATGTGGCGCCGGTCCCTGCGAAGGGACCGTCCCCTCTTGGAATCCTGTAGCGAAGTAGCGAAGTAGCGCAGTAGCGCTGATCGCCAGGCGCGACCGACGCTGCGCCTTGGGGCCCGCCGACTCGCCGTATTCGGCGCGAGGGCGACCCCCAGGCTCGCGCCGAACGGACATCATGCTCAGCTGGCCACCGCGAACAGCGCTGAGGCCAGGTCCCGGCGACCGCCTACACGATCCGTTCGATCACGTGCGGTCCGTGCATCCGGTCGACCCGGATCACCAGATCGCTCAGGTCGGTCACGCCGCCACGCACGGTCAGCTCGGCGACGTCGTGGCCGCTCGTGCGGGGTTCGTCGCGCTCGGGATGCCGGTAGTCGCGGATCGACTGGAACGTTCCCGGGCCACGGCGGGCCTTGCTGTGCCGTTGGGCGAAGCCCGAGTTGATCGCGCACAGTTCGATCGAGTGTCCGTAGCGCTTGACGAGCTTGGCGGTATCGAGCGTGATCACGGTGTGGGTGTCGTTACGGTACGAGCGTGCGCCGAGGAGTTCGAGCAGTCGCTGCTGTCGCAGGAAGAAGAACACCCGGCTGTTCAACTCGCGGTACCAGTCCGCGGGCGTCATCCCGTCGAGCGCCTCGGCAAGCGATGGCTCGTGAATGGGCTTCTGGTCGCGGACGACGGCCGTGCCGTGCGTCTGATGCTCCAGCACCTGCGACTCCTCGCGGCGCTCGGTCAGCAGTCGCGCGCGATGTGCGTCCTCCAGCTCCCAACGCTCGGCGAGTGCTGTGGAGGAAAGCAGGCCATGGCGCTCGATGGAGGGCCAGCTCCCATCGGCGGCCATGTGGAACACCTGGGGATAGAGGCGGATCAGATCATCGGTGCGCACGGCTACTCGCCCGACCGGCGGTGGAGCTCGCGTCGCACGGCTGCGGCCTGTTCTGAATCGAGGAGCCACCGTGTCTCGTTCCGCGAGGCGAGCGTTCCATACTCGCGCCGGAGGAACACGCGAATCGTGCGTTGGGTCACGCCGAGCTCGCGCGAAAGTTCGCTCGGCGTCACTGGCTCCGTTGTCATGAGGGAGAGCGTATCGATCGCGCCAGTCTCGTGCGCGGGCCTCCAGGACCTCCACCCCACAGCCGCCTCCCATCCCCGCCCCTAGGATCGAACCTATGGCCGGATTCTGGGGCAAGCGCAAGCGAGAGACAGCCGAACTCGCGGCGCACGACGCCACCCTCGCGCAGCGGGCGAAGATCGCCCTGGTCGCCGCAGACGAGCGCGTGCGCGTCACCGCCGATGAGCTCGTCTTCGCCGAGGCCGAGCTCGGCCGCGATGCGACCACCGACCTGGCCACCGCGCTCGTCGCGGTGAAGGAGCACCTGGGTGAGGCGTTCCGGCTCAACCAGCTGAACCACGACGAGATCCCCGACACGGCCGAAGAGCTGCGCACGCGCAACGCCCGCATCGTGCAGCTGTGCGAGTGGGCCGAAGACCTGCTCGACGAGCGGATGTCGGCGCTGTCGGCGACCATCGAGCGCGCACGTCGCGCCCCCGAGATCATCGCCGGCGTGCGAGCGGATGCCGCGCGCCTGCGCGCCCGCGTTCCCCAGGCGCGCGAGACCATCGAGCGCCTCGCCGCCCGCTACGCGCCCGAGGCGATGGCCCGGGTCGAGTCGAACCCCGGCGAGGCCGACCAGCTCCTCGGATTCGCCGAGCACAGCGCGGGCGTGGCCGAGCGACGCCGCGAGGCGGGGCAGCGCGAGCAGGCCAATCTCGCGCTCGAGGCCGCGACCGAGTCGGTGCGCCGCGCAGGCACGCTCCTCGACGCGGTCGAGACCTTCGAGGTCGAGGCGCTGCGGGCCGAGGCCACGCTCGCGGCGATCGTCGAGGATTCCCGCGGCGACCTCACCGTGGCGCTCAGCGAGCCGCAGACACCGGTCGTCACCGCCGCGATGTCCGAACTGCGGGCCGCACTCGCCGCGCTTCCGCCGGCCGGCGTCAACACCGACCCGTTCTCGCAACTCGGCCGCCTGCGCGAGGCGAACGCCGGGCTCGATGCCGCGATCGCCGCCGCCCGTGAGCGCGCGGCGCGTCCGATCCCGCCGATCGAGCACGTGCACCACGCCATCGACGACGCCGACCGGCAGCTCGCGGTCGCGCGCGACGTGATCGCCGGCCACCGCGGATGGATCGGCGCCGACGCCCGCACCCGTCTGGCCGAGTCCGAGCGCGTGCGCATGGACCTCGACCGCTTCTTGGGCACGCCCGCGGCGACGGTCGCGACCATCGGCGAGGATCACCGCGAGCAGGCCATGGGGATGGCCCGCCGCGTCGCCTACCTCGCGGGCGAGGCCCTCCAACTCGCCCAGCGCGACATCAACGCCTCGCGCCCGCAGGGCCCCGACCAGTGGGGCGGCCAGGGCTGGGGCGGCGGACGCCGCGGCGGCTCGAACGACCTCATGGGCGGCATCCTCGGCGGCCTCGTCATCGGCAGCGTCCTCGACGGCATCTTCGACTGAGCCTCGCCGGTCGAGGAGCGAAGCGTATCGAGACCCGTCGCGGCATCCGCTCGGCCTACTGCACCGGCCGATGCTGGACCGCCGGGCGCACGCGAAGCTAGCGTGGGCTGGAGGGAAGGGACGTGCAGATGAGCGATCGAGATGAACTCGCGTCGGATGTCGATCTCGCGATCCAGCGGGCGATGGAGGCCGCCGACCTGCGTGCCGGGGACTCGCTCGGCGCATCCACCGCGGTGGTGGGCGCGGAGCACGAGCCGGCTGCGGCCGAGGCGGGCGACGTCGGCGGAGCGATCGACGGGGACTGAGGCGGACTGAGGCGTGCTGAGCACCGCCGGCCGGTCATCGAGAAGCACGTGAGCGGATGCCGCGGGCACGGAGTATCCCGATCCATGGCGGCCGCGGAGCGATGAACATAGGATCGCCGCATGGCCGGGTTCTTGGTCAAGCGCAGGCACGACGCGCACGACCTCCAAGCCCACGACGTCGAGCTGGCGAAGCGGGCTGCATCCGCCCTGCTCGCCGCCGATGAAGGCATCCGCGTCGCATCCGAAGAACTCGATTTCGCCGAGGCCGTGCTGGGTGCCGAGTCGATCGAGCCCGCGGCGGCGGTGATCGCCGCGGTGCGCCGGCATCTGACCGACGCATTCCGACTGAACCGGCTCAACCACGACGCGCTGCCCGGCACGCTCGACGAGGTGCGGGCGCGATACGAGCTCATCCTGCGGCTCTGCGAATGGGCTGAGCACGTGCTCGGCGCGCTGACCTCGACCCTCGCCGACCGGGTCGCGCGGGCGCGGCGGGCGCCCGTGGTCGTCGTGGAGATGCGAGCGGATGTCGCGCGCGAGCGCGCCGGCATCCCGACCGCTCGTGACACGGCCGACCGGCTCGTCATCCTCCCGCCGGCCGACGCCGGCGCCGACATCAGCACTGACGCGCAAGCCCACCTGACCCGACTGCGCGCGGCGCGATCGGCGCTGGATGCCGCGACCACGGCGGCCCACGAACGCGAGAAGGGGACGCCGCGCACGCCGTCGCCCGCGAGCCTTCTGCACCATGCGATCGAGGACGCCGACCGAACGCTCGACGCCGCCCGCGATGCCGTCGCCGGTCATCCGGGATGCATCGGCGACGAGGCCCTGACGCGACTGGCCGAGGCCGAGCGCATCCGCATCGATCTCGGCCACTGCCTCGGCACCTCGTCGGCGACGAGCACGGTGACGGCGTCCGACCAGCGCCATGGAGACCACGTGCTCGCGATGGCCCGAAGGGTCGCATCGCTGGCGAGCGAATCCGCGCAGCTGGCACGCCGAGATCTCGACGCGTTCCGGGCGCAGAACCGTGCCCAGTCGCGGCCTCGCCGCATGTCGTGGGCCTGATCGTCCCGCACGCAGCGGCGCGGTTCCGTGCGCACGCACCAGCGGGCCGCCGCCGCGCAGGGCGTCCGAGTCGCTAGCCTCACGTCTATGCTCCTGGTCGCCGGTGTGCTCATGGTCCTCCTCGGAATCGGTCATTCGATCCTGGGTGAGCGGTACGTCGTCGGGTGGCTGCTCGAGCGCGACGAACTGCCGCCCATAAGCGGCGGTCGCGCAATCGCCGCGGGAACGATCCGCTTCGCGTGGCACGTCACCTCGCTGCTGGCGATCGCGATCGGCATCGCCCTCGCGCTCTTCGGCCTGGATGCCCCGCCGGCGGCGATCGTGGGCTCCATCGGCGGCATGCTGCTGCTCTGCGCCCTCCTGCCGATCGTCTACACGCGCTGGCGGCACCCATCGTGGGTGATCTTCCTGGTCGCAGGCGGGCTCTGCCTGATCTGGTCGTTCTTCGGCGCGTAGTCGTGCGCCGCCATGTGCTGCGGCCGGGCCACTCGGTACGATCGGCGGATGGAAATCTCTGACTGGATTGCGGCAGTCGCGGCTGCCGCGGCTGTGGGCAGCGCTCTGTTCGCGTGGCGACAGGCGAGGGCGGCTCAGCGGTCGGAGTCGGAAGCACACCGCGCGCTCGACAGGATGGCGGCGGCGCAGGAAGCGTTGGCCCTTGCCAGCCGCAAGAGTGCCTGGGGTGTGCCGAAGAAAGGCCCCGGCAGCGCATGGATGATCCGCAACACCTCAGGCAAAGACATCACGGTTGTGAAGATCGACGTCAAGCCGGCTCGCTTCCAAGGTGACGTCGAGTTGGAACGGCCCCTGCCTGCGGAAGCGGAGTCAGGCGAGTTCCTTCAGTTCCGGATCGACAACCGAGTGGCCGCGCAAATCGAGTCGATTCGACTGACCTGGTTCTTCACAACGGGGAGCGGAGAGGAGTTCGCGTCCACGCGGACTCTACGGTAGCGACAGGCCTCAAGAAAGCTGTGCAGCCGTGACTACGTTTCGGGTCATATGACTACTTCGTGCATCACTGGCCTCCGCTGATGCCGGACGAAAATCGTCCATCTGTAAGGTGAGAACTCGTCCAAATGTTGGGTAGAAGATCGAGGTGAAGCTCGCAGCCACGGTCGACGACCGTGACGTCCGTCACCTCCATTGGCTGCAGCAGCAGATCGGCGATCGTGTGGCCGACCGCATCGTCGTGACGACGGGCGAGTACGCGTACCGCAGGCGCGACGGCGTGTGCGTGGTGCCGCTGGCGCTGCTCGGCCCGTGACCGTTCCGATGAAGGAGAGCCAATGACCGACCCGACCGACAGCACCGCCCTCCGCCTCGATCGCGCGATCGGCGCCGTGCTCGGCTCGGCCGCGGGCGACGCCCTGGGCGCGCCCTACGAGTTCAAGCCGTCGCTGCCCGACGACGTGCCGGTCGTGTTCAAGGCCGGTGGGAGCTCGGCGAGTGGACCGACGACACCTCCATGGCCGTGCCCATCCTCGAGGCGCTCGCGCGCGGCGACTCACTGGCGGATGCCGCAGTGCTCGGCCGCATCGCGGGCGCGTGGAAGCACTGGGCGACCGACGCCAAGGACGTCGGCATCCAGACCCGGCAGGTGCTCGCCATGACCACGTTCGAGTCGGTGGAGCCGCACTCGGTGGCGGAAGCCGACATCCGCTCGGCCGCGAAGCGCGTGCACGACTCGACCGGCCGCTCGGCGGGCAACGGCTCGCTCATGCGCACCGGCCCGGTCGCGCTCGGCTACCTCGGCGACGGCCAGGAGCGGGCGCTCGCCGACGCGGCCCGCCGGGCGAGCGAGCTCACGCATTTCGAGACGGATGCCGGTGACGCCTGCGTCATCTGGTCGCTGGCGATCCGGCACGCGATCCGCACCGGATCGTACGACCTGCGCACCGCGATCGATGCCCTGCCCGTGGAGCGCCGCGCCCGCTGGCACGAGTTCATCGACGTTGCCGAGCGCACGCAGCCCCGATATCCCCGGATCGAACGGATGGGTCGTGGCCGCGATGCAGGCCGCCTGGTCGGCGATCCACCACGCGGAGCTCGCCGGCGAGGGCCTGCAGCAGACCCTCGAGCGCGCCGTGCGCTGCGGCAACGACACCGACACCGTCGCCGCGATCGCCGGTTCCCCTGCGGGCGCGAAGTGGGGCGGCTCGGCCGTGCCGGGGTTGTGGCGCCGCGAGCTGCACGGGTGGCCGGGTGTGCGCGCTGACGACCTGGTCACTCGGACAGATGCCGCAGCTCAAGCAGTGGGAGTCTGGTCGAAAGGTTGTACTCGCGCTGGAAATCAGGGAGCTGCAGCGTCCGAGGTCGTCCAGCCCAGTACTCGCTGAGTGCAGGCTGGGGCGCCTCGAAACCCATGTGATCTCACCTTCCGAGTGGAATGCGACCTCAGACTACGGGCTCGAACTTTCGTCGAGGTTCAGAACGTGGGCGGCAGTGGCAAGGAACGCGAGTTGCATGTTCAACCGGTCTGAACGACCGCCCCGTTCGGGGGGAGCCGTTGAGCAATTCCGTGAGCGCCGCAATCGATATGTTCGATGGTGGCGTTCGGCCCATGCGTCGGGCGCCTCGCAACGAAGCTTTCACACCTGAGGAACCGACATCATGGATCGCCAAGAACTCGCCACACTGCGTTCCGTTGTGGGCGAAGCATCGCTATGGGCGACACGCACCGCGGAGATCTGGAAGCACCGTCGCTCAGTCATCGACGCTGCCGAGCAATCGGTTGGCGCCATCCGAGCCGCCTCAGTGCCCGTCGACCGCGATGGGCGGCGACAGTGGACGGTCATCCCCCTCCGCGCGGGCGACGCGACGTATCTCGGTCATGTTGCTCGGGCGCAGGCCCTCCCCGGCCTGGATCAGCCTGAGACGCAGGTACTCGACCAGCTGAGAACCCCCGTACCCGAGGCGCTTTCGACTGTGAAAGCACTATTCGGCGTTCGGAGGATGTTCGCCGGGCAGCAGGCCAAGGCATCTGCAGAGGCCGCCGCGAAGTACCTTTCCGAGTTTTGGGCATGGGGTCGCCAAACGGGAGTCTCGAACTTCCTCGAGCGGCTCGACGACCGCGCGGTGAAGCCGTATCCCGTGGATCCTTCTTCGGCCCTCCTCGAAAGCGTCGGCCTCGCCGCTCGGATCCACGGCGACAAGCAGATGCTGCCACCGACTGTTCTGGACGGCCTCGGCGAGGCGATCCAGCTCATCGACCGTACAGTCGCCACCGAGTCGGAGGCGCGGACCCAAGCGCTTCGTGCAGGAACGGCTCTTCGCCAGGACGAGGCCAACCGCATGGTCGCCGACATGTCGGTGGAGCGCATCAAAGAAGCGACTCGTGAGCGGATTCGGCTCACACCCCTGACCGATGCCGGCATTCGAACGGTGCGAGATGTGCTCGCTCATGCGGCTCAACTCTCGAACTTGCCTGGGATCGGACCGACGACCGCGCAGCGGATCGTCGGCGCGGCGAACACCATCTGGCAGGCGACGTTCGATGAGATGCCGGTTCGTATCGACGTCACTTCCCCGAGCGCCTGGACTCGAGAACTCGTGGGGCGACTTGCAGCGTGGGATGCCACTCGCCGGACGATCCGAGCAACCGATGATCTCGCTTGGGCGCAATCACTCGCGCACCTGGGGCGCATTCAACAGCACAACCTCGTGAGTCTCATGCTGATCGAGGAGAACGCGGACCGCATTGCACTCGAACGCGCCATCGACGCGGTGAAGCAACGGGCCCGGTCGATCTCGAGTTCAGCAGCGCCGGGGGGTCCCTTCGACCCCTGGCAGGACTTCCTGTCGCGGCCGGCGGATTATTTCGCCATGCTGCACGAACTCGGCTTCGTCGTCGAGGACGAAGATGCCGTGGCGGGTGGGCTTCCCGACGAGATCGTCGCGGCGGTCCGTGAATTCGAGTTGGTCACCGATCACCTCACGGCGTCCTTGCGCGGCTATCAGAGCTTCGGCGCCCGTTTCGCACTCGTCCAGCGAAAGGTGGTCGTCGGGGACGAGATGGGCCTTGGCAAGACGATCGAGGCATTGGCCGTGTTCGCCCACCTCCGGGCGAAGGGGGCGCATCACGGCATAGTCGTCTGTCCCGCTGCAGTCGTGACGAACTGGACACGTGAGATCGCAACGAAGTCGACCCTGCGCGGCCATCGACTTCACGGCTCGGGGCGCGACGCCGCGGTACGCGCGTGGATCGCGCACGGCGGTGTGGCCGTGACGACCTACGAGTCGCTGGCCTGGTTGGAATCACATCTCGATTCCGTCCCGGAGCTGGGGTGCGCCGTCTTCGACGAGGCGCACTACATCAAGAATCCGAGTGCGCTCCGTTCCCGACGGAGTCAGGGGATCATCGCGCGAGCCGAGCGGGCGATCCTGCTCACTGGCACCCCCCTGGAGAATCGGGTCGAAGAGTTCCGCAACCTGGTGAGCTACATCCGACCGGATCTCCTGGTCGACGCTACCGATCTGCGTCCCCGGTTGTTCCGACAGCAAGTTGCTCCCGCCTACCTTCGGCGCAACCAGGAGGACGTGCTGACGGAACTTCCGGATCTCGTCGAGGTCGACGAATGGTTGCCGATGTCGAGGAGTGATGCCGCGGCGTACCGAGATGCCGTCTTCGTCGGCAATTTCCAGGCGATGCGTCAGGCCGCGATGTCGACCGGCTCCGAATCGGAGAAGCTAAGCAGATTGATCGAGATCGTTCAGGAAGCCGAGGACAACAACCGCAAGGTGATCGTCTTCTCCAACTTCCTCAACGTCCTGCAGACGGTCGCTGCAGCTCTTCCCGGCCGGGTCATCGGGCCGCTCACCGGCAGCGTTCCTGCAGAACAGCGTCAGCGCCTGGTCGACGACTTCTCGTCGGCGAAACATGGTGCTGTACTCGTCGCGCAGATCATCGCCGGCGGCGTCGGCCTCAACATTCAGGCTGCGTCCGTCGTGGTGATCTGCGAACCGCAGCTCAAGCCCACGATCGAATGGCAGGCGATCGCGCGCGCTCATCGAATGGGGCAGCTGGATTCCGTTCAGGTGCATCGTCTGCTGTCGGAGGAAGGCGTGGACGTTCGCGTGACCCAGATTCTCGCGAAGAAGAAGGAACTGTTCGCGGAGTTCGCCAAGGTCAGTGAAATGGCGGATGCCGCGCCGGAGGCGCTCGATGTTTCGGAAGCGGACCTCGTCAAGGAGGTTCTGGAAGCGGAGCGGCAGCGGCTGTTCGCCGGCCAGTTCGGACCCGGTGCTTGATCGTGCCGCGTGCCGCGTGCAGATGCCGTAGCTCAGCCGGGCAGCACCAGAGCCACCGCCGTGAGACGTGGCGCGATCGGCGACATGGTCAGTTGCAGATCGAGCAGTGAGAGACGACGCACCCGTCGTTGGCGGAGTTCCTCCGCACGTCGCCGCAGCGTCTCGCCCGAGACACGGACTTGTCGTCCGAGGCTCGCGTTCGCATCGGCATCGGTCGCCGCACGTGCCAGCCGCTCGATCTCGCGGCTCAGGCGATCAACGACGCGTGTGCGGACACGTTCGTATTCGACCCTCCGCTGGTCGACTACTCGGGCCGTTGCGCGAGGGAGCTCGTGCTCGACGATCCAGGAAAGTCCTTCGCGTTCTCGCTGGACCACCCAGCTCGGCGGGGCTCCGGAGCCGGATGACGCGGGCACGAGCTCGCGGAACGGCGACGGCCCGGCATTTCTCACATGAGACTCGTCCACGAACCAGTATCGGAACTGCTTGGCTACGGTCGCACCTGTCGCGTCCCGGACTTCATCGAGCACACCCATGAGCAGCGCCGGAGCAGACAATGCGGATGACGTGAACGTGGCTCCGCGATCGAGTAAGGGGCCGTATCGCTCGAGCGTCAGTCGCATCGTCGCGTCGAAGAGCGGATGCCCCGGTGCGACGAGATCCGATTGCACGGCACCACCGCCGATGTTCGCCACATCGAAGGCGACGTGGCTGTAGCGCCGGGCGATCGGTGCTCCAGCGTTTCCTGCACGAATCGATGGAGGCACGTTGAGCGCGATGGGCGATTCGGTTCCCCGGGTCTCGACCGTGCCCCCAGCGCGCTGGAATCCGGTGATGAACGCCTCGCGAAGGTCGTCGGGGCTGACCCGATTCTCGTTCGCCCGCCGGACTCCGTCACGGATTTCGGCGACGTCTTCGGGAACGAGCGCTTCGCTCGCGAGCGCTGCCTCGTGCAACAGCTCGCGGAGGCCCGCTGAGATGCCGTCGTCGATCACTTGCTGCATGCGCGCGCGGACTGTCGGCTCCTCGCCGTACTGGATGGCTTCGCGAAGGAGTTGCGACAGCTCGAGGTTCCCCAGCGATGTACCGAGCACGTTGAAGATCTCACCGTCGTACGCTGCGCGCTGCGCGCTGCTCGGCGATCTTCCTGAGGAGCAGGAGATAGACGTCTCCCTCGCGGGTGCCTTCGGCGACCAGGTTCCAGAGTCGGCAGACCTCGGTCTGTCCGATCCGATGGATCCGACCGAATCGCTGTTCGATCCGGTTGGGATTCCAGGGAAGGTCGTAGTTCACCATCAAGTGCGCGGCTTGCAGGTTCAGCCCTTCCCCGGCTGCATCGGTGGCGACGAGGATCTGCACGCCGGGGTCGGTGGTGAACGCCTCGGTGATGCGTTTCCGCTCAGGACGCGGCAGGCCGCCGTGGATGGTCACGACGCAGCCGGGGCGCTGGATGAGCTCGGCGATGCGCCGCTCGAGGTAGTGCAGTGTGTCACGGTGTTCGGAGAACACGATCAGCTTGCGAGGAGTCCCCGACTCGGTCGTGAGGATCTGGCGTTCGATCACCGCTCGGAGCTCGCGCCACTTCACGTCCTGTCGAGTTTGCAGAACCCCATGGGCGATACCTCCGAGCCGGAGGAGGTCTGCGATCTCCGTATCCAACTCTCTCGCGGTCTGCGCAGACGTCGCCGCATCGGCGAGCTCGTTCTCTTCGGTTTCGATTCGCGAGGCGTCGAACTCGTCGCCGATCGTCGCTTCATCGCTCGCAAGGGCGTCGAAGTGGTTCGGGGTCGCCGGTCCGACCCCGGCCAGCAGGTCTCTTCGAACTCGATCGAGTCGTTCGGCTCGCCGTTGCAACGAACGGTGAATCGCCTCGGGGCTGGAAGCGAGGCGGCGTTGCAGCACGGTCAGCGCGAAGCCGACGGTGGACCTTCGTTTTCCATCGAGTCGGTCGGCGAGATTCATGCCGTTGCGAACGTATTCGGTCACCTCGTCGTAGAGGTGCTGCTCGTCGTCGGAAAGGCGGTACGAGACGGTCTCTGCGATTCGCTCGGGGAAGAGCGGTCTGCCTTCGAGTGTCAGCAGCTTCTCCTTGACCATTCGGCGCATGAGACCATCGGCAACTCCAGCGAACGAGCGCTTGTCGCCCAGCCCGGCGAAGCGATCCGCGTCGAGCAGGGAGAGGAACGTTTGGAAGTCCTCGTCCTTGCCGTTGTGAGGTGTCGCCGTCATGAGGAGGAGATGCCGCGAGTGTTCGCTCAGCAACTGCCCGAGCGCGAAGCGCTTCGATACCGTGAGTTCTTCGCCGAACCAGCTGGCGCTCATACGGTGGGCTTCGTCGACGACGACGAGATCCAGGTCGGCTCGTTCCACCTCGGCGAGGAGTGCGGGATTGCGGGCGACTTGATCCATGCGGGCGATGAGCAGAGGTTTGCGATCGAACACCGACCGGGCGGGCACGAGGTCTTCTGCGCCTGCGAGGATCTCGAACTCCAGGCCGAACTTCGAACCGAGCTCGTCCTGCCACTGCTCGACGAGACCGCCTGGTGCCACGATGAGGCATGTTCGAACGTCTTCTCGCAGAATCAGTTCTTTGATGTAGAGCCCCGCCATGATGGTCTTTCCGGCTCCGGGATCGTCTGCGAGCAGGAATCGGAGGGGCGTTCGCGGGAGCATTTCGCCGTATACTGCGCGGATCTGATGCGGGAGCGGACGCACGTCGCTGGTGGCGATCGCGAGCATCGGATCCTGTACCGGCGCCAGCACGATGCGCTGTGCCTCTGCCGCGAGGCGGAAGTCATCGGGATCCGCGTCGAATGGGCGACCAGTGCTCTGATGCCGAGCGACTCGCTCTTCATCCGCGCGGAAGAGCACGACCTGTCCGAGCGTTCCCGAGTCATCCCGGTATGTGACCTCGAGCGCGTTCGCGCCGTGCATCCATGCGGCGAGAACGGTGACCGGGCGCCCGGGGACGATGCCGGTCAGCCGAGCCGGCGCACTGATTTCCTCGAGTCGCATCACAGCTCCCGTTGATTTCGATGAGTCACAACCCGCGAGCAATCGCGATGTAGGGAGGGTACTTCGACTTCAGCTTCCCGGTCAGTCGGTAGCGCTTGAGCGTTTCGAACGCGCCTGGCGGCGAGTCGTCGAGTATCTGCCCGACTGCTGGCAGCTTGAGCATCGCGTCGATGCCCGACTTCCAGATATTCCAAGTTGCACGAGTGATTCGACCGGCCTCGTACATGTCGGCTTCATCCTCGCAGAGCTGAACGTACGCGATCAGCGTGGCCCGATCTCGCTTCTTGAAGGTCGCCGAGTGGCTTCCGAAAGGTTCCCTGCTCCCGAGTCTGTCCATGAGCGTCCAGTACCGCTGGACGTACAGGCTCTCGAAGTCGCGATGACCTTGGCGGGTCATGAGCCAGAGCTGGAATGCGGCGAATCCTCCGCCGAGAATGACGACGACCGCACTGATCGCGGTCAGCACATCGAGCACGCTCCCCATCTCGGGAACCCTAGGCCGCGAACGCGGCGAACCTTTCAGCGAGGCTGTCGCGAGAAGGCCACTCGACACGCCGCTTCGGCACCACGAGCTTCCGCCCGTGCATGTCCTGCAGCCCGTGCCGCAGCATCGGCCCGTCGATCTCGTCGAGCAGGTCGCGGTCGATCCGCACTTCGTAATCCGGCGTGATGCCGAGCAGGTTGCGGTCGTACGAGGCATGGTGGATCTTGCAGAGCGCGAGGCCGTTCGTCACCTGGGCGAGACCGCCGAGTTCGGTATCGCCGATGATGTGTGCGGCGTCGAGGAGTTCCGCGTGCTTCAGTGAGCAGACCGCGCAGGTCGCCTGGTAGGCGCGCATGATCCTGGCCCGGAACATCGGCTGGTGCAACCGTTCGCGTACGGCGCGCTCGGCGTACCGACGTTCGTCGCCCGTCATGTTGAGCGGGTCGCCGAAGAAGCGGAACGTTTCGTCGAGCGCGAGGTGCACGCTCCGGAGTTCCGGGTCGTCGTGGACGATGTACACCGGGTAGTAGGCGACGAAGTAGCCGCTTCGCACGCCGTGGAAGTAGGCGAGCGGCTCGTTGTGCTCGTATGCACGCCTGAGTTTGACGTTGTCGCCGCCGTCTTTCGATTGGTACGAGTAGCGAACGAGTCCATCGGGCCGGATCTCGTCGTCGTAGCCGTGCGACTTCGAGCTCGTCATCACGGTGAGGGTCGCGTCGAAGTCGCGAGGGTTCCGGATGCCGCGGGCAGTATCGAGCAGCGGAATCCGTTCGCCCAGGTAGGTGTAGTTCTCGAGTTCGTCGCGGCTCAGTTCGTACGCCCCGGCGCCCAGCTTCTCATCGAGCCAGCGGAACACATCTTCGCGAATCGCTCGCTGCTCGATCTCGGGTCGCATTCTCATGCTCGTCCTTCCTCGATGGCCTGGGCGATAGCGAGCGCGACGTCGTCGGCCGCCTCGTGCTCCCAGAAACGCAGAACCCGCCAACCCGCTTCCTGGAGCCGCCGATCGGTATCCCGATCGCGTTCGATGTTCGCAGCCAGCTTGGGTCCCCAGTACTCCGCGTTGCGCTTCGGGTGCGTTGCGTGTTCGGGGCATCCGTGCCAGAAGCATCCGTCGATGAACACCGCGAGGCGGGCGCGAGTGAAGACGATATCGGCGCGGCGTCGCCGCAGCCCGGGGAGCGGCGCGTAGTCCACCCGGTAGCGCAACCCGCGGGCATGCAGGATCCGCCGCACGGCGAGTTCGGTCGACGTATCGCGCCGCTTGTTGGCGAGCATCGACCGGCGGGTGCCCTCCGAGGTCGCCCACGACTCAGCCATCGGACGAGTGCGGGGGATCGAGCGCGTACAGGTGGCCCTCGTTGTAGAGCGACGAGAACCGCTGTCGCATCACGGAGGCGAATCCGGAGTCGCGAATGAGCACCCCGGCTTCGAGGTTCTTCTCGTGCGCCGCCTCGGAGAGATTCGCGCTGGTGATGAAGGCGACTCGCGAGTCGACGATGACGACCTTGGAATGCTGGATGCCTCCGTTGGGACCGGGTTGGAACCCGAGGAACTTTGCGCCGACGAGTTTCTGCTGCAGCCACGCAGCGGTCTCACCACGGTTCATTTTCGGGTCCACGAGCAGAGTCGTCTTGACTCCGCGGGCGACGGCACGCCACAGCGCTTTCAGATACGCGGAGTTCGGGCTCGCCGAATAGGTCGACGCGAACACATCCTGAGTCGCCTCGTCGATCAGGTGCGCCACGGCGGCGGTCGTGTGGTCCCCGTCACCGATGAACGTCGGTCCGCTCCACACTGCGCGCAGGTCGGTTCCGTTCGCAACAGCTGCAGCCGAGAACCCCCGAAGCACCGCCGCCAGGTGGTCGGGTCCGAGCAGCGCGAAGCACTCGCCGAGCAGATTCCGCGCAGAACTCGGCGGAGGAGGCAACGTCGATGCTGCCTTGGCGAGGCTACCGTCGATCTCGAGGCTCGACGCGACCTTCAACGCGAGCGAGGGCGACACGACTCTCGCGAGTTGCTCGATCGGCGTTGTCACTGCGACTCCAGCGCCCCGAGATCGACGCCGGTCAGCAGGGGCGCGAGTCCCTGCGATCCCGCGTTCAGATCGAGCACGAACCGGCGATCGAGGAATCGGTTGGCTCGTTCGCACGACGTCTCCGAGAGGAAGCCGCAGAAGTGGCAGGCTGCTCCGTGCAGGAAGTCCTCTTGATCCTTCGGAACGCGATGCGCGCAGATCGGGTCCGATGAGCAGCGCTGGGCGCGGTGCAGCGCCTCGAGCACGACTTCTTCGAGCCGCTCGGTGCGGGCGAGGTCGACGAGGCCGCCGAGGGTACCCTCGCTGTCGGGCGACGTGGTTGTGATCAGGATGCCGGCGGCGGGCGCCCGATCGTCGGTCTCGCGCCAGGCGTAGATCCGCTCCGAGAGCGACGCCGATCCGTAGCCGCTCGACATCGCCATCTCGCGGATGAGCAGGTGCGAGAGGGTGTGGAGTGCCCAGTATCGGGGCGGTGGCATCCGTTCGTCGGGGTCGAGCTCCGCGGTGGTGCGGCTCTGCCGTCGGGCGAGGTTGCGCTCGTGCGCGGCGACGTGTGCGGCCCACACATCCGAGTGCAGTACGGATTCCTCCCATGCGGCGACCACCGGCTCGGAGATTCGGATGAACACGCCTTCGCCGCGGTCTTCGGTCGCCGGCACCCACTTGGGTTTGCCCGACAGCGCGATCGGGGCGATGCGCGCCGCGTCGTCGCCGACGCGGTCGAACGCGTCGATCCTGGTGAACCCGATGAATGCGTTGGCCTTGCGGATGCGGTCGACGGCGATCACCTCGAGCAGCGCGTCGCCCAACGATGCGGCGACCGGCACCGGGTGCACCTTGAACCCGTTGCGCTGGTCTTCCGCGAGGAACTCGTCGGGGTGCGTCAGCGTCTGCCACTCGGGCACGAGCAGGTGGTTCGGGTCGTAGCCGACCGGCCCGGCAGCGGCAGGCACGAGCGGCGGCAGCTCGCCCTTGGCGACCTGGATCGCCTGCCAGAGGTCGTCATCGGTGATTCCGGCGAACTTCGACGTCATGTGCTCGGAGGCGAACTCGCGCCACGACTGCACCGAGGCGAGCGACGTCAGCTTGGCGACCAGGGCGGGCGGAAGTCCCATCACCTCATCGACGGTGTCGGCCGGCTTCGGTTCCTTGCGCGACGGCAGCACGAGCACGCCGATCGTCGCTGGGAACCACTGGTTCGCCGCGCCGAGCAGCATCAGCCGCACTTCGCCTTTGCACGGGTCGCTCGCAGAGGCGAACGATGGCAGATGCGGGTGGCGTCCACGGCAATTCGGCAGCGAGGCCTCTCCGCCGGCGCGGGTGAGCTCGGCGATGTTGCGCGAGGCGTCGCACTGCACGCAGACGATCGACACCTGCGGCCCGAGGTTGGAGCGCCATTCGCGCATCCTCATCTGCGGATTGGCGACGCACTCCTTGCGGTTGCCGTCGGCGCCGTGGATCCACTCGTTGTAGGGGAATTCGTCGAGGTGGCCGTTGGTGCACGCGATGAGATATCGGGCGGGCACCGCGACGCGGTCGAACCCTTTGCTCGGTCCCTTGAACCGTCCCTTGCATTTGCGGTGGAAGAACCGCGCCATGTCGGGCCGATGCTTGCGGGTGTTCTCGAACTCGAACACGTTCGCCGATACGGGGGCGAGCAGGTCGCATCCGGTGCAGCGCAGCCATTGGGGGAACACGCGGGTCGGAATGCCGATCGGGGTGGTGTCGCCGCCCAGAACATCGGGCAGCCAGGGTGGCTGCCGCAGCTCGCCGACCTGCGACCCGAGCTGACGGCGCACGGCCTCGATGAGGCGCGGCACCAACACGAGCGATGGTTCGCCGCCCATGCGTGCGTAGGCATTGTCCCACGCATCGATGCCCTGCGGCATGACGGCGATGTGCGGCAGGTCGACGGAGGAACCGATGCCCGAGGTGTAGAGCATCGCGCTCGGTCGGATCGAGCCGACGCGGGCCCGGTTCTTCGGCTTGATCGAAGTCTCGAGGAACGGGTCGGCGACATCGCCTGCGATGCCGACCGCCGCGACCGCGGCCGCGGCACCGACGGCAGCATCGGAGTCCCCAACGGCATCGGCGACGGCAGCGGGGCCAGCGGATGCCTCGGTGCGCTCGTTCTCGGTCACTTGGCATCCTTCTTCGGGGTGAACGTCCATTTCGGCGTCGCTGCGGAGACCGGCTCGGCCAGCTTGGCTGGGAACGGCGAAACCAGCAGGTCGATCTCGGGTTGCACCTCGCGCATCGAGTTCGCGACCTGGAACAGCCGCTCGCCGGCTTCGCCGATCGCATCTTCGGGGCTCGTGAGGAGCGGCACCACATGCTGTTTCGGCAGGGTCTTGCGGGCGTAGGTCAGCCCGCCGCCCTGTGCGTCGGAGCGCTCGGTCCACTCGTCGAGGCGCAGCACGAGTTTGCTCTTCGCCTGCTCCGCCGCGTGCTCGTCGCCGGCCTGGGCGACGCGTGCGACGAGCTCGTCGACGAGCCGGTCCACGGTCGCGCGACGATGGGCGATGCGCCCGGCGCCAGCGACGGAGTCGGGCGAGAGCGACGACCCCACCCCCGTGCTCGCGTCGATGACGCGAGCTGCCGACACGATGAGTCCGGTCAGTCCGCGTTCGAGCGAGGCATCCGAGAACGGGGTGACCGACAGCGCTTCGACGTTGGCGTAGAAGGTGTCGTGGTAATGCTCGAACTGCTCGTAGTGCGCCATATCGCGCGGTCGCGACCGGTTCGCCAGCGTGACGACGAGGCCGGGCTTGCCCGACTCGCGTCCGACGCGCGACGACGCCTGAATGTACTCGGCGGTGTTCTTGGGCTGCCCGACGATGAGCATGAGGCCGAGGCGCGGCACGTCGACGCCGACCTGCAGCATCGAGGTGGCGAGCACGACGTCGAACGGCCGATCCCGCCAGGGCACGTCTTCACCGGCCGCCCGTCGAGCGTTGAGCGCCGCGCGACCGGCCGTGGTGTCGGCATCCGCGTCGAATGGTACTGCGAGGTGCGTCAGCGTCTTGCCGATGTCGGTCGACGAGATGCGGGAGGTGAGCTCGCCGATCTCGAGCGGAGTGCGCCGCCGAGGGTATCCGCTCGCCTTGTCGGGGTTGCTGACGCGCGTCGTGACGTCGTCTTCGAGGTAGCGCCGCATGCCGGCGAGTTCGCGCGTGGCCGAGAAGTAGTCGACGAGCGTCAGGTACGGCTCGGCGGCCGCGCCGTGCTCGTCGAAGAGCTGCTGGCCGGCGAGCAGCAGAATCTCGCTGAGCCGGATCTCGGCGAGCGTGAGCCGCGCACCGTGCAGGCAGACGCCGAGGTACTTGCGTCCGGGGGCTTCGTCGAGCGGCACCTCCTTCGAGAAGAACGTGTCGCTGACGCTGAGCACCTGCGGCGGGAACACCTCGACCTGGCGCGCGTAGAGCCGCTGCACCTGCTCGCCGGCTTTGCGCACGGTCGCGGTTGAGGCGATCACGAGCGGCTTCACTGGCTTCGCGGATGTCTCGTCGCCGGTCTTCCAACTCGAGAGCACGTCGATGGCGCCTTCGAAGAGCCCGACGGCGGTGCCGAGTGCGCCGGTGATGAGGTGCAGCTCGTCTTGGATGATCAGGTCGGGTGGGCGAAGCCGGCCGACGGTGGTCACCTGCGTCGGCGGGTAGGTGCGTCCGTGCGTCTTGTTCTGGTTGTGGTGTTCGGCACCGCAGACGGATGCATCGGTGTCGGGGTGCTTGTACCCGTGCCGCGGGCAACGCTTCGACACGTACCCGAAAAGGCTCGCGGCTTCGCCTTCGCGGGCGAGGCGGGCGAACTTGTCGACCGTGGCGAGCAGGAAGGTCGGCGGGTGCCGGTAGATCTCGTCGTCGACGGTGAGTACTGGAAGCCCCTCGCCAGCTGCGCCGCCCGCCGAGAACGGGCAGCCAGAACGGCGGTCGCCGCAGTAGACGCGGATGCGTTTCGCGACGTCGTCGGCCTCGACGTTACCCTTGGGGTTGATCGCCGTGCCGCACCAGGGGCAGTGGCCGAACTGCAGGGCGGTGAGACCGAAGGCCGCACCGTCGGACTCGAGCACGTGCTTGACCTGCTCGGCCGCCTCGGCGTACCGCTTGGGGCTCACGCTCGACCCGACCCAGAGCCCGATGCGGAACGGCACCGATCCCCACATGGCCGGGTCTTCGAGCCGCACGAGCTCGGCCGCGCACATGAGGGTGGTCGCGCGGATGAACTGCTGCGACGTGAGCAGGCGCAGCGTGTACCGCATGAGCACGGCGACGCCGTCGCCGCCGTCGAGCAGGCCCTCGGGGGTCTCGACCTTGCCTTGGAGTCGACGGATACCGAACGTGAACGCCGCGAGCCCGAGATACGCCTCGGTCTTGCCGCCACCGGTCGGGAAGAACAGCAGCTCCGCGCGGGGGAAGTCGGAGGAGCGGCGCACATGCGTCGGGTCGACGACCGCGGGCAGCTGCATGAGGATGAACGCGAGCTGGAACGCGCGCCACGATGCGGCCTTGTCGCCACGCGCGTCGACCTCGGCGACGGCTTCGGCGATCTTCAGCGCCGGTTGCTCGATGCGCAGCGCGGCGACCTGCGAACGCAGTCGCTGATCGCGCATCGTGCGGTTCATGAACCAGAACGCTCGCTGAGCCTGCTCGTTGGAGGCGAGCAGTTCGAGACCCTGCCCGAGTCGTTTCAGGGCGGCCTCTCCGTCGGCGATTCCGATCGCGCCCTCGACGCGGAGATGCTCTGGCAGGCCGTCGTTCGCAGCGCCCTGCTCGACGAGCCACGCCCCGTACTCGTCGACCAGCGGCTGCAGAGCGGCGCGGAGCTCGTCTGGTGTCGACTCCATCAGCGCGCGCATGCTCAGCACAACGCCGGGCACCTCCGGCGCGCGGGTCTGCGGAACCTCCGCGGTCGGCAGCCAGGTCGTGCGCACCGAGGCAGCGCGGCGTGGGGTGGAAGCGTCGACATTCCAGGTGGCCGAAGCCGTTCGGCCCACGGCGAACTCGAGTCGATCGCGGTAGAGCAGGTCGAGGCGACGCACCTCGTCGTCGCGCGAACCTCTCGGTTTCTCGAGGTCGTCGCGAGTCGGCAGGAATACAGCGGATGTCGCGTCGATGGCCGTGGCCTCGAGCTCGGCCTGGAACAGCCAGAGCTTCGGCGGAAGTTCCCGCCCGGTGACGGCGACGTTGAGCAGCGCGGCTTCGACGACCCGACGGCCTTCGTAGTCGAACACCTCGACGGAGACCGACACCTGCTCGCCGCCCAGGTTCGAGACGCGGTGCGACTCCCCGGCCGGGATGGCGGCGAGGTCCACGTCGAACGACTCGGCGAACGCCGTGCGGTCGTAGTAGGTCTGGTTCCGGCCGTTCTCGTCGAGCTCGCGACGCGAGTCGTAGCGACCCCAGCGTGCGGTGAAGCGCAGACGATCCGTGTCAGCCGCGACCTGGAAGCGCAGGCCCATCGACGACGGCGCGATGATCTTCGACTCGGGGCCGCGGTCTTCATCGGGCTCGGTGGGGGAGGCCTCACCGGCGGATTCCTCGTCGTCGGCGGGAACTCCCTGCACTTCGTGGGCTGTGCTGAGGTCGGCGACCGCGAGGGTCTCGTCGTTGCGAACATCGTCGAGCGACGTCGCCGCCGCCGACGGTGCGGGTGCAGCGGATGCCTGGCCCTCGAGCAGCGAGATCGGCGCGAGCGCACCGGCGAGATACCGGGCGCGTGGGGTGCCGACGATCGTCTCATCGGCGCCGCCCCATGGGCCGACGAGATCGCGGTCGAGGAGATCGAGCAACTCGTCTCGCACCTGCTCTGAGGTGACTGGCATCGGGTCGCTCATCAGAACATCGCTCCTTCGGGCTTCTCGGACTCCTCGAGGCTCTTGCCGCGCTTCGCCTTCTTCGGGTTCTGCTGCGCCTCGATCGCCGCGCGCCGGTGGTTCTCCTCGAGTAGACGGTCGAGGATCTCGACGCGGGCCGCCGGGCTCACGGTCCACCGTTCCATCTGCCGGTAGGTGTGGAATCCGTGATCGAGCGGAATGTCGATCCACCCATAGGCCTCCATCACCGCCTCGTCGATCTGCACGTGGATCGAACGGATGAGATCGACATCGGCGTCGCCCTGCACATCGGGCGAGTTCACGAGGTTATACAGCGCGGTGAGTCCGAGCTGGCGTCGCAGCATTATTTCGCGACGATCCCGGTCGAGTGTGATTCCACTGAGCGACGCGGTTTGCGGGGGTAGCGGAAAGGTCTCCAACACGTCTGAAGGCGTGTATCTCGTTCCGTTTCCGAGAGTGGAGCCGTAGGCAATCGCCCACAGCTGGTGAAGCGACGAGGACAAGGTCGCCTGGAATGCGATGGAATCTTCGGCGAAGACCACAACGGCTTCGCTTGCAAGGGCATCCGTCGAAATGCGCACAGGTATCACAGTCTTTGTGTGCCGCGCGATGGCAAGAACTTCTAGCAGGCCGTCGGTCGCCGCCCGAAGGGCAGGCCGCTTCTCAGCATGCTGCCACCATCGCTGCGGTAGTGGCTTGCGCAATACGA
Source organism: Agromyces sp. Marseille-Q5079 (assembly GCF_051016555.1). NCBI lineage: Bacteria > Bacillati > Actinomycetota > Actinomycetes > Micrococcales > Microbacteriaceae > Agromyces > Agromyces sp. Marseille-Q5079. The sequence continues at coordinate 619,101 of NZ_JBPEJF010000001.1, read as the reverse complement.
ACTGTCCGTCGGGGCGAGTGCGCTGTCGTTCCGGCTTGACAAGCTCTTCGATCCTCGCGAACGGTTGGGCAAACATCATCGATTCCGCCAAGGAGCGAGCGTTGAAGTCGATGATCCATCGGGAGGGCGAGCAATCAGGACGAGAGTTGAGATCGTCTCCGGTCAAGAAGGGGCGAATGATCTCGTCATTTCGACGGTCATTCGCTACGAAGCTTTCGGCCTCTTCGCGATCGAGAATGAAGCCCATACCGAGGGGTTTTCCGCCTTCGAACGCGATCCCGGAATTGCTTGCAAGGCGTCGTGGTGTGCCGCCCACCGCACCCGCGGGTTCGAGCAGGCTGCTGATCTTCCTCGTCCGGACTCCATCAGCGAACCTGGCGAAGTCCTCGCGTACCTCGCCATGTGTCCCCCAGATCGCGGCATAGTCGAGGTTCGCGCTCGAAGAGGGCCACGGCCGCGACTGGACGGCTCGAATTATCTCGAAGCCGCTCGCGCTCATCTGATCCAGCCCGACCTCGCGACTATCTCCTTGTGCGACGGTCTTTGTAGCAATCAGTCCGATGAACCCATCGTGACGTAGGAGTGCCGCGGCACGGAGGAGGAAATAGGCAACAAGGTCAGCACGGCCCCCTGAGTTTTCTGACGCGATGACCACAGACAACCAGTCCCGAGCGTTTGTCCCCATGGCGCCAGAAATCTTCGTCCCCCCGAGGAACGGCGGGTTTCCGATGATCGCGTCGAAGCCGTTGTGGTCGTGGACGACGTCGGGCGCTTCGATGATCCAGTGCAGCGGCTTCCAGCGGGCTTCGCCCGTGTCGACGGTCGGGGTGAGTCCGGCGTCGATGATCGCGTCGAGCCGTCGACGTTCGCCGGCTGAACGGTCGGCTGGGTACGCGTCACGAAGCGCCTCTGCGAGTTCGTCGTAGCGCTCCTCGAGCTTGCGTCCGGGCTTGCCACCCTCGAGCAGGCCCGCGGCGATGATGCCATCGGCGACATCGCGTAGGGTTGCGGTCGCCTCCCTCGACTGGGCGAGCAGCGCGCGCTTCGCGCGGGTCGAGCGCATGCGATCCGTGTCGTCGACCTGACCTGAGGCGAGTTCGCGGCGAAGCCGCGAGGCATCCGCGAGCTCCTTCACAACGTTGAACGAGCCAAGCTGACGCGACGCTGTAATTTCGGGGTAGATGTGCTGCGCCTTCAGCTGCGCCTCGGTCGTGACCCCGAGCAGCGAGTTGCCGTGGAAGACGCGGTCGTCGACGAACGAGAACGGTTTGCCGGGGTCCATCGAGATGAGCCATAGCGAGAGCTTGCACATCTCCACGGCCATGCCGTTGATGTCGGCGCCGTAGAGGCAGCGGGCGACGATCTCGCGCACTGCCCAGCGCTTGAGGTCGGACTCTGCGGTGACGTCCATACCCTCCTTAGCTCGCGCCTCGATGAGGCGATCGGCGAGATATCGGGCCGCGGCGACTAGGAACGCGCCCGAGCCGGCGGCGATGTCGGCGACCTTGAGGTCGAGGATCTCGGCCGACGACTTCAGCACCCACTCGTCGGAATTCTCGGTGTCGAGCGGTCCAGGGGAGTAGACGAGCGGCTCGAGGGCGTGCAGCACGACCTCCTCGGCGAGCGAGCGAGGCGTGTAGTGCGTGCCGGTGTTCGCGCGCTGCGACGACTCGGTCATGACGAGCCCGCGCGCGGGTACGACATAGGGGAAGCCGCGCAAGTCGTCGCGGATGAGCGCATGGAAGGGCTCCAGCCGGCCGGCGAGCTCGTCGTCGCCGAGCAGCGCGTGGCGGAGGCGGGTGCGGGCGTCGGCCGCGGCATCCGAGTCGGTCGTGCCGAAGGCCTTCGCGATCTGACCGGCGGTGCGCGACTTGGCATGCTCCTGGGTCTTCTTCAGGTGCACGACGAGCTCGTCGCCGAACTCCTTGGGGCTCGAGGCGGCTGCCGCGATCTGTTCGAGCTCCCGCAGCGGGATCTCGGGCTCGAAACCGGCCTTGCCGTGCAGGCCCACGGTCACCTCGGGCACGTATTCGGCAGAGTAGCCGAGCAGTCCCTCGTAGACGTAGCCGATCTGCTCGACGTCGAGGTCGCGGAACGAGAGCTGCATCGCGCCGTCTTCGATCGTCTGCACCGCGCGGAGGACCGCGAGCATCGCCCGGTCGGTGAGGCGAACCTGCAAGCGCCCCTGCGCATCCGTCGCCTGCAGCCACGGGAAACGGTCGGGGTCGAAGAGGGATCCTCCGTAGGCGGGCATCCGCGCATCGGGGTACGAGACTCCGCCGTAGACCGCATTGCTCGCGGCGAGCAGCCGGTGCCAGGCCTCCCACGAGTGATCGAGCGCCTCGGGCGAGCCGGCCTCGGTCGCCTCGGCCTGCAGGCGGGTGCGGAGGTCGGCGATCGCGTACGACGACCGGTACAGGTCGTGCTCGGGGAGCAGCCCACGCTCCTCGGCGAAGAGGAGGAAGACGATGCGCATGAGCATCGTCACCGCGCCCTCGTACACGATCCTCGGGTCATCCGGCAGCGGCGATGCGTCGGCCTGCGCGAGGGCGCGGAGATGCGTATCCGACATCGACTGCAGCACGAGCTCGACCGCACGGCGCACCTGGTCGCCGAGCGCGACGGTGATCTGCTCGGCGCTCGCGACGCTCTCGGTGAACAGCAGTGGGAGCCGCTTCTCAGGCGGACCGGCGATCGACATGAAACTCGCGAGAGCGAAGAACGCATCTCGGCTTGGACGCTCGACCCGCCAGAGGTCGGAGTCCCAGATGCCGCTGGCCGTCGTAACGTCTTTCGTCGCCGAGACCAGGGCCCACCAGCGGCCGTCTGTGACGATTCCGATCGAGATGCCGGTCTTGCGGAGCAGGGCGGCCATGCGGTCGATCGCATTCGCAGACCACCCGTCGGAGCCGACCGCGCGCAGGTTCTCTGTGCGCTCCACCACCGTGACCAGGGCTGCAGGGGTGTCATCGGTGCTCAGCGCCGCCCACGGGGAGACCGTGACCACACCATTCGGCGAGTGCACCTCGATGCCCGACGGGGCGAGTTGCAGGTCGTCCGACCAGTCGAGCAGGGTGCGCAGCACGGCCTCGACCCATCGGTCGCGCGCTTCCGCATAGGCATCGGGCGTGTTCGTCGTGGCCGCCCATACGGTCGACCACCGCACGAACTCCGCGGTGAAGGTCGCATTCACGTCGTCGACGGACTCATCGGCCTTGGGTAGACCCGAGGGATAGAACAACTTCAGCGCCGCCTTTGACAAGAACGGCCCGTCAGCGTCGATCAGCGTCAGCCACTCCCATTCGGGGTTCTTGGATCTAGCGGCCACCAGCGGACTCCAGCTTCTTCACGTCATCGGGGGTCAGGGCGAACACGAGGGCGGCGACGAACGTATGCGCCTGCACGTCGTGGTACCGGCGCTCGACGGAGTCGCGTTCCGCACGCTGCTCATCGTCGAGGGCCGAGAGACGCGCGCGAACCCGGGCGAGGTCCTTCTCGCGCTGCTGCTTCTCTTCGACGAGCTGGAACAGCATCTCCTCGCCCGCCCGACGCGCCTCGTCCGCCGCTGAGAGCGTGCCCTGGAGCGTGGCGCGGAAGCGGTCGAAGATCTCGTCGACTGCGCCGAGGTCGGCCTCGCGCCGAACGTCGAGGCTCTCCTCGACCTCGTGCTGCAAGCGGTCGGCCCGGCGGCGTACCGCCTCGGCGACCCGGGCTCCGACCCCGTCGGGGTCGCCCGCATCGGTGTTCCAGCGCGAGGCGATCATGCGTCGCGTAGCTTCGCCGGGCGCCGAGAGTCTCGAGCCGTCGAGCGCTTCGGCGAGCAGGGTCTCGGCCTTCTCCATACCGAGCTCCTGCCGCTTCGAGAGCCGTGTGCCCGCGAGGAACACCTCCTCGTGCAACCGCACGCCCCCCTCGCCGACGAGCACGAGCCGGGCGACGCCGGCCGCGAACGACTGATCGAGACCATCGACGACGACGGCGCTGACGCCGCGGATCTGATCCGTGCGGGTCCACACCTGCCCGCGGAGCTCGCGGGCCGCGCGCTGCACGAGCGGGTGCCCGAGATGCGCGTAGACCACGTCGGTCCGGTGTCGCGCCCGACCTTCGTCGAACGTGATCGGCCGGAGCGCCCCCGGAGCGAGTCGCGTGTCGAGGCCGGCGAGCGCGGGCACCCAGGTTCGCGAGAGTCCGGACGGCACCTCGAAGACGCGCGCCACCTCTTGCATATCGCCGACCTCGACGAGCTCGGGCTGACCCGACACGCGAAGGCCCTCCTCGAACACGCGCAGCAGGTTTCCCTCGTGCAAGTGCATCCGATCGCGAGAGCCCTCGAGGCGCTCGGCGAGGCGGGTCAGGCTGCGACCGAGCGATCGCTCGGCCTGCAGCGCGCGGTTGATGACCTGCTCACCGGCATCCGACTTCACCTTTCGTGCTGGCCCGTCACCGAACCCGAGCTCGCGCTGGAGGTCGGGTGCGATGATCTCGGGCGCCGAAACGCCATCGTGCTCGGAGTTCGCGATCTTGCTCGCCAAGCGCGCGAGCAGGTCGGTGTCTTTGGCGTAGGGGGTCGGGTTCGACTTCGCGGCGCGCGGATTCCAGACCAGGGGCGTCTCGGTCTGGCCGAAGCGGTCGATGCGGCCGATGCGCTGCTCGAGGCGATTCGGATTGAACGGAATGTCGAAGCTCACCAGGCGGTGGCAGTAGCTCTGCAGGTCGATGCCCTCGCCCGCGGCATCCGTCGCCAGGAGGATTCGAACCTGCTCCTCACCAGGCGGTGCGGTGAACCGAGCGCGGATCTCTTCGCGAGTTTCGGCGTCGACCGACCCGTCGATGATCGCGAGACGTTCGCCGCCGAGCCCTCGCGACTCCAGGACGTCGCGCAGCCACTCGAGTGTGGACACGTACTCGGTGAAGACGACGATGCGCTCATCGCCCCAGCCGAGGCCCGGCACCATCAGTTCGCCGTCGATCAGATGCAGCAGCGCGTCGAGCTTGGAGTCGGGGCGGCCCTCGTATCGGTTGCCCCAGGTGATGAGCTGCTCGAGTTCCGCGACATCCTGCGAGGTCAATGCGACCTGTGCGCGCTTGGCCGAACGCAGGGCCTCGAGCTCCGGCTGTTCGAGACGGCCCTCTTCCTCGTCGGATGCCTCGTCGCCGAGCACGTCGTCGTAGTCGGGCAGCTGCACGGCGTCGTCACCGCGCGCCGCCAGGTACGCCTCGGCGGTGCTCGCGAACGCCACAGGCGAGGAGAAGAAGCGCTTCTTCAGGATCAGCGTTGCGAGGTCGGATGCTCGCCTGCCGCGCTCCTGCTTGACGGCCTGGGTGCGGCGGCGCGTGAACGCGATGAGCTGGTCGTACGCATCGGACTCGTCGTCGGACGGATCGAAGACGAGCTGCCTGACCTCCCGCAACATGAAGCCCTCTTCGGGCAGGTCGCGCTTGAGTCGCCGAACGGCGACCTGCTTCAGCGCTTCCTCGTCGAGATCGGCGCCGCGGGCGAACCGCTGCGGATCGATCATCTCGAGCAGCGCCGTGAACGATTCGGTGTAGCCGTTGTGCGGCGTCGCGCTGAGGAACAGGCGGTGCTCGCAAAGCTCGGCCAGCCGGCGAACGGAGATCGTGCGCTGGCTGTCGACCGCGTACCGGGGCGCGTCGCCGCTCGAGCTCCGGCTGGGCGTCGACGGTGCGACGTGGTGCGCCTCGTCGACGACGAGCACGTCGAACGCGCGGCGGTCGGCGGTGCGAGCGTCGTTCACACTCGCGTAGACCTCTTCGAGCATGCGCTCGGCGCGCGGCGACGGCAGCCACGACATCGACACGATCACGCGCGGGTAGACCTTGAACGGGTTCGCGTGCACGCCGAAGGTGCGGCGGAACGTCTTCATGGTCTCGGAGTTGACGATCTCGAAGTGCAGGCCGAACTTGTCGCGCAGCTCCTCCTGCCACTTGATGACGAGGCCGGCAGGGCAAACGACGATCACCGAGCGGGCGCGGTGACGCAGCAGCAGCTCCTGGATCACCAGGCCGGCCTCGATGGTCTTGCCGAGGCCCACATCGTCGGCGAGCAGCATGTTCGCTCGGGGGCTGTCGATCGCGCGTCGCAGCGGCTCGAGCTGGTAGGCCTCGACCGAGGCGCTGCTGCGGAACGGAGCCTGCAGCGTCTTCGGGTCCGCACTCGTCAGCGCGCCCCAACGGAGCGCGTCGACGTAGGCCGCGAACGTCTTCGGGTCGTCGAACCGGTCGGCATGGATCGTCTCGGGCAGACCCTGCTCGCGCACGACGCTGCGGCCGGGTTCGAGCTCCCAGATCACCGTGAGCTCCCGCCCGTAGTGCTCCTCTTCGATCGACTGCATCGTCACGGCGTGCTGCAGCTCGGCCGTGCCGTCGTCGGCGCTGGAACGCGGGAGCGACTGCGCCGAGACATCCGTCACCGACCAGCGCGCGCCGCGCACGTTCACGAGATTGCCGATCTCGGGAACCTCGTTCGATGCGGTTCCGGTCGACTCGATGGTCGCTTCCACGTGGTGCTCCTCGCCGGTAGGTGGCGTGTTCGACGCTGAACTGGGGCTAAGCCATGGCCGCAGTCGGTTCTTCGCTCTCCATCTTGGCGAAGGAACCCGCCGAGAAGAGACTCGAGAACACCGCCGTGCCCAGTTGTGGGGGTACGGCGTTGCCGATCATCGTCGCCATCGCGGCACGGGTGCTGCACGTCGAGAAATCGAAGTAATCGGGGAACCCCTGAATGCGCGCCGCTTCATGCGCGGTCAGGGCCCGCCGAAGGTCGGGGTGCATGTAGCGGCCCTGACCGATGCTGCCGAAGCCGCTCGTGATCGTCTGCGCAGGCTGGTCCCAGCGCAAGCGGCCGTACATCGACTTGTAGCTGTGCGCGCCCTGGTGGCACTTGGGTCGGCGATCGTTGGGCAGGTCGTACGCGTCATTCTCGAGCAGCCAGCGCATGCGTTCGAGGTTGTCGGCCTTCGCCTGTGGTGGGCGGTCACGCGGGTCATCGCCGACTACATGGGCGAGGTCGCCGATGGCCCACTCGAGGTCGTGGCGGATCTCGTTGCGTTCGATGTGCTCGAAGACCGAGGCCGGCGCGACTTCGCCGCGCTTCGTCGCGAGCATGATGTGACGCCGCCGGGTCTGCGCAACGCCCAGCGAGTCGACCGACACGACCCGGTGCTCGACTCGGTAGTCGAGCTCACCCAGCCGCCGCTCCGCCCGCGCAACCACACCCTCGACGTCGTGGCGATCGCGAAGCACCGCCGGCACGTTCTCGATCAGCACGACCTTCGGAGCGAGGATCTCGGCCGCGCGAACCATGCGCAGATACAGCGCGTTCTTCTCGTCGACGCGACGAGTGTGGTTGTTCAGGTTGCTGTGGCCCTGGCACGGAGGGCCGCCGACGAGGATGTCGATCGCACCACGTTCGCCGAGCTCGTTCGCCGTTCGACGCTCGGCGAGCGTCGCCTCCGAGCCGAGAGCGCCGTCGAAGAATTCCTCGACGGGCGCGGTGGCGATGCGCTGCGCCGATGGGAAGTTGCGGCGGTACGCATCCGTCGCCTCCGCCTCGAAATCGACGGCGAGCGCGATCTCGAGAGCAAGGTCGTTCGCCAGCGCGGCCTGCGCGATGCCCAGTGTGATGCCGCCGCATCCGGCGAACAGATCGACGAGCCGCACGCGTCGTTCGCCTGACTCGAAATCGGGTCGAGTCGCGACCCGAAGCGGATGCTCGGGCCTGGCGGGCAGGACGGTTCTCACGAGGACCAACGGTAGTCGCTTCGTCACGTTGCATGCCGGACCGCGGTTGGACCGGGCCGATACGATGACGGCACTGCCCCGCCGAACGAAGGTGCCCGCGCGATGCCCAATGTGCTCTGGTCCGACATCAATGGATTGAAGGCCCCCGAGCTCGACTCCGCGGTTCAGAAGCGCGAGATCGCGTTCATCAACAAGCTGCGCAAGGACGACACCGCGGACGGCCTTCGCATCAAGCCGATGACGGATGCTGCCGACCCGCGCGCCCGCACCGGCCGGGTCACGCAGGGCTGGCGTGCCGTGCTCTTCAGGTTCGACTCGAGCGACGGTGTACGCACCTACGTGTACGCGGGCACTTGGCCGCACGACGAGGGCAACATGCTCGCCAAGACCAGGCGTCTCGAAGGCAACCCCGTCAACGGCATCGCCGAGTTCGTGGACGTCTCCGCGCTGGCCCCGCCGGTGCAGGTGATCTACGACGGGGCAGCTTCCCAGACGCTGTCGTACCTCGAGAGCGAACACAATTACAGCATCGCGGATCTCACGGACGCACTCGGATTCGATGCGCGTTCGGCACGAGCACTGCTCGCAGCGACATCCGGAGATGAAGTTCTGGCGCTCGCGGAGGCGTTTCCGAATGCGTGGCAGCAGCACGCGGCGCTCGCCCTCGCCGTCGGAGACCCGCTCGACAAGATTCGCGAGGAGCTCGCGATCGGGGTCGGCCCCGCGGACGAGGAAGCACCCGGTCTCACGGAGGACGATCGGATTCTCCGTGCCCTGGAGCACCCGGCCGCCAAGATGCAGTTCGCCTACATCGACAGCGACGAGTCGCTCCAGCGGATCATCGAGGAAGGCAGCCTCGGAGCGTGGCGAGTGTTCCTGCACCCTGAGCAGCAGCGATACGCGACCGGTCATTGGAACGGACCGTTCCGGCTGACGGGTGGCGCAGGCACGGGCAAGACCGTGGTACTCCTGCACCGTGCACGGCATCTCGCCGAAGTGGATCCGGCCTCGACGGTCGTTCTCACGACATTCACGCGAGCGCTCGCCGAGAATCTGAAGAGCGATCTGCAAGCGCTCGACCCCGCGTCACCGATTTCCGACGCACTCGGAAAGCCTGGGATTCTCGTGCGCGGAGTCGATCAGCTCGCGACGGCGGTTCGGTTCAAGGCAGGCAACGGATTCGGGGCTGCAGCGGCCGCCGTCTTCGGTGCGCCGTGCGGAAAGGTGTCGCAGGTGACGTCGAACGACGAGGGCTGGGCGACCGCTATCGCGGCCGTCGCCCCGGCGCTGCCCGATTCGATCGCGCACCCTGCGTTCTTCGAGCAGGAGTACCTGCAGGTCGTTCTTCCCGCCCGAGTATCCGACGCCGACGAGTACTTCTCGGTGAGGCGGCCGGGTCGTGGCGTCGCGCTCGACCGCCAGAAGCGCGTCGAGGTGTGGAAAGTCATCGAGGCGTACCGGGTGAACGCTCGACAGGCTGGAACCGTGAGCTGGGCGGAACAGGCTGCGATCTCAGCCGCTTGGCTCGATGCGGCCGGCGTCGCCACTGGAGTGCTCGTCGGCCACGTACTCGTCGATGAAGGGCAGGATCTCAGCCCTGCGCACTGGCAGTTCCTTCGCGCGCTGGCGGCACCCGGCGCGGACGATCTCTTCATCGCCGAAGACACCCACCAGCGCATCTACGGGCAGCATGTCGTGCTCGCGCGCTACGGAATCCGCATCGTCGGTCGATCGCGTCGGTTGACCCTCAACTACCGCACGACCGAGCAGAACCTGAAGTACGCGCTCGGCGTGCTCGACGGCGGCGAGTACGCCGACAGCGAGAACGAGGGCGAGGGAGTCGGCGGCTATCGATCAGCCCGTCGGGGACCCGTGCCATCGTCGTTCGCAGGTCCGGACGACGAGGCGCAGGTGCAGCACATCGCCGCGCTCATCACCGCCTGGATCGAAGATGGCGTGGAACCGGCAGCCATCGCCGTGCTCGCGCGTACGAACGATCGGGCAGCTTCGGCGCGAGACGGGCTCAACCGACACGGCATCGCGCTCAACCACATCAAGTCGGCGCAGCGAGACGGCGACAAGCCGGTCGCGCTGACCATGCACACCGCCAAGGGCATGGAATTCAATCGCGTCGTGCTGTTCGACGTCTCCGACGGGGTGATGCCCGCTGCTCAGGTGCTGCAGAAGCTGCCGCCCGAGGAACACGAGGACGCGCTGCTTCGCGAGCGATCGCTGCTCTACGTCGCCGCGAGTCGCGCCCGCGATGTGCTCGTGGTCACGTGGAAGGGCGAGCCGTCACCGCTGCTTCGACGTTCACCCGATCAGCTCGCCCCGACCGATTCTGCTGCAGCGAACTCGGCGTCGTAGCGGTCGATCTCACTCAAGAACCAGGTGAGTACATCAGCAATCGAGTCGCGCGTTGCCGCGTACTCGAGCGATGCGAGCGGCGCTGAGGGGTAACGGAGCGCGGAAATGTCGTCGGTCAGGTCTGCGACCCGAGACGCATTGAGTCGCGACTTGTACTCTTCGCGGAGTTCCGGCTCGTCGAACGGGGGCCGATGTTCGAGCGTGGCGAACGGGAACTCGATCGAGCCGCTCGCATACAAGATGATCGGCTTGATCGGCTTCGGCCGCGCACCCGACGCCGGAGCGATGAGGTGACAGGAATTGCCATCGGCGTTGTACTCGATGCGACCGCCGAGCGACTCCCACGAATCGAGGAGGGCATTCACCCCGTTGGAGGTCGACGGAGTGAACTCCAAAGCAACCACTTCGAGGAACGCATTCCGGGTTTCCGATTCGTCCTCGCGTGGTTCGACATCCGATCGGATGACCAGTCCGATTGCCTCTGCGAGTTCGGTGACCGACATTCGCTGGTTCTGGGACGCTCGGAGTTCGGGGTCGAACTCGATGCCCTCCGCTCGAAGCAATTCGACTGGGTCGATACCGGCATTCGGGCTCTCCGCTGCCCACACGAAGTTGGGTGCGACCGAACCGAAGCGCTTCAGCACGCGATAGGCGTTCGGCACGACGGTGCTCGAGAGGTGGTGCCCGAGTGGCACAGGATGGGTTCCCGCCACCGCTGCGACGTCGCCATAGCTCGCCCAGCGACCAGCGGGAATCGCATCGATCGCGTCGAGAGCGACCTTCCAGGTCACGCCGGCGTCGCTGACATCGGTGTCGTCGAGCGGTGCCATCCAATTCTCGGAGATGCGCTTCGAGATGACCGCTCCCCGCTCGAGGATCTCCGCGCGACCCCATCGCTCGTGTGTTGCGATCTCAGCGTTCATGCGAATGCCGGAAGCGCTGAGAAGCTCGCGCTTCTGTTGGAACGGATTGTTGCTCAGCTCGGAGTTGTACCCGGTGAGGGTGAGATTCGCCAAGGTATGGAGGTATTCCTCTTGCACCTCGTCGGCGGATTCGAAGTCGCCGAGATCCCGTTCCAGCGACTCCCGCCAAGGAGCGCTGATCGTCTGAGGCATGACGTGCTCGATCGTCAGATTCTCGAGCTCGACCTGTTCCTTTCCGACAAGTTGCCGGTCGCCGAATTGGAGCGGCGTCGACTGCTCGAGCCAGGAGAGAAGGGTCTTCCGTTGGCTCGATCGCCCCTGGTAGTAGAAGGGCTTGGTGATCACCGCATCTGCGATCTGGGCATCTGTCGCGAAGAACTTCCGACCGCGTGAAAGGTAGCCGTGAAGCGACGCCACCGCGTCTTCTTCGCCGACTTCACCCGGCGCGCCGTAGAGAATGCGGGAGATGCCATTGGTCGAAGCTCCCACCACCAAGCGCCGCACCATGAACGACTCGATGAGATGCAGGGCGGAGGTCAGCCCGTCATTGTCGAGTCGTCCCTCTGCCCGCAGCCGTAGCAGATGCAGCATCAGTGGTTCCGCAGCGGCGAGGCGCCACTGGCTGCCCCGCTGCAGCTGCTTTCGAACCTGGGCGTTCGACTCTCCTTCCGGCTTTCGGATGAGGCTGAACAGCTTCGCGAGATCGCTGAAACGCCGAACCTCGGCGACGATCTGGTCGTCGTCGAGGTCGCGCAAGCGTTCGACCTGAAGGGTGTAGATATCGCCCTGCTTCGCGAGCGGGTTCCGCCAGATCAAATCGATCCAGAACAAGGTCTCGAGGTCGGACGGCGACAGTGTTCGCTGCATCGGCAGCCACCAGCTGTCGTAGATCTCCTCGCCCCGGCCACCGAGGCGCATGAAGAGATAGTTACGAAGCAGATCGCCCTGCGTCAGCTTCAACCCGGTGTTGTTCAGGGACTCGAAGATCCGATAGACGTTGTCATCGCCCTTCGCAGTGATCGAGACGAAGACGAGACCGTTCAGCACCGCGGATTCGATGCGATCGATATCGTGAGGGTCGTCAGGGGCATCCGCCTGGTGAATGCGCGTTCTGAAGAACCGGTACGCCTCGAGGATTCCGGACTGCGGAGCGCCGTCGACATTTCGGCTGATGATCGAGCGGTATGCATCTCGATCAGCCTGTGTGGGCAGGAGCTTGAGGCGGTCGTCGCCGCGCTTGAACCGGTCGACCAGATACGACTCCTCGAGGCGCGCCATCTTCTCGGGATGGTCCGGCTCCACCTCTGCGTAGTGGTCGCGCAGCGCGCAGATCAGGAGTGTGAGCGTCGTCAGACGTTGCTGGCCATCGACGACGAGGAACTCGCTGCCGCTCGGTCCAACCTGTCCGAGTGAGAGCACGAGAGAGCCGGTGAAATGCGTGGCGTGGGGTGCGTCGACGCGATGCTCGGCGAGCTCGACGATGTCGCTCCACAGGCGATCCAACTGCTTCGTCGTCCAGGAGTAGGGCCGCTGATATAGCGGAACTCGGTACTGCTTCGAACCTTCGAGCACCTGTTGGAGGCGGGTCTCCTGCACGTCCATGTGTCTGCGTGTCCTTCAGTCGATGGCTGGAACTCTGTCAGCGTACCCGCGGGGTTCGCAGTGGCAGCGACTGCTTCCCGCTGATACGTCGCGTTAGTCAGTACCGTGGGTGGCATGACGCTCGACATGTCGTTCCTCCGCGCGGCATCGAGTCTTGCGCGAACGAGACCGCGGCCCGTGAACGTCTACGACATCCTCCGAGAGGGCTGGCGCGAAACACGCGTCGACATGACGCTGCAGTTCTTTCTGGATCCCAACGAGCGTCACGGACTCGGAACTTTGGTGATCGACGCGCTGCTCCGCCTCCTCGACGGTGTGAACGCGATCGGGCCGGCTGGGAAGGATGGCAGAGTGTTCGTCGCCGAGGATGCTCTTGGCTCGGACGCATGGGAGATCGGGACCCAGGTCGAGTACATCGACGTCTTCGCGGTCAACCATGAACTCGACATCGCGATCGTGCTCGAGAACAAGATCGGTCATGTGCTCGACAACCCACTGCAGAAGTACGCCGAGCATGCCAGTAGCCTCGGGCTCTCGACCGTGATCGTGGCCGTGCTGGCACCTGACGAGAGAACGCATTTCGATCAGGCACAGCAACAGTTCCTTTCGACAGCGATCACCTACGCGGGCCTGAGCGAAGCCATCAAGCGGGCGCCACAGCTGCTCGAGTTCCTCCTCGCACCCAAGGATCTCGACCAACGACGAAGTCTTGACCTGCTCCAACAGTTCATGGAAGCAAGAATCGGAGACGTGGCGATGACTGAACTCGAAGACGAAGCGAAGCGGTTGGATGAGTGGCGGGACATCCTCGAAGAGCACGGCGCTGCGATCGCAGCATTTCAGGAGGCCCGCAGCACCATCGGCAGACTGGTTCGCGATCGCAGAAAGCGGCTCGAACCGCTCATCGCAGAGCGTCTGGCGGCTGAAGGTCTCGTGACCGAATGGGAAGCCCATGGCGGTCTTCACGAAGAGACCTGGAATGCCTACTACTTTCCGGAAGCGGACTGGACCGTGGAGCTGAAATTCTCGGCTGACCCGGCGCGTCCGATGATATTCGTGTACGACCGGCGCGGACTCACCTACAAGGATGCGAGCATCGCCCCCCTCGGACTCGCGTGGACCGCAACGGACGAAGAGATCACCGATTCATTCCTGGAACAAGTGGTCCTGATTATTGCTCAAGCGAAAGCGGGCATCCGAAAGGGCCCGACCACCTGAGACCGTAATGATTCAGATCGGTCGTGGCGAGATCCGCGACCGAACTATGCGCGAGCGTCGCGCATGCCACATGCACGCACCCTCTGCGGCTCTCGGCTTCCGCGGCAAGTTTCGAACTTCGCAGATTCTGGACGAATGTCGGCGGCAGCCCCTAACGTCGGAATCTTCGGCTACGGCTGGAGTCTTCGAGGAGCACCAGTATGGGCTTCGACTCACCGCTCAGAGCGCACGAGCAGGTTTCGCGCGGCATCAGCGACGGCGGCTTGCACAGTGGGCCGGGTGGCACGTATGCCACGGCCGACCGGGAGCAGTTCCTCGCTGACGTTCAGGCGCTCGAACTGCGTGTCGCGATCATCGACAACCGCTTCGAGCGCCTCGCCGCGCGTCCTGACGACGCGTTCCAGGCGTTTCGCCGCGACACCATCGCACGGATGCGATCCGTCGCCGCGCGAGCTCGGACTCTCGAGGTCGCCGGCTGGCTCGACGAGCCGCGTCGTCGCCACGTCGCTGCGGTGCTCACTCTGGTTCGCCGCCGCGTCGCCGAACTCGATACGCAGCACGAAACGTACGGCGACCGTCGAGCGCGGCGCCGGGATGGTCCGGTCGTGCGTCAGCACGTGGCATCTGCTCGTCCGGATCCCGTGGTCGCTCGCCCTGCCTGACTCCGCGCGCATGAGTCGCGGTCACCGAAGAGCCTCGGCCGCCGACGGCCTTGCGCATCCGTACAATGTCCCCACCCGAACGAAAGAGTGTCCATGACGACATCAGCCGAAGCATCCGTCGGAACCGAGTTGGCCGAGACCGACGACCGGGCGATCAGCCTGGTCGAGATCGAGCCCGGTCTGGCGGTTCTCTTCGCAGACCACGTGCCCGTCGGTCTCGACGTCGTTCCGTTCGAGATGACGACAACACGAGCACGCGCGCAACTCACCGACCGGCTCGCTGTCGCGTCAGGGCTCGGAAATCTGGCGGCGCAGGGTATCCAAGCCGCGACGAACGTGCAGGGCCTGGTTCGGTTGGCCCCAGAGACGCTGCAGGCACTGCAGACGGCGCAGCCGATGGTGTCCGGCGGGTGGAACCTGGGTTCGCTCGTCGACGGGAGCGGCAAGATCGCGGCGTCGGTGCGTTGGGCTCCTGCGACCGGTGTTCAGAGCGTGACGATGATCGCGGCGCTTGGCCCGGCAGCGGCGATGCTCGCCATGCAGGTGCAGCTCGCCTCCATCTCGCGCCGCATCGACGAGAACATCGAACTGACCCGTGACGTGCTCCACGCCCTGCACGAAGATCAGTGGACGACCCTGCTCGGTCTGCACGAGACGACAATGCGCGCGGTGCGAGAGGCCAGGATCGCCGGCATCGTCAACGACCACATCTTCGCCGCTGTCTCCACGCGGGAGGCCGATCTCCGAAAGCAGCAGCACCTGTTCCTCTCGTTCGTCCAGCGGCACATCGCAGCGCTCGACGCAGATGCCTCGAGCCGTCGCGCCTACATCGAGAAGTACGTCGAGCAGATCATCGCGGACACGCACGGACTGCTGATGGCCGAGGGGTCGTGGTATCGCTCGCAGGTGCTGCGGGCCGCCCGCATCGCAGGCGATGACGCGCATTCTGTCGAGAACGAGAAGCTGCTCGCCGATCTCGTCGAGGTGACCGAGCGCGAACACACCCGTGACCTCGAGACGATCGCGAATCTGCTCGGAGTACTCGAACGTCAGTGCCGGCTGATGGCCGAACTGCCGGCCGAGCGCAGTCTGCCGTTCACTGGCAAGCGTCGGAGCATCCGCGACACGGTGGCGATGTCCGAAGCGCTCGCCGATCTCGTGGCATCGCTGCGCAACCGAGTCAATGTGCGGCCACCCGTTGCTGACCCGTCGCTTGCGGTCTTCAAGGAGCCCGTGCCCGAAGACGTGCTTCGCATCCTGCGATGGGCCGTTCCCGGGCAGAGCGACCTGCTTGCGATCGCCGACGTGAATCTCGATCGCCTCGTCGGCGACAACGCCTACCTCGGCGTCACGCCCGAGCGGCTCTTCATCTCCTCTCAGAGCGCGGTTCGCAAGCAGGGGGTGATCGAGCGGGACGTGCCCCTGACCGACATCCGGTACGTGAGGTTCCGCGAACGCGAGAAGCAAGGTCCGGTCCTCGACGTCATCACTGCCGACGAGAACATTCGCCTGACCTTCGACAGTTGGGCGGCGACAGGAGACGGCCTCGATGTCGCTCGCCGACTCGGGAACCTCCTCGCCTCGACGATGGACATTCCGGAAAGCGAACGGCGGACCGATCCGTTGTTGCCCGCGAAGGAGCCGGAAGCGCTGGCGATCGCGCAATGAGGCCGCACGAGAACGTGCCTACTCCCGGCCCAGCCGCGGCATAGACTCCGCAGCATGGACGAGTCGGCCGCCCTCGAGACGACCGCGGCGCGCGCCGTCGAGACGGCTGATCGCGAGCGCGTGCTGTGGTCCGATGCCGACCGGGAGTGGGCGAGCCGCGCGGCGGCGGCGATCGTGGGGGAGCGGGCGAGCGCCGAGGAGTTCCTCGGGCGGCGCGCGCAGCTCGTGCTCGAACGGGTCGGCACACGCCAGCCCGCGGTGACGCGCACGGTGCGCGGCATCCGATGGCGTCCGTGGGTGGGCGTCGTGACGGTGATCGCCGCGTTCGTGTTGGGCCTGCTCATCGATCGCATCGGCGGCGGGTCGAGCATCAACCTGCTCGCACCGCCGGTGTTCGCGCTCGTCGCGTGGAACCTCGTCGTGTACGTCTGGCTGCTCGTGCGTCGGCTGGTGCTCCGGCGCGGCGCGGCCGGTCCGGTGCGGTCCGTCTTGATCCGGGTCGCGTCGGTGCGGGCATCCGGCGACATCAACCGAGCGGATGCCGCGACCGCCGCCAGGCGCACCGTGCTCGCGGCGCTGCCCCGTGAGTGGGCGCGCGTCGCCGCACCGCTCTACGGGGCGCGCGCCGCGCGCGTGCTGCATCTCGCGGCGGCGGCGACCGCGCTCGGCCTGATCGCCGGGCTCTACCTGCGCGGGCTCGCGTTCGAGTACCGCGCGTCGTGGGAGAGCACGTTCCTCGGCGCCGAGCAGGTGCACGCGCTGCTCGCCGTGACGCTCGCGCCCGGATCGTGGCTCACCGGCATCCCGGTGCCCGACGTCGCCGCGATCGAGGCGATCCGCGCGCCCGCGAGCGAGAACGCCGCGAGCTGGATGCACCTCATAGCCGGCACGGTCGCCGTCGTCGTCATCGTTCCGCGACTGGTGCTCGCCGTCGTCGCGGGGCTGGTCGAGCGGCGCCGCGCCAAGAACGTCGCGCTGCCGGTCGACGAGGCGTACTACCGACGCCTCGTCGCCGGGTGGGTGGGCGAGCCGGCGCGGGTGCGCGTCATCCCGTACAGCTACACCCTCGCGCCCGAGGCTCGCACCGGGCTCGAGGCCATCGTCGCGCGGGCGTACGGCAACGCCGCCGCGACCATCGACGAGGCCGTCGCGTGGGGCGACGACCTCGACCACGGCCAAGTGACGGATGCCGCGGGCGGGCGAATCGCCGACGCGGGGGAGATCCGCCTGCCGCTGTTCAGCCTCACGGCGACACCCGAGGATGACGCGCACGGCGCGTTCCTCGTGCAACTCGGGGCGCTGGGCGGCGAAGGCCGCGGCGCGGCATCCGGAACCACCGTCGCGCTCGTCGACGAGTCCGCGTTCCTCGCACGCTGGGGCGACGACGCGCAGCGCCGCGACGACCGCCGCGCGGCGTGGCGCGAGCTGCTCGAGGCGCACGGGAGCGTTCCGGTGTTCGTCGACCTCGCCGACCCCGACCTGGCGGCGGCCGAGGCGCAGCTCGCCGCCGCGGCATCCGCTCGTGGGGGCGACGGGAGTGCCACGACCGAGGCGGGGTGGAGGGCATGAGCGGGCACGCGGCACCCGACGGGGGTGAGCGGGGGCGGGGTCTCGATACGGCTGCTTCGCTGACTGCTCGACCGCCTGAGGTGCGCGGCCTCGACGCCGGGGCCGTCTCGCTCTCGCTCATCTCGCACACCAACGCGGGCAAGACGACGCTCGCGCGCACGCTGCTCGGGCGCGATGTCGGCGAGGTGCGCGACGCCCCGCACGTCACCGCCGAGGCGACGCCGTTCCCGCTCGTGCAGACCTCCGACGGCGACCTGCTGACGCTCTGGGACACCCCGGGCTTCGGCGACAGCGTGCGCCTCGCGCGCCGGCTGCGGCAGGACCGCAACCCCATCGGCTGGTTCCTCACGCAGGTGTGGGACCGCTACCAGGACCGTGCGCTGTGGCTCAGCCAGCTCGCCGTGCGCAACGTCGCCGAGCAGGCCGACGTCGTGCTCTACCTCGTGAACGCCGCCGAGGCGCCCGCCGACGCCGGCTACCTCGCCCCCGAGCTCGAGGTGCTCGAGTGGATCGGCAAGCCCGTGCTCGTGCTGCTCAACCAGACCGGTCCGCCGCGCGAGCGGGCGGTCGAAGAAGCGGATGCCGCGCGCTGGCGTGCCGCGCTCGGCCCCACCACCAACGTGCGCGACGTGCTCGCCTTCGACGC
Source organism: Agromyces sp. Marseille-Q5079 (assembly GCF_051016555.1). Classification (NCBI taxonomy): domain Bacteria; kingdom Bacillati; phylum Actinomycetota; class Actinomycetes; order Micrococcales; family Microbacteriaceae; genus Agromyces; species Agromyces sp. Marseille-Q5079. Next base: position 600,685 of record NZ_JBPEJF010000001.1, on the reverse strand, counting down.
GTTCGCGCGTTGTTGGGTGCAGGAGTTCACATTGTTCCAGGCGATCGAACCGCTGGTTCCGGATGCCTCGGGGCGGGCCTTCGCGCGACTGTCAGTCGCGTGGCGTGAGCTCCGCATGGGCGAGTTCGACGCCTCGATGGCCGCGCTCGCCGGGCCGATCGCCCGGGCCGCCGCTGACCGCGTCACGCTGCCGGCCGAGCCGCTCACGAACCGGGTCACCGGCTCGTTCGGGCTGCCGAACGCGGCGCGCACCAAGGCGCGATCGGATGCCACCGACGAGATGGCCGCCCGCCTGCAGGCCGACCTGCGGCGGGGCATGGAGCAGCTCATCGCGATCCACCGGCTCGAGGGGCGGGCCGCCGACGAGGTGCTCGAGCGCGTGGCCGACGGCGTGCACCTCGACGCGCCGCTCGACGGCACCCGCACGGCCGCGCTGGGCGGCGTCGTCTCGGGGGCGCTCACTGGACTCGGTGCCGATCTCCTGGCGGGCGGGCTCACGTTCGGCGCGGGCATGGTCGCCGGTGCGATCATTGGCGCGCTCGGCGGCGCGGGCGTGGCGCAGGGCGTCAACGTCGTGCGCGGCCGCACCGAGTCGAGCCTGCGCTGGGAGGAGGCGTTCCTCGATGGGCTCGTGACCTCGGCGCTGCTGCGCTACCTCGCGGTCGCGCACTACGGCCGCGGGCGCGGCGCCTGGCGCGAGGGCGAGTACCCCGAGCACTGGCGGCCGATGGTGGTCGACGCCGTCGTGGCGGAGCAGGATCGGCTCGCGGCGATCTGGGCCCGGCGCGGCGATGGCGAGGAGCGGGTGCCGCGCGTGCAGCGGGAGCTCGAGGAGTTGCTGCGGGAGATGGCGCTCGGGCTGCTCGACGAGCTCTATCCGGGGGCGCTCGACGGCGACACTGCCTCGGTCACGACCAGGAGCTGAGTGTCCATGAGGAGGTCAACTCGCTCGATCGCGATATGGCTCAACGGCTCAACGGCTTTGGTGAGGCGCGGGGCTTCATCCGCGTTTCGCGTCGTGCCATCATTGGCTGCGTCGCCCGACCGGGCGGCGCGATGCAGGAAGGACCCGATGAACATCAAGAGGAAGCTGGCGGCCGGTGCGTTGGCTGTAGGGCTTGTTGCCGGAGTCGGAGCGACCGTGGCTTCTCCGGCGCATGCGACGCGAGAGTACATGCAGACCTTCTCGGGCTATACGACCAAGTCGCGTTGCGTCTCCGAGATGTACGCCGCATTCAATCGGCTTGCTGCGTCGGGCGCCACTCGTACGGGCTACGTCGCGTGCAACTACCGGAACTCCACACTGAAGTGGACGTTCGCGGTCTGGTACGTCTACGTCTGACCGATCTCTGGCGCCCGACGAAGTGGATCCAGCCAGGCAGGGGCTTGTTCTGAGCGGTAGCGTCGGGCGTAGGCCCAGTCGTCGGACAGGGCTGCTGCGCGAGATGGCGCTCGGGCTGCTCGACGAGCTCTACCCGGGGGCGCTCGACGCCGACGGTGCCTGAAGGCCGGCATCGATCGCGTCGAGCAGCGCGGGTGCGTGGGTCGAGATGGTCTCCCAGAGACGCGCGTTGTCTCCGAGCGCGGAGTTGCGGGCGGCCGTCTTGCGGGTTGCCCGGAGCCCGTCGCGCGCGAGTCGAGGCAGGGTGGCCGCGATCGCGGCGGGGAGTTGGCGGTTCACGAGATCGGCGAGGTGGATGACCGCGAGCATGCCGATGTCATAGGCGTCGGAGTCGGCATCCGCGAAGGTTCCGCGCCCGTCGCGGGTTGCGCGCTCGAAGCGCGAGCGAAGTCGAGCGACTTCTTCGGACAGGCGCTCGCGCGAGCGCTCCGAGCCCACGGCTTCGCTCCGCGGGCGTGCAGTGAAACGGCCGCGCGGCGCGTCGCCGTCGGTCACAGCGGCACCGCTTCGCGGCGGAGTGCGCGCACGACCGGATCCGCGTCGTCGTCGACGACGGCATCGACCGGGAACCCGATGAGGTCCGCCACCTCCTGGCGGAACGCCGCAAGGGTGAGAAAGTCGACGTCGGGGCCGGCCCCGACGAGCAGATCGACGTCGCTGTCGGCGGTGTCGGTTCCGCGAGCGGCCGAGCCGAAGACGCGGATGTCGCTGACGCCGTACTTCGGGGCGAGCTCGAGGATGCGCTCGGCGAAGAGCTCGAGGGGGATGGACGGACGCATGCGCGCGGCCCGGAGGATGCGCTCGCGGAGATCGTCGCTCGGTACTCGGGCGCCGGATTCGATCATCGCGAGATTGGGTTGCTTGATGCCGGCCAGGGTCGCGAGCGCCCGCTGCGAGAGCCCGGCGTCTTCGCGCGCCCGGCGCACGAGCGTTGCGGCATCCGACTCACGGGTGGTCATGGGGTCGAGTATATCGCGGTGATATCACGAGCGACCGAGGGAGTTCGTGGCATCCGGGCAACCCCATAGCGAACTCCTCGCCGGCCAGCCATAGTCGCGCAACCCTGCGGTATCATGGCGATACCACTTTGGAAGGGTTTGCTATGGCACTCACGTTGCGCCTCACCGAGGAGCAAGACCGCCTCTTGACCGAACTCGCTGCCGCCGAGCGCCGCTCCAAGAATGAGATCGTCATCATGGCGATCGAGGAGAAGGCCGCGCGCGACGACAAGTCCGCTCGGGTGCGCGCCGCGTTCGACTACGTGATCGAGCGCGACGCCGGCATCCTCGCCAAGCTCGCTGACGCATGACCCGGTACGAGAAGCCGGTCATCTACATCACCCCCGACGAGGTCGATCCGCTCGTCGTCGACCGGCTGGGATTTCACTACCGCGATCGGGGGCTGATGCTCTCGGCCCTCGCCGCGCCGATGCCGGTGTTCGGCGTGGACGTCCATTCCGGTATCTGGGCGAAGGCCGCGGCGCTGTTGACTGCGCTCGCGCGGAACCACCCCCTGATGGATGGCAACAAGCGCACGGCGTGGGTCATCACCATCGCGTTCCTCCGGCTGAACGGGTGGGACGTCGAGATGGATGAGGATGATGCGGTCGCGTTCGTCGTTCGGGTGGCCTCGGACGGGGCAATGGAACCGTACGAGATCGCCGACGCGTTGCAGGCGGCCTGCCCGGATTGGTGGGCTGAGGATTCTGCGATCGACCCGGAATCGTCTGCTCCAGGCGTCCCCCGCTCATAGCGAGAGCTGTCGCGGCAGTTGACGGGGTGACACGCTGTCGTGCCGGAGTGCCGGAGTGCCGGAGTGCCGGAGTGCCGGAGTGCCGGAGTGCCGGAGTGCCGGAGTGCCGGAGTGCCGGAGTGCCCGAATTCAAGCCTCAAGCGCGAAACCGCGCGCTCGTGCCCTCATCTCGCCATGCCCTCTTGACTCACCGTTCGCCGCAGGCGAGGATTGACACGATTCAAGGGAAATCGCTTTCCCGAAGGGGGAGAAGCGATGGATCACGCGCGGCGAGCACGGACGCTGCGACCCAGCACCAGTACTCGATCGAAGGAGATCCTGTGGGTCCGAACGTACGCCGCGGCCGATCACGGCCGCTCATCGCACTGCTGACCGGAACGGCGCTGGCCGCCGGTGCAGCCCTCACCGCCGTGGCGCCGGCATCCGCTGCCGAAGCTGCCGAAGCCGGCAACATCGACCTCGCCTTCGACTTCGGCGGGCCGGCCACGCCGGTCGCCGCCGGCTGGCTCGGCGTGAACCCCGGCACGGCCTACTCAGCAGGAAAAGGCTACGGCTTCACGACCGCGCCGCCCGCCGCGGGCTTCCGCGACCGCGGCGGCGACGACCTCATGGCGCGCGACTTCACCATCGCCAACAACCAGGCGTTCGCGGTCGACGTGCCGAACGGCGCGTACGAGGTCACGACCTTCGCGGGCGACCTCATCGCCAGCAACGGCACGAACTTCGACATCGAGGGCACCGCCTACTCGGGTCCGCGCACGACCACGGGCAACGTGCACGAGGCGTACTTCCCGGCGATCCAGGTCGCCGACGGGCAGCTCAACATCCGCGTCACGGGCGGCGACGGCCGCCTCAACGGCATCAAGGTGCAGACCCCGCTCGCCTCGCCCACGGGCCTCGCGGTCACGGATGTCGCCGCCGACGGCGACCTCGCCGTCACGCTCGGCTGGCAGCCGGTGGCGGATGCCACGGGCTACACGATCTTCCGCTCGGCACCCGGTGGCGAGCTCGTCGCCATCGGTCAGGTGACGGATGCCGCGACCACGACCTTCGACGACACCGACGTGGAACTCGGCGAGAGCTACGACTACGCCATCGCCACGGTGAAGGGCGACCGCGTCTCGCGGCAGAGCGACCGGCTCGCGGCATCCGTCGTCGATCCTGACGTCGCGGCACCCGCGACGCCGACCGGGCTCGCGACCTCCGCGATCGAGCGCAACAGCGTGACGATCGGATGGGGCGACGCCGACGACGTCATCCAGTGGAAGGTGTTCCGCTCGACGCGCGCCGACATCGACTTCGAGCAGGTGGCCACGGTCACCGAGCCCACGTTCACCGACACCGACGTGCTCACCACGCGCCCCTACCTCTACAAGGTCGTCGCGCAGAACGCGGGCGGGGCGTCCGCGGCATCCGAGACTTTCGCAACGGACGTCGCGACGACCCTCGTGCGCCAGGCGGAGTACCTCGACCGGGCGCCCGTCGCCGTGGCTCGCACGGAGGCTGATGGCGGCGGCGTGTACGTCGGCTGGCGCCTGCTCGGCCTCGACGCGCGCGACCTCGGGTTCAACGTGTACCGCGACGGCGTGCTCGTGAACGACGAGCCGCTCACGGGTGCGACGAACCTCGTCGACCCCGACGGCACGACCGAGTCGACGTACCTCGTGACGGCGCTGGTGCCGAGCGCCGACGGCGCTACCCGCGAGGTCACCGTCGCCGACGACTTCGGCGTGTGGGACGACCAGTACCTCGACATCCCGCTGAACAAGCCGGCCGACGACGTGCTGCCCGACGGCAAGACCGTCACGTACGCACCCGGCGACGGCACGGTCGGCGACCTCGACGGTGACGGGGAGTACGAGCTCGTGTTCCTCTGGAACCCGTCGATCTCGAAGGACAACTCGCAGTCCGGCTACACCGGCAAGGTCTACGCCGAGGCCGTGAAGTTCGACGGCACGAGCCTGTGGCGCATCGACCTGGGCATGAACATCCGCGCCGGCGCGCACTACACGCAGCTCGAGGTCTTCGACTTCGACGGCGACGGGCGATCCGAGGTCGCGTTCAAGACGGCGGATGGCACGGTCGACGGCGCCGGCACGGTCATCGGTGACGCGGCCGCCGACTACCGCAACTCCAGCGGCTACATCCTGAGCGGTCCCGAGTATCTCACCGTCTTCGACGGGCCGACGGGCGCCGCCATCGACACGGTCGACTACAACCCGGGCCGCGGCAACGTGAGCTCGTGGGGCGACGCGTACGGAAACCGGGTGGACCGGTTCCTCGCGGGTGTGGCCTACCTCGACGGCGAGCACCCCTCCCTCATCACGAGCCGCGGCTACTACACACGCACCGTGATCGTCGCGTGGGACCTCGTCGACGGGCAGCTGCAGCAGCGCTGGTCGTTCGACTCGAATGACGCCGGCTCGGCCTTCACCGGGCAGGGCAACCACCAGTTCGTGCCCGCCGACGTCGACCGCGACGGACTCGACGAGATCGTCTTCGGCGCCATGACCATCGACGACGACGGCACGCCGCTCTACAACACGCGCCTCTTCCACGGCGACGCGCTGCACGTGGGCGACTTCGACACCGACCGCCTGGGCCTCGAGGTCTACGGCGTGCATGAAGACGTCTCGGGCAACGGCGGCATCGGTGCGAGCTTCCGCGATGCCGAGACCGGCGAGGTGCTCTGGACCACGAAGGCGACGAAGGACACGGGCCGCGGCGTCGCCGCCGACATCGACCCGAGCCACCCGGGCGCCGAGGCGTGGAACATCGGCGGGGATGCCGCGTGGAACTCGCCCGTCGGCACGCTGAAGTCCGCCGACGGCGAGGTGCTGTCGACCGACATCCCGGCGGCGAACTTCGTCACCTGGTGGGACGGCGACCTCACCCGCGAGATCACCGACCACGACTACGACACGGTCAGCGCCACGGGCGTGCCGACGATCTCGAAGTGGGACCCGGCGTCGCAGTCGTCGGTGCTGCTGAAGCGCCTCGACGGCACGCTCACGAACAACACGACCAAGGGCAACCCGGTCGTGCAGGCCGACCTGTTCGGCGACTGGCGCGAAGAGCTCGCGGTGCGACTCGACGACGGCAGCGGCATCCGCATCTCCACGACGACGGATGTCACGGACGCCCGCATCCCGACCCTCATGCACGACTCGCAGTACCGCGTCGGCGTCGCCGGGCAGAACTCGGCGTACAACCAGCCGCCGAACCCGTCGTTCTTCATCGGGGCCGACATGGCGGAGCCGCCCGTGGCGTCGATCGCCTACGTCGGGGCTCCGGCCGCCGACGAGACGGCGCCCGTCATCGCCGGCCTGCCCTCGGGCACGGTCGTCGACGACGAGCCGCTGCAGCTCGCGATCACCGCCGACGACGCCGAGAGCGGCATCCGCTCACTGGTCGTGACGGTGGGTGGCGAGACGGTCGAGGCGGATGCCGCGGTCGACCTCGCGGCCCTCGGGCTCGCGGGTGACATCGAGGTGCTCGTGACCGCGACGAACCACGCCGGGCTCGTCTCGACGGCGTCGTCGACGCTGCTCGTGGTGCCGGCGACCGGGGCTTCCGTTGTGCCGGGCAAGGGCACGCTCTCGAACACGAGCGGATGGCTGAACGGCCTGCACAACGGCGACTACGACGTCGTCATGAACCTCTGGTACGGCACGCCGGGCAGTATTTTCCGCCTCTACGAGAACGGTGCGCTGGTCTCGACGAAGGTGCTCGGTTCCACGGATGGTCTCTCGCAGACGACCGGTGTCACGTTCACGGGCAAGCCCAACGGCACCTACGTCTACACGGGCGAGCTCATCAACCCGGTCGGCACGACGGCGACGACCTCGACGACGGTCAAGGTCACGCAGGCCTCGCCCGCGGTGCCGGTCGTCTCGACCGACCAGAAGAAGGGCGCGAGCTCGTTCACCGCGACCGCCAACCTCTGGTGGGGCACGAACGCGACGTCGTACCGCTTCGAGCTCGACGGGGTTTCGGTGGGCTCCGGCTCGCTGGTCGCGGCCACGCCCGGCGCCCAGGCCGCCACGGTCAAGCTCACGGATGTCGCGCCGGGCACGCACTCGCTCGTCGCCGTGTTCGCCAACGCCAACGGCGAGACCGAGTCGAAGCCGGTGCAGGTGGTGGTGAAGTAGGGCGACCCGGCAGGAGGGCAGCGGATGCCGCGGCATCCGCTGCCCTCCTCGTCACGTCACGGCGGCCGGCCATCGAACGACCGAGCGTCACTCGCTCTGGGTATCGCGGACGATGGTCTCGTCGTCGGGGAGTTCGTCGTTCGGGAGCCCCTCGTCGACGGACTGAACGCCCGCCGGCACCTCGGTGCGATCGACGTCGCGGTTGCGGTCGTCGTTGTCACGGCGGTCGTCGGGCGGATCCGTCATCATCGCTCCCATCGTCGGCTTCGCACGGATGTGCGAGAGTCCAACCCTCACGTGCCGCGGCGCCTGCGCGGAAGGGCTTGACATCGGTTCGCGACATCCGCAGTCCGGCATCGTTCCGGCCTCGTTCCGCAACCCCTTGCACCCGCTCGGCCCTGCGAAGGAGCATGAACGCATCGACCGAGGAGACGACATGAGCGACACCACCGCACCCGACGACGGCCAGCTACCCGACGACCGCGACTTCGCCGACGACCCCGACGAGCAGCGGCGCCTGCGCGCCGAGCACGACCGCGAGCTCGGCGTCGACCCGTTCTTCGAGGGAGCGAACATCACTGAGAGCGACGGCCCCGACCTCGAGGCCGGCGACGACCTCGACACCGGCGGAGGGCACCGCACCCCGCGCGAGTGAACCGAGCGACCCTGGCGCGGCCGTGCACGGAGTGCGGGCCGACGCCATCACCGGATGTCAGGCGGCGGGCGGCTCCTGGAAGGCCCGCACCTCGATGCGGCCCTGCAACGCCAAGGCTGCCCTCGTCGCCCATTCGACGGCCGCGCTCTCGTCTGCCGCCTCGATGATCCAGAATCCGCCGACGTACTGCGATGCCTCGACGAATGGCTCGTCGAGCACCCGGGGCTCGCCCGACGAGGGGTCGACGGTCTTCGCGGATGACGGCGGGTAGAGCCCGCCCGCGAACACGAACGCACCCGAGTCCTTGAGCGCGGTGTTGAACTCGTCGACCGCTGCCAGTACGGCGGCCAGGTCGGCGGGGTCGATGTCCTGCATCGATGCCATGGTCGGCTCTTCCGCGGAGTCGTGGGGAACGGTGAGGAAGTACTGCGTCATGATCGAACCTTTCGTCATCGGGCTCCGCTGGGAGCCCCTCTTTCTCATACGTCGAACAGAACCGGGCCGGATCGACACGACCGTGTAGTCGTGTAGCCGTAGAGCTCGAGTCTGCAGGGCGAGGGTCGGGAGTTGATGCTTGCGGCCGCGCTTGCCGTGCGGCGGGCCCCGCGTCGGTGGAGGAGCATCCCCTGAGAGCGATGTGGTGATGTGGTGATGTGGTGATGTGGTGATGTGGTGATGTGGTGATGTGGTGATGTGGCGAAGGGGTGCGGGTTCGTGGAGCGAGAGCCGACCGCCGATATTCGCCGCGGCGGACTCAGCGGCGGACTCAGCGGCGGACCCAACGGTGGACTCAGTGGCCGAGCAGGCCCTCCGGGTCTCGTACGACGACCTTTTCGCCACCGCCGTCGGCCCGCTCGCCCGCGACGCCAGGCGCTGAGCGGAACATGCGGGCGGCCGCGTCGCCGATGCGCGTGACATCCGCGAAGTCGAGCACGAGGCATCCGTCGTCGCTGACGAGTGGGGTGAGGCGGGCGAGCACCTCCTCGGCTCCGGAGAAGAAGATCTCGCCGCGCAGCGCGGCGATCGTGTCGGAGCCGTCGCGCGTGAGCGACGCGATCGGCGAGAGCGGGTCGCCACGGTGCTGCATCTGGTGCAGTTCGAAGCGCGCCGACATCGCCTCGAGCATCGCGACGCCGCGCACGCTGTTGCCTTTCGCGTCGAGCCGGGGGCTGAACGTTCCGATGCCGAACTGGCCGGGCAGCTCGGCCGCGATGCCGCCGCCGACGCCGCTCTTCGCCGGCATGCCGACGCGCAGCAGCCAGTCGCCCGACTCGTCGTACATGCCGCAACTCGTCATGACCGACGAGGTCCAGCGCGCGGCATCCTCGCTGATCACGCGTTCGTGCGTGATCGGATTCACGCCACCCGTGGCGAGCGTCGCCGCCATGGTCGCGAGGTCGCGCGCGGTCACGGAGATCGAGCACTGGCGGAAGTACGCCGTGGTCGCCACGTCGACCGGTGCGCCGAGCGTGCCCGCCGCGAGGGTGAGGAAGGCGAGCGCGCGGTTGCGGTTGCCGGTCGTCGCCTCCGAGGTGAACACCGCCTCGTCGACGGCGAGGTCGCGCCCGGCGAACCTCTGGATACCCGAATGGATGGCGGCGAACTTGTCCTCGGCGGTCTCGCCCGCCATGAGGGACGACATCACGATCGCGCCGGCGTTGATCATGGGATTCAGCGGGCGCCCGGTCCCCGGTTCGAGGCTGATCGCGTTGAACGGTTCGCCGCTCGGCTCGATGCCGACGTGCTTCAGCACTTCGTCGAGGCCCAGCGCATCGACCGCGAGCGCGAACACGAACGGCTTCGACACCGACTGGATGGTGAAGTGCGTGTCGGTGTCGCCCGCCTCGTGCACGACGCCGTGCACGCTGACGAGCGCGACGCCCAGGGGATCGGGATCCACCCGCGCGAGCTCGGGGATGTACGACGCGACCTCGCCGGAGGTCTTGGATCGCACCTCGTCGAGCACGGATTCGAGGGCGGAACGGACCGGATCGCGAACCTCGGTGGCGGCCATGCGGCACAGCCTACGCCCGGGCCGAACCCAGGCCTGGTCAAGGCGGCTGCCGGCACCGCTGTTGTCGTTGCGGTGAGGGTGGGTCGCTGTCGCGCGGGCTGTGGTGATGTGGCGATGTGGTGGTGTGGTGATGTGGTGCGGCGTCCCGACCAGCACCCGGGTTGCCGGCAAACCCTTGCGGGATTCTCAGAAAGTGGAATACCATTCCAAAATCGCAACGATGGAGGTGTGGTCGAGTGGCCAGGACACATGAACATGGCGGCGCGCAGCCGCTGCTCGAGGTGCTCGACTCCTCGTACGGCAGCGTCGACGTCGAGGCGGCGGCCGCGGCATCCGTGGGTGTCGAGGTGCGAGACGCACGCGGCACGGGCGCGTCCGAGCTCGGCAGTCTGAACGGCGGCACCCCGGCCGACGGCGTGCTCGTGCAGTACGCGAACATCACCGCCGAGGTCATGGACGCGAACCCCACGTGGAAGGTCATCGGCCGCTACGGCGTCGGCGTCGACACGATCGACCTGGCCGCAGCATCCGCTCGACGGATCCCGGTCGTGAACGTGCCCGACTACTGCGAGGAGGAGGTCGCGACGCACGCCGTCGCCCTCATGCTCGACGCGAACCGCCGCATCACCGCCGCCGACGCCCTCGTGCGCCGCGGCGAGTGGGCCGACTGGGCGCAGCTGCGCCCCATCGCCCCGCTGTCGACGGCGACGCTCTCGCTCATCGGCGTGGGCCGCATCGGGCGCGAGGTCATCCGCCTGATGCGACCGTTCGTCGGTCGCATCATCGCGCACGACCCGTACGCCGGCGACCTCGACGGTGTCGAGCTCGTCGACCTCGACACGGCGCTCGCCGAAGGCGACCTCGTGAGCCTGCACTGCCCGCTCACCGCGGACACCCACCACCTCGTCGACGGCGCCGCGATCGCCCGCATGAAGCCGACCGCCACCCTCGTGAACGTCTCGCGCGGCGGCCTCGTCGACGGCGCCGCGCTCGCCGAGGCCCTGCGCGATGGGCGCCTCGCCTTCGCCGCCCTCGACGTGCTCGAGACCGAGCCGCCCGCCGCCGACGACCCGCTGCTCGCCGTGCCCAACACGATTATCACCAACCACCTCGCGTGGTACTCCGAGGCGTCCGAGCAGCGCCTGCGAGCACGCCTCGCCGAGCGTTGCGCCGCCGTGCTGCGCGGGCACGACATCCCGTCGCTCGTCAATCGCCAGGGGCTCGCGGATGCCGCGGCGTTCGCCCCCGACGCATCCGGCCGCCATGCGACATCCGCCACCACCGCCGCAACCACCACCGACACCGCCCTGGAGCACGCATGAGCCTCGCCGCCGACTTCTCGCCCGCCGAACTGCGCGACCTGGCGCTCGAGCCGACGGGCGCGCCCGCCCGGGTGCTCGCGGGCGACCCGCAGACGGCCGAGCACGTGCTCGCCGCGCGCGACGGCCTCGAGATCGGCGTGTGGGAGGTCACCCCGGGGGAGTTCGCCTCGGCCAAGCCCACGAGCGGCGAGGTCATGCAGTTCCTCTCGGGCGAGGGCACGATCACGCACGCCGACGGCTCGGTCACCCGCATCGCGGCCGGATCGGTGCTCGTGCTCGAGCCCGGCTGGACCGGCACGTGGCGCGTCACGGCGACCGTGCGCAAGGTCTACACGATCTTCGATGCGCCGGCCGAGCCGGCCTCGGTGAGCCCCACGGCGAACGCCGACGCGTCCGCGGACGTGCCGGCCGCGGCATCCGAAACGCAGCGGAACACCGCCGACATCTGACCGAAATCCGATTTCGGTACGGTGTTTCAAAATCCAAGAAACGAAACGAACGAGAGGAGATGACATGACCGTGACGGATGCCCCGACCCCCACGACGCCCCTGGCGATCAACGCGGACCCCGTCATCCGGCGTCGCATCGGAGCGCTCGCCGCCCGAGTCGCGCTGCTCGCCCCCGTCGTCGCGATCTACGTGATCTTCTTCGTCTGGCCCGTCATCAGCGTACTCGGGCGCTCGCTCAGCCCCGATGGCAGCGGCTTCGACGCGGCGGCGCCGGTGATCGACTTCGGCAACTACCAGAAGATCTTCGTCGACGACTTCCTGCTGCGCATCGAGTGGCGCACCGTGCTGCTGGCGATCAACTCGACGCTGCTCACCGTGCTGCTCGCGTTCCCGACCGCGTACTTCATCTCGCGGCTCTCCAAGCGCACGGCGGGCATCCTCCTCCTCCTGATCCTCGTGCCGTTCTGGGTCTCGATCGTCGTGCGGCTCTTCGCCGTCACCTCGATCCTCAGCCCCAACGGCATCGTCAACCAGCTGAGCCTCGCGCTCGGGTTCGGCGAGACGTCGCTCCTCTACACGCAGGCCGGCACGCTCGTCGGCACGGTCATGTACCTGCTGCCCTACATGGTGCTCGTGCTCTACGCGGGCATGACCTCGGTCGACGACAACCTCGTGCTCGCGGCCCGAACCCTGGGCGCCTCGTCGGTGCGTACCTTCTTCACCGTCTACCTGCCCATGGTGCGCGGATCGATCGTGAGCGGCGCGCTGCTCGTGTTCATCCTCGGGCTCAGCTTCTTCCTCGTGCCAGCGATCCTCGGCGGCCCGCAGGAGCAGACCATCTCGGTCTACATCCAGCAGCAGATCGACGTGTACCAGTGGGGCATCGCGAGCGCCATGGGCATCCTCCTGCTCGTCGCGACGATCATCTGCTACGTCGGCGTCGTGAAGGTCGCCGGCAGCTTCCAGCCCGGCGGCGTCGGGCCGGCGCAGGCGAAAGGCGTCAGCACGTCGCTGCCGTTCCGGTGGTCGCCGTGGATGGCCGTCTCGGCCGTGGTGAGCTTCCTCACCATCGGGTTCCTCGTGATCCCCGTGCTCTTCGTCTTCCCGCTCGCGGTCGGCGAGACCGGCACGGTCGTCTTTCCGCCGCGCGGCTTCACGCTGCGCTGGTTCGGCGAGGTGTTCACCAGCCAGACCTGGCTCGGTCCCATCTGGCAGAGCACCGTCGTGGCGATCGGCACCGCCATGCTGTCGGTGGGCATGGCCCTGATCCTCGCGAGGGTCACGAGCCGCATGACGTCGACGCTCGGCAAGGCGGTGATCGGCGGCCTCGCGTTCGCCCCCATCGTGACGCCCGCGATCCTGCTCGCGATCGGCATCTTCGACGTCGAGCTGAAGCTCGGGCTGACCGGCACCACGATCGGGCTGATCTTCGCCCACACGATCATCGCCGCGCCGCTCAGCTACGCGCTCATCGTCGCGGCCATGAGCTCGGCCGACCGGGGCATCGAGGCCGCCGCCTGGACCCTCGGCGCCTCGCGCACCCGCGCCTTCTGGACCATCGTCGTGCGCGGCATCATGCCGAGCGTCATCGGCGCCTTCGCGATCGCGTTCGTCACCTCGTGGGACGAGGTCGTGCTCGCGCTCTTCATCCAGACCGGGCCGACCAAGACCCTGCCCGTCACGATCTACAAGTACCTCGAGAGCGGGATCGTCCCCACGGTGCCCGCCGTGGCCTCGCTCCTCGTGCTCGTCGTCGTGGTCATCGTCGTCGTGCGCGGCATGACGAACCGTGCGACCAGCCGGCGAACCGCCCGACTCTCGGCCCGACAGGAGAAGCCATGACCCTCTCGACCGCACGCCGCACGGGCGGCGCCGACACCCCGATCGCCGGCGACCGCCGCGGAGAGGTCGTCGTCTCGGACATCGGCCTCGACTACAACGGCGTTCCGGCTCTCGCCGACACCGACCTGCACGTTCACGCCGGCGAGTTCTTCACGCTGCTGGGCCCGAGCGGCTCGGGCAAGACGACCCTCCTCCGCATCATCGCGGGCCTGCTCGACCCGGCACGGGGCACGCTGCACATCGACGGCACGGATGTCACGCGCACGCCCACGCAGAAGCGCGACATCGGGTTCGTCTTCCAGAACTACGCCCTGTTCCCGCACCTCACGGTCGCCGAGAACATCGAGTACGGCCTCAAGGTGCGAAAGCTCCCCGCAGCGAAGCGCGCCGCGCGCGTCGCCGAGATGGTCGACCTCGTCGCGCTCGGCGGCTTCGGCGACCGCTACCCGTCGCAGCTCAGCGGCGGCCAGCAGCAGCGCGTCGCCCTCGGCCGCGCCCTTGCGCAGAACCCTCGTGTGCTGCTGCTCGACGAGCCGCTCGGCGCCCTCGACCGCGGACTCCGCGAGGAGCTCGGGGCCGAGGTGCGCCGCATCCAGCAGGAGTCGAACACCACCGCCGTCTACGTCACGCACGACCAGGAGGAGGCGTTCATCCTCTCCGACCGCATGGGCGTCATGCGCGACGGCCGCATCTGCCAGCTCGGCACGCCAGAACAGCTCTACCGGGAGCCGAAGGACCTGTTCGTCGCGAAGTTCCTCGGCAAGACGAACCTGTTCCCGGGGCGCATCACGGGCCTCGACGGGGCATCCACCCTCGTGAGGGTCGGCGGCAACGACCTCGTCGCGCGCGCCAACCCGGCCATCGCCGGCGACGAGGTCGTCTGCTCGGTGCGACCCGAGCAGCTGATCCTCGGTGGCGCCGGGGCGGCGGCCCCCGCGGGCCTCAACCGCATCGCCGACGCCGTGATCACCGAGGTGCGCTTCCTCGGCCAGCGACGCAGCATCCACCTCGACGCCGAGGGCATCGCCTGCTCGGTCGACCTCGACCCCGCGGCACCCGTGCCGGTCGCCGGCGATCGCGTGTCGCTGCTCGTGCGGCCCGGTGAGGTCGCGCTCGTCGCGGCCGAACCCGCCGCGCAGGCCTGAGCCGCGGCATCCGACCTGGTCGTCGCATCCGCTCGCACCTCGCCCGAACCCGCACCACTGGAGCCCGCACCACCGCACCGCATTCCGCAGCACAGCCCGAGCACCACCCAGCAGTCACGAGAAATCTAGGAGCAGCAATGAGTACCATCCGTCGTCACCGCCTCCTGCTCGCAGGAGCCGCGACGATCGCCTCGGCGATCGCCCTCACCTCGTGTTCGTCCGGCGATGCCGGAGCCCCGTCGGAGGCCGGCGCCATCAGCGGCGACATCCTCTTCTACGACACCAGCGGCGGCCAGGTGTGGGAGGAGCTGAACTCCACCCTCTTCGCCGACTTCACCGAGGACACGGGCGTCACCGTGACCGACGACTACAACGAGGCGGCGACGAAGTTCTTCGCCGCCTCCGAGGCCGGCCAGGTGCCGTGGAGCCTTGCGTTCCTGCCCACCGTGAACGACGCCGAGAAGGCCGCCGACGAGGGCTACCTCTCGAAGATCGACACGTCGATCGTGCCCGTCGACAAGCTCGTCGAGGGCACCTACAGCGACTACGGCATCGAGGTCGGCACGTTCGGCATGGTGCTGACGTGGGACGACGAGGCCTACCCCGACGAGAAGCCGTCGGAGATGGCCGACCTGTGGGACCTCGACACGTTCCCGGGCAAGCGCTGCTTCTTCAACAACCCGCAGTACGGCTGGACCCTCGAGGCCGCCCTGCTCGCCGACGGCGTCGCGCCCGACGAGCTCTACCCGCTCGACGTCGACCGCGCCCTCGCGAAGCTCGACGAGATCAAGGACGACATCACCTGGTGGACGAGCGGCGCCCAGTCGATCGAATCGCTCGAGAACGGCTCGTGCGACATCGGCATCCTCTGGGCGAACCGCGCGTTCGTCGCGGCATCCGAGAACGGCTTCCCGGCCTCCATCACGTGGAACCAGGCCGGCTACTCGAACTCGGTGTGGTCGATCCCGGCCGACGCACCCAACGCGGCCGCCGCGCAGGC
This sequence comes from Agromyces sp. Marseille-Q5079, assembly GCF_051016555.1. Lineage (NCBI taxonomy): Bacteria > Bacillati > Actinomycetota > Actinomycetes > Micrococcales > Microbacteriaceae > Agromyces > Agromyces sp. Marseille-Q5079. Next base: position 584,952 of record NZ_JBPEJF010000001.1, on the reverse strand, counting down.
GCTGCTCGCCCACGTGATCGAGAACACCGAGGGGCAGATCGCCCTCGCGAGCAAGGTGCCGACGCCGATCCCGGCTTCGGTCATCGGCCTCGAGCCCTCGTCGTTCCCCGAGGACGTGCAGCAGTTCCTGCCGATCGGCGACAACGTGACCGACTCGATCAAGCAGGACGTCGGCTACTACTCCGAGAACATCGACGCCGTGCTCGACCAGTTCAACCGCTGGCTGGGCGAGTGATCGACGCCGAGCGGATGCCGCGGACGATCGTTCGTCGGCCGCGACATCCGCTCGGCCTGAACCACCTGCACGGGCCCGCCGCAGCTCATCGGCGGCGGGCCGACGGAACGAAGGAGACACCCTGATGCGCATCGTCTGCATCGACACCGAAGCCCAGTACCGCGAGATCGTCGAGCGCGACGTCGTGGCGCCCCTGCAGGCGCAGGGCCACGAGTTCGCGTGGATCGACGGCGGGCGCTTCGACCGCCCCGAGGAGGCGATCGCGGCCGCGCAGGGGTTCGACGCGCTGTACATCATCGGCGACCAGGGGCCGCTGCCGGCCGGGCTGCTCGAGCAGACGCCGAGCCTGAAGCTCGTGAGCTTCGTCGGCACGGGCGCCCGCCGCTTCGTCGACATGGCGGAGGCCGAGCGATCGGGCGTCACCGTCACGAACGTGCCGGACTTCGCCAGTCAGAGCGTCGCCGAGCACGCGATCGCCCTCATGTTCGCCGTCGCGCGTCGCGTGGTCGAGGGCGACGGCATCGTGCGGTCGGGCGGCTGGGCGAAGCACCAGGGCGTGAAGCTCGCCGGCGAGCGCATCGGCGTCATCGGAGCCGGAGCCATCGGCGCCCGTGTCATCCGCCTCGCGAAGGGGCTCGGCATGGAGCCCGTCTACTGGAGCCGCACCGCCTCGCCGGAGCGCAGTGCCGAACTCGGCGCCGAGCAGGTGAGCCTCGAGGAGCTCGTCGCGACCTCGCGCGTCGTCTCGGTGCACCTCACGCACTCGCCCGAGACCGACCGGCTCGTCAGCCGCGAGCTGCTTGAGACGCTGCGCGCCGACGCGATCTTCGTGAACACGGCGCGCGCCGAGGTCGTCGACACCGAGGCGCTCGACGAGCTCCTCGCCGAGGGCCGCATCTTCGGCGCCGGCATCGACGTGTTCACCGAGGAGCCCCCGAACACGGAGGGCCTGCCGTCGGTGTCGAGCAACGCCGTGCTGACCCCGCACATCGGGTTCCACACGAACGAGGCCGATGACGTCTTCCGGCTCGCCGCCGAGAACATCCTCGCGTTCGCCTCCGGCACGCCGACCAACGTCATCCACTGAACCGTGCCACTCGCCAGCACCACCGAACCAGGAGCACCACGCATGCAGATCCGACACGCCTCGCACCCCGCCGACGTCGGCGGGCTCCCCAAGGCCGCCCTCCGCGAACGCTTCGTCGCCGACCGGCTCTTCGTGCCCGGCGAGCAGACGCTCGTCTACACGCACGAGGACCGCATGGTCATCGGCGGCGTCGTGCCGCTCGCGGGCTCGCCGATCGAGCTCGTGGCCCCCGCCGAGCTCCGCAGCGAGCGCTTCTGCGACCGGCGCGAGCTCGCCGTCGTGCAGGTCGGGCGCACGGGAACCGTGCTGGTCGACGGCGTCGAGTACACGCTCGACCACAAGGACGTCCTCTACATCGGCCAGGGCACGCGCAGCGTGACGTTCGCAGCGACGGGCGACGACGAGGCGGCGTTCTACCTGGCATCAGCGCTCTCGTTCAGCGGCTACCCCACGCGCCTCGTGCGCCTGCAGGACGCGAACACGACCCAGACCGGCGACGCCGCGACGGCGAACCGCCGCACGGTGCACAAGCACATCCACGCCGACGGGGTGCGCAGCGACCAGCTCGTGCTCGGCATCACCGCGCTCGAGCCCGGCAGCGTGTGGAACAGCATGCCCCCGCACACCCACGACCGCCGCACCGAGGTCTATCTCTACTTCGGGCTGCCCGAGGGGCACCGCATCCAGCACGTCATGGGGGAGCCCGACGACACGCGCACGCTCGTGCTCTCGGACCGCGACGCGGTGATCTCGCCGAGCTGGTCGGTGCACTTCGGATCGGGCACGACGAACTACGCGTTCGTGTGGGTCATGGCCGGAGAGAACCAGGCCTTCACCGACATGGACCAGATCCCGGTCACAGCTCTCGCCTGACCGGGCGCTGCCGCTAGCGTAGGGGCACCAACCCTGCGACATCCGCTCGACACCACCACACCTCACCGAAAGGGATGCCCCATGGTCGACACGTCGGAGAGCCGGCGCGACGCCGGCGGCACGACCGGCACGCAGAGCGTGGATCGTGCACTCCAGGTGCTGCTCCAGATCGCCGAGAGCCCGCCGCCCGGCCTCACGCTCGCGGCATGCAGCTCGATCCTCGGGTACTCCAAGCCCACGACGCTGCGCATCCTGCGCACCCTCGAGGCCCGGCAGTTCCTGCGGTACGACGAGGAGCTCGGCGTCTACACGCTCGGCATGGCGACCGTGCAGCTCGGGTCGGAGTACCTGAACCGGCTCGACCTTCGCCGCGCGGCGCTGCCCTCGATGCGCGCGCTCGTCGAGCAGACCCAGGAGACTGCCCACCTCGGGGTGCTGAGCGGGACGGACGTCGTCTACATCGAACTCGTCGACAGCCCGCATCCGGTGCGCGTGTTCAGCCGAGTCGGTGCCGCCGTGCCCGCCTACGCCACCGCGATCGGCAAGGCGATCCTCGCGTGGACGCCCGAGGCGACCCGGGCCGCGCACGTCTCGCACCCGCTCGACGCCCGCACCCCGTACACGCTCCGCACCGAGGCCGAGCTCGCCGAGGACCTCGTGGCCACGCGCGAGCGCGGGTTCGCGATCGACAACCAGGAGAACCGCGAGGGCATCCGCGGCTTCGCGGCGCCCGTGTTCGACTTCCAGGGCCGGGCCATCGCCGCGGTCAGCATCGCCGGCCCGGCGACGCGCATCCTGCCGGAGTCGGCCGAGGAGCTCGGGTCCCGCATCGTCGACACGGCGGCCGAGATCTCGGCCTCGATGGGGGCACCGCGGGGCGACGCGTGACGGGCGCGGACGCCGACCACGGCTCGCGACTCGCGGTCGTGACGGGCGCGAGCCGCGGCATCGGGCGGGCGATCGCGCTCCGGCTCGCGCGCGACGGCGCCGACATCGTCGGAGTGGGCTCGTCGGTCGACGGGCTCGCGGATGCCGCGGCCGACGTCCGTGCGCTCGGGCGGCGCTTCGATCCGCTCGCCGCCGACCTCGCCGATCCCCATGCCGCGCTCGGGCTCGCGTCGACGATCCTCGAGCGCCACGGCACGCCCGACGTGCTCGTGCAGGCCGCCGGCATCAACCGGCGGGCGCCCGCGGCAGAGCATCCGACCGACGACTGGGACGAGGTGCTCGGCGTCAACCTGCGGTCGCCGTTCATCCTCGCGCGCGAGCTCGGCCGCGGCATGCTCGACCGCGGCAGCGGCAAGGTGGTGTTCATCGCGTCGCTCCTGAGCTTCCAGGGCGGGCTCACCGTGCCCGGCTACGCGGCGAGCAAGGGCGGCATCGCGCAGCTCACGAAGGCGCTCGCCAACGAGTGGGCGGCGCGCGGCGTGAACGTCAACGCGATCGCGCCCGGCTACGTGGCGACCGACATGAACGAGGCGCTGCAGGCCGACCCCGTGCGGTTCCGGCAGATCTCCGAGCGCATCCCGGCCGGTCGTTGGGCGACGCCCGACGACATCGCCGGCGCGGCGGCGTTCCTCGCGTCGAACGACGCCGACTACGTGCACGGCATCGTGCTGCCTGTCGACGGGGGATGGCTCGGGCGCTGAACGCTCCCCGAGGTCGACGTCGAGAAGCGCACGAGCGGCAGGATGCCGCGTCCCGCACCGCAGCGCGCGAACGCCGGTCGGGCGACGCGCGCCGAGGCAGCGGCCTCGCACCACTGCGCGGCCGGCAGCGGCCCGGCCGTCAGGCAGCGGGCATCGCGACCGCGGTCAGGCGCTCCGAGACCTCCCAGATGCGGCGGGCGTCGTCGGCGCTGCGGTGGCGCGAGTACAGGTTCTGCTCCGCCGGGGCGCCGCGCCGCCCCGGCGGCCGAGGCCGCGCGGCCCGTAGCACCCGCCCGGCCTCGCATCGGGGGCGGTCGCGGGCATGAGCGCGGGCAGCTTCGCGGACTCCACGGTGCCGAGCAGGAGCTGGCGTGCCTGACGCTGCTGGACCCTGCGCTGTCGCACTCGCTGCTCGTCTACACCGCGGTCCCGGGCAGCGAGAGCGCCGAGCAGCTGGAACGGCTCTCAGTCATCGGGGCGCAGTCGCTGCGCTGAGCGGGCGGCGCGTCAGCGAACCGCTCACCGATCAGGCCGAGTCGCTCCGGGCACCGTCCGTGCCGAGGCCGCGGTCCTGGCGCGGAGCCATCGTCAGGCCGAGCGTGCCGAGCGTGGCCCCGCCGGCTCGTGCGAGGTGCGCCTCATCCACGAGTGCGCGCGCGGCGAGCACATCGACGGCGCCCCGTACGTCGGCCTCCATGCGCGCGCGGTCGGCGGGGCCCAGCTCGGCGAGCGCACGGTCGAGCCGGGAGAGGTTCCGCCTCCAGCGGGCGGAGCCAGACTCGGCCGGACCGCGGTAGAACACGAAATGCGCGACGCCGACCGCGACGTCGACGAGGAGGCCTACGATGCCGATGGCGCCGTCGGCGTTCGCCGTCGCGATGGCAGGCACGGCGATGAGGGTGCCGACGCCTGACGGAACGAGATGCATCGCGCCGAGCAGGCGCCCGATCTTCGGGTCGACGCCGACGGTGCCTCGCAGGTCGTCGATCATCCCGATGCCCACCAGCATGGCGCCGATCGCGGCGAGCAGGCCGGCCGTCCCGACGGGCGCAGGGTCGTCACGACTGGAGAGAAGCCATCCGACGAGCATGGCGCTGGCTAGCACCGGCAATGTCAGGGCGGCGATGTGCGACAGGGTGAGCAGGCAGCCCCACGGGGTTGCCGTGCCCTTCGCGAGGTCGCGCCAAGCCTCCGGGGGTGCAAACGGGGCGAGGGCGCGGCGGAGCTCGGGGCTGTCATGCACAGCGCGCGCCTCGAGCTTCCACCAGTCGATCGGCGTCCATGAGCCCACCGCGCGGGCGTACGTGGTAGCGGGGGAGTCGGTCACTAGAACACCTTCGCACGGCTGCACGCCCACGTGCAGCCGTGCAGCCGCGCAGCCCGAGTTCGCGAAGAGAAGGGCCGGGAGCCTTCGCTCCCGGCCCTCGTGGTTCCGGCCGCGGCGACGGGCCCCGCCGTCGCCGCCGACCGGTTCCGGTCAGCGCGCCAGCGATACCCCGAGCGTCGCCAGCACGCCGAACACGACGCCCCACAGGATGATCGAGATGACCTGCCAGAAGATGACGGTGTTGCGGTTCGCGCCGAACGAGACCATCGCGGCCGAGGTGATCTGGCTGGGCAGCATGGTCTGGCCGATGATGCTGACGCCCGCGACGCCGTACTTGTCGAAAGCGCGGCGCAGCTTCTCGCGGCGCGGCGACTCCTCGCGGTCGCTCCGGTCGGCCGCGGCGTCTGCACCGTCGAGATGTCCCGCACCGGACGCCCCATCGACCGGCGCCCCGGCCCCGACCAGCGCGCGGTTGCGTCGACGCCTCGCGACCGCCTTCGTGCGGGCGCCGTGGGCGGTGAACACGAAGATCAGCATCGAGATGACGTTGCCGATGACGGCGGCCGCGATCGCGAGGGCGGGCGGCAGCCCGATCACGACGCCGATGACCGCGCCGAAGTACGACTCGACGAACGGGATCGCCGCCACGATCATGACGCCGAGCCACTGGAGGAAGTCGGGGAAGGAGGCGGTGAAGTCCTGGAGTGCGTCGATCATGACGGGTCCTTTCGTGGGAAGCGAAGGCTGCTGCTCCGAACGGGAGCGGCTAGTGATGGGTCAAGCCTCCGCGACCGCGTCGCTGCCCGGCAGTGCCACGATGTCAGGTGTTCGCGTGGGCTTCCGCACGACGGAGCATGACAAATGTCACTGGCCTAGGCTCTGACCCATGCCTGCCGAACCCGCCCGGAGCGTGCACACCACGTGGCTCTATACGCTCGGGTCGATCGTCTTCTTCATCGGGTTCCTCGACGCCGTCGTGATGCTCACGATGCTCGAGGCGTACCGCGCCACGGGCGAACCCGCGACCGCGGTGCTCGTCGTGCTGACGCTCGTCGCGTCCGCGACGCAGATCCGGTACTGCTGGTTCCTCCGCGCCGGTCGTGGCGGCGGGCTGCCGCATCCCGGTTGGACGGCGGCGCTGCGCGTGCCCGCGGCATCCGTCTGGGTGCTCGGCCTGTTCGTCCCGGGCACCGAGCTCGCCTCCGCCGTGCCGCTCTGGGCCGCGGCATCCGTCATCGCCTGCCTGCTGCCGACTTCCCGGCGACGCACGCTGCTGCTCGCGAGCATCGGCCTGTACGTCTCGCACCCGATCCTCACCGCGTGGATCACGGGCGTGCCGTTCTCGTTCACCGCCACGTCGGAGCCGTTCGTGCTCAGCCTCTTCGTGGCGATGCTGCCGCTCATGCTGCTGTCGAGCCTGTGGTGGTGGGAGGTGGTCGTGCAGCTCGACCGCAACCGGCGCACCGCCGCCGAGCTCGCGGTGACGCAGGAGCGGCTGCGGTTCGCGTCCGACCTGCACGACATCCAGGGCCACCACCTGCAGGTCATCTCGCTGAAGGCCGAGCTCGCCGAGCGCCTGCTCGAGGTCGATCCGGCAGCCGCGCGCGAGCACATCCACGAGACGCGGCTCATCGCGAAGCAGGCCCTCGAAGAGACCCGATCGCTCGTCGCGGGCTACCGGCAGGTCGCGTTCGACGACGAGCTCGAGAACGCGCGCGAGGTGCTCACGGCGTCGGGCGCCGCCTGCGACCTGCGGCTCGGGCCGTTGCCGGCGGGAGCCGCCGCGCAGAGCGCGCTCGCTTCGGTCGTGCGCGAGGCGACGACGAACATCCTGCGGCACAGCGAGGCGACGACCGTGACGATCGAGCTCAGGACGACGGGCGGGCTCACCGAGCTGCGCATCGTCAACGACGGGGTGACGGATGCCGCGGCATCCGCTGCTCGCGACCGCGGCGGTGTGCGCGCCGGAGCTGGTGTCGGTGTCGGTGTCGAGGCGCGGGGGTCGGGGCTCGCGGGCCTGCGCGAGCGCCTCGCGGCCGTGGGCGGCGCGCTCGAGACGGTGACGGATGCCGCCGCCGGTCGCTTCGAGCTCCGGGCGACCGTGCCCGTGGGCGAGCGGGTGTCGGCGTGAGCGCGGCGGCGGGCGAGGGCGGTGCGGCACGCGGCATCCGACTGCTGATCGCAGACGACGAGCACCTGATCCGCGGCGCACTGGTCGCGCTGCTAAACCTCGAGCCCGACATCGAGGTCGTCGCGAGCGCCGACAACGGGGCATCCGCCGTGGAGCAGGCGATCGCGACGCGGCCCGACGTGTGCCTGCTCGACCTCGAGATGCCCGAGGCCGACGGCATCGAGGCGGCGGGCCGCATCCTCGCCGCGGTGCCGACGCGCGTCGTGATCGTGACGCGGCACGCGCGCCCCGGCGTGCTGCGCCGGGCGCTCGCGTCGAAGGTGTCGGGGTTCGTGCCGAAGTCGACGCCGGCGGAGGATCTCGCGCACGTGATCCGCGACGTCGCGGCCGGGCGTCGGTACATTGATCCCGAGATCGCCGCGACGGCGCTGACCGCCGAACGCTGCCCGCTCACCGACCGCGAGCTCGACGCGCTGCGGTACAGCCGGTCGACGATGAGCGTGCAGCAGATCGCCGACCGCCTGCACCTCGCGCAGGGCACGGTGCGCAACTACCTGTCATCGGCGATGACCAAGCTCGACGCGAGCTCGCGGCACGACGCGGCCGAGCGCGCCTGGCAGCAGGGCTGGATCTGACGCGACGTCCGTGCGGCGCCGGTGCGTTGCTGCGGAGGTGTGCGTCGCTGCGTCGCGCGGGGCGGGAGCGGGGCGGCGTCAGGCGGCCGCGATGGTCGTCTTCGTCAGGCGCTCCGAGACCTCCCAGATGCGGCGGGCCTCGCCGGCGCTGCGGAGGCGGGAGTACAGCTTCTGCTCGGCCGGCGCGCCGCCGAGGTGCCCGAGGCCGCGGGGTCCGTAGAGCGCACCCGGTTTCGCGGCCGGGTCGGTCGCGGCCATGAGCGCGGGCAGCTTCGCGGTCTCGACAGTTCCGAGCAGGATGCCGCGCGCGGAGAGCGCGCTGATGAGCTTACGGCCCGTGGCGTCCTCGCCGCGGCCGAGCTCGGGGCGGGCCGCCAGCAGGTTCGTCGGGGCGACCCCGGGGTGCGAGAGGTTGCTCGTGATGCCCCATCCGTTGGCCGCGCTGCGCCGGTCGAGCTCGAGGCCGAACAGCCCGAGCGCGATCTTCGACTGGCTGTAGGCCTTCATGCCGTCGTACGAGCGCTCCCAGTTCAGGTCGTCCCAGTTGATGGCGCCCTGGTTCGCGGCGATGCTGATCTGCGAGGTGACCCTCGCCCGCCCCGCCTTGAGCAGCGGGAGCAGGTGACCCACGAGCGCGAAATGGCCGAGGTGGTTCGAGCCGAACTGCAGCTCGAAGCCGTCGGCCGTGGTCTGCCGGTCGGGCGGGGTCATGACCCCGGCGTTGTTGACGAGGAGGTGGATCGGCGCACCCTCCGAGCGCAGGGTCTCGCCGAGGGCGGCGACGGACGCGAGCGAGGCCAGATCGAGGTCGCGAAGCGAGACATCCGCCCCCCGATTCGCCTGCGTGATGCTCGCGATCGCTCGCTCGCCCTTCTCGCGGTTGCGCACCGGCATGATCACCTCGGCGCCGGCCGCGGCCAGGCGCGCGGCGATGCCGAGGCCCATGCCGTCGCTGGCGCCGGTGACGACGGCGCGGGTGCCCGAGAGATCGGGCACGGAGATGTCGATGTGCTTGCGTGGCATGTGCTTGGCTCCTGCCGGTTGCGTGGTGATGGGTGTCGTGGTGTCGGTGGTTCCACCGTCGCTGATCGGCGCCGAGGTATTCAGGGCCTGTCGATCCCCGGATCGGCGATCCGAGGTTGCGCCTGCTCGATCGCGCCGAGCGGGGGATCGGTCGATCCGGGGATCGGCGGGCCGTGGCTGCGCGGGCAGTCGCGCGGTAGAAAGGGAGCGGCAGTCACGAGGGGGACGCATGGAGATCGATCGGGCCGGACTGGCGGGGTTCCTGCGCCGTCGCCGCGAATCACTGCAGCCTGAGGATGTCGGGCTGCCGCGCGGGCAGCGCCGCCGCACGAGCGGACTCCGGCGCGAGGAGGTCGCCGCGCTCAGCCACATGTCGACCGACTACTACTCGCGCCTCGAGCGGGAACGCGGTCCGCAGCCGTCGGAGCAGATGATCGCCTCGATCGCCCAGGGCCTGCACCTCTCCCTCGCCGAGCGCGACCACCTGTTCCGGCTCGCCGGCCACACCCCGCCGACGCGCGGCGCGGCGAGCGAACACATCAGCCCGGGACTCCTGCGCATCTTCGACCGCCTGCAGGACACACCGGCTGAGATCGTCACCGAGCTCGGGGAGAGCCTGCGGCAGACCCCGCTCGGGGTCGCGCTCACGGGCGACCTGACCTCGTATCGCGGCCCGGCCCGCAGCATCGGGTATCGATGGTTCACTGACCCCGCCACGCGGGAGCTCTACGCGCCCGAGGATCACGCGTTCCTCACCCGCCTCTGGGTCTCGGGACTGCGCGAGGTCGCCACCTTGCGCGGCCCCGACTCGCGGGCGGCCGAGTACGTCAACCTGCTCCTCGCGCAGAGCGAGGAATTCCGCGACGTGTGGGAGTTGCACGAAGTCGGCATCCGCCCGCGCGAGGTCAAGCACTTCGTACACCCCGAACTCGGCATCCTGGAGTTGGCGTGCCAGACGCTGCTCGACCCGGCGCAGTCGCACTCGCTGCTCGTCTACACGGCCATCCCGGGCAGCGAGAGCGCCGAGAAGCTGGAACTGCTCTCGGTCATCGGGGCGCAGTCGCTGCGCTGAGGGTGGGTGTCACCGTCTCGCGGGCTGTGGTGATGTGGTGATGTGGTGATGTGGTGCGGCTTCTCGAACCATGACCCGGTTGCCGGCAGCGGTATCGAAGTCTGTGGCGATGTGGCGATGTGGTGCGGCTTCTCGACCAGCACCCGGTAGCCGGCGACGGTATCGAAAACTGTAGCGATGTAGCGATGTAGCGATGTAGCGCGGCTCCCGGATCAACAACCCGGATCGTCGGGCGCGGCGGTGCAGTCGCCTCGGGTGAGCACGGTGTCCATCTCGCCGACCAGCACCGGGCGCGGCTCGCTCGCGACGGACAGGGTTCCGGCGATCGACTGCCACCCGGACCCGCCGAAGCGATACTCCGCGGCCAGCGCGACCTCGAGCGTCACGGTGTACTCGCCCGCCTCGGCGTAGACGTGGCTCGTGCCGGTCGCGGTGAACTCCTTCTGGCCGAGCTCCGCCCACGAGGCACCAGCGCTGCCGCTCTCGACCACTGACCCGTCGCTGTGCAGCCACCGGAAACCGACCGGCGTGAAGCGAACGTCGGCGGGCTGGCCGAGCAGGGTTCCGGGAACCACCTGAGCGGATGCCGCAGCCACGAAGTTCGCTGGAAGCCCAACGACTGCCCAGCCGCCGGGTTCCATGTCGTTGCCGGGCGCGGCGGGACGGAATGCGGCGATGTCCCTGAGAGTCACGACGGTCGGCGCGACGCCGGGTTCCGGTGTCGAGGGAGGGGTCGTGGGAACCGGAACGTCGATGCACTCGAGGTGCCCCGCCTGGCACACCTCGGGCCACTCGATGGGCTCGCGCTTCGGCGCGGTGGGGCTGAGGTTGTCATCGTCCTCGCCGGTTGCGTAAGTGCCTTCCGAATGATCGTTGCCTGCGCTCCCGCCTTCCCGAGTTCCAACAAGCTCGACCTCGTCTGGATCAACCAAGCTCGCGACTTCGCAAGTGCCGGCGAGCACATCGATCCGCGAACATCCCGAAACGGTGAATTGGGCGGCATTCGCAACTAACCCGCCCGTTGCGCTGAGCAAGAGTGCGACGATCACGCCAAGCAGAAGTTTTCGCGTTCCCATAGGACCTTCTCGTTGACTTTGAGTTCTGCAGGATGCGCTCCAGCGACCACGACTGTGTAGGGAACGTCTGAGACGCGATCGTCCGCGACAACCGATGTGCCGCTGTCATCGATGAGGTCCAGTGCATGGATGTCATCGCAAACGTATGCAGTGATGGAAATCGAGTCGGCCGTGGCGTCAACTTCTTGAACACTATGAATCGAAAACGACGCGGATCCCTTGGTGCGGAGGCCTTCTGCTGTGAGCTCCTCGGCTGCCTGCTGCTCGTCGAGGAGCGCTTGACCGGACGCAACTTCGGACAGCCCGTCTACGTCCGCGCCACCGCCGTTTGTGACGTCGACGGAAGCCTCGAGGAACTCGCCATACGACGCTTGGAATGCCGAAATCGCCTCCTCGTCGGACGCGAAGATCGGCGCGGCGTCGTCGCTCGCGGTCGGGCGCGGCGAGGAGGTGGGGTCGGCGTCGGCGGAGCATCCGCTCAGGGTGAACGCGAGCGCAGCGGCGGTGGCGGCGAGGGTGAGGCGTCGCGCACGTGGGATGGGCATGCCCACCACCATAGGCGGGCTCGTCGGCGAGCGACGGCGGCTATCCACATGCGTCCGGGGCGGGTGTGGAGGGAGCGCGGCATCCGCTCGCGACCGCGATATCGTCGTCAGGCCGCCCACCAGAAGGAGCCCGATCCATGCCCGAACTCATCCTCTCCGGCAACGACCTGCAGACCGTGCCGGTCGTCGTCTCGATCGCCAAGGAGCTCGGCTACGAGGCGACGCAGCCGTCGGAGCGCAGCATCAAGCTCGAGCGGGGCAACCTGACGAAGACGCTGCTGCTGGGGGCGATGGCGGGCAAGAACTTCCACATCTCGTTCACGTTCGACATCGGCGTCGACCAGCACGGCAACACCTGGCTGCGGTTCGACCAGGACGGCGCGCTCGGCGCGGTCAAGGGCGGCGCGATCGGGTACGCGAAGAGCAAGAACGCCTACGCCGAGTTCATCGACACCATCCGCCGGGAGACGACGCAGCGCGGGCTGCTGCTCGGCGAGCGGTAGCGCACGGCGGGCGGCGCGGGCGGCGCGGGCGGCGCGGGCGGAGCGAGGGGAAGAGCTCGGCTCGCGGCATCCGCTCGCCGACTCGCGCCTGCAGGCCGACGCGGCCGACCGGCGCCCGCCGGCGCCCGCCTCACCCCTCGGTCGCGAGCGCGTACTCCCCGTCGGCGCAGGCCGTGACGAGCCATCCGCCGGGCTGCTGCTCGAGCTCGACCCGGCTGAGGCCGGTAGAGTCGGCGATCGTCGGCTCGGCCTCGCCCGGAACCCACACCACGAGGCCGCACGAGGGCTCGTCGACGACGCCGGTGAGCGACATCCGCCCGCCGTCGTCGCCCGCGGTGCCGGCCGAGAGGCTCGTGAGCGTGCCTGGAGCGGCCTGCGGGTAGGCGCGGCTCAGGATGCCGAGCAGCTGCTCGGGGCGAGGGGCGTCCTCACCGGTCGCGCAGTCCTCGGGCACGAGCGCGTTGCCGAACTCGCCGATGCCGTTCTGCGGGTCGCCGCACGACTGCTTCCACACCCAGTAGGCGCTGGCCTGAACGCGCCGATCCTCCTCGGCGGCGTAGCGCGACAGGCGCTCCACTCGGGAGTCCATGTCGCCCCAGTAGCCGTACTCGCCCGACCACATCGGCATGCCGTGCTCGTCGGCCACGCGCTGGGCGAGCTCGAACTGGCGCTCGGTGCTGACGATCGTCGGGATGCCGAGGGAGCGGTCCATCGTGATCGACTCGGCGTAGAGGTGCGGCGAGAAGACGACGTTCGGGTCGTCGGTGAAGCCGAGCGAGGGGCCGCTGTCGATGCCGAGGCCCGACCACAGGATGCTCGGCTCGACGAACACGATCTGCGGCGCGCCGGCCGCGCGGATCGCGTCGATCGCGGCATCCGAGAACTCGCCGAGCTTCAGCGACGTCGTGACGGGTGCCGTCTCGCCGAAGCCGGGCTCGTTGAGCAGGTCGAAGCCCGCGACCGCCGGCTCGTCGGCGAACTCGCCCGCGAGCTCGCCCCACGTGCGCACGAGGGCCTGCTGCACGCCGTCGGTGTCGAACCAGAAGTGTTCGAACGCGCGGTCGCCCGCGGGGGAGATGTCACGACCGGTGAACGAGCAGCGCGGCGCGCCGTCGAACTGCGTGGCCCACTCGGGGGCGCCGTCGTAGCCCCACATCGGGTCGGTGCCGGGGCGGCACTCGGTGCCCTCGGCCGTCGCCGCGTTCGACCAGCCGTCCTGGTGCATGTCGAGCACCGTGCGGATGCCGTGCGCCTTCGCCCAGCCGACCGCTCGCTTGATGGTCGCGAGGTACTCCGCGTCGAGTTCGCCCTGCTCGGGTTCGAGCGCCGACCACGAGAGGTTCAGGCGCACGACGTCGAATCCGTACGAGGCCATGTCTGCGAAGTCCGCCTCGGTCAGCGGGCGGGTCGCCGGCACCTCGGCGCGGGGCTGGTAGAAGTCGACGAGCTGGTTCACGTTGACGCCGCGCAGCAGCACCTGGTTTCCGTCGCCGTCGGCGATGCGCCCGTTCTCGACGCGGAGGAATCCGGCCGGGGCGGATGCCTCGCCGCGATCGGTCGCGGTCGCCTCGGCCGGTGCCGGGGTGAGCAGCGAGGCGGCGATGGCGGATGCCGCGATCACGGCCACGGCCACGGCGACGCCCGCGGCGGTGGCGGCCCGCGCAGGCGTGCGCGCGGGTGCCGGGGCGGGCGCGGTCGACGGGACGGGTGCGGGCGTGGGGGCGCCCGGGGTGGCTGTGGTCGCCACGGGCGTCGTCGCCGTCCCGGGCGTCGCGGATGCGGCATCCGTCGCCAACGCGGCATCCGCTGCCGTGCGCCGCGCCCGCAGCCGGTCGGCGACGAGCGCGACGAGGGCGACGATCCAGCCGGTGCAGGCGCCGAACGCGAGCCCGTCGGCGACGTGGATGTACGCCCCGAGGAGCGGCCACATGTCGCCGGCGAAGCCATCGTCGACGAGGAGGCCGACGAGGCTCTGTGCGAGCCCGAACACGCCGCCGGCGACGAGGGCGGCGAGCCATGCGCCGAGGAATCCGGGCACGCGGTGGCGCATCCAGCGGAGGCTGAGCCAGGCCGAGCCGACGAGCAGGGCGATCGCGATGAGCATGAGCACGGGGCCCGAGTCGGCGCGGGGAGTCGGGACGAGTGGGCCGTAGGCCGCACCCGTCCACCAGGTGCCCGCGAGCAGTGGCGCCGCCGCGCCGAACGCGATCGCACCGGGCCACACCGACCCGCGCTCGTGCACGCGGAGGTCGCGGGGCCCGCCGGCGAACCGCACGACCGCGGCCACGATGAGCGCCGACGGCACGGCCTTCGCCGCGACGTATCCGGCCGCCCACCCCGCGAGCGCGAGGTCGCCCGTCATCGCGAAGCACGCCGCCGCCTGCGCGAGCAGCGCCGCGAGCACGACGCCCGCGGTCATCGTCCAGAAGCGCTGGCCGGCGCGCACGGCCGCCCACCACACGACGGCGAGCATGACCGGCACGAACACGAGGTACCGCGCGACCGGCCAGCCGAGTTCGATCCGCGGGGTGCCGCCAGGCCACCCGACGAGCGCGAGGAGCCCCGTCGGATCGATGACAGCCTGCAGGATCAGCAGGGCGGATGTCGCGGCGACAGCGACGATCGGACGGCGGGCTTGACGCATGACACTCCATCGTGACGAGTTCGGGTCAGATCAGCATCCGCACTGCGCCCGGCGGGGTCAAGAGTGGACTGGGACAAGTGACCCAGTTGTGACCTTCGGCGCGTCCCGGCCCGGCGCGGGCCGGGCCTGGCCCAGCCCGGCCCGGCGGGCCCGGCGCGTCCCTGCCCGACACGACCCGGTGCGGCGGGAGTCCCTGCCGCACCGGGCCTAGCGGCCCGACCCGCCTACCGGTCGGCGCCACCTTCGCCGTCGTGCGTCGGCGTGAGCACCACCTTGCCGCGGAGCCGGCCGGCCTCACCGAGCGCGTGCACCTCGGCGAGTTGCTCGAGCGGGTAGCGCGCGCTCACGTCGACCCGCAGTTCGCCGGCGTCGACCAGGTTCACCAGTTCGGCGAGCTGGGCGGCGTCGCTGCGCACGAAGAGGCTCACGGCACGGACGTCGCTGCCGGCGGGCACGACGCCAGGCGTGGTCGTCGAGACGAAGACGCCGCCGGGCTTCAGCAGCGCGACGAGCGCCGCGGTCTCCTCGGGCGACGTGCGCACGAGGTTCAGCACGGCGTCGACCGGCTCGGTCACGGCCGCCGCCACGGAGGTCGTCGTGTAGTCGACGACCTGAGCGGCGCCCTGCGCGGTGACGACGTCGCGGCTCCGGGGGCCGGCCGTCGCGATCACCGTCGCGCCGGCCCGGGCCGCGAGCTGCACGGCGAATCCGCCCACGCCGCCGCCGGCGCCGTTGACGAGCACGCGCTGTCCGGGGCGCACCTCGGCCTGCTCGACGATCGCCTGCCACGCGGTGAGTCCGCTCGAGGCCAGGGCCGCGGCATCCGCCAGTGGAATGGATGCCGGCGCAGCCGCGACGAGCTCGGCCGGCACCGCCGCGAACTCGGCGGAGGCACCGGGCGCGGTCATCGGCAGGAAGGCGACGACGTCGCGGCCGATGAGGTCGCCGGCGACGCCGCCGCCCACGGCGACGACCGTGCCGCTCACGTCGAAGCCCGGCACGTGCGGCAGGTCGACGGGGAACACCTGCGCGAGGAATCCTGCGCGAATGGTCGCGTCGACCGGGTTGAACGTGGTGCCGGCGACGCGGACGACGACCTCGCCGGGGCTGGCCTCGGGGCGGGGGAGCTCGGCTGCCTCGAGCACGGAAGACGGGCCGAACGAGGTGAACTGGATGGCGCGCATGGTGATGGGTCCTGTCTGGTTCTGGTTCTGGTTCTGGATGCGGGTGCGGGTCGGGGTCTCGGTGCGGGTCGGCGACATGGTCGTGATCAGGCCGCGAGACGCGGGTAGTCGGTGTAGCCCTGCTCGCCGCCGCCGTAGAGCGTGGCGCGGTCGGGGCTGTTCAGCTCGGCGCGGTTCGCGATGCGGTCGATGAGGTCGGGGTTGGCGAGCGCGAGCTGGCCGACGCTGACGACGTCGGCGAGGCCCTCGCGCACGTCCTGGGCGCGGCGCTCGATGTCGGCGCCCGCGCGGTTCAGCACGAGTCCGGTCGGCCAGCCCGAGCGGATGTCGCGCAGGAGAGCCTCGTCGCCCAGGTGCACGACGTGCAGGTAGGCGAGGCCGAGCGGTGCGAGCGCTGCGATGAGGGCGGGGTACAGCTCCGCGGCATCCGCTTCCTGGATGTCGCCGAGCGGGCTGCCGGGGCTGATGCGGAAGCCGACCCGGTCGGCGCCGATCTCGTCGGCCACGGCGGCGGCCACCTCGACGGGGAAGCGGATGCGGCCGGCGATGTCACCGCCGTAGCCGTCGGTGCGGAGGTTGGCGTTGGTGCTCAGGAACTGCTGGAGCAGGTATCCGTTCGCGCCGTGCAGCTCGACGCCGTCGGCGCCGGCAGCGACGGCCAGCCGCGCGGCGTGGCGGAAGTCGGCGATCGTCTGGGCGAGGTCCGCGTGCGACATCTCGCGCGGCACGGGCATCGGCTGCGGGCCGGATGCCGTGAACATGTCGCCCGCGGCCGCGATGGCCGACGGCGCGAGCGGCTGGCGGCCGTGAGGGGTGTTCGAGGGGTGCGCGACCCGGCCGACGTGCATGAGCTGCACCACGAGGGTCGAACCGGCCGCGTGCACGGCCTCGGCGACGCCGCGCCAGGCCTGCACCTGCTCGTCGGTGTGGATGCCCGGGGTCGCGAGATAGCCCTGCCCGTCCTCCGACGGCTGGGTGCCCTCGGTGATGAGCATCGCGAGGGAGGCGCGCTGGCGGTAGTACGTGCGCGTGAGGTCGGTCACGAGCCCGTCGCCGGTCGCGCGGCTGCGGGTCATCGGGGCCATCGCGAGGCGGTGCGCCAGGCGGATGCTGCCGAGCTGCGTCGGCGACCAGAGCGCGGCGGTGGCCTCGGCGGGGGCGGGGTCCGTGGTGCCGGCGCCGTTCTCGGTGCGGATGTCTGCGGTCATGTGGGCTAACTCCTTCGAATTCGAACTACCTTCATCCGTCACAACGCACGGCGCGCGGATCTATTCCAATTCGAACCAAATTCGGTGACATAGGATGCGGGCATGCCAGAGCCATCCGTTCCGCCGGCGCTGCCTCCGGAGTTCGGGGTCTACTTCGCGTTGCTCGAGGTCAGTGCGCTCGTGGAGCACGGAGTCGCGAGCCAGCTGCGACGCGACGGCGGCCTGAGCTTCGTGCAGTTCCAGATCCTCGCGATCCTCGGCGAAGCGCCCTCAACGCCGCGCACCATGACCGAGCTGGCCGACCGGCTCGTGCACAGCAAGAGCGGCCTCACCTACCAGGTCGACCGTCTTGAGCAGGCGGGCCTGGTCGCCCGCACCCCGTCGACCGAGGACGAGCGCAGCGTGACCGTGATGCTCTCCCCAGAGGGCGCGTCACGGCTCGAGCGGGTGCTGCCCGGTCACGTCGACGTCGTGCGCGGCATCCTCGTCGAGGCGCTGGATGAGGACGACCGCGCCGACCTCACGCGCCTGCTCGGCCGCGTCGTCCAGCACATGCGCGCCCGGCCGCCTCGCTCCGCGCGGGCCTGACCGGTCCGAATGGCGGATGCCGCCGCCGTGCGGGCACCCATCCGCAGCGCCGGACGATCCGAGGACGACGTCCGATTCCCGCCTGCCTCGACGGGCACCAGGCGCCGCCGAGGGGCGATCATGGAAGCATGACCCGGCGCCACGCGACCCTCCCGACCGAGCTCGGCGACCTGCTCGTCGTCGCCGACGGCGAGGCGCTCGCGGGCATCACGTTTCCGGGGCACTGGCATCCGCTTCCCGCGGACGCGCTCGGCGTCGAGGTCGAGGCGAGTCGCGACCCGGTCATCACGCGCTTCGGCGTGGAGCTCGCCGAGTACCTCGCGGGCACGCGCACCGAGTTCGACCTGCCGATGGCGCCGGCCGGCGACGAGTTCCAGCACGCGGTCTGGCAGATGCTGCGCGACATCCCCTATGGCACGACCGTCACCTACGGCGAACTCGCGCTGCAGCTCGGCGACCGCAACCTCGCGCGCCGGGTCGGCAACGCGGTCGGGCGCAACCCGCTGAGCATCATCGTGCCGTGCCACCGCGTGGTCGGCGCCGACGGATCCCTCACCGGCTACGCCGGCGGCCTCGAGCGCAAGCGATTCCTGCTCGAACTCGAGGGCGCCCCGGTGGTCGCGCAGGCCCGCCTGTTCTGAGGGCCTCCGCGCGTCACTTCTTGTCGTCGTGCCTCCGGTCGGTGTCCGTGTACTCGCCGTCGACCTCGCCACCGGTCTCGGCGGCCTCGGTTCCGTCGGGGAGCTCGAACTCCGTGTAGTTGCCCTCGACGTCGGCGTCGCCGCGTTCGGGGTTGTGCCGCCGGGGTTCCGTTGCATCCGTCATCATCGCTCCGTTCGTCGGGTGCGCGCCTCGCGCAGCTCTTGGCACGCCGTTCGCGCACTCCCACTCTCGCCGCGCGCGCCGCAGATGGGCAGGGCTTGACAACGACGCGTGCGGTGCGCGGTGAGATGCACGACACGAGGGCGGATGCCGCGGCATCCGCCGTCGTGCGCTGTCGGGGTCGTGATCAGCGGGCCGAAGACGCCGAATGGCTGCGCGTCTGAGGTCCCACGCGGCCATCTGAGGTGCCCGGCGGCCATCTGAGGTAGGTCGGGTGCGGCATCCGACGCGAGGACGCCCCGAAGATAGGGCACCCGCCCCATGCCGCCCGCCCACCTCAGCGACGAATCTGATCTCAGGCGGCCGGAAGGGCCGCGAATGCCCCAGAAGGGAACGGGATCATGAGCCTCGCATACGGATACCTCGCAGAGACGATGCAGAGCCACGACGAGCGCGAGGCGGCTCGTATCCACGAGCAGCGCCTCGCCGTGGCCGACCGGCGCGCATTCGACGCCGAGCGTGCGGCCCGCGACGGACAGGTCGCGGTGGCGGGCGCCACTCCGAGCCGACTGCACCGGCTCGCCGAGCGGATGCACCTGATCGCCTCCACCGGCGATCACCAGGGTGCCCGCGCCGCGCACTGATCGCCGAGGGGGTCTCCCCGATCGCTCAAGGGGCGTGGTCGCGAGCCGCTACTCGCGACCGCGCTCCACGTTCGGTTCGGACAGGCGGGGCGGTTCGCCTGCGATGCCGAAGCCCCATGTTTCGGGCGCGTGCTCCGAACCCCGTTCGGACGCGACCTCGTCGCCCTCCACCCGGGTCATCGGCAGGTCGGCCCAGTCCTCCTCGTCGCGGTTGCCGGCCGGGTTCGCCGCATTCGTCGACGTGTCACTCATGATGGTGCTCCTTCCTCCACACCACGTTTCCACCGCGGGTCCGTGGCCGCGAGTGGGTTGACATCGACGATCGGAGCGCGCGCGACTCGGTTGCGCCGACGTCGTGCGCGTCAGGCGGCTGGCCGCCGCACGAGGAAGACGTCGATCTCGTCCTCGTCCTCGGACTCGAACACGAACCCGTGCCGTTCGTAGAGCCCTCGCGCCCGGCTGCCCTGCAGTACGTCGAGGCGCACGGTGGCTTCGCCGGTCTCGGCGAGGAGTCGTACGAGCACGGCTGAACCGATGCCCCGCCCCTGCGCCGACGGCTCCACGTAGAACAGCTCGAGCCACCAGCCGGCGTCGCCGTCGGCACCGGCATCCGGGCGGAGCGAGACGGAACCGATCGGCCCGCTGTCGACCTCGACGATGCGGGTGTGCGCGACGGAGAACGCCGCGAGCACGCGGTCGCGAGAGCGTTCCGGATGCCACCGGCCGAGCCGTTCGAGGTCGGCGCGCATCGTGCGCTCCTTCAGGTCGACCACGTAGTCGGCGTCGTCCGATCGGCACGGTCTGAGTTCGAGTGAGGCCTGCATCCCCTTCACGTTCGCACGCTCGGCCGCTCGGCCGAAATCGGCGGCCGCCGAAACTTTGTTGTGTTTTGCAACGCGAATCGGGAATGCCCGCCCTGCGGCATCCGTTGGCCCTCACTATGACAACGATCGGAATCATCGGAGCAGGACACATCGGCAGCCAGGTCGCACTCGCGGCGGTGGCGAACGGCTACGAGGTGGTCATCTCCAACTCGCGCGGCCCCGAGACCCTTGCCGAACTCGTCGACGAGCTCGGCCCCAACGCCACCGCAGCCACCGCGGAAGAGGCCGCCAAGGCCGCGGATGTCGCGGTCGTGACCGTGCCGTTCAAGGCGTACGGCGCCGTGCCGGTCGAGCCGCTCGCCGGCAAGATCGTCATCGACACGAACAACTACTACTGGGAGCGCGACGGCCACGTGCCCGCGCTCGACGAGGGCCGCGACACCGTGAGCGGCATGCTGCAGCAGCACCTTCCGACCAGCCGCGTCGCCAAGGGCTTCAACCACATCACGGCCGCCGACATCACCGTCGCGGGTTCACCTGCCGGCACGCCCGGTCGCCGCGCACTCGCGACCTCGAGCGACCACGCGGACGCCGCGCAGTTCGTCACCGACCTCTACGACCAGTTCGGCTTCGACACCGTGAACATCGGCCCGCTCGCCGAGAGCTGGCGCGTCGAGCGCGACCAGCCCGCGTACGTCGTGGCGCAGAACCGCGACGAGCTCGTCGCCAACCTCGCCAAGGCGGAGCGCGCCGGCGAGAACGCCGCGTAGTCACGGAACCTTTCGAGCCGGTTATCGCCTGCGGGCGGTAACCGGCTCGTCGCGTCTCGGGGCGCGGCGCGGCCGGGGCGCGCTCAGTCGAGTGCCGGAGTGCCGGAGTGCCGGAGTGCCGGAGTGCCGGAGTGCCGGAGTGCCGGAGTGCCGGAGTGCCGGAGTGCCGGAGTCTCCGTACGTCAGGACGACGGCGCCGAGGCGAGCATGCTCAGTCGAGCGCGCCGAGCGACCTCGCGAACGTTCGCATACGGTCGGCGAGGGCGTCGGGCACCTCGGCGGCCGTGAAGTGCCCGCCCTCGTCGAGTCGTTCGAACACCCGGAGGTCGAGGTAGTGCCGGCGCGCGAGCGATTCGGGATAGGTCGCCTCGTGCCGCTGGATGTGCACGACCGCGGGCACCGAGGTCGGCGGGATGGGATCGGGCTGGTCGGCGCCCTCGTGGTAGGGCCGGAAGGATGTGCCGATCGACTGCGTGACCCAGTAGATCATCGCCTCGGTGAGGATGCGCTCGCGCGCGATGCGTCGCTCGACGGCCTGCGGATGCCCCGTCGGGGTGTCGCTCCACTCGACGAGCTTCTCGGCGAGCCAGGCCAGCAGGCCCGCGGGGGAGTCGTTGAGCGCGACCGCGAGCGTGTCGGGCCGGGTCGACTGCACGTGGCCGTAGGCGCCGTTCGCCTCGTGGAACGCCGCGATGCCGGCGAAGAACGCGCGCTCGCCGGGATCGGTGAGGGCGGCGCGCTCGTCGCCGTTCGGGAAGTGCGCGTGCGTCGCCATGATGCCGACGACCTGCTCGGCATACGTGGCCGCGATGAGGTCGCTGACGTTCGCCGTGACGTCTTCGCCGTACGTGAAGTAGCGCTCGTATCCGAGCACCTCGGTCATGAGCGCGTGCATGGTCGCGGCGATGCGCGTCTCGCTCATCGGACCGTCGGCGTAGGGCGACGAGAACGCGAAGCCGGGCAGACTCGCGACCACGACGTGGAAGTCGGGCAGCCGGTCGGCGAAGTCGAGCTGCAGCGCGAACGTGTGCGGCCAGCCGTGCATGACGAGCAGCGCCGGGGCATCCGCTCGCTCCGACAGAAGGTGCGCGAAGTGCACCGAGGCATCGCCGACCTGCGCGACGAACTGCGGATGCCCGTTGAGCCACGCCTCGCGGGCCCGCCAGTCGAAGGTGATCCAGGACTCGACGAGCTCGCGCAGGTACCCGGTGTCGAGGCCCGAGGCCGGCTTGCGCGGGGAATCGCCGAGCAGGCGCGTGCGGGCGAGGCGATCGCGCAGGTCGGCGAGGACCTCGTCGGGAACGTGCAACTCGAACGGAAGCGGTTCGGTCATGCGCCGAATCTAGCCCCGGCCACCGACAGCGGAATGCACCCGTTCTGGGGGGATGAAACCGCATTCCACCGCGATCGCGACGCACTACGGTCGGATGCGTACCGACACTCGCTCGCGGCAATGGCGCCGCTCGCGAGGCCCGATGCCGGTATGAGACCCGGGATGCCCCGAGCTGCGATCCGTCGCGCCCGCTCGAGCCTCGACGGTGCTCGCCAAACCCCCGCGGAACCGCACCACCCATGCGGATGGCGAGAACCGGAATACCGACGCGCCCTGCGAAGGCAGGTCACGCGGCACAGAGCCTGACAATCCGAATCAGGCGGGCGGCGGCTGCCGATGGCGGCCGCCGCCTTGCGTCCGCCGGGCGCGGCGCACGGCGAGCGGCGCACGGCGAGTGGCGCACGGCGAGTGGCGGACGGCGTCGGCGCAGCGCGCGCCACACGAACCGCGCACGTCGCGCATCGCGAACGCCGCACGGCGCGCCCGAACCGGGACCCGCGGCATCCGCTCGCTCAGGTCACCAAGCGATGAGCTTCTCGGGGGTCACGCGGATGATGGTGCTGTACTTCGCCGCCATCGACTCGACCGTGAGCTTCAGCGGCGGCAGGTCGTGCTCGTACTTGGCCAGGTAGGCCTCGCCGATCGCGGGCAGCCATGAGGTCGCCGCGTCGGAGAGCACCTCGGCCGTGCCCTGCAGCACCGTGAGCTGCTCCTCGTCGTGCCCAGACTCGAGGTGCACGAGGACCCGCCCGTCGCGGGTCGCGTTGCGCACCTTGACCGCGCCCGGCTCGCTCAGGATGACGACGGCGCCCTCGTGCCAGAGGAACCACACCGGCACCGCGTGCGGGTGCCCGCTGCGGCTGATCGTGCCGAGCCAGGCGATGCGCTCGCTCGCGAGGCGGGACAGGGCACGGGCGTGCACCTCGTTGTCGGCGTCGAAGGCGAAGGGCTCGGCGGGCGTCGTGGACGCGGGCGCGGCGGTTGCGGTCGCGGCGGATGCTGCGGTGTCGGTCATCGGTGTCCTTCCGTCGATTCCGAGCCTACGTGCGGGGTCCGACACGCATGCAGGGTGCGACACGCGGGCGGCGTGCGTCGAGCGGTCACGTTTGGTCGGCTCGGCGGCGTGCGAAACCGCAGAACGTGACCGCTCGACAGGATGGGGTCGGCGTGGCGCGGCATCCGGCGATGTGACAGGCGGATGCCGCGCCGCAGGCGGATGCCGCGCCGCAGGAGCCCCCGTGGGTAGCGCGGACGCTTGTGGCGGCTTGGCGCACCTGCAGCCAGCCACAAGCGTCCGCGCAACCTCGCGAGGGGTCCGCGCAACCTCGCGAGGCGTCTCGCGAGCCCGCGCGGCGCCCGCTCCTACTTCACCCGCTTGAGCTGCGCCACCGCCTTCGCGACGAGCACGGTCGCCTGCTGCACGTCGCGCTGCGTCGCGCGCGACCCGGCGAGCACGACCTCGCCCACGGCGACCGCGTCGTCGAGCCTGGCGACGGATGCCGCGGTGAACCGGTCGCGATCGATGCGCGCCGCGCCGGCCAGGGCGACGTCGAGCACCTTCGTGCGCACGGTGCTCGCGGGCTCGACGGCCACGAGCCGCACGTCGTCGAGCACGCCCCACGCGCCGCCGCTCAGCGAGAACGCGGCGGAGACCGTGACGACCCCGTCGGCGCCGACGACGACCGACGGCACGGTCGCGGTGTGGAACTCGTTCCACGCGGTGAACTCCATCGGGGCGCTCCACGATCCGGCCGAGGTGGTCGCCGACAGCACGCGCGAGTCGGTGCCGGGGCTGTTCGTGCCCTGCGTGGTCGCCTGCAGCGAGTAGGTGCCGGCGGGCACGCCCGTGATCGTCTGCGTCGCCGAGGCCTGGAACGCGGATCCGTTCCAGAACGTCACGGCGGTGCCGCCGTCGGAGGCATCCGACGTGGGGTTGGGCCAGGCGTAGCCGGCGAACGCCCAGGCGCTGTGCGAGGCATCCTCGAAGCTGTGGTCGACGACGTGGTTCTTCGCGAGCACCGTGACCGTCGCCGTGACCGACAGGCCCGCCGCGGTCGTGCCCGGGATCGAGTACTCGCCGGGTCCGCGGATCCACGACACGGCGGTGCTCCAGGTGACGGCGGGGTGCTCGACGGTGCCGTCGTTGTACGAGACGTCGAGGGTCGACGGCAGCACGACGGGCGAGCCGTCGGTCACCGTGACCTCGACCGCGCCGACCTGCGTGATCACGCGCGGCGCGACGGCGCCGGTGCGGGCGTACTCGAACGTGCGCAGCGACTCGAGGGCGGCGCCGTCGAAGCCGAAGAGGCCCTGGTTGTCCCAGGCGGAGCCGCCGTAGAACTCGCCGACGTGCACGGGGTCGTACTCGGAGGCGGCCGAGGTCGCCCAGCCCGATCCGTACTGCTCCCACAGCGCGCGGTTCGCCTCGAGCGCCGAGGGGGGACCGACGGGCACCCACGCGGGCTCCCAGTAGAAGACGCCGATGCCCGCGGAGCCCACGGCCGAGACCGCCGCGATGACGTCGCGGAGCTCGGTCGCCTGGCCTTGCACGCTGGCCGGGTACTGGTCGGTGATGGTGCCCGAGCCGATGACGTTGGCGTACCCGTCGCCGTCGTCGAGGGTGTGCGCCCACGACGTCTCGGCGACCATGACCTGCTTGCCGTAGGTGTTCGCGACCTGCGTCAGGGCCGCGGTGAGGTTCGCGGTCGTGCCGTGCCAGTACGGGTAGTACGAGCTCGCGAACACGTCGTAGTCGACGCCGTACGTGTCGAGCCCGGCGGCGTAGGTCGCGTAGCGGTTCGGCGTCTCGGGGTTCGTGAAGTGCACGGCGACGAGCGCGTCGGGCAGCACCTCGCGCACGGCGCTGCTGCCGGCCTGGATGAGGTCGGCGAACGTCTCGTCGATCGCGGTTCCGGCCCGCGTGTAGCCCGCGATGGCGTTGTTCGTCTCGTTGCCGACCTGCACCATGGTCACGTCGACGCCCGCGTCCTCGAACGATTGCAGCGTCGCGGCGGTGTAGTCGTGCAGGGCCGTCTCGAGCGCTGGCGCATCGAGCCCCGCCCACGCCTTGGGCGCGAGCTGGCGGCCGGGGTCGGCCCAGAAGTCCGAGTAGTGGAAGTCGACGAGCACCCCGAGACCCGCGGATGTCGCGCGCTCGCCGATCTCGACGGCGCGCGCGGCGTCGACGTTGCCGCCGCCGTAGCCGCGGCCCGCGGCGTCGGACGGGTCGTTCCACACGCGGATGCGCACGGTGTTGACGCCGCTGTCGGCGAGCACGTCGAAGAGGTCGGCCGGCTGCCCCGCGGCATCCCGGAACACGACCCCGCTCTCCTCGAGCGAGAGCACCGACGACACGTCGACGCCGTTCACGAAGTCGGGCGAGAGCCCGTCGACCTTCTGCACGAAGATGCCGGCGTCGACCGGGCCGTCATCGGCCGCGGTGTCGGCGGCCCAGGCCGCGGGCGTCAGTGCCGCCCCGGTCAGGGCGAGGCTCAGCGCCGCGGTGGCCGCGACGCCTCCCGGTCCTCTCGTCGTTCGGTTCCACATGGTGCCACTCCTCTCGGACGGCGGCCCCGCGGGTCGGCCCGCCATCGAGGAGAGCGGATGCCGCGGCGCTGCGGTGTTCGTTCCGCCCGGGCGGGCGGAACGCGGTGGTGCTGGTGGTGCGGTGGTGCGTGGTGCCGGTGGTGCGGTCAGCTCATCGCTGCTCCGTCCACAGCGGGGCCTCGACGAGTCGTACGGCGTCGAGGGCGATGAGGGGGGTTTCGGATGCCACGTGCCCGGCCTCGGCCCGACGGGCGGCGGCCGCCTCGGGCAGGTGCACGGCCGCGTCGGGGTGCAGCGGCAGCACCCGCAGCGTCAGCTCCGCGGCATCCGCGAGGTCGAGCGCGTCGAGGCCGATGGTCCACGTCGTGCCGTCCCAGAAGCGGTCGGCGACGACGACGCCGTCGACCTCGAGCCGGGCGACGTCGCCGGCCCAGTCGACCTCGAGGTACCGTCGGGCGCCGCTGCCGGCGGGCAGCGTGAACGTCCAGGCGGTGGCGTGGCGGGCGACGTCCTCGCGCGACGGCGCCGAGGCGCGGCCGTGGCGCTCGCCGTAGCTCGGGCGCGGCGCCTCGCCGGGGGCGGGCTCGCCGACGGCGACGACCGCGGTGCCGCCGATCTCGCCGGGCGCCGGGGCGACGACGACGGCCGCGAATCTCCCCGTCGCGGCGGAGTACTCGTGCACGTCGGGGTCGGCGGCGGCGCGCACGGCCAGGCGCCCGTCGGCGTCCTCGAAGACGGCGTCGCCGCTCAGCACGAGGCGTCGGCGCCCGCTCTCGTCGAGCACCCAGACGCGATCGGCGGATGCCGCGGGCAGCACGAGCACGTGCAGCCGTCCGCCGTCGTGCTCGAGCGTCAGGCGGCGCGGCGCCGCGGCGTCGACGAGCACCACGCGCGGGGCGGGGAAGGTGAGCACCGCGGCGTCCGCGGGGGAGTCGGCGTCCTCGGCGAGCGTCACCGAGGCGGCGGTCGCGAGCTCGACCGGGATGCCGGGCTCGGCCACGAGCACGAGGGTCGGGGCGGCATCCGCGGCATCCGCGGCATCCGACCCGGGCAGCACCGTGAGCGGCGACGCGGTCGCCCAGTCGAGGCGCACACCACCGAGTTCGAGGCACAGCGGCCAGTGCGCGATCGTGCCGACGGGCACGTCGACGGGCGCATGCGGCACCACGAGCGGGCCGTCGTCGAGATTCACCTCGAACTGCACGCCGCGCACGGTGTCGAGGGGCACGTGCGGCTGCTGCCAGGTGATGAACAGCCAGCCGGATGCCCCGTCGCTGCGCAGCGCCCAGCGCAGCGTCTCGGTGTCGTCGACGTCCGTCGGATGCTGCGCCGGCAGCGTCGAGGGCATGGGCGCGAGCCGGTCGCCGAACGCCGCGAGGAACGCGTGCTGGCGGCGGAGCGGCGCGTGGCCGGATCCGAGCCGGCCGGCCGCGCCGATGGGGGCGTGGAAGTCGTAGTCGAACTCGGGCAGGTCGTTCGGGTAGTCGCTCGCGTGCGACTCCTGCAGTCCGGGGCGCGGGTTCGAGCCCCCCGCGTACATGTAGTAGCCCTGCCAGCCCGAGCCGTTGCCGACCTTGTTGTGCGCGACCGCGGCGACATCCGCCCCGCTCAGCAGTGGTCGCCGGTGGTAGGCGGTGGCCATGCCGCCGCCGAGCTCGCACGTCGCGGCCGGGAAGGATGCCGAGGGCAGGCGCGGCGTCTCGGGGCGGCGCCCGATGCCGGGGTGCGCGCGCAGGTCGGCGCCGATGCCAGGGTCGTCCCACGTGTGCGAGAAGAAGAAGTGCTCGCGGAACGTGGTGTCCCAGGCGTGGTCGGCGTCGACCCAGAAGCCGTCGCCGTAGCCGCCGTAGAGGGGGAGCACCTCGGCGTCGGGCAGCTCGGCGCCGCCCCACGCGGTGGCCGTGTAGATCGGCGCGACGAGTCCGTGCCCACGGGCGATGCGCTTCAGCGTGGCGAGGTGGCCGGGCTGGTCGTAGAGCTCGTTGTCGAGCTGGATCGCGATGACGTTGCTCGACGGCCCGCAGAGGTGGGCGAGCTGCGCGCCGAGCGCGGCGAACCACGCGTCGACGAGCTCGAGGTAGCCCGGATCGTCGGTGCGGTGCGCGACGGGAGCCAGCTGCACCCAGTCGGGGAATCCGCCGTTGCGCACCTCGCCGTGGATCCACGGGCCGATGCGCAGCACGACGTCGAGTCCGGCCTCGGCCGCGGTGCGCACGAAGGCGGCGACGTCGAGGTCGCCCTCGAAGCCCGGCCGCCCCTGTACTGGCTCGTGGTGGCTCCAGATGAGGTACGACGCGACGACGGTGACGCCGCCCGAGCGCATGAGGCGGAGGCGCTCGGCCCACTCGGCGCGGGGCACGCGGCTGTAGTGGAACTCGCCCGAGACCGGGATCACGGGGATGCCGCGCTGCTCGACGAACCGGTTCGTGAGGGAGATGCGCTCGTGCCGGTCGAGCTCGGTGCTCATCGCCGGGCGCGTGAGCGGCTCGGCCCACGGCTCGTGCGTCACCGTGGACGGCTTCACCGCGGGCGGCGTCACCGTGGACAGCGGATGCTGCGAAGGCATGGGCATTCTCCCTTGAATCTGTGTGCGCTCACAGTTCTAGCACAGCAATGCATCACTGCAACATCCGGATGTCCGGAGTTGACAGCGTTGCACGGGCTGTGTATTACTGGGATCGCTCACAGGCACAACGTCGTCCTTCTCGGTCGCGTGGAGCTCTGGGCACCTGCACTCACAGCTTTCGACAAGGAGGACGAATGCGTTCCACAATCCGTACGGGCGCGATCGCGGCGATGGCCGCCGCAGCGCTCATCATGACCGGGTGCTCGGCCGACAGCGGCTCGGAGGGCACCGCCGACGACCCCGTCGAGCTCACCTACTGGGCATGGGCCCCCAACCTCGACAAGGTGGTCGACATCTGGAACGAGGAGCACCCCGAGATCCAGGTCACCGTCAACAAGCAGGACGGCGGCGACCCCGCCATCACCAAGCTCCTCACGGCCATCAAGGCCGGCAGCGGAGCCCCCGACCTCATCCAGGCCGAGTACCAGAAGATCCCCACGCTCGTGGCATCCGACGCGCTCGCCGACATCGCCGACCAGGTGGGCGACGACGTCGCCGGCCAGTTCCCGGCCGGCGTCTGGGACTCCGTCACGCTCGGCGGCGACGCGGTCTACGCCGTGCCGCAGGACACCGGCCCCATGATGTTCTTCTACCGCGACGACATCTTCAGCGAACTCGGCCTCACCGTGCCCACCACGTGGGACGAGTACGCCGAGACCGCGAAGGCGCTGCACGCCGCCGACCCGACCAAGTACCTCGGCACCTTCTCGGCGAACGACGCCGGCTGGTTCGCGGGCCTCTCGCAGCAGGCGAAGGCCGAGTGGTGGTCGATCGACGGCGACAGCTGGGGCGTCGGCATCGACGAGGAGCCCACGCAGAAGGTCGCCGAGTACTGGGGCGGCCTCGTCGCCGACGGCAGCATCGACAACAAGCCGATGTACACGCCCGAGTGGAACGCCGGCCTGAACGACGGCACGCAGGTCGGATGGCTCGGCGCCGTCTGGGGCCCGGGCGTGCTCTCGGGCAACGCCCCCGACACCGCCGGCCTCTGGAAGGCCGCGCCGCTGCCCACCTGGGACGGCGACGTCTCCAACGGCAACTGGGGCGGTTCGTCCACGGCCGTCACCTCGCAGTCGAAGAACGCCGCGGCGGCGACCGAGTTCGCCACCTGGCTGAACACCGACCCCGAGGCCGTCGGCGCACTCGTCGAGCAGACCGGCATCTACCCCGCAGCGACGGATGCCGCGGCATCCATCCTCACCGAGGCGCCCGAGTTCTTCAGCAACCAGCCCGACTTCTACGACGTCGCCGCTGAAGCAGCTCAGGCCGTCGCCCCGTTCACCTACGGACCCAACGTCAACGTCGCGTTCAGCGCGTACAACGACGAGTTCGCCAAGGCGGCCGAGGTCAAGACGGTCGACGCGTTCCTCGCCGCGGTCGCCGCCATGCAGGCGATCACGATCGACGACCTGAAGTCGAGCGGCTTCTCGGTCTCCGAGTAGTCCGCCCCGGGAGGGGGCGCCCGAGCGGCGCCCCCTCCCGTCTTCACCCAGCACTCCGGCGTTCAGGAAGGACCCGAACCATGACCGCCACGGTCGACGCCCGCAGCGGCGGAACCCCGCCGGCACCGCCGGCATCGCGGCATCCGCGTGCCAGGCGAAGCCGCACCAAGGGAGCCCTCACCCCCTGGCTGATGCTCGCCCCGGGCATCGTGCTCTTCACGGTGTTCATGGCCGCGCCGATCCTCTACACGTTCGTGCTCTCCTTCCAGAAGGAGCAGGTCAAGGGCCTCGGCCTCGGCTCCGGCTCCCGCACGCGCGAGTTCGCCGGGCTCGAGAACTACGTCGCGACGCTCACCAGCCCCGAGTTCCTCGCGAGCGTCGGCCGCGTGCTCGTCTACGGGCTCATCCTCGTGCCGACGATGCTCGGCCTCGCCCTGCTCTTCGCCCTGCTGCTCGACGCCCGCCGCACCGGCGCGAAGAGCGTCAGCCGGGTCTCGATCTTCCTGCCCTACGCCGTGCCCGCGGTCATCTCGTCGCTGCTGTGGGGCTTCCTCTACCTGCCGGCCGTGAGCCCCTTCTACTGGATCTTCGAGCAGCTCGGCTGGGACGACGTGCCCTCGCTGCTCTCACCGGGGCTCGTGATCTTCGCCATCGCGAACATCGGCCTCTGGGGCGGTGTCGGCTTCAACATGATCGTCATGTACACCTCCCTCAAGGCGGTGCCGAGCGACATCTACGAGGCCGCGCGCATCGACGGGGCATCCGAGGTGCAGATCGCCTGGCGCATCAAGGTGCCGATCATCATGCCGGCGCTCATCATGACCGCCCTGTTCTCGATGATCGCGACCCTGCAGGTCTTCGCCGAGCCGACGACGCTGCGACCGCTCACGAACAGCCTCTCCACGAGCTGGTCGCCGCTGATGCTCGTCTACCGCGACGCGTTCACGCGCGACGACATCTACTCGGCGGCCGCGACCTCGATCGTCATCGCGATCGCCACGTTCGCCATCTCCTTCTTCTTCCTCCGCGTCGTGCAGCGACGCGCCTTCGGCCAGGAGGACTGAGCCATGACCATCACCGACCAGACCCGCGCCCTGGTGATGCCCGAGCTCACCGAGCGCTCCGGGCGTTCCGGGCGCCGCGCCCCGCGCGACCCGCGCGTGCCCGTGGCCGTCGCCCCGACCGCCGTGCTGCTCATCGGCGCGATCTACTGCCTGCTGCCGGTCGCCTGGGTGCTCATCGCGTCGACGAAGGACGCCTCCGAGCTGTTCTCGACGTTCACCTTCGCGCCCTCGACCCACCTGTGGGAGAACATCGTCGACCTCACGGCCTACCGTGACGGCCTCTACTGGCGGTGGATGCTGAACACCGCGCTCTACGCGGGCGTCGGCGCGATCATCTCGACCTACATCTCGGCGCTGTCGGGGTACGCGCTCGCGAAGTACGTGTTCCCGGGCAAGGGCACGGTGTTCCGGATCCTGCTCATGGGCGTGCTCGTGCCGGGCGTGATCCTCGCGATCCCGCAGTACCTGATGCTCGCGCAGGTCGGCCTCACGAACACGTACTGGTCGGTGCTGCTGCCGCAGCTCATCAGTCCGTACGGCATCTACCTCGCCCGCATCTACGCCGCGGCGGCCGTGCCGACCGAGATCGTCGAGTCGGCCCGCACCGAGGGCGCCGGCGAGCTGTTCATCTTCCACCGCATCGCGCTGCCCATGATGGGACCGGGCCTCGTGACGATCTTCCTCTTCCAGTTCGTCGCGGTCTGGAACAACTTCATGCTGCCGTACATCATGCTGGGCGACGACCGGCTCTTCCCGATCACCGTCGGGCTGTCGGGGCTGCTGAACCAGGGCGCGTCGCTGCCGTCGATGTACACGCTCGTCATCACGGGGGCGCTGCTCTCGATCGTGCCCCTCATCGCGCTCTTCCTCGTGCTGCAGCGGTACTGGCGGGTCGACCTCGCCGCCGGTGCGGTGAAGGCGTGACCCGAGCGGATGCCGCGGGGCCGCCGCCGGGCGATGCGCCGCGCCAGGGCGGCGGGCGTTCCGGGGTCGGCCGCACCTACACTGGCCACGTGAGCGACCAGACTCCGCGCAAGCGCCCCACCATCGAGGATGTCGCGCGCGTGTCGGGCGTCTCGCGCGGCACGGTCTCGCGCGTGCTGAACGGCGGTCACTGGGTCAGCCCGCCGGCGCGGGAAGCCGTCGAGGCCGCCATCAAGAAGACCGGCTACCGCATCAACCCGCACGCCCGCAATCTCGCGACCGCGCGCGCCAACTCCGTGGCGTTCCTGCTCACCGAGTCGCACGACCGCCTCTTCGAGGACCCGAACTTCTCCGTGCTCATGAGGTCGGCCGCCGATGCGCTCGCCGAGCGCGACCTGCCGCTCGTGCTGCTCATGGCCGGATCCGACGACGAGCAGCGCCGTGCCACCGACTTCATCATGGGCGGCCACGTCGACGGCGCCCTGCTCGTGTCCTCGCACCGCGGCCGCGAGGGGTTCCTCAAGCGCCTCGTCGAGGCCGAGGTGCCGCTCGTCTCGTGCGGCGTGCCGCTCGGCTACGAACGGCGCATCGGCTTCGTCTCGGCCGACGACCGCGAGGGCGCGCGTGACGCGGTCGCGTACCTGCGCGAACGCGGACGCGAGCGCATCGCGACCATCACCGGCCCGCAGGACACGTCGGGCGGCGTCGGCCGACTCGACGGCTACCGCGAGGAGCTCGGCGAAGGGTACGACGAACGCTACGTCGCCTACGGCGACTACTCGCGTGCGAGCGGTGTGCGCGCCATGGAACTCCTGCTCGAGCAGGCGCCCGACCTCGACGCGGTGTTCGCCGCGAACGACGTGATGGCCGCGGGGGCGCTCGACGTGCTCCGCGCGCGCGGTCGTCGCGTGCCCGATGACGTCGCGGTCGCCGGCTTCGACGACGCCCCCATCGCGACGCGCCTCGACCCGCAGCTGACCACCATGCGCCAGCCGTTCGACCGCATCGCGCACGAGATGGTGCGCATGCTCCTCGACGTGTTCGACGGGCGGCCCGCCGGGCGCATGACCCTGCCGACCGAGCTCGTGATCCGCGAGTCCGCGTAGCGGCATCCCCCGTTCCCGGGCCGGGCCCGGGCGTGTGCGGCGTGCGTCGGATGCGACGCGGAGGCCGCAGGGCAGACCTGCGTACCCGTTCGGGCAGGCCACTGGCCGCACGTGCGCGCTGGCGATACGTTCGGTCCGAGTGCGGGAGGACGTCGGTGGCGGAACGCGTATGCGAGGTGTGCGGCGAGGCGAACAAGGTCGGCGCGCGCTTCTGCCGCGCCTGCGACACGTACCTCGGATGGGACTCCGGCGGTGCGACGCTCGACGGGGAACCGCTCACGGGCCTCGTGCCGACCATCGTCGATCCGGTGGATCCGGTCGATCCTGTTGATCCTGTTGATCCTGTTGATCCTGTTGATCCTGTTGATCCTGTTGATCCTGTCGATCCCGTGGAGACGCAGCCGTCGGCCGGGGCCCAGCCCGCGGCATCCGCCCAGCCCGCGGCATCCGCTCAGCCGGACGCGACGGCGCCCCTGGTGACCGGCCCCGGCTCGACGTCGCCGTCGGCGGCCTCGGCGACGCCGTCGCACCTCACGTCCGCCGCGCGCGTCGAGGCGCCCGAGGCCGTGCTCGAGCCGGGTGAGGCCACGGTCGCACCGGGCACGCCGGCGACGGTCGTGCTCCGGCTCACGAACCCGTCGTCGATCGTCGACGGGTACGAGATCGCACCGGTCATCGCACCCCAGTGGCTCGTGTTCTCGCACGGCGACGCGCACCTCATGCCGGGGCAGGAGCTCGCGGTTCCCCTCACCCTCGGCGTTCGCGACGACGAACTCGTGTTCGCCCAGCGCGTGGCGCTCACGATCCGGGTCTCCTCGCGTGCCGATCCCGCCAGGAGCGCCGAGCTGGCGTTGCAGCTGACGGTCCCGCCGCTCGGCCCGAGCGCGACGCTCGAGGTGCGTCCGAGCCTCATCCGGCTCGAAGACCTGGCCGCGGGCGAGTTCACGGTGCGCCTCGACAATCGCGCGGCGAACTTCCCGCAGACGATGCGGCTCACCGCGAGCGATGCCGAGGGGGTCGTGCGCTTCGCATTCGCGCCCGAGGTGGTCGCCGT
Source organism: Agromyces sp. Marseille-Q5079 (assembly GCF_051016555.1). Lineage (NCBI taxonomy): Bacteria > Bacillati > Actinomycetota > Actinomycetes > Micrococcales > Microbacteriaceae > Agromyces > Agromyces sp. Marseille-Q5079. The sequence goes on along the minus strand of NZ_JBPEJF010000001.1, from coordinate 551,017 downwards.
TCCCGCGGGCCAGGTCGTCGAACTGCCGGTCTCGTTCAGCGCACCCGAACCGGAGCCCGGCCGTGAATTCAGCCGGCAGGTCACCGTCGAGGCCGGCAACGACGCCGGACGCGCCGCGGTGCCGCTGACCCTCGTGCAGCGGACCACGGCGGAGCCCGTCGACCAGCCGGTGCGCGTGCGCGTCGAGCCGAGTTCGCTGCGCGTCGAGCGAGGCAACCTGGCCGAATTCGATGTGTTTCTCGACCACCGAGGCGGGCAGCGCGAGACGACGGTCGCGCTCACGGCCCGCGACCCGGCCCGCGCCATGGGCTTCGCGTTCAGCTCGGAGCAGGTCGTGCTCGCTCCGGGAACCGTCTCCCGCGTGCGGGGTCGGCTCTCGGCGCCGCTGCCGCAGCGCGGTGAGACCGTGCAGTACGCGTTCTCGGTCGTCGCCTCCGATGGTGTGCAGGACGTCGAGGCGGCCGGCATGGTCGAGCTCTCGTCGCCGCCTGAGCCGATCCTCACGGCGACGCTTCGCGTCGACCCGCCGTCGCAACTCGTCGTGAACGAGCGGCGGGCCTCGTTCGACGTCACGGTCGACAACCGTCGCGGCGTGGAGGCGCTCGGCGTGCGCCTCTCGGGCTCGTCCGAGGACGGCACCGCCCGGCTCGAGTTCACGCCCGCCGAGCTCGTCGTGCCGCCAGGCGAGGTGATCGGGACGCGGCTCGTCGTGGACGCGCCGCGGCCGGAGCCCTCGGAGTCGGCCACCCGGCGATTGCGACTCCTCGCGACCGACGGCGTGCGTTCGATCGAGGCGCAGGCCGTGTTCACCCAGGCCACGGCGGATCGCCGTCCGATCGTGAGTCGCGTGCTCGTCATCATCGGGGGCCTCCTCGTCATCTTCGGCGCGCTGGCGGAGTGGTTCGCCGGATTCCCGCCGTTCCTGCCCTCGATCGAGCTGATCGCCGCCCTCGCGCGGTCGCAGGTCGACCTGAGCGACCTCTCGCTGACCGAGCCAGCCGTCCGCACCCTGGTGCTGCTCTTCGCCGCCCTCATGCTCCTCGGCCTGATCGGCTCGAAGGGCCGCCTCACGAGGGTGAGCGCGGTGCTCGTCGTGCTGATCACCGTGGCGTGGCTGATCTTCCTCGCGGTCGTCGCCGCGGTGCCGGGACTGGGCATCGGCCTGCCGCTCGTCTGGATCGGCGCCGTGCTCGGGTTCATCGGCGGAGTGCTCGCCCGTCCACGGCCGGAGTGAGGCCGCCGCGCCGATCCGCACCCGTGCGTGCGGCGCCGTGTCGTGCGCCGGTCAGTCCTCCGAGATCTCCGCCACGGTCTCCGCGGTCTCGGTCGCCGAGAGCGAGAGGGCGATGTCGGCCTGGCTGATGATGCCGACGAGGTCGTGCCCGTCGATCACGGGCAGGCGGCGCACCTGGTGGTGCTGCATCGTCTCGAGGGCCTCGCGGATGTCGTCGTCGACGCCGATCGTGACGGGCTTGCCCTCGGCGAGGGCGCCGGCCGTGACGTTGGACGGATCGCCGCCGTCGGCGATGCACTTCACCACGATGTCGCGGTCGGTGAGCATGCCCTTCAACCGGTCGTCGTTGCCGCAGATGGGCAGGGCGCCGACGTCGAGCTCGCGCAGCAGTCGCGCGGCCTCGACGAGGGTCTGGTCCTCCTTCACGCAGGTGACGTCGGGGGTCATGAGGTCGCGTGCCACGGTCATCGGGTGCTCCAATCGTGTGCGGCCGGTCTCGTCGTGCGGTCCGGCCATGCGGGCATCGTAGGCACGGTCGCGACCCGGCCGCCCGGGGGTTGACGCGGAGGGTGCGGGTGCGCATCGGCGAGCCCTGCGCGTCATCGGCGGCCGAGCGGATGCCTCGGGTCGGCCGCGGACGCAGGCGGACGGTCGCAGCTCAGGACGTCCTCGCCGAGTTCGGCCTGACGCGGCGCCCATCGCCTGAATCGGAGAGGGCGGATGTCACGAGATCGGTCGATCCGGGAGGGGTGCGTTCGTCGAGAGGGTATGACGACGAAACGCACGCATCGACGACCGGGCTCGCCGTACGAGCCGCCCCTCGACCTCGCGCACGACCTCCATGACGCCCGCATCGCGGAGGCCGAGATCGCGTGGATCGTGTCCAAGCGCGGTGCCGCCATGCGGAGCCGCGACGCCGACTGGCTCGCCGCCCGCTACCTCCCGGGCGCGCCGGTGGTCGGCCCGACCCCGCCGGTCACCCGGATCGCCGACCCGCGGCTCGACGCCGTGCGAATCGGGGAGTGGTTCGACCTGCTGCAGGGCCGCATCCGGTGGTCCGTGCGCATCGAGGGCCTCGACCTCGCGGGCGACGCCGCGGTCTGCCGCACGACGGAGCGGGTGTCGTACCGCGCCCTCTGCCTGGACCGGGTGCGGGCGACCCTCGAGACCACCATCGGGCTGCGGCGACTCGGCGATCGATGGCTGATCGACTGGGAGCAGGCCGTCGACGCTTGAGCGCGGGCGCGCACCTAGGCTGGTGATCCTCACCCCCCAGGAGGCACCGTGGCGCAGAAGGTCATCGTCATCACCGGCGCGAGCGACGGCATCGGTCGGGCGGCGGCCCGCAAGCTCGCCGCCGACGGGCATCGCGTCGTCATCGTCGGACGTTCCCCGCAGAAGACGCAGGCGCTCGCCGATGAGCTCGGCGTCGAGCACCACCTCGTCGACTTCGCCGACTTCGGCTCCGTGCGCGCGCTCGCCGCAGAGCTCGCGGCGCGGCATCCGCGGATCGACGTGCTCGCCAACAACGCCGGCGGCGTGTTCGGCAAGGAGCGCGAGCTCACGCGCGACGGACACGAGATGACCTTCCAGGTGAACTACCTCGCGCCGTTCCTGCTGACGCAGCTGCTCATGCCGACGCTCATCGACTCGCGGGCGACGGTGATCAACACCTCGAGCCTCGCCAATCGGCTGTTCGCCAGGTTCGACCTCGACGACCTCGAGTCCGAGTACGGGTACCGTCCGGTGCGGGCGTACGGCAACGCGAAGCTCGCGCAGATCCTCTTCACGAAGGAGCTCGAGCGGCGCCACGGCGACGACGGCGTGACCTCGACCGCGTTCCACCCCGGCGCGATCGCGACGAACTTCTCCGCCGACAGCGGGTCGGGCATGGCCGGGCTGTACCGCTGGCGCCTGCGCGACCTCGTGCTCGCGTCGCCCGAGAAGGGTGCCCGGTCGCTGGTCTTCCTCGCCGAGGGCACGCCCGGCCGGGACTACCCCACCGGGCGGTACTACACGAACTCCAAGCCCGCACGCGCGAGCCGGCGCGCCGACGACGTCGAGCTCGCACGGGCGCTCTGGGATCGCTCCGTCGCCATGCTCGAGGTCGCACCGTCCGGTCGCTGAGCAGGTGAATGTCGGAGGTCCTCCCTAGCGTTGGGATCTTCGGTTCGCACCGGAGTCCCCCGCAGGAGACGACCATGGGGTTCGACTCGCTCAGTTCCATCCAGCTCGGCAGCGCCTCCGGTGCGCTGTCCGGCGCCGACCGCGTGCGGTTCGCCGACGACGTCAATCAGCTCGAGCTGCGGCTCGCGATCATCGACGATCGCTTCGAACGGCTCGCCTCGAGGCCGGATGACGCGTACCGGGCGTTCCGGCGCGACACCCTCGCGCGGCTGCGCGACCTCGCCGCCCGGGCCCACCTGCTCGAGACCGAACGGAAGATCGGGCCGGGCGAGCGCCGCAGGGTCGCCGCGCTGCTCGTGGCGCTGCGCGCCCGGGTCGTCGCGCTCGACGCCCGTCACGACGAGCTCGGCGATCGTCGTCGACTCCACGGCGGCGGCGCGGCCTGATCACCGCGCGGTAGCGGGGCGGGGCAGCAGCGCGCTGCAGGTGCGCGCGCGGGCGGGCGGGTCAGATCCAGTCGCGGCGCACGGCCTCCGCGCCGAGCTGGATGCGCGTGGACACGCCCGCCCGATCCATGAGCTCGGCGACGCGCCGCTGCACGGTGCGCACCGAGATGCCGAGCTGTGCGCCGGCCGCGGCATCCGTCAGGCCCAGGAGCAGGAGCCGCAGCAGGTCGCGATCGATCGACTCGTCGACCTCCGATTCGAGCGCGCCGTCCTCGACGAGGCGGGTCGCGGCGCGCCACGCCTCCTCGAACATCGCGTTCACGAGATCGAGCAGGCCGCTCGGATGCACCAGCAGCGCGCCCGACACCTTGCGATCGCCGTGAGAGTACATCGGCAGCAGCGCGAGCGACCCGTCGGCGACGAACAAGCGGGTCGGCAGGGTCGGCAGCACCCGGATCTCCTCGCCGAGCGGCATGACCTCCCGCGCCTGGTCGAGGAATCGCGGGCGCTCGAGCACGGATGCCTCGACCACGACGCGGTACCGGACGCCTCGTTCGAGGGCGCGGTCCTCCTCGGTGTTCTCGCTCCCGTCGAGCAGGGCCACCTCGTGGAGCACGAACGCGTCGACGCGCTCCTCCGCCGCGGCCTGCAGCTGCCCGAGCCGCTGCCGCACCGCCTCGGGGCCGAGCACCACGTCGACCACGTCGGGCACCTCGCGCTGCACCGCGCCCTGCCGGTAGAGCTCGCTGAGCTGCACGAGCGTCTCATGGGCCTCGGTCAGTCGGCGTTCGCGCTCGAGCAGCATGGGCCGCAGTGCGAGCGCGGGCGGTGAGGCGACCACCCGGTCGGGCGCGAACGCCTGCCTGGCGAGCAGCCCGATGCGTTCGAGTTCGTCGACCACGGCCTGCACGCGTGCCACCGGCAGGGCGGCCGACCGGGCGATCTCGCCGACGTCGGCGGAGGGCGTCGAGAGCAGCAGCCGGTAGACGGCCGTGTGCTCGTCGTCGAGTCCGATCGCGTCGAGCATGCGCGCCGTTCCCTTCGCCGAGGCCGTGGCGAATCGCGGCCATGGCACTTCTCCGCCACCACCCTAGCCCGGCCGCTGTGACAGCGTGCTTGCAAGCCAGCACACATGCGAGAGGGTTCCCTATGCCACGAAGCAGCCGAACATCCGCGCAGCGACACCGTCGTTCGATCGCAGCCGCCATCAGCGGCCTCGCGATCGGCATCGCCGGCGTCGGCGCAGCCACGCTCCCCGCGATCGCCGAACCGATCGACGGGGGAGGTGCCCCGCCCGCGGCATCCGGCGCGTCCCCCGCCGCATCCGCGGGCGGCACGCATCTCGTGACCCTCATCACGGGCGACCGCGTGCGGGTCACGGACCTTCCCGACGGCGCGCACACCGTCGACGTCGAGACGGCCGTGCCCGGCGCCGCCGTGCAGACCCTCGAGATCGACGGCGACCTGCACGTGCTGCCGCAGGCGGCGCTGCCCTACCTCGCCGCCGGCGTGGTCGATCGCGACCTCTTCAACGTGACGCAGCTCATCGAGTACGGCTACGACGACGCGTCGGTCAGTGCGACGCCCGTCATCCTCGAGTTCGCCGACGGCCCGGCCGCCTACGGCGCACCGCTCCCCGGCGTCGAGATCGGCGCGTCGCTCGAGAGCGTCGGCGGTGCGGCGGCGACCGCCGACCACGCGACCGCGGCCTCGACGTGGAACGCCCTCACCGCGGCATCCGGCGCCTCGACCTTCAGCACGGAGGTCGAGCTCGGCGGCGGCATCGAGGCGATCCACCTCGATGGCAAGGTGCAGGCGACGCTCGACTCGAGCGTGCCGTGGATCGGTGCTCCCGCCGCCTGGGAGGCCGGCTTCACCGGCACGGGCGTCACGGTCGCCGTGCTCGACACCGGCTACGACGACACCCACCCCGACCTCGCGGGCCGCGTGCTCGCCGAGGAGTCGCGGAGCTTCGTGCCGGGCGAGGCGGATGTCGCATCCGACCTCCACGGGCACGGAACGCACGTCGCCTCGACGATCGCCGGCACCGGCGCCGCGAGCGGCGGTGCCAACCGCGGCGTCGCCGACGGCGCGGACCTGCTCGTGGGCAAGGTGCTCGGCGCCGACGGCTCGGGCCAGGACTCGTGGATCATCGAGGCCATGCAGTGGGCCGGCGAGCACGCCGACATCGTGTCGATGAGCCTCGGGTCCTCCGAGCCGTCCGATGGCACCGACGTCATGTCGGAGGCGCTCGACACGATCTCCGAGCAGACTGGCGCGCTCTTCGTCGTGGCTGCGGGCAACAACGGCGCACCCGAGGCGATCGGCGCTCCGGGCGCTGCGGCGAAGGCGCTCACCGTCGGTTCGGTCGCCGACCCGACCGGCGCGCTCTCGTACTTCTCGAACCAGGGCCCGCTCGCGTTCTCGGGAGCCCTGAAGCCCGAACTCGTCGGCCCCGGCGAGGACGTCACGGCCGCCCGCTCGGCCGACAGCCCCGGCGAGGGCTCGTACGTCGGGATGAGCGGCACCTCGATGGCGACGCCGCACGTCGCCGGCGCCGCGGCGCTCCTGAAGCAGCAGCACCCCGAGTACACCGCCGACCAGCTGCGCGCCGCGCTCATCAGCACGGCGAAGGACGTGGGCCTCACCTCGTACGAGGGCGGTTCGGGCGTCGTCGACCTCGAGACCGCGATCGATGCTCCCGTCATCGCGTCGGGCTCCGGCGACTTCGGCATGCTGTCCTGGGGCGAGGAGCCCGAGCCGGTCGTGCGCACGATCGACTACGCGAACCGCAGCGCCGACGAGGTCGTCGTCGACCTGGCGGCGTCGTTCACCGGCGCGCCCGACGGCGTGCTCGCCCTGGGTGCCGAGCAGCTCACGATCCCGGCCGGCGAGTCGCGGTCCGTCGACCTGAGCGTCGACCCGTCGAAGGTCGAGACCGGCAGCCAACTGTCGGGCGCGCTCACCGCGAGCATCGACGGCATCGAGGTCGCACGCACCGCGCTCGGCACGATCGCCGAGCAGGAGCGCTACGACCTCACGGTCACCGCGACCGGCTTCGACGGCGAGCCGGTCGAGACGTACGCCGTGCTCTACGACGTCGCGAACGACTACTACGTGCCGATCATCGTGAGCGGCGAGACCACCATGCGCCTGCCCGACGGCGAGTACGCCGTCATCGCGTACATGACGGTCGACCACGCCGTCGACGAGTCGGTGACGGTGCTGGTCGGCGACCCCGACCTCGTGCTCGATGCCGATGCCGAGGTCGCCCTCGACGCTCGGGCCGCGAAGCCCGTCACGGTCGACGTGGGCCAGGACGGCCTCGAGCCGTGGTTCAGCCGACTCGACCTGCGTGCCGACGCCTTCACGTCCAGCTACATCGACGCCGTGACGAGCGACGGGTTCTACGCCCAGCCGATGACCGCGCCGAACGCCGACTCGTTCACCTTCACGAGCCGGTGGCGGCTGCAGCAGCCGATGCTGGGCCTGAAGGCCGGCAAGGAGCGGCTCGACCTCATCGTGCAGCCGGGTTCGACGCTGCACGACGCCACGTTCAAGTCGGGAGCGGTCGATGCGGGCAACGGCAGCGCCGAGGCGTTCGCCTCGGTGAAGGCGGCCGGCAAGGTCGCCGTCGTGACGCGCTCGGCCGAGGTGTCGGCGTCGCAGCGCGCGGCGAACGCGCTCGCGGCCGGGGCGGTGGCCCTCCTCGTCGTGAACGACGCCGACGGCGAGTTCAACGAGTGGGTGGGCAGTGAGGACTACACGTCCTCCGTCGACCTTCCGGTCGCCGGCGTCAGCGGCGTCCAGGGCCGTCGCCTCCTCGAGTCGATCGCGGCGAAGAAGGTCACGATCACCGGCGCGAGCGAGCCGGCGCCCGACGAGGCGTTCGACATCCTGCGATTCAGCGACGGCTCGGTGCCCGAGGACCTCGACTACCACCCGAAGGACCTCGCGCGCATCGACACGACCTTCCACGGACAGACGGGCGCGCTCGTCGGCGAGTTCCGCTGGGACTTCGATCCCGTGACGCAGTACTCGGTCGGCCAGATGCTCCGCACCGAGCGAGGCCTCACCCGCACCGACTGGGTGAACACCGACCAGGTCGAGTGGAACGAGGGCGCGATGCTGATCGACGCCGCCTGGGAGGTGCGCGACCTGAAGCGCCGCTACGAGCCCGGCGCGGTCGCGGAGGCCACGTTCTTCGGGCCGATCGTGCGACCGTTCGTGGGTCCCGGCTACTGGGCGCCCATGCGCGAGGGCGATTACGCGCAGGTCAACGTCCCGTCGTGGGCCGACGGCGGCAGCCCGGAGCACACCGGTGCGTTCGACGTGTTCGCGCCGATGGACGACCGCTCGCAGCTCACCGAGGTCTGGGTCGACGGCGAGCTCCGCGCCTCGGTGCCGTGGCAGTCGGCGACGGTGTTCGACCTCCCCGAGGGCGAGAGCGAGTTCCGCGTCCTGAACACGGCGGTGCACGACGGCACCTACATCCCGTCGTCGACGAAGACGCTCACCGAGTGGACCTTCCGCTCGACCGGAACCGTCGCCGACTACACCGCGCAGACACTGCCCATGATGCAGGCCTACTACGACGTCGAAGCGGATGCCGAGGGTCGGGTCGGCTCCGGACGCAAGGCCGGCAAGCCGGTCGAGCTCGGCCTCGAACTCAGCCACATCGAGGACGCGATCGGCATGGCCCAGCTCACCGGCGCGACCCTCGAGATGCGGGTGGTCGGCGGAGACTGGAAGCCGGTCGCACTGGCGGATGTCGCGGCCGACGAGGCCTCGGCCACGCCGATGCTCAACTACCCGGTCGAGCGGCCGTTCCTCGAGACCTACACCGCGAAGCTCCCGGTGCCCGACGCGGGCGCCTGGATCGACCTCCGCGTCACGGCGGCGGATGCCGCGGGCAACACGTTCTCGCAGGAGATCGAGCGCGCGTTCGAGGCGGCTCCGGCGAAGGGCGGGCACGGCAGCGGCCATGGCGGCGGGCAGCCCGGGTGGCCGCACGGCGGTCACCCCGGCGGCGGTCACCCCGGCTGGTGGCACGGCGGTCACGCGTGACGTGAGGTCCTGAACCCCACAGCGCGCCGCGGCGTCGACCGATCTCCGGATCGGACGGCGCCGCGTCGTCGTGCCCGTCGTGCCCGTCGTGCCCGTCGTGCTCAGTCGAGCACGACGCCAGGTACCTCGGACAGGTCGAAGTACACGGGGAGGTCGCGCGAACGTGCGATCGCGACATCCTGGTCGGCGCCGCGCGACTCGCCCGGCAGCCTGAGCACGGCATCGCAGCGCTGGAGCAGGCGTTCGGCGGTCGGGTACATCACCTGCCCGGCGAGCTCGTCGTCGGGTCCGCTCGCGCCGGCGCTCCGCAGCACCGGCAGGGCGACCCACTCGCCGATCATGGGCACGTGGCCCGCTCGGAAGAGCGGCCAGGCCGCCGTCTCGAGTCGTGCGAGGTTCTGCTGCATGAGGGCGGGGTCGCCGTTCGTGCCCGAGGCGTACGGGCCGGCGATCAGGATCATCATCGAGGTGGTCATGATGCCGAGAATAGGACATAATCGTGAAAGAACGTGAAATAACCTGAAGGAGTGCGAATGCTGGCTGCGGTGCGACGAGACCTCCTCCTCGAGCGGCTCCAGCGCGACGGGCGCATCGTCGCCAAGGAGATCGCCGTCGAGCTCGACCTGTCCGAAGACAGCATCCGGCGCGACCTCCGCGAACTCGCGACCGAGGGCCTGCTCACGCGCGTCTACGGCGGCGCGATCCCGGCCTCCCCGGCAGTCGCCGACTACGGCGCGCGCACGGAGATCGCCTCCGAGAGCAAGGACCGGGTGGCGGCCGCGGCCGCCGAGCTGGTGCTGCCCGGGTCGACCGTGATCCTCGACGGCGGCACGACCACCCTCTCGGTCGTGCGGCACCTGCCGCGCGGCCTGGACTGCACGATCGTCACGCACAGCCCCACGATCGCCGTCGCCCTGCTCGAGCACGCCGCCGAGGTCATCCTGCTGGGCGGGCGTCTCTTCAAGCACTCCGCCGTCGCCTCGGGCTCGGCGGCCGTCGAGGCGGCGGGCCGCATCAACGCCGACCTCTTCCTGCTGGGCGTCACCGGCATCCACCCGACGACCGGGCTCACCACGGGCGATTCGGATGAGGCCGCCATGAAGCGCGTGCTCGCGTCCCGGGCGGCCGAGACCTACGCGCTCGGCAGCGTCGAGAAGGTCGGGACGGCGTCGGCGCACCAGGTGCTGCCGCTCGACCAGGTCGCGGGCCTCGTGCTCGACGCCGAGGCCGACGCCGCCGCGCTCGGCCAACTGCGCGACACCGGCGTCCGCATCATCGAGGCGGCGCACCGCTCGCACTGATGCGCGACCGCTCGCGAGCGGCGAGTCCGTCGCCGGTCCGTGCGAGCATGAGGGGATGACCGCCGAACCCCCGCCCGCGTCCCGAGCGGATGCCGCGGACTGGCGGTCGGCGCTCGCGCCGCTCTCGGCTCGCCCCGGCCCCGGCGCCGGCGTCCGCGGCGACGTGGGCAGGGGCTCGGCTCCTGAGGCCGCCGGCCGGCCCGCACCGTCGAAGCGCCTCGGCCTGCAGTTCGAGCTGCGCCGCAAGGTCACGAGGCGCAGCGGCCAGTGGCAGGGGCCACGCGACGAACCGGCCCGGCGCGCGGCATCCGTCGACCGTCTCGCGGTGCGGCCCGTCACGCAGGGCGCGCGCGGCGCGTGGATCAAGTCGGGCCTCACGTGGCAGAACATCGCCTACCAGGGCGAGGCCGGCGGGTTCGATCCCGCCCAGGCGCGGTGGTTCGCCCAGTTCGCGCTGCTGAAGGGCAGCTCGCCGAGCGTCTACACGACCTACGGATCCGAGTGGGTCACGCTCGACGAATTCGAGAGCCCGCTGCTCTGGGCGCTGTTCGCCGAGGCCGGCCGCCTGGGCGTCGCCCTGGTCGGGTCGGATGTCACGCCCGACGTCGTCGTGCACGGCTCGGCCTCGATCGCGCTCGACGCGCACGAGGGCGGCGGCGCGCTGACGCTCACGCCCGAGCTCGCGTTCGACGACGCGGCCGGCTCGCTCGCGGACGCCCGCGCCATCGGCACGCACGGCGTCTACCGCTACGACTTCGACGACGGACGCATCGAGCTCGCGGGCTTCGCCGAGCCGATCACCGAGTCCGCCGGGGCGCTCCTCGCGAACCCGGCCGCCGCATCCGTGCGGGTGCCTGCCGCCGACCTGCCCGAGTTCCTGCGCCGCCACCTGCCGGCGCTCGCCCGGTCGATCCCGGTCGTGAGCCGCGACGGGTCGTTCACGCCGCCGCCGCCCGTGCCGGCCGAGCTGGTGCTCGACCTGCGATTCGAGCCGCACGACGTGCTGCGCCTCGCCTGGCACTGGCAGCACGCCGACGGGCGCGTGACGCCGGTCGGGGCATCCGACGGGGTCGACAGCAGCGCCGCCGTCGCGGCCTCCATCGCCGAGGCGGCCGACGACCCCGACCTCGACGACGACCTGCTCGCCCGCGTCGCCGACGTGCTCGGCTGGGTGCCGCTCGACACCGTGCTCCTGCGCGGGGTCGACGCGGCCGAGTTCTGCGCCGAACGCCTCCCGGGGCTCGAACGGCTCGCCGAGCGGCATCCGCTGCGCATCGAGGTCGAGGGCGACCGCCCCGACTACCGGCTTCTCACCGAGCAGCCGAAGGTGCGCGTGACCACGGTCGAGTCCCGCAAGACCGACTGGTTCGACCTCGGCGTGATCATCACGATCGACGGCAGGTCGGTGCCGTTCATGCCGCTCTTCCGGGCGCTCGCGAAGGGGCAGCGCCGGCTGCTGCTCGTCGACAAGACCTACCTGATGCTGAACCAGTCGGTGTTCGACCCCCTGCGCGACCTCATCGAGGAGGCCGGCACGCTCGCCGAGTGGGAGACCGGGGTGCGCATCCACGCGAGTCGCACGAGCCTGTGGGCCGACTTCGAGGACCTGGCGGATGTCGCGGAGCCGGCGGTCTCGTGGCGCCGCACCGTCGAGGCGCTCGAGCACGGGCGGGTCGAGGAGCTGGCCCAGCCCGACGGCGTCGTGCTGCCGCTCAGGCCCTACCAGCTCGCCGGGTTCCGCTGGCTCGCCTACCTCTGGCGGGCCCGGCTCGGCGGCATCCTCGCCGACGACATGGGACTCGGCAAGACGGCGCAGACGCTCGCGCTCATCGAGCATGCGCGCGCTTCGGGCGGCGACGGGCCCTTCCTCGTGGTCGCACCCACGTCGGTCGCCTCGAACTGGGTGCGCGAGGCGGCGCGGTTCACACCCGGCCTGCGCGTGGCATCCGTCACCGCGACCGAGGCCAAGCGCAAGGGCACCATCGCGGATGCCGCGGCCGGCGCCGACCTCGTCGTCACCACGTACGCGGTGCTGCGCCTCGAGGCCGAGGCGTTCGGCGCGCTCGAGTGGGGCGGACTCGTGCTCGACGAGGCCCAGTTCGTCAAGAACGCGGCGACCAAGGTGCACGCGGCGGCCCGCGGCATCCGTGCGCCGTTCCGGTTGGCGGTGACCGGCACGCCCATCGAGAACGACCTCGGCGAGCTGTGGGCGATCCTGCAGCTCGTGGCGCCCGGGCTGTTCCCCTCGCGGCGGGCGTTCGACGAGCAGTACCGACGCCCCATCGAGCAGGACGCCAACGCCGGCCGGCGCGAGCGCCTGCGGCGGCGCATCCGCCCGCTGCTGCTTCGGCGCACGAAGGACGTCGTGGCGCCCGAGCTGCCGCCCAAGCAGGAGCAGGTGCTCGAGGTCGCGCTCGCGCCCACCCACCGGCGCCTCTACGACGCGGTGCTGCAGCGCGAACGGCAGAAGCTCCTCGGCCTCATCGACGACCTCGACCGCAACCGGTTCATCGTCTACCGCTCGCTGACGCTGCTGCGCATGCTCGCGCTCGATGCGACGCTCATCGACGACGAGCGCTACGCGGGCGTGCCGTCGGCCAAGCTCGACGCCCTGTTCGAGCAGCTCGACGACGTGCTCGCCGAGGGGCACAAGGCCCTCGTGTTCAGCCAGTTCACGTCGTTCCTCGGGCGGGCCAGGTCGCGCCTCGACGCGGCGGGCGTCCCGTACGCCTACCTCGACGGGTCGACCCCGGTGCGCCGCCGCGACTCCGAGATCGCGCGGTTCCGCGACGGCGAGGCATCCGTCTTCCTCATCAGCCTGAAGGCGGGCGGATTCGGCCTGAACCTCACCGAGGCCGACTACGTGTTCCTGCTCGACCCGTGGTGGAACCCCGCGAGCGAGGCGCAGGCCATCGACCGCACGCACCGCATCGGCCAAGACAAGCAGGTCATGGTCTACCGGCTCGTCGCCTCCGACACCATCGAAGACAAGGTCATGGCGCTCAAGGCCCGCAAGGGCGCGCTCGTCGCGTCGATCCTCGACGCCGGAGTCGACGGACCCGAGGGACCCGACGCGGATGCCGCGGGTGCGCGAGCCGCGGAGGCGCTCACGGCCGACGACCTGCGCTCGCTGCTCGAGGGCTGACTGCGGCCCGAGCGGCGTGGCGGCCGAGCGGCCGGCGACCGAGCGCCGACGCATGGGCGGCTGAACGTCCGGGTGTCCGAACAGTCGAGCGCCGAACAGCCGAGCGGCCCGACTCGCGTCGGGCCGCTCGGCTCGGTTCAGTTCGGTCGGGTGTCGCTCAGCGGGTGAGCACCGGTGCCGCGACGCCCTGGGTGCGCGCGCGGCTCGCCACGCGGCGACGGCGGAAGAACTTGTCGCCCTCGACGACCACGAGCAGCACCAACGTCAGCCCGATGCATCCGAGCCACTGCCAGCCCGTGAGCGAGACGGTGCCGAGCGCGCGCTGCAGGAAGGGGATCTCGGTCGACGCGACGATGAGCAGGACCGGCCAGACCAGGATCTTCGCCACGGCCGCGATGGGCGCCAGCAGGCCCGACTCGGGGGTGCGACGCATGAGCAGCGCGCTCAGCACGGTGGCCAGGCCGAGCACGACGTAGGCCATCGTCATCGACGCGGTCGGCTCGGTCGGGCTCGGGGCGTCGGGCCCCCAGAGCAGCGGCACGAGCGCGATGAGGAAGATGACGGCGCCGTAGACGAGCCATTCGACGAGCGACACCCGATTGACGACGCCGATCCTCGGATCGCGCGGCGGGTGGTTCATGATGCCCGGCGGGTTCGCGTCGGCGGCGATCGCGAACACCGCGAACAGCGCCACGAAGAAGTTGATGAACAGCACCTGGGCCGGGAAGAGCGCGACGCCCTCGGCGATCGAGAACGCGCTCGCGGCGAGGAACAGCATGATGAGGCTGAGGAGCTGCGTCATCTGGAAGCGCAGGTACGCGGTGATCTTCGAGTAGACGATGCGGCCGATCTCGACGGCGTGCACCAGGGTCGCGAAGTTGTCGTCGGTGAGCACGAGCTTCGCGGCCTGCTTCGTCACCTCGGATCCGGAACCCATCGCGACGCCGATGTTGGCCTGCTTGATGGCCGCCGCGTCGTTCACGGCGTCGCCGGTCATCGCGACGATGGCGCCGTCGGCCTGCAGGAGGCGGACCAGCCGCAGCTTGTCGTCGGGCGTGACCCGGCCGAACACGTGCAGGTCGGGCAGGCGGCCCGCGAGCTCGACGTCGTCCATCTGCTTGAGGTCGGCGCCGCTCACGGCCCCGGTGCCGAGCCCGAGCTCCGCGCCGATCGCCCCGGCGGTCACGGCGTGGTCGCCGGTGATCATGCGCACGTCGATGCCGGCGTTGTGCGCGATGGCGACGGCGTCCTTCGCCTCGGTGCGCAGCGGGTCGACGATGCCGACGATGCCGACGAGCGTCAGTTGCTCGACCGACGACATCGGGTCGGCCGCGATGCGGCCCTCGTCGCCGTCGTCGAGGAACCGGACGGCGATGGCGAGGGTGCGGAGGCCGGTGGCCGACATGCGCTCGAGCTCCGTGGTGGCCGAGGCGGATGCCACGGGCACGACCTCGCGCTTCTCGTCGAGCATCGTCGTGCAGCGGCCGAGCACCACGTCAGGGGCGCCCTTGACGATGAGCACGAGCCGCTGCTCGCCGCGGAAGGGGATGCGCTGCAGGGTGGCCATGAACTTGTAGTCGGAGTCGAACGGCACCTCGGCGAGGCGCGGGTAGTCCTTGCGAGCCTGGTCGGCGTCGATGCCGAGCCGCGCGGCGAGCACCACGAGCGCGGCCTCGGTGGGGTCGCCCACCACGTCGCCGTCGGATGACACCGTCGCATCGTTCGGCAGCCCGATCGCGAGTCCGAGCGTCGGGGCGTCGAGCGGTTCGTCGGAGGTGCCGAGCACCTGGCCCTCGAACGAGTAGCCCTCGCCCGTGACGCGGTAGGTGTTGCTGCCGAACCAGGCCGTGCGCACCGTCATCATGTTGAGCGTCAGCGTGCCGGTCTTGTCGGAGCAGATCGCGCTCGTCGCGCCGAGCGTCTCGACGTCGTTCAGCGACGTGACGATCGCGCGTTCCTTCGCGAGCTTGGAGGCGCCCCAGGCGAGCAGGCTCTGCACGAAGACCGGCAGGCCGGTCGGGATCGCGGAGATCGCGACGGCCGTGGCGAGGAAGAGCAGCTCGTCGAGGCTCTGCCCGCGGGCGAAGCCGATCAGCACGATGACGAGCACGGCGCTCCAGGCGATGATGCCGAGCACCTTCGTGAGCCCGTCGAGCTCGAGCTGGAGGGGCGACTTCTTGTCGCCGACCTGGGTGAGCAGCGAGGCGATGCGGCCCATCTGCGTGCGCATGCCGGTCTCGACGACGACGATGCGCGCCGTGCCGCGCGTGACCGAGGTGTTCTGGAACACCATCGACGTGCGGTCGGCGAGCGCGGTGCCGGCGGAGTTCTCGGCGGGGCCCTTCGGGATGGGCAGCGACTCGCCGGTGAGCGAGGACTCCTGCGTCTCGAGGTTCGCGGACCGGAGGATGCGGCCGTCGGCCGGGACGAGGTCGCCGGACTCGAGTTCGACGATGTCGCCCGGAACCAGCCCGGTCGCGTCGATCTGGAGCAGGACGCCGTCGCGGATGACCCGCGCCTTCGGCGTCTGCAGCTTCGCGAGCGCGTCGACGCTCCGGCGGGCTTTCACCTCCTGCTGGGTGCCGGTGATGACGTTGAAGAGCACGAGCACGGCCACGATGATCGCCGTCGTGACCTGCCCGATGACGAGGGAGATGATCGTCACCGCGATGAGCATCAGCGTCATGAGCTCGAGCACCTGGCTGAGCGCGATGCGCCACACGCTCGGCGGCGGCGCGCTCTGCAGGGCGTTGGGCCCGGCATCGGCGAGGCGCTTCTCGGCCTCGGCCGCGGAGAGCCCGTGCGCGCCCTCGCTCTTCGCCTGCGCGATGACGTCGTCGGGGGCGAGTGCCCACCATTCGACGCCGTGCTCCTCGGCCGTGCTGTTCGGTGCTTCGATGGTCACGCAAACCCCCAGAGGTCGTGCGACACGAGCCCCCGGATGCCGTGCCGACACTGCACACACTAGTGCGAAGGCCGGTGCATGCGGGAGAGACTTCGGCACGGATCTCTTGTTGCGGAATGCAACGCACGAGCGTAGCGTTGCAATAAGCAACAGGAGGGCGAGACCATGGATGCCGAAGACCACTCGCGCGACGCCGACACCGCCGCGATCCTCCGCGACCTCATCGTCATCAGCCGCCGAGGCGTCGCCGACGCCCGGGTCGCCGACCTGAGCCTCAGCATGACCGACCAGTCGATCCTCGGGTACATCGTCGACAACCCCGGCTGCCGCTCGGTCGACATCGCGCAGGAGTACCGCCTCAACCGCTCCACGGTCTCGCGCCAGCTCGCCGGCCTCACGGCGCTCGGCGTCGTGCGCGAGGTCCCGGATGCCGCGGGCCGCGGCCGCCCGCTCGAACTCACCGAGGCGGGGTGGGCCCTCTACGACGAGGCCATCGACGTCCTCCAGGGCGTCGTGAGCCGCCAGCTCGACGGCTGGACCGATGCCCAGATCTCACGCTTCGCTCGCGACCTGCAGCGATTCAACGTCGGACGCACGGACGAGACCCGCCCGCGGCATCCGCTCGAGGCCCCCGACGGGCCTCACGACGGCGCCGCACCCGGCGCAGACAACGCCCCACGAGGGACGAAACGAAAGAAGGAACAGCAATGACCATCGCGAACGTGACCGTGCTCGGCACCGGAGTGCTCGGCTCGCAGATCGCCTACCAGACCGCGTTCAGCGGCTTCGACGTCGTCGCCTACGACATCAGCGACGACGCGCTCGAGGCCGCGAGGCAGCGCTTCGCCGGACTCGCCGACACCTACGTGAAGGAGGGCGTCGCGGGTGCAGCCGATGGCGCACAGGCCGCGCTCGGCCGCGTCACGTTCTCGGCCGACCTCGCCGCGGCCGTCGCGAACGCCGACCTCGTCATCGAGGCGATCCCCGAGCAGCTCGCGCTGAAGCAGTCGACCTACGAGAAGCTTGCCGCCCTCGCGCCCGAGCGCACGATCTTCGCCACGAACTCCTCGACCCTGCTGCCGAGCGACCTCGCGCCGTTCACCGGCCGCGCCGACCGCTTCCTCGCCCTGCACTTCGCCAACCGCGTGTGGGCGCACAACACGGCCGAGGTCATGGGCACGGATGCCACGAGCCCCGACGTCTACGCGACCGTCGTCGACTTCGCGAGCTCGATCGGCATGGTCCCGATCGCGATCAAGAAGGAGAAGGCCGGCTACCTGCTGAACTCGCTGCTCGTGCCGTTCCTCTCCGCCGCGGGCGAGCTGCTCGTCGACGGCATCGCCGAGCCCGACGCCATCGACAAGACCTGGCGCATCGGCACCGGCGCGCCCATGGGCCCGTTCCAGATCTACGACATCGTGGGCCTCACGACGGCGTACAACATCTCCAAGGCCGGCGGCCCGAAGCAGCAGGCCTTCGCCGACCTCATCAAGGAGCGCTACATCGACCAGGGCAAGCTCGGCGTCGCCACCGGCGAGGGCTTCTACACCTACCCGAAGGCCTGATCCGCGCGACGGGCCGTGCGCCCGCTGGAGCAGACGACGGATGCCGCGACGAGACGCCTCGCCGCGGCATCCGCCGTTTTGGGGGAGCTACACCCAGCCGCGCCGCACCGCCTCCGCGCCCAGCTGGATGCGCGTCGCGACATCCGCCGTCTCCATCAACTCGGCGACCCGGCGCTGCACGGTGCGCACCGAGATGCCGAGCTGCGCCCCTGCGGCGCCGTCGGTGAGGCCGAGCAGGAGGAGCTTCAGCAGGTCGCCGTCGATGGCGTCGTGGCCGGCCGGGAGGTCGTCCGTCGAGAGGAAGTCCGTCGCGACTGCCCACGATTCCTCGAACGCGGCGATGGCGAGATCGAGCAGCCCGCTCGGATGCACCAGCAGCGCTCCGCTCGCCCGCCCGTCTCCGCGCGAATGCATGGGGAGCAGCGCCATCTGATCGTCCGCGATGATCATGCGGGTGGGCAACCTCGGGAGCACGCGAACCTGTTCGCCCCGCTCGGCGACCGCCCGCGCCTCGGCGATGAATCCCGATCGCTCGAGCGCGCCGTTCTCGGCCACGATCCGATACCGGACTCCGCGGGCGAGAGCGCGATCCTCCTCCTCGTTCTCGGTGAAGTCGGTGAAGGCGACATCACTGAGGACGAACCCGCGCACCTGCTCGGTCGCGGCGGCCTGCAACTGCCCGAAGCGCTGCCGTACCGCGTCGGCGCCGATCACGACATCGACGACATCGGGAGCCTCACGACGGCCGGCGCCCTCGCGGTAGAGCTCGCTCAGCTCGAGGAGCGCCTCGTGCGCGGCCGTCAACCGACGCTCGCGTTCGAGCAGCTTCGGACGCAGGGCGAGCGCGGGCGGCGAGGCGACGACGCGCTCGTGAGCCGAAGCCTGTCGCGCGAGCAGGCCCAACCCCTCGAGCTCGTCGATGATGCGACGCGCATTGGCGGGCGTGCACCCGACTGAACGGGCGACCTCGTCGACGCTCGCGGAGGGGACGCCGAGGATCGATCGATAGACGGCGGCGTGTTCGCCGGCGAGGCCCACCGCGTCGAGCACGTGGGCCATGCTGCTCTGCTCTGCTCGAGCGTCGTCGTGGCGGATCACGGACATGGCATCTCTCCGCCATCACTCTAGCGATCGCGATGTGCGAGCGTGCAAGCACCCCGTTTCCATCCGCGAGAGGTCATCCATGCCATCAAGCATCAATCCGTCCGCCTGGAGCCGGCACCGGCTTCGAGTGGCGGCCGCAGTCGGCGGTGTCGCGATCGGCGTCGCCGGCATCGGCGTCGCACTGCCCGCATCCGCCGAGCCCGACGCAGCCGACGGGACGCAGGTCTCGACTTCCGTCGACGGGGTGCACACGGTCACCCTGATCACGGGGGATCGCGTGGAGGTCACCGAGTACGCCGACGGTTCGCGGACCGTCGACGTCGAGCCCGCCGACCAGGATGCACCGGTCCAGACGGTCGAGGCGGATGGCGACCTGTACGTGCTCTCTGCGGCGGTTGCGCCGTACCTTGCGGCCGGCAGCCTCGACCTCGACCTCTTCAACGTCACCAAGCTCATCGAGTACGGCTACGACGACGCATCGGTCGACGCGACCCCGCTCATCGTGCAGGCCGACGGGCGCGTTGCCACGCGACGATCCGAGCCGGTGCCGGGTCTCGAGCTCGGCACGCCGCTCGAAAGCATCGGCGGTGCTGCGGCAGGCGCCGCCCACGCCGATGCGGCAGACACGTGGGCCGCATTGACCGCGACCTCCGCGACAGCCCGATCCGGTGCGGGCGGCGCTTTCCGCGGCGGCATCACCGCGATCCACCTCGACGGCAAGGTGGAGGCAAGCCTCGACTCGAGCGTTCCCTACATCGGGGCGCCCGAAGCGTGGGCCGAGGGGTATACGGGCGACGGGGTGACCGTCGCGGTCCTCGACACCGGGTACGACGACACCCACCCCGACCTCGCGGGCGCCGTACTGCCCGAGTCGACGAGCTTCGTGCCGGGCGAAGAGGTCGCCGCCGACCCGAACGGCCACGGCACCCATGTGGCCTCCACGATCGCCGGAACCGGCGCGGCCAGCGGGGGCAAGAACCGGGGCGTGGCCGACGGCGCAGACCTGCTCATCGGCAAGGTGCTCGCCGCGAACGGCTACGGCCAGGACTCGTGGATCATCGACGCGATGGAGTGGGCGGCGCCCCGCGCCGACATCGTCTCGATGAGTCTCGGCACCGACGTGCCTGACGACGGCACGGATCCGATGGCGCTCGCACTGGACGAGCTCGCCGCCGAAACCGGCACGCTGTTCGTCGTGGCCGCGGGCAACGCCTACGACCCCGAGACGATCGGTGCCCCCGCGTCGGCCGCGCGGGCGCTCACGGTGGGCTCGGTGATCGACCCGACCGGCGAGATCTCGCCGTTCTCGAGTGAGGGCCCGCTGGCGGGCTCGGGCGCGCTGAAGCCCGAGATCGCCGGTCCCGGCTCGAACATCACGGCCGCGAAGTCGGCCGACCGTGCGGGCACCGGCCCGTACCTGACGATGAGCGGCACGTCCATGGCGACGCCGCACGTCGCCGGTGCCGCCGCCGTGCTGAAACAGCGGCATCCCGAGTACACCGGCGACCAACTGCGCGCCGCGCTCATGAGCACCGCGAACGATGTGGGGCTCAGCTCGTACTCGGTCGGTTCGGGCACCGTCGACGTCGGTGCTGCGATCGACTCGACCGTCGTGGCATCCGGTTCAGGCGACTTCGGCATGCTGTCGTGGGGTGAGGACCCCGAGCCGGTCTCGCGCACCATCGACTACACCAACCGGAGCGGCAGCGAGGTCGTGCTCGACCTGGCGGCCACGCTGCGCGACACGACCCCGGGCGGCGCTGGAGGCGACGCCGCCGACGCCGTGCTCAGCGCCGATACGACGCAGCTGACCGTGCCGGCCGGCGAGCAGCGGTCGGTGACCCTGACCGTCGACCCGGTGCTCGTGCCGACGGGTGCCCAACTGTCGGGGGCGCTCGTCGCGTCCATCGCCGGGCAGCCCGTCGCCCGCACCGCACTCGGCGTCATCGCCGAGTCGGAGCGCTACGACCTCACCGTCACGGCGACCGACTTCGAAGGTGCACCGCTCGATACCCCGGCTTGGCTGTGGGATGTCGCGAACCGCGGCTTCACCGTCCTGGCCGTCGGCGGCGAGACGACGGTGAGACTGCCCGCGGGCGACTACGCGGTCATGTCGTTCATGCAGATCGACCGCGAGGCGGACGCTCGGGCGATCGTGCTCGCCGGCGACCCCGACATCGAGCTCGACAGCGACCAGACCGTCGCGCTCGATGCCCGTGCGGCCGAGCCGGTCGCCGTCGACGTGGGTGAGGACGGGCTTGCACCCGCGCTCCGACGAATGGACTTCGCCCTCGACGGCTGGCGCGGCACCTCGCTCACCCCGGCCGCAGTCGACGACATCTACGCGCAGCCGATGGATGCCCCGGGGCTCGATCTGTTCGAATTCACGACGCGTTGGCGACTCATACACGATCCGCTCAGCCTCACGGTCGGCAGGCAGTCGCTCGATCCGATCATCGAGAATGGCTCGGCCCGCCTCGACGGTCGTCTGAAGGCCGATCTCGTCGACGCGGGCACCGGCACGGTCGACGAGTTCGCGGAGCTCGAGGTGGAGGGCAAGGTCGCGGTGGTGACGCGGTCGTCGTCGGTGAGCGCGGTCGAACGGGCGAGGAATGCGCTCGCCGCCGGCGCCGCGATGCTCCTGGTCGTGAACGACGCAGACGGGGAGTTTCCCGAAGGCCTCGGCAGCGTGACCGAACCGGTCGTCGGTCTGGCGGTCGCGAACCTCAGCGGCGTCGAAGGGCGCGCCCTGCTCGAGACCATCGCCTCAGATCGGACGAAAATCGTCGCCAGTGGGGTCGCCGATTCGCCCGAGATCTGGGACGTCGTGCGGTTCAGCGACGGCTCCGTGCCGAGCGATCTCACCTACCGTCCGCGCGGCCTCGCGAAGATCGAGACGACATACCACGGCGATCGGAGCTCGATCAGCGAGTTCCGGTACGACTTCCTCTCCAGTGCCACGAGCGTGAGCGCATTCGCACTCGCGTCGCACCGCGGTCTGGAGCGCACCGAGTGGGTGAGCACGGAGGACGTGCGGTGGTTGCAGGACGTCACCGAGACGAAGTCCGGTTGGAACATCCGCGACGTGGTCCGTACGTTCGAGCCGGACGAGGACGCCGAGACCGGGTACTTCGGCCCGATCGTTCGGCCCTACGTCGGCCAGGGGTACTCCGGTCCCGTCCGGCAGCGCAGCGTGTTGCAGATCAATCTGCCGGCCTGGGCGGACAGCGGCAGCCCCGAGCACACCGGCGGCGGTCTCAGCACCGCGACCGGCTCGGGCCGCACCCAGCACACCGACGTCTACGTCGGCGAGCTGCTCGCTGCCTCCACGAATGGCCAGAGCGCCAGGGTGAGCGGCCTGCCCGAGGCGGAGGCCCGACTGCGCGTGGTCAACACCACGACGAGCGACGGCGCGCTCTTCCCCTGGACGAGCTCGACCCGCACCGAGTGGGGCTTCCCGACCAGTGGCGCCGCCACGGATGCATCCGTCAGGTTCGTGCCGATGCTGCAGGCGACGTATGACGTCGATGTCGATGTGGCCGGACTCGTCGGCGTGGGGCGCACGAAGGGGAAGGAGGTGCCGTTCCGGTTCGAGGTGGGGCATCTCGCGGGCGCATCGAACAGCGCGCCTGTCGAAACCGCCTCACTCGAGATGCGCCTGGCTGGGGGCGAGTGGGCGCCGGTCGCCGTGAAGGCCGGAACGGCCGACACCTCCGGCCCGGGTGCCGCGCCGTCGAGCACGTTCGCCACCGGGCGCGCCTATGTCGCCGGGTACTCGGCACGACTGACCGTGCCCGACGCGGGCGCCTGGGTCGATCTGCGCGTGACCGCCGCGGACGCCGCGGGCAACACGTACAGCCAGGAGATCACGAAGGCGTTCGAGGTCGCGCCGGCGCGAGGCGCGAAGCACTGATTCACCTGCGATGAACGGGGGCTCGGCGCGGATGCGACGGGTCCCCGTCCTCGGTCCCGGATGCCGCGGCGCTCAGTCGAGCGGCAGCTCGTCGCCGGGCGAGTCGCCCGCCGCGGCGATGCCGCGACGGCGGCGCCTCGCCCGCGGCTCCTCGAGGCCGATGTGCACGCGCGTGCGCCGGCGCTCGACGACGATGAACGTCGCGCCGAGCACCCAGAGCGGCACCTGCGTGAGGAACGCGATGCGGAACGCCTCGAGCGTGTACGTGTCGGGCGTGCCGGCGCCCTGGGCGTCCATCGCGAGGCCGATGAAGAGGATGGCGAGGAGCGCCGCGAGGAACCCGCCGACGTTCACGATGCCGGTCGCCGTGCTGAGCCGGTGCGCGGGGTTGAAGGTGCGTGCGTGGTCGAAGCCGATCATCGAGGCGGGGCCGCCCGTGCTCATCGCGAATACGAGCACGAACAGCAGCCAGAGCGGCGCCGGGCCGGGCCAGGCGATGACGATCAGCCAGACGAGGGCCTGCAGGCCGATGATCGGCAGCACGAGCATGCGCGAGCGGCGCTGCGGGTGCCGGCTCGAGAGCGCGCCGATCACGGGCCCCGAGAGGATGCCGAACACGACGTAGACGCTGAACACCAGCGAGGCGACGGGCGGGGTGAGTCCCTCGCCGACGGTGAGGAACGGGAAGCCCCAGAGCAGCATGAACGCCGTGCCCGAGAACGGCGTCGTGAAGTGCGACCAGAACGCGAGCCGGGTCGCAGGGTGCGCCCACGACTGCCGGAAGCCCTCGCGGAAGTCGATCGAGGAGCGCACCACCTGGATCGCGCCCGTCTCGGTGTCGACCGAGACGTCCTCCGCCCGGTCGGGCGGGCGGTTGCGGATCACCGCGAACGTCAGGATCGTGAAGAGCACGCCGAGGCCGGCGAGGCTGCCGAACGCGATCGTCCAGGACGTCGCGTGCAGCAGCGCCGCGAGCGGGAAGATCGCGGCGAGCTGCCCGACCTGCCCGAGGATGCCGGTCATCTGCACGAGGAAGGGCGCCTGCCTGGCCGGGAACCACACCGCGACCACGCGCAGCACGCTCGGGAAGACGGCCGCGTCGCCCGCGCCGAGCAGCATGCGCGCGACGATCGCCCAGCCGACGTCGGGGGCGAACGCGAGCACCGCCTGCCCGATCGCCATGAGCGCCATGCCCGCGGTGATGACCGGTCGCGCGCCGAACCGGTCGAGCAGCACGCCGACCGGGATCTGCATGCCGCCGTACACGGCGAGCTGGATCACGGCGAACATCGACAGCGTCGAGGCATCCGCGTCGAATCGCACGGCCGCATCGACGCCGACGGCCGAGAGCGAGGTGCGGTTCGTGATCGAGAGCACGTAGGCGGCGACGCCGACACCCCAGATGAGCCAGAGGCGCCACGGCGGAACCGAGGGGTTCGCGGATGCCGCGGGCGTGGGAATGCTCACCACTCCATCTTCACCCCTCGGGAAGACGTGCGAGTGCGCGGTGGCTGCGAGGTATGCGC
The DNA here is from genome assembly GCF_051016555.1 of Agromyces sp. Marseille-Q5079. Taxonomy (NCBI): domain Bacteria; kingdom Bacillati; phylum Actinomycetota; class Actinomycetes; order Micrococcales; family Microbacteriaceae; genus Agromyces; species Agromyces sp. Marseille-Q5079. Next base: position 526,684 of record NZ_JBPEJF010000001.1, on the reverse strand, counting down.
GGAATGGGCTACGCTGGGGGCATACCGTCCAGTCGGTATGCCACGGGCTCCCCGCGGCATCCGCACGACCGCGAACTCGAGGGAGAGACGCGTGCAGAGGTTCGATTCGAGCGTAGCGCTCATCACCGGCGGCAGCAGGGGCATCGGCCTCGCGATCGCGAAGCGCCTGGTCGACGAGGGCGCCCATGTCGTGATCACCGGCCGCTCGCAGGAGTCGCTCGACGCCGCCGTCGCCGAGCTCGGCCTCGACGCTGCGACCGGCCGGCCCCGCGCCACCGGCATCGCCGGCAAGGCCGATGACCCCGAGCACCGCGCCGCCGTCTTCGCGCACATCGCCGCGCATCACGGCCGACTCGACCACCTCGTGAACAACGCCGGCATCAACCCCGCGTACGGGCCCGCGCTCGAGATCGAGGCATCCGCGATCCGCAAGATCCTCGAGGTCAACGTCGTCGCCGCACTCGAGTGGACCCGCGACGCCGTCGCCGCCGGACTCAGCCGGTCGATCGTGAACCTCTCCTCGATCTCCGGTGTCTCCGCGGCGCCGGGCATCGCGTTCTACGGCGTCTCCAAGGCCGCGCTCATCAACCTCACGATCCAGCTCGCGCACGAGCTCGCGCCCGGCATCCGCGTGAACGCCGTGGCCCCGGCCGTCGTGAAGACCGCGTTCGCCCGGGCGCTCTACGAGGGCCGCGAGGCCGAGGTGGCTGCCGAGTACCCGCTGCAGCGACTCGGCGTGCCCGACGACGTGGCCGGCCCGGTCGCGTTCCTGCTCTCCGAGGACGCCGCGTGGATCACGGGGCAGACGATCCTCATCGACGGCGGCGCGAGCCTGCGGCCGAATGGCTGAGGCCGACTCGACGACGCCCGCGCCGCGACATCCGCCACCGACATCCGCCACACCGACATCCGCCGACTTCCCGAACCCGACACAGAGACGAGAACCACATGAAGGAGACCAGCGTCGCCGACGACGTGATGCGAGCGGCCGTCGAGCTGTTCGCCGCGAACGGGTACGCGAACACGAGCGTGCAGCAGGTCGTGGAGGCGGCCGGCGTCACCAAGGGCGCGATGTACCACTACTTCCAGTCGAAGGACGACCTGCTCTTCGGCATCTACGACCGCATGCTCTCGCTGCAGAAGGAGCACCTCGATGCGATCATCGAGCGCGGCGGCGCGGTCTCCAAGGTGCTGCGCGCGGTCTGCGTCGACGTGATCGAGACGTCGATCGACTTCCTGCCCGAGGGCACCGTGTTCTTCCGCAGCATGCACATGCTGACGGCGCCGAGGCAGTCCGAGGTCACGAGGCGTCGCCGCGAGTACCACGACGAGTTCGCGGCGCTCATCGAGCAGGGCCAGAACGAGGGGCTCTACCGCAGCGACATCCCGCGCCCCGTGCTCATCGCCAACTTCTTCGCCGACGTGCACTACCTCTCGCACTGGTATTCGCCCGAGGGCCCCGAGGGCAAGACGCTGCTCGCCGAGCAGCTGACCGACCTGTTCCTCACGGGCATCGACGCGCGCGCCGCGAAGGGCGACGGGCGATGACCGAGCGGATGCCGCAGCCGGACGCCGAAGCGACCGCCGCGCCGCTCGGCTCCCTGCCCGAGACCATGCGCGCGTGGCGCGTCGTGCGCCACGGCGAGCCCGCCGAGGTGCTCGAACTGCACGACGTTCCGGTGCCGCAGCCCGGCACGGGCGAGCTGCTGCTGCGCACCGGCGCGGTCGCCGTGAACTTCCCCGACGTGCTGCTCTGCCGCGGCGAGTACCAGGTGCGCCCTGAGCTGCCGTTCGTGCCGGGCATCGAGCTCGTGGGCGAGGTCGTGGCCGTCGGCGACGGGGTCGCGTCGTCGGCCGAGGTCGCCGGGGTGCGACCGTTCGAGCCCGGCGATCGGGTCGTCGCGTCGCACATCGGCGTGCTGTCCGAGTACGCGATCGTCAAGGCGGATGCCGCGCACCTCGCGCCCGCCTCGCTCGACGACGTGCAGGCGGCCGGCCTCGTCATCGCGTACCAGACGGCGTGGTTCGGCCTGCATCGGCGGGCCGCGCTGCAGCCCGGCGAGACGCTGCTCGTGCACGCCGCCGCAGGGGGCGTCGGCACCGCGGCCGTGCAGCTCGGCGTCGCGGCCGGTGCCCGCGTGATCGCGGTCGTCGGATCCGCTGCGAAGGCCGAGACCGCCCGCGCCGCCGGCGCCGAGACGGTCATCGTCCGCGCCGAGACCGAGGACTTCGCGTCCGTGGTCAACGAGCTCACGAACGGGCGCGGCGCCGACGTGGTGTTCGATCCGGTCGGCGGCGACGCGTTCACGCGCACGACGAAGTGCATCGCGTTCGAGGGCCGCATCGTCGTGGTCGGCTTCGCGAGCGGCGAGATCCCGCCCGTGCGCGCGAACCACGCGCTCGTGAAGAACTACTCGGTGCTCGGCCTGCACTGGGCGCTCTACCAGCAGATCCGTCCCGAGCTCGTGCGCGAGGCGCATGACGAGCTCGTGCGTCTCGCGGATGCCGGGGCGATCTCGCCGGTCGCGGGCGGCGTCGTGGAGTTCTCCGATGCGCCCTCGGCGATCCAGGAGCTCGCCGGCGGGCAGACGGTCGGGAGGCTCGTCGTGCGGGTCGCAGGGTCCGCGGATGCCGCGGCGCGCGCGAGTGCGGGCGCCGAATCCTCGGCGACGGCGACGGCGACAGCGGGCGCGGCATGAGCGGGGTGCCGGGCGCCGACCTCGGCGGGCGGGTCGCGCTCGTCACGGGCGGTGCGCGCGGACTCGGCGCGGCCTACGTGCGCGCCCTGCACGCGGCAGGCGCCAGGGTGGTCGCCGCCGACCTGCTCGACGACGAGGGGCAGGCGCTCGCCGCGGAGCTCGGCGAGCGGGCGAGGTTCGTGCACCTGGACGTGACCGACGAGGCGTCGTGGGCGGCCGCCGTCGAGGCGACGCTCGACGCGTTCGGCACCGTCGACGTGCTCGTGAACAACGCCGGCATCGCGAACGCCGCGCCCATCGAGCACCTCACGCTCGCGAAGTGGGACGCCGTCATCGCGGTGAATCTCACGGGCGTGTTCCTCGGATGCCGCGCGGTCGTGCCCGCGATGAAGGCGCAGGGTTCGGGGTCGATCATCAACATCTCGTCAGTGGAGGGCATGCGCGGCTCGCCCGGACTGCACGGCTACACGGCGTCGAAGTTCGGCGTGCGCGGACTCAGCCAGTCGCTCGCGGTCGAGCTCGGGGCGTTCGGCATCCGCGTCAACTCGGTGCATCCGGGGCTCATCCTCACCGACATGACGACGCGCATCGATCCGTCGAAGCTCGACATCCCGCTCGGCAGGCCGGCCGTGCCCGACGAGGTCGCCGGCACGATCGTGTTCCTCGCGAGCGACGCGTCGTCGTTCACGAGCGGCGCGGAGTTCGTCGTCGACGGCGGCATGATCGCGGGCATCCCGCACCACTGAGCGCGTGCACACGTCAGGACTCCGCGCCACGTTGCGCCGCGCTGCCGCGCCTCCAGTCCTGGTCGCGCGGACGCAAATGGTCGCCCTCGACCACTGATGGCGACCATTCGCGTCCGCGCTGGGTTGAGTACTGGGCGTGGGTAAAGGTCGGGCGTTCGCGAGGCGTCGACTCGCGCCATCCGGATGCAGCGCGGGCTACGCGCTCAGCGTCGGGAAGGTCCAGCTGCCGTCGGCGATCTCGGCGCGCGGGCGGTAGAGCCGCACGAGGTAGTTCCAACCCTCGGTGATCGGGATCGCGTTCGGCACGTCGGCCGGGTAGTCGCCGAAGCGCACGGTCGTGGAGCCGTCGGCATTGCGCACGCCGGTGATGTTGTTCACCGTGTAGGCGCCGCGCGCGTTGGGCTCGAAGAAGCCCTTCGCGTTGTACACCGAGATCGACCAGAAGCCGTCGACCGGAACGTCCGCGACGGTGAGTTCGTAGGTGCCGACCGGCAGCCTCGGATCGACGCCGAGGTACGCGGCCTCGTTGCTCGGGAGACCGCCCCAGCCCGCGGCGGTGCCGATGAGGTGGCGCACCGGGTCGACCTCGTCCTTCGAACCGAAGGTGCGGTCGAAGCCCGTGAGGTTGCGAGCGAGGGCGAGCAGCGCGTCGCGGGTCTCGTCGAGTGACGCGGTGTCGTAGTCGGGGGACTCGAACGGGGTCGCGTCGGCGCCGGTGACGAGCGAGATGCCGTCCTGGATGGCGGCGACGGCGGCGATGTCGGCCGGGTCCGCGGGGTCGACGAGCGTGCGCACGGCGACCGCGACGTACGGCGTGCCGAAGCGCTCGGCGGTGATCTCGTACTCGCCCGGGTCATGGAAGACGGCGTCGATGTAGTGGTCCTCGTTCACGACCATCGCCGAGAGGTAGCGATCGCCGGCATCGGGGAGGGTCAGGGTCGCACCCGCCGTGGCGTCGATCACCGCGAAGCTGTAGAGCGTGTCGCGGTTCATGCGGATCACGGCCTGCTCCTCGACCGATGCCGGCTCGCGGTTGTGCAGGAACCGACCGACGCCGCCGGCATTGTGCTGCAGGTCGTGGAACATGCGGTCGGTCTCGGCGCGGGCGAAGTTGTCGACGTTCACGTGGATGCTCACCTGCCGATCGTCGCACGCGACCTCGCGGGCGAGGCCGAGGCGGCGGTCCCGGCGCGTCGAGTCCGGGTGCGCAAATCGGGCATACCGTCTGGTCGGTATCTGTTGTACAGTGACCTTGCAACCGACACGAAGAGGTGCCGATGAACCACACGCCCGGCGGCGTGGAGCAGGCCTCCACCGCCGCATCCGATGCACCATCCGTTCCCGAACCGCGACTGCGGGTCGACCAGCTGACCGTGCGATTCGGCGGCCTCACCGCGCTCGATGCCGTCTCGTTCGAGGTCGGCCCCGGCGAGGTCGTCGCGCTCATCGGCCCCAACGGCGCCGGCAAGACGACGGTGTTCAATGCCGTGTGCGGGCTCGTGCGGCGCGCCGCCGGCGACATCCGCATCGATGACGCACCGGCGCCGACCCGGTCGACCGAACTGGTCGGTCGCGGCGTTGCTCGCACGCTGCAGGGCCTCGGCCTCTTCGACTCGATGACCGCGCTCGAGAACGTGCTCGTGCCGCTCGAGGCGCGATCCGGCGCAGGCGCACGCGCGGGCGGCCGTGGCGACGACGCCGAGGAGCGGGCGAGCGGATGCCTCGAGCAGCTCGGCATCGCCCACCTGGCCTCCGTGCCGGTGGCCGCCCTGCCCTACCCCGAACGCAAGCGCGTCGCGCTCGCGCGGGCCCTCGTCACCGATCCCGACCTGCTGCTCCTCGACGAGCCGGCCGGCGGACTCGGCGAGGAGGACATCGACGCGCTCGCCGACGTCGTGCGCGAGGTCGCGGCATCCGGGTGCTCGGTGCTCCTCGTCGAGCACCACGTCGACTTCGTCATGGGCGTCGCCGACCGCATCGTCGTGCTCGACTTCGGCCGCGTCATCGCCTGCGGCACCCCCGACGAGGTGCGTGCCGACCCCCGCGTCGAAGAGGCGTACCTCGGGATCGAGCCCGCCGCATGAGCGCGCAACCGCAGACATCCGGCCGCACGACCCGTGACGCCCGCAGCGCCCTCCGCGCGGCGGAGCGCACCGGCGCCGAGCTGCACCTCGACGGCCTGACCGCCGGCTACGGCGGCGCCCCCGTGCTGCGCGGGGTCGACGTGCGGGTGCCGGCCGGCACCATCGTCGCCCTGCTGGGCGCGAACGGGGCGGGCAAGACCACGCTGCTGCGCACAGTGTCGGGGCTCATGCCCGCGGCATCCGGTCGGATCGTGTTCGACGGCGTCGACCTCGCGGATGTCTCGGTCGAGGACCGCGCACGTGCCGGGCTCGCGCAGGTGCCCGAGGGGCGCAGCGTCGTCGCCGAGCTCACGGTCGACGAGAACCTGCGACTCGGCGGGCTGCAGCGCTTCCGCGGGCGACGGCTCACGGCGGCGGTCGACGGCATCTACGAGATGTTCGAGCCGCTCGCACGCCGTCGTCGGGCCGCCGGGCACCAGCTCTCGGGCGGCGAGCGGCAGATGCTCGCGCTCGGGCGCGCCATCATCGCCGAGCCGCGCGTGCTGCTGCTCGACGAGCCGTCGCTCGGGCTCGCGCCCCGAGTGGTCGCCCAGATCATGGCCGTGCTGCGCACGCTCCGCGACGAACGCGGCCTCACCGTGCTGCTCGCCGAGCAGAACGTGACGAGCGCGCTCGCCGTCGCCGACCACGGGGTCGTGCTGAACCTCGGCGAGGTCGTCGCCGATCGGCCGGCCGTAGACCTCCGCACCGACTCCGCCCTCCGCCACGCCTACCTGGGATTCTGATGGACCGCCTCCTCTTCCTCCTCGCCACCGGCCTCGCGCGCGGCGCGATCTTCGCCCTGTTCGCCCTCGCCCTCGTGCTCATCTGGCGTGCGGCCAGGGTCGTGAACTTCGCCCAGGGCGCGATGGCCGTGGTCGCCACCTACGTCGCCTTCGCCGTGACCGGCCTCACGGGCTCGTACTGGATCGGCCTCGCGAGCGCGCTCGTCGCGGGCGGGCTCATGGGCCTCGTCGTCGAGCGCGGGGTCATGCGCTTCGCCACGCACGCGTCGCCGCTCTCGGGCGTCATCATCGCGATCGGCGTGGTCATGGTGCTGCAGTCGGCGCTCGGCATCGCGTTCGGCCCGAACTCGCGCCCGATGGAGGCGCCGTTCCCCGAGACGCCCATCGTGATCGGCGGCGTGCCCGTGCTCTCGCCGTACGACCTGTTCGTGCTGATCGTCGCGATCGGACTCATGGGCGTGCTCGCGCTGCTCTTCACCCGCACGTCGCTCGGCCTGCAGTTGCGCGCCTCGGCGTTCGCCCCCGAGGTGTCGCGCCTGCTCGGCGTGCGCGTGGCGCGCATGGTCACGGCCGGCTGGGTGCTCGCGTCGGCCGTCGGCGCGCTCGCGGCGCTGCTGCTCGTGCCCACCGAACTCGGCCTCAGCCCGCACTCGGCCGACATGCTCTTCGTCTCGGCGTTCACGGTCGCCGTGGTCGGCGGGCTCGACTCGCCGCCCGGCGCCCTCGTCGGCGGGCTCGCCGTCGGCGTGCTCATCAGCCTGGTGACCGGCTACCTGGGCGCGACCGTGGCGCCGATCGCGGTGCTGGTGCTGCTCGTCGCCGTGCTGCTCGTGCGGCCAGGCGGGCTCTTCGCGGCGACCGAGGCGAGGACCGCATGAGCGCCGGCACGCAGACGCCCCGAACCGTCGGGCCGCTGACCGCGAGCATCCGCGCGAGCGGGAGCGCGGGTGCGCACGACCGACGCCCGACCGCCCGCCTGCTCGTCACCGCCCTCGCGCTCACGGTCGTCGCGATCGGCGCCACGTTCCTCCTCGACCCCTACCGCAACTACCAGTTCGCGCTCATCGCGGCGACGTTCTGCGCGACCGCCGGGCTGACGCTGCTCATCGGCCTCACGGGGCAGCTCTCACTCGGGCACGCTGCGCTCATGGCCGCCGGCGGGTACGGCTATGCGTTGACGGCGAACGCCCTGACCGAGGCGGGCGTCGACGGCCTGCCGCGCTTCGTGCTCGCGCTCGCCGGCGCGGTCGCGGCATCCGCCCTGCTCGGGTTGCTCCTCGGCCTCGCCGCCGCGCGGCTGAAGGGCCCGTACCTCTCGGGCGTGACGCTCGTGCTCGTCATCGCGCTGCCGGCGTTCACCGCCGTGTTCTCTGGCGTGTTCCGCGGCGACCAGGGCGTGCAGATCGCCTACGACGGCGTGCCCGAGCTGCTGCGCACGATCATCGCGGTCGAGCAGTGGCAGGCGTGGGTGGCGATCCTCGTGGCGGCCGTGTTCGTCACCTGGCTCGCGGCGCTCCGCAACGGCAGCGCCGGCCTCCGCATGCGCGCCGTGCGCGACGACGAGACCGCCGCCCGGCTCCAGGGCGTGCGCGCCGGCCGCGTGAAGGTGCTCGCCTTCACCGCGAGCTCGATCACCGCGGGCGCGGGCGGAGCCGTGCTCTGCTTCGTCACCCAATCGGTCAGCCCCGGTGCATACACGCTCGCGTTCTCGCTGCTGCTCGTCGTCGCCGTCGTGATCGGCGGTCTCGGAAGCCTGCTCGGCGCATTCCTCGGCTCGATCGTGATCGTGCTGCTGCCCTGGCTCATCCAGACCGCGACCGGCGCCCTCGACCTCTCGGCGGATGCCGCGCAGCGCCTCACGGGCAACCTGCCCGTGCTCGTGTTCGGCGTGCTGCTCATCGTCGTGACGGCGGCGTGGCCCGGCGGCATCCGCGGGGCGCTGCCGAAGCGGCTGTGGCCGAGGCGGATGCCGCGGCGCAGCGCGTCGGGCTCGCGGTCCTCCTCCCCGGCCGAGCCCGCGCCCGAGCCCGCGACTGCGGCAGCCGCCCCGCAACCCGCGCCCGCGGCATCCGCCCCCGAACCTCGCACCAGCTCCGCAGCAGCACCCATCCCCACCACAACAGAGAGGTGACCACCATGTCCCATGCACGGCCCCGATCCGCACCACGCCGCACCGTCGCGGCGGTGGCCGCGGCATCCGCCCTGCTCGTCGCGATGAGCGCGTGCAGCACCCCGAGCGCCGGGAGCGACCCGGCCGAAGCCGCGCCCGGCGTCACCGACGACACCGTGACGATCGGCACCCACCAGCCGCTCACCGGCCCGGCCGCGGCCGGGTACTCGTCGATCTCCGCCGCCACGACGGCGTACTTCGCGTACCTCAACGAGAACGGCGGCGTGAACGGCCGCGAGATCGAGTACCTCGTGAAGGACGACGGCTACAACCCCGCGAACACGCAGACCGTCGTGCGCGAGCTCGTGCAGGACGACGAGGTCTTCGCGATCCTGAACGGCCTCGGCACGCCGACGCACACGTCGGTGCTCGACTACCTCAACCAGAACGAGGTGCCCGACCTGTTCGTGGCCTCGGGCTCGACCAGCTGGAACCAGCCCGAGGAGTACCCGTGGACCTTCGGGTTCAACGCCGACTACGTCACCGAGGCCGAGGCGCTCGCGCAGTACGCCGACGACGAGTTCGCGGGCAAGTCCGTTTGCGTGCTCGGGCAGGACGACGACTTCGGCGACGAGTTCATCGAGGGCCTCGAGAACGTGCTCGGCGAGGGGTCGCTCGCGAGCGTGCAGCGTTACTCGGTTTCGAACCAGGACGTCGTCGCGCAGATCGGCGCCATGCAGGCCGCCGGCTGCGAGGTGAACATGCTCGCCACGGTCAACGGCTTCACGGCGCTCGCCATCGGCACGGCCGCGAAGCTCGGGTACCAGGCGCAGTGGATGTCGTCGTCGTCGGGCGGCGACTACGTGACGCTCGCCGGCTTCCTCGGTGACGCGGCGACGCTGCTCCTCGAGGGCTTCGTCACCACGAACTACCTGCCCTACGCGCCCGGCAACGAGTGGGACGACCTGTTCCGCCAGATCAACGACGAGTACAACGACGGCGCCCCGTTCGACGGCAACACCGTGTTCGGGATGTCGGTCGGCTACCTCTTCGCCGAGGCCCTCGCCAAGGCGGGCGACGAGCCGACCCGGCAGGGCATCGTCGACGCGATCCAGTCGGGCGACCTCGTCGGCAACGGCCTCGTGCCGCTCTCGTTCGGCGCCGACAGCCACGCCGCCTACAAGGGCGTCTCGATCACCACGGTGGCCGACGGCGTGCAGGACTTCATCGGCGTGACCTACGTCAGCGACGGATCCGGCGGCGTCGAGCCCTATGACGGCGACGCGGTGCCGCTCGAGAACGACGGCGTCCCCACGTCGTAATCGAGCGCACACGGCGGATGCCCCGGACCCACGAGGTCCGGGGCATCCGTCGTTCCGTCAGGCGATGGCGAGAAGGAGCAGCGCGGCGGTGCTGGCGGCGGTTCGCACATGGTTCCACCTGTTCCATCGCCGCTCGAAGCGGTCGCGTGCCTCCTTCCGCTGTTGCGCGTCGCCGATCGGCGCAGCGTCGAGCTGGTTGTTCAGCGGCACGTTGACGAACGCCGTCACCGCGAAGGAGAACAGGCCGAGCACGAGACCCGCCACGAGGCATGCCAGCGTGCCCTGACGTGCAGCGCCGAGATGCAACGCCGTGGCTGCACCGGTCGCAATGGGAGCCCCCAGGAACACGAGGAGGAACAGGCGGTTGACGATGCTCCCGTTGATGGCGCGGAACACCGTCACGTACGAAAGGTCGTCGACGCGGCGCAGGCCCGGCACGACCCCGCAGCTGAAGGCGAAGAACACCCCCGCGAGGAGCCCGTTGCCGACGGTCGCGGCGACGAGCACCGCTTCCGGAATCCCATTCATGGTGCGCTCCCTCGTCGATCAGGCGGCGGTGAGGCCGGCGATCGTGACCTCGATGGGTGTGCCGACACGTGCGACGCGATCCCCGCGGGGCGCCAGCAGTCCCTCCTCGTCGGCGCGGTAGAGCTCGGCGAGGCTCTCAGCCACGTGAGGACGGAAGCCGGCCTCGATCAGCGCGGGTACCCATGCGTCTTCGGGCAGCACGACGACCTCGAGCTCGCGGCCCAGTGCCGCTCCGAGGACCCCGGCGACCTCTCGTTCGGAATACGCGGGCCCGCTCACGTCGATCGAGGTGCTCGCGGCATCCGGTGACAACAGCGCTCGCGCGGCCGTCGCACCGAGATCGCTCGTCGCGATCATCGGAAGCGGGATGTCGGCCGACGCGGCGAAGACTGGATAGACCCCGGCCCGCGCGGCCTCGATGAGGTCGCCGACCTTCTCCTGGAAGTGCCCCGACCGGAGCGCGGTCAGCACGGTGCCCGTTGCCTGCAGCGCCTGTTCCATTCGGTGCATGCCCGCGATGGGACCGGTGCCGTCGGGAAGGTCGGCCCCGCCGGCGGAGAGCATGACGACGTGCGGGATTCCGCTGTCGGCGACCGCGCCGGCGACCGAGGTCGTGACCGCGTCCGCGTAGGCGTCGAGGTCGTCGACCGTGAGATCGAACGGCAGGAGGACGAAGAGGCCGTCGCACCCGGTGATCGCGTCGCGCAGGCCCGCCCGATCACCGAGATCGACGACACGGGCCTCCGCGCCCTGCCGGGTCCATTCCTCGACGCGGTCACGGTCTCGAACGAGAACCCGCACGTCCGCTCCCTCCGCAAGCAGGTGACGTGCCGTTGCCGATCCCACCCGTCCTGTCGCTCCAGCCACTGCATACATGTCTCGCTCCTTTGTTGGTGTTGTCTCCTGATCCGACGCTATGCAGGCCCGGCCGGCGGAACAATGCTGGTCTGTCCGCATTTCTTGTCCATTCGTCCAATCAGACAAGACGCTCGAGCATCATCTGCGGCACGATGGAGCCATGGATGCAACACCATGGGACGGCCGAGACCGCGTGGCCAGGGTTCTGCAGACGCTGCGCATGCGCGGGGTCTTCTACTGCCGGTCCGAGCTCACCGAGCCGTGGGGGCTGGAGATGCCGGCGATCGCCGGCTCGGTGAGCTTCCACGTGCCGACGGTCGGATCGTGCTGGCTCCGCGTCGACGGACGCGAACCCGTCGAGCTGCGTGCCGGCGATCTCGCACTCGTGCCGCACGGCCTCGGGCACGAGATCATGAGCTCCCCGGAGATCCGGTCGTCAGCGAGGGTCGACCTGCTCCCGCAGCACTTCGTGGGGCCGCACTACTCGATCCTCCAGCACGGCGGCGGCGGGAGGGCGACGCAGCTGATCTGCGGGGTCGTCGCCTTCGACGACCTCGCCGCCCAAGAGCTCGTGCGTGGCCTGCCGAGCGTGCTGACCGTGCGCGGCGATGAGACCGTGATGGCGGCGTCGGTTCGGGACACGCTTCGCCTGATGGCTGACGAGCTGACCCGCGCGCAGCCCGGCGCGGAGGCCGTCGCCACGCGGCTCTCCGACATCCTCGTCGTGCAGGCCATCCGCGCCTGGCTCGCGCACGACCCGTCCGCGCGCGACGGCTGGCTGCTGGCCTTGCAGGACGATCGGATCGGCAGCGCCCTCGAGGCGATCCACGCGAACCCCGGCGGCGACTGGAACCTCGAGCAGCTCGCCCGCACCGCCACGATGTCGAGGTCGGCGTTCAGCGCACGCTTCACCGGCATCGTGGGCGAGGCGCCCATGGCCTACGTCACACGCTGGCGCATGAACCTCGCGGCAGGCCGTCTGCGCGATGACCGCGCCACCGTCGCACAGGTCGCCGCCGAGGTCGGCTACCAGTCCGAGGCCAGCTTCACCCGCGCGTTCGCCCGCACCATCGGAACGACGCCGGGCGCGGCGCGCCGTCAGGCGCTGTCGGTGCCGGACGGCGGCTGAGGCCCGGATCACCCAGCGGGCTCGGTGTCAGTGACGGCGAGTGCATTGGCGACCGCTGCAGCGACTGCCTCCGGATCGGTGAGCATGGGCAGGTGTCCGTCGTCGAGTCGGATGGTCTGGTGGGGGTCGAGCCTGGCGGCGAAGCGGTCCTGCAGCGCGAGCGGGAGCTCCGCGTCGCCGGCGGTCAAGACGTAGGTCCTCACGGGCGCCGCACGGAGTGCCGCGTTGGAGCCGACGCGCGACGTGAAGTAGGTTCGCGGCTCCGGGACGAGATCTTCGACGAGTCGCCGCGTGAGCCCCTCGTCGACACCCGTCGCCAGGCCCTTCCGGATCGCGGCTTCGGGCGGGCGGGTGCCGGCCACTCGCATCACGGCGGGCAGGATCAGCTTCTGCGGGAACGGCAGCGAGGACACGAACGATCCGCCGGACTCCGGGATCACCGCGGCGACGGCGACGACGCCGACCATCCGGTTCGGTGGCGCGAGGCGCGCGAGTTCCGATGCGACGACGCCGCCGGCCGAATGCGCGACGACGAGGAACGGCCCGTCCGGCAGCGAGTCCAACGCGGCCTGCGCGTACTCGGACACGGTCGCGCTGCCCCCGGCCGGTCGGGGAGCGATGAACGACGGGGCGTTCAGACGGGCTCGGACGTCGTCCCACAGCCAATCCGGAAGTCCGGCGCCGGGCAGAATCAGTACGGATGCGGTCATAGGAGAAATGCTAGAAAGAGAAGCCGACTAGCAGAGGACGGGGATTCGGAGATGGCGTTCTCGAAATCGACGGACCCGCACCTCACGTTGCGGCGCATCGAACGCCAGCACGCGTTGATCGAGGAACTTCGCCGCCGTCGTGGCGCTCCGCGATCCGCCCGGGCACTCGCCGCCGCGCTGGGCGTGACGGCCCGCACGGTGGAACGGGATGTCGCGCGGATGCGTGAAAGCGGCATCCCCATCCGCGTCCGGCGTGGTCCGGGCGGCGGGTACCTCTTCGATGTCCGATCGAATCTCGACCCGATCGCGCTCGAGCCCGACGAAGTCGCGGCGCTGCTCGTCGCGCTCGTCGCGCTCGGACCCACCGCGACCGAGTCGGCACGCTCGAGCATGCACAAGCTCACGACCGCACTCGTCGACCCGACGCACCCGCTGCCCGGCGACGACCGGCTTCCGAGCCCACCGCCGCTGGGTGAGGCACGGTCGGCGGGGTCGAGATCCTAGGAGACGGCGTCCAGCGCCCGGCACACGTCGAGCAGCAACTCGCTCTGCACCCCGTGCCAGAACGCCGAATCGGGCTCCGGCCAGGTCGAGAGCTTCACGATGACCGAATCCGTCCGCGGATCGAGCCACAGGTTCTGGCCGTGGATGCCGATCGCGCTCACGTTCCCGCGTTCGTTGCCTGTGCACCACCACTGGCTCGTGTACGAACCGTCGGGGAAGGCCGTGGTGAAGCCCTCGTACGTCATCGCCTCGCGGTCGCCGCCGTCGAGGACCGCGCTCACCCACTCCTCCGACACGACCCGGCCGCGTGGGGCGACCCCGCCGTCGAGCAGGAGCCGCCCGACTCGTGCCAGGTCGCGCGCCGTGCACGAGACCCCGCCGTTCGCGAAGCCGAAGCCCGCGGCGTCCACGGTGATGGTCGCGTCGTGATCCGCGTCGAGCTTCGACCAGAGGTGCACCGACAGTGCGTCGCTGTAGCGCAGGCCCGTGACCCGCTCGACGACCCAGGCGAGCACATCGGTGTTCGCCGAGCAGTACTGGAACTCCCCGAGCGAACCGTTGCCGCGGAGCGTCGTGAGGAACGCGTACGTGTCGGCGCCATCACCGGTGCGTCGGTCGCGCCAGCCCGCCGCGCGGTCGTGCGCCTGCACCTCGGCGGCCGGGTTCGTGTAGTCCTCGTCGTAGTCGATGGCGATCTGCATGTCGAGCACGTGCCGGACGCTCGGCCCGTCGTAGACCGAGCCGGCGAGCTCGGGCACGTAGTCGGTCACCGGCCGCTCGGGGTCGATGCGGCCCGCGCCGATGAGCGCGCCGACGACGAGTCCGCAGAGCGACTTCGAGACGCTCATCACCAGGTGGAGGCTGTCGGGAGCGAAGCCCGGCCGGTAGTACTCCGCGAGCACCTCTGCGCCGCGCAGCACGAGGAACGCATCGGTGAAACTCCGCTCGAGTCGCGCCTCCAGTTCGGGCATCGAGTGCGTCAGCGCGTCGAGCCGAACCGTGGCCTCGGCCGGCACGGCGCGCAGGCTGCGGGCGACCGTCGCGGTCGGCACCAGCTCACCGAGGTGCGCGAATGCCCAGCGATTGTCCGGGGCATCCTGCCAGGTGGCCAGACGCGGCCGACCGGCCGCCGCGCCGGGGTATCGGCCGGGGTGGGGGCCGGTCGCGGCATCCGCCTGGATCGAGCCGCCCGCGGCATCACGGCGGCGTGCGGCATCCGCGGCACTCATCGGAGCGTGCTTCGCCCGAGCGAGGTCTTCGAGAGACCGAGGTAGACGCCCGCGGCCACGATCATGCCCGCCGGCACCGAGAGGTCGACGTATCCCATCGCCTCGGAGATCGGACCCGACCAGATGTCGGTCGACAGGCAGAGCGCGGTGGTGAGCCCGCCGATGACGACCGCGCCGATGCCGGGGATGCTCCAGCCGCCCGTGTACCAGAACGGCCCGCCGCGATCCTCGTCGAAGAGCGCGACGCCGTCGTAGCGGTTGCGGCGCACGATGATGTCGGTCGTGAAGATCGCCATCGCAGGGGCCGAGACGATCACGAGGAACTGCAGCATGAGGTTCACCGCGTCGAGCAGGTTCGTCGACATCACCAGGTAGAGGGTGAGGGCCGTGCCGATGAGGCCGACGACGATGGCCGAGGGGATGCGGCGGATCGGCACGCCGACCGCCTGGAGCGCCATGCTGGACGTGTAGGTGGTCATGCCGTTCAGGGCGACGGTGTTCACGATGACCGCGAGGACGAAGATCGGACCGAGCCAGGCGGGCAGCAGGTCGAACAGGGCCGTCTCGACGCCGGCGGCCATCGCTGTCTCGCTGACGGCGGTGGCCAGCAGGGCGCCGACGATCGTGAAGAAGATGCAGGGCAGGGCGCCGCCGAGGGCGGTCGCGGCGATGATGTGCGAGGGCCTCGTCGAGCGCGGCAGGTAGCGCGCGATGTCGGGGCTGTTGGCGTAGGAGAGCGGCGTCGAGGCGAGGATCGTGAAGCCGATCGTCATCGCCGACCAGAGCGCGACGCCGTCGAGCGGTTCGGCCGCGCGGTAGCTCCAGTCGACGTGGGGCAGGATGAACGCGGTCACGGCCAAGAAGACCACGAGCAGCACGATGGTGATCACCGAGTAGCTCCTGATGATGAGCGCATGCCCGTAGACCGCGACGAGCACCGTGATCGCCGA
Source organism: Agromyces sp. Marseille-Q5079 (assembly GCF_051016555.1). Lineage (NCBI taxonomy): Bacteria > Bacillati > Actinomycetota > Actinomycetes > Micrococcales > Microbacteriaceae > Agromyces > Agromyces sp. Marseille-Q5079. The sequence goes on along the minus strand of NZ_JBPEJF010000001.1, from coordinate 511,030 downwards.
GACGACGACCGTGACGAGCACGGGCCCCAGCACCGGGTCGGTGAGCCCCGACTGGGCGAGCAGGTCGGCCCCCATGAACGAGGAGGCCAGCCAGTTGAGGGCGAGGAAGACCGCCGAGATGAGCCAGCCCGTGAACGTGACCACGAGCTTGTTGCCGATCACGCCGTACAGCGCGCGCGTGATCACCGAGCCGGAGGTTCCGGCGGCGGGACCGGCGATCGCGAGGATGCCCGGGAACACCCACGGCAGCGAGCCGGCGACGATGACGAGGATCGCCTGCCAGAGCTCGAGGCCGAGCAGGATCATCGTCGCGCCGATGGTGAAGTTCAGCACGCTGACGTTGGGTGCGGCCCACACCCAGAACAGGTCGCGGGCCCGGCCGTGCCGGTCGGACGGACTCACCAGCTCGATGCCCCGCGTCTCGGGGCGGCTCGCGGTGTCGACGAAGGCCGGCGACGTTGCCGGGTCGATGCTGGTTGGCACGAGGATCCTCTCGGAGTTCGGGAGCCGGGTGCCGTCGATTCCTCCGAGGCGGCACTTTTATTGGTCGGGCGACCAATTGGCTATTGGTCGCCCATCCAATAACATGAATCGCATGGTGTCAAGTGCTCCGGTCGTGCGCTCGCGAAAGCGACCCAGCGAGCGCCGGGCCGAGATCGTGCGCGAAGCCGCAAGTGTGGCGCTCGCCGATGGGCTCGAGCGCATCACGCTTCGCGCCGTCGCCGAACGACTCGGCGTTCGGCCGGGCCTGATCACCCACTACTTCCCCGCGGCCGAAGACCTCGTCATCGCCGCGTTCGTGCAGGCGGTCGCCGACGAGCGTGACGCGATGGTGCCCGAGCAGGGCGAGCCGCTCGAACGCCTCGCGCGGATGGTGGAGCGCGTGGAGAGCGTCGAGGGTCGCGACATCGCCCGGCTCTGGCTCAATGCGCGTCACCTCTGCCGGTTCACGCCCGCGCTCGCCTCCGCGCTCGTCGAACAGGAGGCGCTCGACCGCGCGCGACTGCTCGAACTCATCGAGGTCGGCGTCGCGACGGGCGAGTTCACCGCAGAACCGTTCGACGCGTGCATCCGGATCTTCATCGCCGTCGACGGCTACGGAGCGTACGTGAACGACGTCGGCGCCTTCGAGCACGACGCCTACACCCGCTTCGTCACCGACGCCGCCGAATGGGCGCTCGGCCTCGATCCCGGGCGGCTCAGGGCCGCCATCGCCGAACTGCACCCGAGCTGACGCGCGGCGCGGGCACGTGCGAGGGCGAACATGCGGCCACTCGCCTTCGCCGACTGATCGTGCATGTCGCGCGCACTCGTCGGCGATCGCTAGCATGCCGTCATGCTTGCGGCGATCGGATGGCATGGGATCCTCGCGTGGCGGATGCGGCGTCAGTTTCTCGTCAATGCGGATGCCTCCTCTGTCGAGGAGGCAGTGCACCGGCTGGTCGCGGTTCCGTCGTGGTCGGGTGACGCCGAGCTCGCGATCGGGACGCGCATGAGACATCCGCGGCTGGGAGCGGTGGCGGCCGCGTTCGAACAGGGGCGGCTCGTCAAGACCTTCGCGTTCCGCGGTTCGATGAACTACTTCGTACCCGAGGACGTTGGAACGTACCTCGCAATCCGGGCGGTCGGGCGCCAGTGGGAGCTGAAGAGCTGGCGCCAGTTCTACAGCCTCGAACCCGAGGACTGGCCGTTGCTCCGAGCGGTCGTGCGTGACGCGCTCTCATCCGGCCCTCTCAGCCAGCGTGAATTGGCCACCGTGGTCGTTCGCGACGCTCGGTTCTCGCATCTCGCTGCGGCGTTCACCGACAGGTCGTGCACCTTTCTCAAGCCGTTCGCGTGGCAAGGCGACCTCTGCCTCGGCCCTGCACGCGACGGAGTGCTCATGCTGCAATCGCCGCTGGTCGCGTCCGGCTGGTCGGGCATTCCGGATGTCGAAGATGCCGGGCCGCGGGCCGTGCGCGCGTACCTGTCCTCCTACGGGCCTGCGTCTGCCGATCACCTCCAGTACTGGCTCGGCGAGGGCCTCAGCGCCGGCCGGAAGCGCATCGCCGGCTGGATCGAGCGAATGCTGGAGAACGAGATCGTGACGCTCGATGTCGACGGAGATGAACTGCTCTGTCACGCCGGTGATGTCGATGAGTTGGCATCGGAGCCGGAACCGGGCGCCATGCATCTGCTGCCAGGACTTGATCCTTGGGTCCTTGGCGCGGGCACAGCCGACACGCACATCGTCCCGCCCGACCGGCGTGGAGAGATCTCCCGCGGCGCGAATCCGGTGACGCTCGACGGCCGCGTCGTCGGCACATGGAAGATCGCCGATGATCTGCTCACCGTGGCGACATTCGGCGGGGCACTCCCGCGCGACCTGCTCGAGGCCGCACGCGGCAGACTCTCCGAGGTACTCGGTCGCAACATCGACGTCGATGACCGGTGACGTCATTCACCCACCGACGCCCGCAGGCGGATCGGCTGAAGGGCCTTGCCAGCGTGGCGCCGCGTGGGTAGTGGCAGGCTGATACCCGTGAGTGAGCAGCTGAAGTTCCGCACCACAGTTGTCGTGGATCGGGAGGGTCGAACGCGAGTTCCGATTCCGTTCGACCCCGATGAGGCCTGGGGCGCCAAGCCTCGCCATCCAGTGTCGGGTTCGGTCGCGGGCCGTCCCATGCGCGGCATCATCGAGAAGCGGGTGGACGGGCCGGTGATCGCGCTCGGCCCAGCCTGGTGCCGAGTCGCATTGCGTGACGGTGCTGAGGTGCACGTGGTGCTCGAGCCAGAGGGACCGCAGCGCGCCGATCTCGCCCCGGACGTCGCTACCGCGCTCGACGCTGCTCCGGAAGCGGCCGCGTTCTTCGACTCGCTCGCGCAGTTCTACCGCACAGCATGGCTACGGTGGATCGACTCGACGAAACGCCGACCGGATCAACGGCCGATCCGGATCGCCGAAATGGTGTCCCTGCTGCAGCAAGGACACAAGGAACGTCCCTGACGGAGCACCGGAAGTTCGCAATCGTTGCGAGATCTGTGTTCCAACCAGCTACGCCCGGAACCGCGCAGGTCTCGACACCGACATTTCGCCGGACGACGATCCCTCAGCGGATGTCTGTAGTGGTGTCGGTTGGCTTGTTCCAGGTGAGGGCGTAGCGCCACAAGGGGAACTGCTGCCAGCGGGCGCCTGGGAGAATACGCGCTGCCGTCTCGTGCACCTCGGTGTACGTGTGTGGCGGTGGGTCTGCGGCGGTTAGCGGTCGATCGAGGCCATGTTCGCTTCGTCGTGCCGTTCGCCGGCTGCGGTCTCGAGGGCGCTGAGGCGGTCGATCTGCGTGGGGTTCAGCTGCACGGCGTCGGCCGCGGTGTTCTCCTCCACTCGGGAGACCCGTCGGGTACCGGGGATGGGGGCGATGTCGTCGCCGCGGGTGAGGATCCAGGCGAGCGCGGTCTGCGCCGGGGTGGCACCGATCTCGGCGCCGATGGCTCGAACCTCGTCCACGATCGCGAGGTTGCGGTCGAAGTTCTCGGCGATGAACCGCGGGTTGGTCTTCCGCCAGTCTCCCTCGGGGATGTCGGCCGCCGAACGCAGTTGCCCGGTGAGCAGCCCATGGCCGAGCGGGGAATATGGGACGAACCCGATCCCGAGCTCGCGGAGCAGCGGCAGGATCTCGGCCTCGACATCTCTCGTCCACAGCGAGTACTCGGTCTGCAGTGCCGAGACCGGTTGCACGGCGTGAGCGCGGCGGATGGTCTCGGGCGATGCCTCGGAGAGACCGAAGTGCAGCACCTTCCCCTCGGCGATCAGCTCGGCCACGGCGCCTGCCGTCTCCTCGATGGGCGTGCCCTGATCGACCCGGTGCTGGTAGTAGAGGTCGATGTGGTCAGTGCCGAGTCTCCGCAGCGACCCCTCGACAGCCGCCTTCACGTTCGTGGCGGAGCTGTCGATGACCCGTCCTTCCGCCCCCGAATGCGAGACGAGCCCGAACTTCGTGGCTACCTTCACCTGGTCGCGGCGGCCCTTGATGGCTCGGCCGACGACCTCTTCGCTGTGGAAGGGGCCGTAGACCTCGGCGGTGTCGAGGTGGGTCACGCCGAGATCCAGGGCGCGGTGGATGGTGCGGATTGACTCGTCGTCGTCGAGGCCGCCGCCGGTCGTGTACGTGCCGGCCATGGTCATGGCACCGAGCCCGATGCGGGAGACCTCGAGGCTTCCGAGACGCGCGTTCTTCATGTTGGTCCTTCTTCTCGGGTGTGGGCGCTCAGGCGTCGAAGCTGAGCGATGCGGACAGCTCGCGGTGGGCGTCGATCTGGCCTTGGATGGTGGCGAGGTTCTCCTCTTCGCCGGCCATCACGTCGGCGCCAGCCAGGAACCGCAGCGGCAGACCACCGGAGTCGGAGAGGCTGACGAGCGCGCGGCCGAGCTTCTTCGGGTCGCCGCCTTGACGGCCGTTCATGCCTTTCCACGCCTCGATCGGCTGTGCGGTCAGTTCGGCGTAGTCTTCGACGTCCAGCTCGGGCCAGATGGTCTCTACGGCGGCCTCAGCTGCAGCGTTCGCGGCTTCCTGGCCGGTGATGTCGAGGGCGACGGTCAGGAGGTTCTCGTGCTCGCCGATCGCCTCGAGCACCTTCTTGGGGTCGCGGCCGGTCGCGACGACTTGGTGGCCGGCGGCGAGGGCGGACTGGGCGATGTCGATGCCGAGGCCGCGGCCGGCTCCGGTGATGAACCAAACGTTGCTCATGGGTGATGCCTCCGTGAAGATCGTTGCCAGCGGTTCGGCCGGCTTGTGTTTCGAGTCAACCCGTCGACGCGTGAGTGAGCGTGGCTCTACCTACGGGTGCACCAGCAGGGACCCTCTACCGGCGGCGGATCGGCGTACCGTCGAGGCATGGACACCCACGACGACCTGAGCGAGTTCCTGACCTCGCGCCGGGCGAAGCTCACCCTGGAGAAGGCTGGCCTCCCCGACTACGGTGGCCGCCGCCGGGTGCCCGGGCTCCGCCGCGAAGAGGTCGCCCTGCTCGCAGGCATGAGCGCCGAGTACTACAAGCGCCTCGAGCGCGGCAACGCCACCGGCGTCTCCGAGGCGGTCATCGACGGCGTCAGCCGCGCCCTACAGCTCAACGAGGCGGAGCACTCCCACCTGTATGAGCTGATCCGCACCGCGAACGCCGGCGCACACCCCCAACGACGCCGGCAGAGTCGAAAGACTCAGTTGACCGCGGGCATGCAACAGACCATCGACGCGATGTCCACGGTCCCAGTGTTCGTGCAGAACGGCCGCCTCGACGCCATCGCCACGAACAGGCTCGGGCTGGCGCTCTTCTCCGAGATGTTCGACGGCGCCCGCCCGCCGGTGAACGCTGCACGATTCGTCTTCCTCGACCCGCGTGCCCAGACCTTCTACCAGGATTGGGAGAGCAACACCCGCCAGATCGTCGCCATCCTTCGCGCCGAAGCCGGCCGTTCCGCCTATGACCGGCAACTCAGCGACCTCGTCGGCGAACTCTCGACCCGCAGCGACCTCTTCCGCAAACTCTGGGGCGCCCACGACGTGCGTGAGCACCGCACCGGCCTCAAGAGGCTCCACCACCCGATCGTCGGCGACCTCGAGCTCACCTACCAGAGCATGGATCTGGCCTCCGATCGCGGCCTGCAGATGCTCGTCTTCTCCGCCGAGCCAGGCTCCGCCTCCGCCGACCGCCTTCAGCTCCTGGCCAACTGGGCCGAGTCGAACAGCACTCCCTCCGCGGCTGCCGCCAGTACGGAACGCAATCTGAGCTGAATCGCGAAGTCGCCTGAGCCGAAGGCTCGATTGACGCGTCCGTTGAAGGATCCGTAGACGTCTGTGCCCGCGAGCTCGCCGACCGGCGGACACGCTAAACTGTCCTCAGTAGAAAGCCTCCGTCCGGGACCCGGTCGGAGGCTTTTTTCATGCCCCTCCACACATATCGTCGACTGTTCCGCACGCCCGAATTCGCCCCATTCATCGTGTCGCTCGTCCTACAGAACGCGGCAACGGCGCTGAGCGGGCTCGCGACCGCGACGCTCGTGTACCGCCAGACCCAGTCGCCGTTGCTCTCGGCACTGGCGATGTTCGGCCCCGCGCTCGCCCAGCTCCTCGGCGCGTCGACCCTGCTCTCAGCAGCGGACCGGCTCCCGCCGAAAGCCGCGATCATCGGGACGACGATCGTGTTCGCCATCACGACCGCGATCCAGGCCGTGCCCGGTCTGCCCACCGGGGTGGCCTTCGCCGTCCTGTTCGTACAGGGCATCGTCGCCTCGCTCGCCGCCGGAGTACGCCTCGGGCTCCTCCACGAGATCCTGCCCCCCGATGGATTCGTGCTCGGCCGCTCCGTGACCTCGATAGCCGCGAGCGGAGTACAGATCCTCGGGTACATGCTCGGCGCGGGGCTCGTCCTGCTGCTCACACCTCGCGCGACGCTCATCCTGGGTGCGGCGCTCTTCGCGGGGTCTGCCCTCGTAGCGGCGTTCCTCTCGGAGCGCGCCGCACGCATCTCAGGATCGTCCTCCATCGGAACGACGTGGCGGCTGAACCGTCGCCTGCTCGGTTCGAGATCGCTGCTTCCCTTCTACCTTGCGCTGTGGGTGCCGAACGGACTCATCGTCGGTGCCGAGTCGCTCTTCGTGTCGTTGGAACCGCAGGTCGCCGGTGTGCTGTTCGCCTGCGCGGCGGCCGGAAGCCTGCTCGGCAGCGTCGTCGTCGGCCGTTTCCTGACCGCGTACCAGCGAGCTCGACTCGGGGCACCGCTCCGACTCCTGCTCGCCGTGCCGTACCTGTTCTTCGTCTTCGCGCTGCCACTCCCGCTTGCGGCAGTCGTCGTCTTCGCCGCCTCCATCGGGTTCGCGGCGAGCCTCGTGCTGCAGGAACAGCTCATGGAGCGCACGCCTCCCGAGTACGCGGGCCACACACTCGGTCTCGTCTCGTCGGGCACGCTCGCGATGCAGGGCATCAGTGCCGTCATCGCGGGCGGCCTCGCTCAGGCGACGTCTCCGACAGTCGCGATGACGCTCGTCGCCGCGGCATCCGTCGCCGTCACCCTCGCGCTTGCGTCCGTCATTCGGGCGCCCGCCAAAATGACGCCCGGTACCTGACGATCGCGACTGAGCATGTTGCCGGTTCACTCACCGTCGTTCCTATCGGCGGGCGGCGCTCAGCGACCTGAGAGGCGTACCGGTAGGCGATCCACGTACGGGCGTTCGGTCGAAATACTTGCTACTCAGCCGGGACGAGTGCTGTCTCCCAGACCGCCCGGTTCCGGGAAACGTAATCTGCTGCCGCACGCCAGTGGGCGCCGTGTCCTGCCAAGTACATCGTCGACCAGGGCTGGCGATCGGTCTCGTGCGCGGCCCGCAAGAGATCGTGCATTGCTGCTGCCCGTTCTGCCATGACGCGTGGAAGCTGAGCTCGCAGCGTCTGATCAGCGCCATAGCCGTCGATGAATGCTCTGAGGCGCTCGGCAGCGTGGGCGGGAGCCTCTGTCGCGTCGTTCAACGTGAAGGCTTGCGCCGCGTACGCCAGATCCCATACACGGTTACTTGGACCGGCGCCGTCCCAGTCGATGAATACCCACCGATCTCCGATGATCAGGTTCCACGGCGCCAGGTCGTTGTGGCAGATCAGGTTCGGAGTGCCTCGGGAGGGAATCAAAATCTCCCAAGCCGTGTCCGATGAACTGAGGCCTTCGGACGCGTCATGGATCTCTCGCACCATTCGGCCGACGCGGGTGAGATCTGCAAGCGAGAGCGGTCCGGCATCCTCGGCGAGCTGCCCAGGGACGAACTCGATGATCTGGCGGCCACGCTCGTCTCGACCCAGCGGCAGTGGAGCATCGATTCCAGCGTCAACGAGCGAGCTGACGAACTTCACGACAGCTTCAGTCGAACTCGTCCACGGTTTCCGCACCGTTGACCCGACGCGAACCACCCCTGTCGTTGCGTTCCCCCCGTGCAGTGGGATCTCGTCCTCAGCCATCCGATGAGAGTATCGACGGCATCGTGGCTAACTTGGCTACCACTCTGGGCTGCGCCCACATCCGCTGCCTCCGCAAGCGGATCCTTCAAGGCGCTACCGCCTGAAATACCGGAGACGGCGGTGGGTTGACGCTAGCGTGGGGTAAATCGCGTCAATGACGGAGTTGAAGTGGTAGAAGAGAATCCCTGGAATGCTGCGCGTCTGATCCCGACGTCAGGAATCAACGGTGCTGAGGAGCAGGAGCGCCGTGCGACATCCGCGCTGCTCGCGGTGATGAGCTCCGTGAAAGAGTATGGCCGGGTCCTCACGAGCCGGATGGGCGCACCGGCTGGCGCAATCGAGACCTTCATCGAGGTGCCATTCGCCCTGGGTGACAAGAAGGTCTTCCCCGACGGCCTCATTCGGGTGAAGCGGGGAACCAAAGTCTGGACTGCACTGGTCGAAGTCAAGACAGGCAACAACGAGCTCCAGCGGGAACAGCTGGAGAACTACCTGGATGTCGCACGGGAACACCGCTTTGATGCGCTGCTGACGATCTCCAACGAGATCTCACCGGCGGCCGGCGCCCATCCGACTGTCGTCGACAAGCGCAAGTCCAAATACGTTCCGATGCACCATCTGTCATGGACGGAGGTGCTGACCGCCGCGGTCATGCAGAAGGAATTCCGCGGCGTCGCGGACCCAGATCAGGCGTGGATCCTAGGCGAGCTGATCCGGTATCTCGAGCACCCGAAGTCGGGTGCGGTCGAGTTCACGGACATGGGTCCCAGCTGGGTGCCTGTTCGCGACTCGGTCTCCAGCGGCACTCTTCGCAAGACTGACAAGAATGCTGCCCAAGTCGCAGGCCGATTCGATGCGCTGCTCCGCTACGGCGCCCTCAAGCTGGGGCAACGACTCGGCGCTGATGTCACTCAGATCTTGTCAAAGGCCGAGATCGCAGACCCGACGCTTCGCATTGCGGCCGTCACCGAGATGTTGGTCAACGACGGCAAGATGTCGGGCGCGATCCGTATTCCCAACGCGGTCTCGCCACTGACCGTGACCGTAGATATTCGCGCGGGCCAGATAACTTGCTCGTTCTCCACCGGCGCTCCCGCCGAAGGCAGACCGACAACCCGCGTCAACTGGTTGCTCCGTCAGCTGAAAGAAGCACCTGACCAGCTGCGGATTGAAGCATTCGCCACCCGGCAACGAGGCGGAACCGCAGAACTCTTGAAGGCCGCGCGCGAGGACCCAAACGTGCTCGTCGCGGATCCCTCGAAGGAGATCAAGTCGTTCACGGTCACGTACCTTGGCAAAATGGGTGCCGCGCGACTTGCGGGGAGGTCCGGATTCATCGATTCGGTGATGGACGCCATCCTCGTCTCGTACGACGTGGTGGGCCAACGGCTCAAGGACTGGTCCGCCGCCCCGCCTCGGCTACGCAAGCCCGACGAAGTCGTGGTCGATTCGGGAGTTCCCACAGACATCCCCTCAGCCGCGTTGTCGTCCCAGGATGACGAGCTCCCGCCTTCTCCGACTGCTGACCCTCACTAAAGTCCGCCGGACATGATGACTCACGAACGACACAAGGGTTGAGCACCTGACAAATCGTCGACCCGAGGGCGATCGGTGAGGGATCCGTCTGTGGACGTTCACGGGCTTCTGCTCTCTTCACTCTTCGTAGTGCAGGAGGTCTCCGGGCTGGCAGTCAAGGACGCGGCAAATCGCGTCGAGTGTGGAGAATCGCACCGCCTTCGCACGGCCGTTCTTGAGCACGGCGACGTTCGCCGGCGTGATACCGATCGCTTCGGCGAAGTCGCCGACGCTCATCCGGCGCTCGACCAGCATGCGGTCGATCGAGATGCGGATCGGCATCAGATGACCTCCTCCAGCTCGGCACGCATCAGCATCGCGCGCCGAAGCAGCGATCGGAGCACAAGAGTGACGCAGCCCAACACGACGAGGACGAGAACGACGATCACCTGAATGAGCCCGAGCAACGGACTACCCGCCTGCCCATTGCTGATCACCACGAAGCTGGTGATCACGAGCACGACAGCGCACGCGAGGGAGGTGACGAGGACGTCGACCCAGAGCAAGGATGTACGGGCCAGCACGGTTCCGCGGTAGATGCGGTGCACGAGCAACGAGATCATCGCGAGCGCGACGAGCGCGAGAGCGATGAACGCAATCGCCAAGGCGAGCAGCGGATCGCGCAGATCCGCGTACTCAGGCAAGCTCGCCGCGACCTCCGCACTGATGCCGGGCAGAAGCACGAGCGCCCCAACACCAACGAGGAACAGCGCCCCCAGAAGCGACTGAGTGAAGATGATGAGACTGCGAGAGGGGCGCGGAAGGTCGTAATCCATGCATCGATTGTCGATAGACGACCTATCGAAAGTCAATAGATGCATTTGGCCAGGCTAACTTGGGATCGCCCTGCGAGCCCACGTCCGCACGTCGCGGTGATGGATCCCCTCGCGGATATCCGCGAACCGACCGTCAGGGTGTTCGCGCCGGCGGTATGCGACGCTTATCAGTACGTTCGAATGCTGAGGCGAGGCGCAGCAGCGAGATGTCGCTGTACGGAATGCCGGCGAAGGTGAGTCCCACCGGCATTCGAGTGTCGCTCATGCTTCCCATTGGTACGGTCACGGTCGGGATCCCGAAGTGCCGGATCGTGATGTTGCCGTTGGCTACCCAGACGCCGTTCTTCCAGCCAGCGCCCGCGGAGCTCGGGTTGACGTCCATATCAGCGGGACCGACGTCAGCGACGGCAGGGAATACGACGGCATCGAGATCGTGCTGCGTCATCCATTCGTCGAAGTCCCGGCGGCGGGTTTCCTCCAGTCCGGCGATGCCTTCGGCGAGAAACGGGATCTCGGTGAAGTGGGTGCGGGGAGTGGCGGCGACGACAGCCGGGAACTGTTCGACGCCGTCGTCGAACCCCTCGTAGCGGTCGGGGAGCGCGCCGGGCGGATCCGGGAAGATCATGTCCCCGTCGATCTGCGCGAGAGTGGACAGATTTGGGTCGCCGTTCGCGTTGAGGAAGTCCTCCCACGACCAGGCCGCGAGATCGACGAGTTCAACGTGAAGGTAGTCCGTGCTGACGAGCCCTCGCGATGTGATGCTCGGGGCGCCGGCTCGGTCGCCTTCGTAGTTCGACACGAGTGGGAAGTCGACTTCCACGATCGTGGCACCGGCCGTCTCCAGGTCGCGGCGCGCAGCCTTCCAGAGCTCGATGATCGAGGCCCGGGTCTCGATACGCTGGCCGGTCGGCCCGCCGATGCCTCCCGGGGTGCCGGTGCCCGCGTCGGGGTCCTGGTTGATGTACATGCGCGGCACGCCGAGGCGTTTGCCTCGCAGCGCGGCGCGTGCGGCTTCAACGGTCGCGCTGGCCACCTCCGCGTAGCTCTCCGGGCGATGCGCGAGCACGTCGGGGATGTCGAGCCAGGGTTGTTCGCGCCAGAAGTCCCCGCGAGTGCAGTGATCGGGATGCACGATCGTGTCCAGCAGGATGAGCAGGTCGTCCATCGTGCGGGTGTGCGGCACGACCACGTCCATAGTGGGCGTGAGTGGCCAGTTTCCCCGCATCGATACGATGCCCCGACTCGGTGTGTACGCGCAGAGCGCGTTGTTCGAGGCCGGCGCTCGTCCACTGGACCAGGTCTCTTCGCCGAGCCCGAAAGCGCAGAGGGATGCCGCCGTCGCAGTTCCGGAGCCGTTCGATGATCCCGAGCCGAACGCCGAGGTGAGCCAGTCGGCGCTGTACGGGCTTTCGGCACGGCCGTACGCTCCGCGCTGCATGCCGCCGTTCGCCATCGGCGGCATGTTCGTGAGCCCGATGAGCACGGCGCCTGCACCGCGAAGACGCTCGATGGTGAACGCGTCATGCTGGGCGACAAGTTCGGTGAATGCCGGAGACCCCGCCGCGGCAGTCAGTCCTTGCGCCAGGTAGCTGTTCTTGGCCGAGTACGGGATCCCGTCGAGGATACCGAGTGTCGCGCCTCGAGCACGCCGCTGGTCGGATTCGGTGGCTTCGGCCCGGGCCCGGGGATTCATGACGACGTACGCGTTGAGCGCGACCGGTGTGCCAACCTCGTCGTACTGGCGGATGCGCCCCAGGTACGCGTCGAGGAGCTCGACGGCGGTGGTGCGGCCGTCCGCGAGGGCGGCGGCGAGATCGCGGATCGATGCTTCGACGACGTTCACGGAGCTCATGCCGCGGTGACCTTCGGCTGCTGCTGGGTGATGCAGTGGATGCCTCCGCCGTCGGCGAAAATGGGGCGGGCCTCGACCGTGACTGCTCGGCGCCCGGGATACGCGGCTTCGAGGATGTCTCGCGCGTTGGCGTCGGCTTCTGGTTCTCCGAAGCCGCAGGCGATGATGCCGTCGTTGACGACGAGGTGGTTCACGTAGCTGTAGTCGACGAAGCCCTCCTCGTCGTGGACAACCGCGGGAGCAGGCAACTCGGTGACCCGGAGCCTGCGCCCTGCCGCGTCGATGGCTTCCGACAACACGTCCTTCAGCTGTCGAGAGACCTCGTAGTCGGGGTGCTCGGGATTCGTCTGGGTGTGCAGCAGTACTTCGCCGGGTGAGGTGATCGTGGCCAGCATATCGACGTGCCCGCTGGTGCCGAAGTCCTCGTAGTCGCGCGTGAGTCCGCGGGGCAGCCAGATCGCTCTTGTCGCCCCGACCGTGCGGGCGAGCTCCGCCTCGACACGTTCCCTGTCGGCGTAGGGGTTGCGGCGGGGATCCAGCTGGACCGTCTCGGTGAGCAGCACGGTGCCCTCGCCGTCGACATGGATGCCGCCGCCTTCGTTTACCAGCAGCGAGCTGATCCGGGTCGCGCCGACCAGGTCCGCGACGAAGCGGGCGTTCTGATTCGCTCGCTCCCAGCGCGACCAGGAATGCGCGCCCCACCCGTTGAACACCCAGTCCACGGCGCCGAGCGCTCCGGGACGTTCGTCGTCCAGGACGAAGGTCGGTCCGTGGTCGCGCATCCAGCACTCGTCGATCGGAGTCTCGAAGAGTTCCACGTCAGCGGTCAGCATGGCGCGAGCCCGCCGCGATTCGGAAGGGTCCACGAGCATCGAGACCGGCTCGAACTCGACGATGGTGTTCGCGACCTCGGCCCAAGCCAGGTACGTGGCCTCGCGGCTCTCCTCGGACCCGCCGAGCGCGGGGCCTTCACACGGGAACGCCATCCAGGTGCGCTCGTGTGGGTGGGTCTCACTGGGCATCCGCCAGTTCATCGTTGTTCCTCCAGTTGGTGAGTGAGTTCGTGTGTGCGGGGGCCTTGGAGGTCGCGCGCTCCCCCGGGTCGCCGTGTCGGGTCTCCGAATGGTGCCGCGGTGCGCCACAGCACGGCGTACAGCGCGCCGGCGAGGACCGGCGCCACGATCGCCGAGAGGTCCGCGCCGTTGAGGGCGTGCGCGATTGGGCCGATGTACAGCGTTGTGTTCGCCATGAGGAGTGCGACCGCGGTGCCGGCCAGCTGCGCGATGACGCCGGGCCAGAACCAACCGGCTGAGTACCAGAACGGGGCGCCGGGTCGTTCATCGTTCAGTGAGATGCCGTCGTAGCGGTTGCGCCGAAGGAAGATGTCGACCGCGTAGATCGCCATCAGTGGGCCGAGGATCGTGACCGTGAGCTCGAGCGCGTACTCCATCGTGTCGAGGAATCCGGAAGACAGGAACGTGAGCCAGTACGCGGCGGCGGTGGCGATCAGGCCGGTGATCAGCACCATTACGAACCGAGGCGCTTTGAACCCGAGTCCCTGTGCTGAGAGACCCGCCGAGTAGGCCACCAGGGCGTTGTTGGTGATGCAGCCGACGATCACGATCCCGAGGAAGATCGGGGCGAACCACGACGGCACGATCTCGTGGATCGTGAGCTGCGGATCAGTCATATCGATAGCCGTCGCGGCGAAGATTCCGATCAGGCTGATGAACAGGGTCGGGAGCACTCCGCCGAGCGCGGTCCACCATCCGACCGCGGCCATTGAGGTCCTCTTCGGCAGGTACCTCGAGTAATCGGCGCCGGTTCCCCACGACAGCGGCCCCGAGGCCACGATGGCGTAGCCGAGGAGTAAGGCGGCCCAGTGATCCTTCAGTTCGAGCGGTTCCGCGGTGTAGGCGTAGTCCGCCTGGCTGAAGACGAAGAACCCGAGCACGACGAACGCGAGTGCGAGTGCCGCGGAGAAGTAGGGTGATGCCTTCACGATGGCGTCGTATCCGTACACGCTGAGCACGAAGCTCAGCATCGCGATCACCAGAAGCACTGCCCATCTTGCGTTCGCAGGAAGGTGGACCCCGACATGTTCGAGCAGTGCGAGAGTGGCGAACGTTGCGACCGTGATGTTGATGATCTCGTAGAACAGCCCGATGACCAGTCCCTGACCTGCCCCGAAGATCCGGTTGCCTCGGATTCCGAACATGGCACGCATCACCGTGACGCTCGGCGTTCCTGAAGCCGGACCGCTGACCGACAGCCAACCGACTGCGATCCACCAGAGGCTGCCCAACAGGGTGACGATGATCGCCTCCCACACGCTCAGCCCGATCAGGATCAGCAGGCCCCCGAACGTGAACGAGAGGTAGTTCACGTTCGACCCCATCCAAACCCAGAACAGGTCGAACGGACGTCCGTGGCGCTCGTCGTCGGGGATGAAGTCGATCCCGCGCACCTCGACGTGCGACGAAGGGACAGGCCGCGCAGCGCCTGCGCCGTCGTCGCGAGGCACGGTGTCTCGGGTGCTGTTGGTCACGGCTACTCTCCTTCGAGCACGTATTGTTTATCACTTGATAAATAAGCTCGGGCTAGAGTGTCATGCAGGAGGGGGCATGTCAACCAGCACCAGCACGACCGGCAAAAGCGTGTCTCGCAAAGCGCCCGCAGTACGAGCGGCGGAGATTCTCGAGGGCGCCTGTGAATTGGCGACCGAGCAGGGTCTCTCCGCCCTCACACTCCGCTCCGTCGCCGCCCGAACGGGCGTGACCTCCACACTCGTGGCGCACTACTCCGACGGCATCGACGGGCTCGTCGCAGAAACGTTCGCCCGTATCGCCGATCGAGAACTCGACGAAGTGCGCGCGGCTGCCTCCGGGTGGCGAACACCCGCACAGCGTTTGAGCGCCTTGTGCTCGACGCTTCTCGACGGCAATCGGAGCAAGACAACGCTCGTTTGGGTGGAGGCGTTGGCGATTGGGTATCGCAATCGACGCCTCGCGGCGTCAGTCCGAGCTTCCCTCGACGCATGGCAGCAGCTGTTCTCCAGCGTTATCGCCGATGGTTCACGCCGCGGCGACTTCACTGTCGTGAATCCGGAGACTGCCGCGTGGCAGATCCTCGGGTTGATCGACGGCATCAACGAACAAGCACTCGTACTGCAGGAAGCCCCAGCCTCGCGCAGTACCTTGATCTTCGAAGCCGCCGAAGGCATCCTCGGGCTCCGCCCCGGAACGCTCGGCGAACCGACCGCCTGAGCCCCGCCATCCCCAACAGCAGAAAAGCCCACGGAAGAGCTGGGGCTGCGGACGCTCACACTCGACGTGTCACCACGACCCGTGTGCCCGACCTGGGGGTCCGCTCCAGTTGTATCGCCGAGGGGGCTCGGGAGCGTTGAACCCCAGTCGCACTGAGGGATCCGCGTGCGGGGCGGCCAGCGAGCCGGTGCCTTGCTCGGCTCTGACTGAGTGCTTCCCGGAGGGCTCGGATCTCTGAAGTGAGGAGCTCCATCTCAGCTTTCGTGGCGGCTTCCTCCTGCTTGTTGGACTCGCCGACCTTCTCGACGATCCAGGAAGCCAACGTGGCGGTCACCATACCGATTAGCGCGATACCGCCGATCATCACGCCGACCGCAACGAGCTGACCCGTCGGTGTCACCGGGAAGAAGTCTCCGTACCCGACGGTCGTGATGGTCACGAACGCCCACCACAGTCCATCCCCGATCGTCTGGATGGAGCCATCCTGGCCTCGCTCGGCGTCGAGAACCGCGACGGCAGCAGCCCAAACCAACAACAAGGACGCACCGATGACGTAGAGGATCACTCGACCGCGGAACGCTGCGCCGGCGGTGCGTTGGAGTACCGCGAGAAGCGTCACCAGCCGAAGCAGCCGGAGCGGTCGGAGCATCGGGAGAACGACGATGGCGAGATCCAAGAGGTGCGTGTAGAACCAGCGCCAGCGTTTCTCCGCGAGGCACAGGTTCACGATGTAGTCGATCACGAACAGTCCCCAGGTGAACCAGATGATTGTCTCCGCGATAGTCGCGGCTGCGCCGGTGAGCTCGCCGATCACCTGCCACGAATATGCGATGAGAAACGCCAAAGCGGCGATCGCGAGCGGCCAATCGACGAGCTTCTGCCAGCGTTGCTGATCCATGCGGTCAGCCTAGATGCGAGCGAATTGCGCTCCACTCGATCGCCCTCGCAAGCTCGCAATCACGGATCCTTCAGCGCCACCCGTTGATGAGAGCCCGGATGGTGCGCTCGTAAGCGGTCCGTTCGAACCGGAGCGTGAGTTTCGGCCCATCCAGGCTGATCTCGTTCGTCACGCGGTCTTGGAAGGCGATATCGCTCCACTCGACGAATTGCTGACCGACTTCGACGCGCGCACTGATCGCGCCGCACCAGATATCGCCACACCTGCCGCAGAACAAGATGGCGGTTCGTCCGTCAGGAAACCGCACCGATTCTTCCTCCGCGCCGACGTCGCTGGAAAGCAGAGCATGCAGGCTGGCGGCGACGCCGGCGTCGTACTGGTTCGTTTCGTACATAAGCGGGCGCTGGTCATCGCGGGGATCACCGTATGCGACCCGGTCACGAAGGGAACGCCCATCAACGAGCCAATCGCGGAACCGGATTACCGTGCGGATCTTGGTCCGTCTCGGCCACCGTCCCCCGATGCATTCCTCAGCAGCCTCAGTCCAAGCCGAAGTGAGCACCGACATTTCATGCTTGGGAGGCGGTGGCTGCATGACGGAAGCGTAACCGCCCCTCGGCGATGGCCAACACCGTGGCCCGTAGCGGTTCGGTCGACACGGTGCCCAGAGCACAAGCGGATCCTCGACCGGTCAGAACGTCAGACTTTGCGCACCCGGACTGCCTTGGCGATGCAGTACGCGGCGAAGGCGACATACGCGATCCATGCGACCCAAGTTCCGGCAACCCCAATCGCCGGTCCGGACTCGCAATAGCTCTTCGCGGGATCTGCGGAGTCGAAGCAGACTCCTTGCGTGATGCTGGTGACGAAGAAAACAACGACGCCGACGAGCGCGGCCAGTCCGACCCATCGCCAGCGATGCGCAGCGACCCCTCGCGAATGCTGCGACGTTGTCATTCGCTCAGGGTAGAGCTTCAGGTTCGATGGGCGCCAACGCAATCTGAACTGTCGCGATGATCGATCCGCCAGCGGCATCCTCGGCCGGACACAGGCTTTTGAGTCCACCGTTCTCGCCGCCGGCTGGCTATTGTTACCCAGTGGATTTCCAAGACGCGGCAGACCTCGCCATCCAACTCGCCCGCGATGCTGGCGATTTCGCGGTCGCTGAGCGCGAAGAGGCGCGAATCGAGGCAAAGGGCGACGGAGCCGACTTCGTCACCCACGTCGACCGCGCAGTCGAACGACGAATCGCTGCAGCCATCGCGACCCAATACCCCGATCACTCGATCCTTGGAGAGGAAGATGGCGAACAAGGGGGAGAACTGACCGAATTCCGCTGGCTTATTGACCCGCTGGATGGCACCAACAACTACGTCCTCGGCCTCGACATTTATGGCGTGTGCATCACACTCTGCCATCACGACATCCCGGTCGCAGCAGTAGTACACGACTCCCCACGTCGCCGAACCTACTGGGCTGTCGCCGGTACCGGCGCGTGGCTCTCCATCGACGCAAGGCCACCGCAGCGTCTCTTGCTCCATGGCGCAGAACCGCTCGCGAACACGACCGTTTCACTCACACAGGGATATGCGGTCGGCCACAACGACGCTCGTCGAAACACCCTGTTTGGCGCACTCGAACGCCAGACCAAGCGAGTCCTTCGCACGTGGGCTCCATCTGTCGATTGGGGACTTCTAGCCACTGGACGGCTCGGAGCCGTCATCGCCTACCGCAATGAGCCCTGGGACCTTGTCGGTGGGGCGCTTATCGCCACCGAAGCGGGCGCACGCATGTACACCGACGCCACAGGCGACCTCGTGATCGTGGGTCATCCACGCACAGTGGACGAACTTCAAGTCCTTCTGGACGGACAGCGTCATCACCGAAGTGCCCTCGCAGAGGCGGGCGAGCAAGCGTAGATCCCTGCCCTCGAGGTTCGGCGAATCCTGCAAGAGCTCGGCCAACGGGGCCTGGCAGCCGGCTACTACACGTCCTCGACCGCAGCGAAAGTGCAATACGGTCACCGCACCACCCCAGGCGGATCGGCCTGCGGATCATCGCTCCGTCCCTAGCGAATTTGCCCAGGGCTGCGGCCCTCCGCGTCAGCCGCGTGGATCCTCGAGGGAGCCCATCGCGTCCATAAGTGTGTCGTGGATGTACTCGAGCTCCGGGCTCGTGAAGCTCGACCAGTCATCGTCACCGCTGGCCTGCGACCAGTCCGAGGCATCAGCTTGGGTCTCGCCGTCCCAGGCCGTCGCCGGTAAGTGCTTGTAGACCCACCAGATGTTGCCGGACGGGTCTGAGAACCGCGACAAGGTGTCGCCGAAGAAGTCGGTTGGCTTCGTGATGACAGTGCCGCCGTGCTGCTCGGCGCGACCGAGCGTCGCGTCGACATCGTCGACGTACACGCGTGTGAACGCGGGGGTGAACGGCCAGTTGGGCTTCCGATCTGCGACCGTCATGGTCGAGTCACCGAGCCGCAGCTCGGAGTGCAGGATGAGCCCGTCGGTGTCGAGAGTGCGGGCTTCGGCAACATCGGTGGCGCCGAACACCGCGACGATGAAGTCGATCAGTGCGGCCGCGCCGTTGGACATGATGAATGGGTTCACGGTGTTCGAACCCTCGGGGGCTGGTGGGATGTTGTTCACATTCGTACCTTTCGCTCACCTTCAGGATCGGCTCACGCGCTCCCGAGCTCCTTGGACAATTGCGACAATCCGCGAATGGTTCGGCGGTAGCGTCGTCGGCGGCGATCAGGGCGTCTGACGGATGTCGGAGGGTCGCTCCGCCCGAAGCGCCACGAAGGAGCGGGTGAGGTGTGCCTGATCGGCGAAGCCGAGTTCGGCCGCGACCTCGGTCGCAGTCTTGCCTCGGCGGAGAGCGGCTTCGGCGGCCCTGGCCCGAGCGAACTGAGTGATACGCGTCGGGCTCAGCCCGGTGGCGACTTTCACTCGGCGCTGCCAACTTCTCGTGGAGTACCCGGTGCGGTCGCCGTGCAGTGCGCGCGCCGCATGCGCATCGACTCGCACGATGCCTCGCTGCTCGAGGGCCTCGACGCATGCGTGAAGCTGTTCAAATTCAGGAATCGGGAGCAACTCGCCTGACACGGCGAACGTGCCGTCTGCACAGGTCAGAGAGACGAACCGGCCGACGAGTTGCGACTTCGGCAGGCGTGCGATGGTCACTTCGGGGTGGAGCTCTACGCCCCAGTGACTCGCGCCGGCGATACCGACGAGTATTCGCGGCCTCGGCGTCGGGCCAGCGAGCTCGGCGGTGATCGACCCGTCGGGTAGTCGCGTGAATGCGAGCCCCCAATGCTCGTTCGCCGGCTCGAGGTACTCGTCGGGTTCTACGACGTGTGCTCGCCAGATCGAGTGGATCAGTCGGTGATCGTCGCAGACTTCGATCTCATACATGCATCCTCCCCGAACCATCGCGGCACCTGCGGTTGCACTCTGCCCGCAAGCAACGATCCCACACGGCGGAACCATCCGCTTCGATGGCTCGACTCGCACCGTGACCGCCGCCGGACAACCGAGACCGCACTCCACCTCTGCCGATCCCGCAGCGGGGTCGCCCAGCGCGCCACTTTGAGTTGCAGGTCGTCACAGGACGGATCGTCGCGCAAGCGGATCGCTCTGCGAACGCGTGATTGACTGTCCCGATGACGCCGGGACCAAGACTTGACATGTTGTGGGAGACCGTCGACTCGGCGGATGCAGCACTATCCACTCGGTTCGGATTCAGTGACGCGGGTCACGCAGTCGCATGGCTGGAGGAAGCGCTTCGGGAAGAGTGGGATGTTCGCGTCGACAGCTGCGACCGTCTCGTCATCAGTGCAAGCAATCTGCTCGCGTGGTTAACAGCAGACGGCAGACGCCTTGTCGCCAAAGTATGCGCCGAGGCGTCGTTGTTTCGACATCTCGCGAATGTCGACGCGGTTATCGCGTGGCTTCAGGACGAAGGAATTCCAGTCGCCGCCCCCCTTATCGCCATCGATGGCCGTGTGCGAGTCGATCGGGGCGGCTACTCAGTCAGCGTTTACCCGTTCGTCGGGGGAAGCCTGCTTGACGTGGAGGATGCGGGTCAGGTGGATGCTGCTGGTCGAATGCTGGCTTCGTTGCATGGCGCGTTGGCGTCCTATCCGGGGCCGTTCGGGGATCGGCTTCCCCCCGATGGCCAGCAGCTCGTGCACGGGGACTTCCGGTCTGCGAACATCCTTCAGGTGGATGGTGCAATCACCGCCATTCTGGACTTCGACGACGCGTCATACGGCAGTCGGGCTGAGGAGTTGGCTCGGTCAGCGGTTCTCCTCGGAACCCGGTATCACGATTGGCAGCCGATAAGCCGTGCGACTCGAGAGGTGTTCGTCTCGGCGTACAACGAGGTTGCCCCGCTCACCAGCGCCGAGCGGTACGAGTTTGACCAGGTCGTTGTTGCGGTCTCGAAGGACTTCGGCTGGACGTGACACACGGTCTCGATTCGCCTGGCGAGCTCGGCTGAAACGCCCGATAGCCCGATCCGTCTGCGGGCGGCGCCTTACGTGCGCGCGATGGGTGAATTCACCTTCGCGAAACACCTGATGCGCAGCACGTGGATACTCTTTGGCTACGCGGACCATGCATTCACTCGCGGCCGTTCCAAGATCTGGAGCTGTGTAGCTCCTCCGATAAATCGGGGTGCTCGTGGCGCGTCAGCAACACTCAAACGCACGGCCACGGCGCCGCATGCGACCGGTGACGCGCATGCGAGCAGTAGCAGCTCTGGCGCAGTGTGGGTTCGGAGCACTGCTGATCGGGTCCCTGACTGGATGCTCACCAGATTGGGCCGAGAGCACTCTGCGCATCGACTACGACGAAGTCGACCGCGGGAAGGTGGTGGCCTGCGCAGAACTGTCATCCGCCGATTCCCACCGGGAGAACCAAGCCGCACCGAGACTGATTGAAGTCTCGGACGTCACGGTCGAGGAGATCGCTAACGAGGCGCTGAGCATCAAAGGGACCACGACGGTGCTGCGCGACAATGGCGACGAGCGCTACGAATGGACATGCACGGTGACCGTCGCAGAGGGCGAGGATACGCTCCATGCCGAACTCACCTCGATCGACCGGGTGGAACGATGAACGAGGCCGGCCGCTCGGTAATCGCATCCTGCGTCGCAGCCCTCGTGGTGATCAGCCTCGCGTCATGCC
Organism: Agromyces sp. Marseille-Q5079; assembly: GCF_051016555.1. Lineage (NCBI taxonomy): Bacteria > Bacillati > Actinomycetota > Actinomycetes > Micrococcales > Microbacteriaceae > Agromyces > Agromyces sp. Marseille-Q5079. The sequence continues at coordinate 489,489 of NZ_JBPEJF010000001.1, read as the reverse complement.
TGTCGGATCGCGGCGGCTCCATCCATCTCGAATACGACGGTTTGCGTGACCGCCTCCCTGAGGTCTGTGTGAGCTTGGCGATCGAGGCAGTCGGGTGGTCGAGCAGCGCGCAGACCATCCGCGCATCGGTTGAGGATGATCCCGCCTCAACACCGGGTGAACGCTACCTCGGGATCATCAGATCAGATCAGGACGACGCTCGCTTCGAGTGGGTCTGCGAGCTCAGCACTGACGCCGACGAAACCTCCCTGACAGCGCGCCTTGTTCGCCTCGACGCGATGTGACGGGCGCTGGCCATCGGCGCAGGTGCGACTCCCAACGGCCCACGTGAGACCCAACGACTGCGCCCGCAGACGGATCGGTCTGCGGGCGGTCAAGGTTCGTCTTTGGTTCGAGGTTTCGTCAGGTGGTCGTTGTCTTCGTGGGCTACGTTCGTTGCCGTTGGGCCGTGCCATAAATTGTTACCGTTTTTGGGCCGTTCGATTTAACGGGGAGGGCAATGCGATGCCCACGACGCACTCGTTGAGTCCGGGCTCGGCGCCTGAGGGTGGGGATGCCGGTCGCTCTCGGGCGAAGATCGCGACGCGTGCGTGGGTGTCCGTTCTGGTGCTTTCGATCGGTGGCTTCGCGGTCGGCGCTGTCGTGGTCTTCGGGTGGATGGTCAACGAAACTCACTTCGATCGTTCGACGCCCGAGTTCGACGAATTCGAACGACATGTCGGGAACATCTCCGGCGTGCACAGCGTCGACACGGAGCGATGGGTCGAGGCTCCGACCTTCTCCGATCCGACGTCGTGGATGTCGGTCACGGTGGAGCAGGCCGGACTTCCCGGCTTGCTCGAGGCGGCCTGCTCGACCGACTATCCTGACGCCATCACCTGGTCGATTCACGTGCAGACGCCCGCCGCAACCGAGGTGTCACTGCACGCGGCACCACAGGCCCCGAACGCCGGAAGTCGCAACGCGCGGTGTCCTGACTTCGGACTCGATGCGGTTCGGCTCGTCTCTGAACTCGACCGGGTCGTCCCGGGTGTTGCGATTCAACCGGCCATCTGGGAGGAAGGCAGATTGTCCCTCGTCGCGCTCGAACGAGAACCCTCGACCGGGTTCACCCATCTTCTGCCGCTGATCGAGCACGCCGACGAACTGCTTACGGCGGCCGGTATGGCCGGGAACGGTGAGGTCGAGATCAACGCCATGAACCTCGGCCTCATTCTCGAGTCGGGCGAGAGCGATCGATACCTTGCGATGCTCACCGAGCTCGCCGAAGACCATGCAATCAGCAGTTACTGGGCCGATGGCGGAGGGACGCCGATCGACGGAGTCGAGAAAGTGCAGATCGTCGCCCCGGATCACCAGCACCGGGCGATCGAGGAAGCCATCCGGTCATCGCGACTGCACATCGCAGGTAACCCCGTGCGGTTCCTCGAGCAGTGAAAGCCTCAGGTTGATCAGGTTCGTGAATCGCGAGTCATGTCAGCGGCGCCGGCCAGCAGCCACTCCCATTGCCACCGTGGCGATCAGGAGGAGAAAGACGAAAACGAGGGCACTGATCGCCTCTACGCTCTCGTCAGCGAACATGCGTCCTCCCGGCCTTCATCCGTTGTGCACTGCGAGATGCTTCACTCGGGTCTTCGCGTGCTTCTCTACCAAGACGGGCACGAAGTCACGAACCGGATGGCCGTCAAAGGTCTTGTGCTCCTCGGCCACGATCTTCTCGATCTCGGCACGCTCGACTCCGGGGTATTTCGACGCGAGACGGTCAACGACCTCTTCGACCCCACGTGCCTCGCCACCCTCGCGTTGCTGCTGATCTGAGTCTCAACGCCGGAGGCATTCACGGTCAAGACTCTGCGAGCATTCGTCACGTCCCGGGGTGCCCGCTGGCCCGCGGTTGCCTGCAACTGCCGGATGCGCTGGTTGCGACGGAGGTCACCAGTCGAGGTCGTCCGTGAGCCTCATCCGCCTGAGGAAGCAATCCGTCATCAAGTCGTCAAGATCGGTGTTCGACCCGAGCAGTTCGGACGACCCGTTCTCCGCGGGAGGAGCGTATGCGAGCCAGCCCGCGTCCGTGTGGAAGACCGCACCGAGGTAGACGCCTTCGTAGTCGCGGTCACCGACGCGGACGACGTACCCGGTGTTGTCGGAAAGAGGAAACGCGGTCACCGTCAACGCATCTACCGCAATGTACCTTCGTGACGCTGGCATACCCGAAAGCTACAACCAACTCCCTCGCGTCGGAATGCCGTCCGCACGAAAGGCCGTCAATGCTTCCTCCCCGGCACGGACCTGGAATTGTTAGCGGCATCTCTGTGCGACAACGATGGGCGGAGCCATCTCCCACGGCGTCCCTCAACGCATGGTCGATCCGACGCGAGTTCAGCAGACATGGTCAGCGGCGTCGATCGGCAGCCACACCCATCGCAACAGCGCCGATCAAAAGGAGGACCACGAGGGCGAGGGCACTGAGCGGGTCAATGCCCTCATCACCAAACATTTGCCCTCCAGCCTCCATCCGGCACTTGGAGTCTCCCCGCACGCAGCCCCTGAAGAAACACCCTGGCGATGACTTCACGCGGTGGCTATCACCTGCTGCGAGTCGGGCGCAGGGAGGTAGGACTGCGGCGCGTTGGTGAAGCCTCACGGGTTGCGTGACCGGTCGGTCGATATCACTTGCTCAGCGCTTGTCCGGCGACGCCGTGATGCATTCACGGTCGCCAGCATCCAGCCAAGAAGGGACGCGGCCGCGGCAACCATCGCGTGCTGTAGCACGACACCGAGCGAGTTCGGCCAGGTCGCGTTACCCGATATGAGGGCGAGTGTCCCAACCACCACCGTACCGAGTACGAAGCCGAACACCGCGAAGACGATGGCCCTGCCTATCAGCGGAACCCGACGAAGCTTCCCGGAAAGCCATGCGCCCGCGGGCAACCACACCAACGCCCCGCACAGTCCGTATGCGAGGGCGGTACCCAGCAGCAAACCGAGTACGGAGCTCGCGGCCATGTCCCAGTCCTCGACGAAGACGAACCAAGCCGTCGCCGCGGTAAGCGGCCAGAGAGCCACACCCCATGCCAGATCCCGCAACGTCATACGGCAAGTGTCGCGGCCAGACATGGAATCGAGGTGAACTCGGCCAGCTCCGTTGGCAGCAGCCCCGTCACTTCGAACACGCCAGACGCTGATGCAATCAAGGATCCCCGACGCGACAGTCGAGTTTCCCTTCTGTTGCATGTCTAGAACGTGCGCACGGCGCTAACGTCGAAGCCGACAGAGGGGATCGAATGCTAGCCGAATGGGATGAGTCGTTCTTCGATGCACAACAGCAGGACGCATCGGTCTACTGGGTCTGTTTCTGGACCGGAGACGATGTCGAGCAGTCAGCCCAACATGATCCACAGCGCATCACTGGAGCGGGTTCAGTCGAGGAAGTCCTCACCTGGCTGGCCCAAGAGCGTGGCGAGCGAAGGTTCGAACTGTTCGTTGAGACCGTCGATCACGCCGAATCACGCGAGCATGGCTGGCTTGCCCAGCGCAATCTCGTCCGCCTGGCCGGCGACTTCACCCCAGGCAGCACGTCGGTGACGTTCAGCATGACCAAGTCGGACTAACGGCCCGCACGCGGATCCGCTTGCGCGACGATCCGTCCTGAGACGACCTAAGCGACCCTGCGACTCAACGTGGCGCGCTGGGCGACCGGCTTGCGGGCGTCATTCACTCAGCGGTCGGGTTGTGGCGTGGTGGTCGGTCACCTCAGTCGTCGGAGGCAACCACTACGTGGACCGTTCCGTTGGCGCGATCGATCACCACGAACTCGTGGAAGCCCAAGCCGCCTGTTACGGCCCCGTAATCGTGCATCGCGTCGTCGCCAGGGTTCGACAGGGCGTACACCTTCCCAACCCGCAGTAGGTCGAAGACCGTCTGGAGACGTCGTAGAACGTCGGGCGGCTGCCGATACGACGGGTCGACCCAGTCTTGATCGTCGACCCATGATCGGATCCGTTGCTCTGCCTCCACGGCCGTCGTGGGCTCGAAGCTGCCCGCCTCGATCGCACTCAGCCACCAGCGTCCGTGGACGGGAGGTTCGACCGGCCGCTGCTCGATGTGGAAAGGGGACGCATAGTCGTCCGCGTACCCGGGGCTCGCGATCAGGGCAGCGATCGCGGACATGTCGCCCTCGGGAGCTTCCCCGAAATGAGTCAGCTGCACCCACATGAACGTGTTCTTGTCGAGGTGCACGATATCCGCTCCGACAACGGGAAGTCCGACCACGTCCCGACTGTACATTCCCCGCAGTCCCATGTTCGCATTCGGGCTGCCCGAAATGCGCGAACGACGACGGCCAGGCCTGCTGGAGCGCGCGGTGATGTCCGAGGCGCAGCCAAGTGAGCTGTCGCTGAGGGATCCTTGTGCGATCTCCTCGTGTGGTCGACTCCTGGTCGACGCGGCGTTTGCTGAGTAGCCTGCGGTCATGAGCGAGCTCAGCAGCGTGGAAACGGTCGATGCGTTCATGCGCGCGTTCCGTGAGCAAGACCGAGATCGGGCGGAGAGCCTTATGGCCGACGATTTCGTGTTCACGAGTCCTCAGGACGATCACCTCGACAAGACCACTTGGCTTCAGCGATGCTTCCCGACCGCAGATCATTTCGACCAGGCCGCTCGAACACTCCAACTTGTTGAAGTCGACGGTGTCGTGCTGCATCGCTATGAGTACGTGGTGAACGGCCGGAGGTGGCGAAACACCGAGGCATCGACGGTCCGCGACGGCCGTGTGCGCGAGGTTGAGGTCTACTTCGGTGGCGCGGTCGACTGATCTACAGCACCGCCGGGTACCCGTCCGAACGCGGGGCAAGCCTTCCAGCCACGCCCGGAAACGATCCGCTTGCGGCGCCCGCCTGGTGGGGGTTCGGTCGAGTTTTGTTCAGCCCGCGATAAGTCGGCGACCCGCGTCGAGTATCAGTCCAACGGACAGGACCACCAAGAATCCGGATACCAGCGCGAAGGTCCCGGTCGTCGAACTCCGAGCGCTCGTCTCGCCGACGCGGCGCGGCAGTCTCTCGAGTCGTTCCTGAGTCTCGCGCGCGCGTGTTGCGCGCGTGAAGAAGAGCCACAGCCCGAGTGCGACGCCCGCGACTCCGGCGAAGAGTTGAATGAACGTATTGATCGGTTCCAAACGGTTCAGCTCCGCACCTTGGTGTGAACAGTGAGTCGTCCGGTGCAGCAGAGCCCCGCGAAGCGAGCCGGACGCATGAGCGAGCCTCTCACGCCACCTTCCGCAGGGCTAGCCGTAAGCCGATCCGCTTGCGCGACGATCCGTCCTGAGACGACCTAAGCGACCCTGCGACTCAACGTGGCGCGCTGGGCGACCGTCTATCGGGCCGGTCTGAGATCGCCGGCGCACGTATCGTGTGGACATGGATTTGGAAGCGCTGGTGCTCAACATGTCATCTCGAGCAGAGCTGGTGGAATTCCTCGGCGGGCTCTCCGCTTCGATTGCCGATGAACCGGAACGATGGGAGAACGCCGACCTTCCTAGTTTCTTGAGCGCCTGGGCAACATGGCTGGAAGACATGGACGGTTACTTCCTCAACAGAGGCGAGAACGTACCGACCTCGCCGTCCTGGCAACTGATTGCTCAGATGTTGCTCGCTGCGCGTGTGTACGAGTAGGTGTTCGCGCGCATCAGCTGAGGAATCTGCTTTGCGGCGGCCCGCCTACGGATCCGCGTGAGGGCGACCGAAATCCAATCGACAACGGGAGCTCTCCTGATAGGTGCGCTAGAGCCGCTCTAGATACCGCTCCCAGATGACGGCTTTTCGATACGGGCCGTCGCCATCTGCATCGAACTGTGATTCGTCGAATCTCACTGAGTACTGGAGTTCGTCTGGGCGTGCGTTCTTGTTCTGCGCTGGTTGGGGTGGGATCGTGGCGTCGATGGTGCCGATGAACACGCGGCGCCAAGGGCCTGCCCAGTCGCGGGCCTGAATGACTCGGACGCGGGTGCCCGGCTTCATCGATCTGACTGGCCATTCATCGTCGAGCGGTCGCCCCAGGACAATCTCAATGGCACGACGGTCGCGTGATTCCTGGTCCTTGGTCATGCGATCAACGTAAACCACGACATTCGTTCCCCGCCCACTGGGATCGAGGGGCCGGGGCCGCCGAATAGATGTCGGACAGCACGAACGCCCGCAGACGGATCCGTCTGCGGGACCTCACTCCTCTTCGATCAAAGGCGGGGCGGAGGATCCACTAAGTTGGCTGCACCGTCAGTAAAGGTGGTTGGCGCCCGGGATGGCAGGCCATCGGTCGCCATCGAAGTTCAGTCAAAGGAAGCAAGGGCTGTGAGACGCACGTGGGAACTCACGGCAGGGATCGGCCTCGTCATCGGTTCCGTCGGACTGTTGTTCGTTCGTGCTTTCAGTGGCCGAGGCAACGGGTGGGCTGACATTGCCGACTTCCTGCCGTACTTGGCAATCGGCGTTGGCGGAGCGCTGATCTACATAGCCATCTACGGCGGCTACGCAAGAGCGCGTGACACAAGACTCGCGGACCGTCTTCCCGGAGCGGTGGTCTTTGGTGCGGAGCTGACCCCGACCTTGAAGCGGCTTCTGCGCGCCAGCTTCGATGCTGAGATTGGCACCGAGCTCTACAAACGAATACCGCACCGATACACCTTGGTCGTCGACTGCGACTTCGTCGCGTTTTGGTACGGGCGACCATCTGCGCCGAAACTGCTGAGGCGGTTCGAGACACGATCATTTCGCGACGTGCAGGCAACGACGTTCCTCCTCCCGCAGAAGCGGATGGAGGGTCTCATGATCCTCGGAAGTGGATCGAACCTCGACGCTTCTCTGGAGATCGCCCCGTCCCCGACGGGTGTGATGGCGAAATCGCGCACCCGGCCACAAGTTGAGTTACTCGCCGGGCGCCTACGGAGCTGCTTCGAGGCTGCACACATCAGAGACTGAACCCACCGAGGGAGCAGAGAAGGATCCCTGAACGGCTAGATGAAACGCTGCCCGGTAGCCTTCGGACATGAGCGAGGCGAGCGTGCAGATAGAGCTGCTTTCGGAGTTGAGTGACGCCAACGCCACCGAGCTCGAGACGCTGCTCGGCCAACTCTCCACGGCGGCGTTCGACCGATCGCGCATCGCGGCGATGCTCGATCACGATGGGATCGAGTTGTTCGTTGCTCGTGACGGCCGGCGCATCGTCGGGATGGCCACGTTGGTAACCGTGCCGTTGCCGACAGGTTGGCGCGGGCACGTCGAGGACGTTGTGGTTGACGCAACGATGAGAGGTCGTGGTGTCGCGCGGCTCCTTATCGAGCGATTGACGAGCGTTGCTTCAGAGCGTGGACTTCGGACGCTCGACCTCACCTCACGCCCCTCGCGCGAGTCGGCACTGCGGCTATACGAGGATGTGGGAATCGTCCGCAGGGACACCAACGTGTTGCGCTTCACACCTCGGTCGATTGACAAGACCACCTCGCGATGAGGGATCGACCGTCGGGCGCGTTCAAGGAACTTTGAAGATCAGATTGGGGTACCCCACGCCATGAGGCCTGCAGGTTTCGCCATGAATCAAGACGAGTTCGACGCCGTAGAGCAGCGAGTGTCGGTAACTGTCGACCTCTCCGCACGGTTTCCAACATGGCCATTTCCCGCGGTATCAGGCTATGCAGTCCTGTACGAATTCGATCAGTTCCTCTCGCCAGCATTCGGAGGAGTGGTGGATCTTCTGATGGGCGCCCATGGAGACACGTCAGTCTCCGCCATAAATCCAGAGCCTTCGTACATCCGGGACTCCTACGGTTACTATCCTGCGTTCACGCTTGGCATCCCAGCTGTTGGATCCAGGTACGGGGAGGCAATGGCTTGGGAGCCCAACGACGACCCAACGGGCGCCCTCGAATTCGCGTCGAACGGCTTCGCCGTCTGTGGCTCCACAGGAAGGTGGGCCGCATTTGGGCAACGCGACTGGGAAGTAGCGCTCGTCGTCTCAGAGAAACCCCCGGGACCTTGGCTCGATTCAGAGGTGGCTTGGTTCGCTGCCGATATTGATCTCAGTTCCATCCGGTCCCCTGCTGGATACGGAATGCCTCTTGGAGCCCCCGAGATTGCGGCGTTCCAGCGCGGCATTCGCTCGAGGGGTAGCGGTCCCTTGGTCAGTAGATGATGGGACTTCTGTCGGTTGCTCAGTCGTGGAAGTACCTCGTCGTTGTGCGCCAGGTACTCTTTCCATCACTCGTCCCACTCGTCGTCATCGTGCACGCCCGATGCCCATTCGCGGGTGAGCCACTGCTGGGTAGGTTCGCGATGCCATACGTCTAACAGGCGGTCGCCACAGCAAGATCCGATGTCGCGTAGATGGATCGCTCAACGCATCGGTTTGCGCTGCTCAGGCGTAGCTCTGCGGGCCTACCTCGCGTGAAAGATGGCCAAGGAGCGAACTACGCGAGATCCGCGGAGCGGTGGCCTTGGGCGACTTCATGCGCGCGGATCTCCTCGAGCATTTGCACCAGTTGTGTCAGATCCGCTGGGGCGATCGCGAACATGTTAAGAAGACCACTCCCGAGCGGCTGAAGACTCATCACTCGGGAGTCGTGAAGCGTTATGTGGAGTGAGCGGCTGGAGAGAGCGCCGATACGAGCGCGGCTCGCTTGAACTTCCACAATCGCAGACCAGGGTACGAACGCAATCTTGAAGGGATCAGCTACCGGCCCTTCCCAGATTGAAAGGCCGCCGGCGTCGGCTATGAACGTCCCAGCCATCGGAAGACGACGCGATTGGGAACCCTGGACCGGAAAGGTTCCGAGAATCAGACGGGCGTCGTCAAGCAGGTTCGCTCCAAAGACGCGCCCGCCTCCTGAGCCTTCCCGATCAGCGACCCTACGATCTCGGGTGGCGCCGATCAGCCGAGACCCACCGCCAACGGCGGCCAAGAGAACGCCGGCGACGCCGGCAGCCCCGATCAGCGTCGCAACGGCCTCCGTCCACGACGGTGCCTGCGGTGCTCGGACAAGTACGACCGCGCTTGAAACTAGGTAGGCGCTTACGGCGAGGATCACGCAGAGTTGGGCCGTCCAAGCCCACCAGAATGGGCGACTTCGCGGCGGGAAGAGAGTCGCACCAGGCACGACGCGATCATATAGGTGCTCGCAAGACAGGCTTCGAAGCGGTTCCGCCCGATAGCCGGTCCCTCTCAGACGCGTTCGCCAGGTCTGGCGTCGCGTTGGCGCGTTCGCTTGGTTCGGTCCGCCACGATTCCCGTAAGACCCGCCCGCGAGAGTTCTCAGTGAAGGGAGGTCATACGCTCCACGCGCAGCATGCTGATCGGCCCCGCGAGAACCTCGCCTCACGACCTCACGACCCACAGCATGCGGTCGGCGCGTCAGGGGGCATGCCGCACCGCCTCGGGGGAGTACTGCTCGACGAGCTGCCGCTTCAGCACCTTGCCGCTGCCACCGAGGGGCAGCGACTCGGCGACGTGCACGACGCGCGGGTACTTGTAAGCGGCGATGCGCTCCTTCGTGAAGGCGACGAGTGCCTCGGGGTCGACCTCGTGTCCGTCGAGGGCGACGACGGCGGCGTGCACCTCCTGGCCGTGCGTGTCGTCGGCGATGCCGAAGACGGCGGCGAGCGCGACATCCGGATGCCGCATCATGACGGCCTCGACCTCGGTGGGGTACACGTTGTAGCCGTTGCGCACGATCATGTCCTTCTTGCGGTCGACGATCGTGATGATGCCGTCGACGATCGTGCCGAGGTCGCCCGTGCGGAACCACCCGTCGACGACGGCCTCGGCCGAGGCATCCGGTCGCCCGAGGTAGCCCTTGAAGAGGTTGTGGCCGCGCACGACGATCTCGCCGAGCGCGCCGGGCTCCTCGAGGAAGGCGATGCGACCCTCGACCTCGGAGTCGGCGATGGCCGCGTCGATGCCCCAGTAGGTGCGGCCGACGGTGCCGGGGCGGATCGGCTCGCCGACCATGTTGAACGAGACCGTCGGCGAGGTCTCGGTGAGGCCGTAGCCCTCGTGCACCTCGGCGCCGAAGGCGCGCTCGAACGCCTCGAGCAGGGCGACCGGCAGGGCGGCGCCGCCCGAGACCGCATAGCGAAGGGGCGGCCTGGCCTCCGAGCGCACGGCCGCCTCGACCATGCCCACGAACATCGTCGGCACGGCCGTGAACACCGTCGCGCCGTGCGCGTTCATGAGCTCGAGCGCCTGGTCGGGGTCGAACTTCGGCAGCAGGATGATCGACGCGCCCTTGCGGAAGGCGATGTTCATGACCGCGGTCTGCCCGAACGTGTGGAACAGCGGCAGCCCGCCGAACACGACGTCGTCGGCCCGCATGTCGAAGGCGTCGATGAGCGCGCAGTGCACCTGCTCGACGATCGCGAGGTGCGAGCCGACGGCGCCCTTCGGCGTGCCCGTCGTGCCGCTCGTGTAGAGGATCGTCGCGGCATCCGTCGGGCGCACCGACACGTGACGGTCGATGGGGGCGGATGCCGCGGCCTCCGCCTCGAGGCGGGGCAGGTCGGGTCCGCCCGCCTCGACGGGCGGCGTGAGCACGGTGATGAGCGGAACCCCGGCGGATGCCGCGGCGGGCACGGCCTCGCCGAGCAGGGGGCCGGCGGCGACGAGCACGTCGGCGCCGGAGTCGCGCAGCACGTACTCGATCTCCTCGGCCTTGAAGAGGAGGTGCACGGGCACCACGACCGCGCCCAGGGCGAGGGCTGCGTAGTAGACCCGGGCGAAGTCGGGCACGTTCGGCACGAGCATCGCGACCCGGTCGCCGCGCCCGATGCCGCGGTCGCGGAGGGCGCCGGCATAGGCGCGGCTCTGATCCCAGAGCGTGCCGTAGTCGATGGTCTGCCCCATGAAGTGCAGGGCGGCGCGGGCGGGCGTGCGGGCGGCCGACTCGGCGAGCATGCTCGCGACCGAGAGGGTTCCGAAGCCGTCGCCGTCGACCGCGGGGTCGGCGGAGTGGGTGCGGGTGGGCGCGCTGTTCGTGGGGGTCATGCGACGGGTTCCTTTCATCGTCGTTGATGGTGCGGGGGTTCGTACCTTGCGCGGTGCGGCGGTGCGGCGGTGCGCTCAGCCGCGCGGTGCCCTCCGCAGCTCGGCGCGGCCGAGGGCGTTGAGGTGCACCTCGTCGGGTCCGTCGGCCAGGCGCAGCGAGCGGGCGCCGGCGAACATCTCGGCGAGGGGCTGGTCGCCCGAGACGCCGGCGGCCCCGAAGAGCTGGATGGCGCGGTCGAGGATCTGCTGCACGGCGCGGGGCACGGCGATCTTGATGGCCTGGATCTCGGTCATCGCCTTGCGGTTGCCGACGGTGTCCATGAGCCACGCGGTCTTCAGCACGAGCAGCCGCAGCGACTCGACCTGGATGCGGGACTCGGCGACCCACTCGCGCACGACGCCCTGCTCGGCGAGCGGCCGGCCGAACGCGACGCGGGAGTTCGCGCGGTCCTGCACGAGGGCCAGGGCGCGTTCGGCCATGCCGATGGCGCGCATGCAGTGGTGGATGCGTCCGGGTCCGAGGCGAGCCTGCGCGATCGCGAACCCCTCGCCCTCGCCGGCGATGAGGTTCGCAGCGGGCACGCGCACGTCGTCGAAGGCGATCTCGGCGTGTCCGCCGTGGTCGCGATCGTCGTACCCGAACACGGTGAGCGGGCGGATGATGCGCACGCCGGGGGTGTCGCGGGGCACGAGGATCATCGACTGCCGGCGGTGGCGTTCGGCATCCGGGTCGGTCTGTCCCATGACGATGAACATCGCGGCATCCGGGTTCATGGCCCCCGTCGACCACCACTTGCGGCCCGTGATCACGTAGTGGTCGCCGTCGCGGCGGATGCGGGTCGCGATGTTCGTGGCATCCGACGACGCGACATCGGGCTCGGTCATGCAGAACGACGAGCGGATCTCGCCCGCGAGCAACGGCTCGAGCCACTCGGCCTGCTGGGCGGGGGTGCCGAAGTCCGCGAGCACCTCCATGTTGCCCGTGTCGGGCGCGGCGCAGTTGAACGCGACGGGCGCGAGCCGCGGCGACCAGCCGGTGCGCTCGGCGAGCGGCGCGTACTGCACGTTGGTCAGGCCGGCGCCGCGCTCGCCGGGAAGGAACAGGTTCCAGAGGCCCTCGGCGCGGGCGGCGGTGCGCAGTTCGCCCACGACGGGCCGGAACCGCCACTCGCCGGGTGTCGCGGCGAGCTGCTCGTCGAGCACGGGCTCGGCCGGGATCGCCCGCTCGTGCACGAACGCCTCGACGCGGTCGATGAGGTCGAGCGTCTGCTGGTCGTGGCTGAACTCCATGCGTCAGGCTCCCGTGGTCGAAATGGTCGAAGTGGTCGTCGAGTTGGTGGCTGTCGAGATCGTGGCGTGCGCGAGGCCGGTGCTCGCGAGCGGTTCGACGAGCTGGCCGATGCGGTCGAAGCCGTCGCCGAGGGTCTGGCCCTGGCGGTAGCGGTAGTGGATGCCCTCGAGGATCACGGCGAGCTTGTACGCCGCGAACGCCCGGTACCAGGTGAGGTCGGGCGTGCGGATGCCGGCCGCCTGCGCGTAGTGGTCGACGAGTTCGTCGAACTCGGGGTACCCGGCGGCCGGGTCGACGGCGCTGCGGGTGAGGCCGACGGCGTCGGGTGCGAGCGAGGCGATGTTCCAGTACATGCCGAGCATGCCGAGGTCGACGAGCGGGTCGCCGAGCGTCGCCATCTCCCAGTCGAGGATCGCCGCGATGCGGGGTGCGTCGGCGGGGCCCGCGATGATCGCGTTGTCGAGGCGGTAGTCGCCGTGCACGATGCCGCTCCGGATGTCGCCCGCGGGCGGCATCCGCTCCTCGAGGCGGTGCTGCAGGCGGTCGAGTTCGGGCAGGTCGCGGCTGCGCGATGCCTCGAGCTGCCGGCGCCAGGTGCGCAACTGGCGTTCGAGGTAGCCGTCGGGTCGGCCGAAGTCAGCGAGGCCGACGGATGCCGCGTCGAGCGTGTGCAGTCGCGCGAGCGTCGCGGCGAACTCGAGTCCGAGCCCGTGCAGGCCGGATGCCGTGTACTCGGCGTTCTGGCGCGGGCTCGCGAGCACGACGCCGTCGACCACGCGCATGACGAAGAACGGGGTGCCGGTCACGCGGGCCGCCTCGGTGTCGTCGACGAGGTCGACCGCGGGCGGCACCGGCACGCCGGAACCCGCGAGCGCGCTGATCACGCGGTGCTCGCGGCCCATGTCGTGGGCGCTCGCGAGCACGTGGCCGAGCGGCGGGCGGCGCACGATGAGCGGCACGCGCGGGCCGTCGACGCGATAGGTGAGGTTGCTGCGCCCGCCGGCGATGAGCGTCGCGGTCGGCGATGTGCCGACGAGATCGGGGTGCGCCTCGGAGAGCCACTCGGAGAAGCCCGCGAGGTTCAGCCCTGGGGTGTCGGTCATCGTCGATCGCCTTTCCGGCACCGCCGTGGTGCCCGCACCCGGGGTGCGTGTCCGAGCACGTGGAGCGGCTCGTCGTGACAGCATACCGCGCGGTCGGTATGTTCGGGAACCGGATACTCGCGGCATCCGCTCGCCAGGTTGTGTCAGGCGAGCAGCCGGGCCTCGATCTCCGAGCGGATGCCGGCCGGGATCGGCACCGGGCGGCGGGTCTCCGCGTCGACGAAGACGTGCACGAACCGCCCCTCGGCGATGGCCTCGGGCTCGCCGGCGCGGTGGATGCCGAGCGACCACGTGATGCTCGATGAGCCCAGGCGCTCGACGCCGATCGCGACCTCGAGCGGCTCGGGGAACGACGCCGACGCGCGGAACTCGCAGCTCGACGAGACCACGAGCCCGATCGGCTCGTCCCCGTGCGGGTCGAGGCCGGCGTGCTCGATCATCCACGTGTTCACGGCCGTGTCCATGGCCTCGTAGAAGACCGTGTTGTTCACGTGCCCGTACTGGTCGTTGTCGTTCCAGCGCGTGGTGAACGGGCGGCGCTCGGGTCGGTGCGTCACGGGGCTCCTCAGGTCGCAGGTCGCAGGGTCGCAGTGGGGTCGGATGCCGCGGCGCGTCAGTCGGCGCGCAGCAGGATGCGGAACGCGCGGCGCGCCCGGGCCTCGCTCGGGGCGTCGCCCGCGATGAGGTCGGCGTACGTGAACGACTCCGAGACGCGCACGAGCAGGTACGCGAGTTCGTCGGGCGAGATGGCACCGCCGAGCGGGCGCTGGCCGAGTTCGCGTTCGACGAGCCAGCGCGCCGTCGCGACGTAGCGCCGCTGGATCTCGCTCTCGGTCGTGGTGAGCAGGCGCAGGGCTCGGGCGGGCTCGCGCCGCAGGAAGTCGCGGAAGTAGTCGGCGCTGATCAGCGCGCCCGCGAAGCTCGACAGCTGCTCGGCGACGCGCTCGGCGCCGTGCAGCGACTCGGTCGCGTGCTCCGAGAGCACGAGGGTGGGCACGGCGAGCGACCAGAGCACCTCGCTGAGCAGGGCGTCGCGGTTGCCGACCCAGCGGAAGAGCGAGGTGCGGTCGACGCCGAGGGTCGTCGCGAGCGAGCCCATGTCGATGCGACGGCCGCTGATGAAGGTCTCGCGGGCGAGCTCGAAGGCGCGTACCGCGTCGGCGTGGGCGCCGTCGGCCAGGCGCTCGGAGAGCCACGAGGGTGCGGCGCGCAGGCCCACCTCGGCGATCTCGTGGGTGGTTCCGGTCGTCGTCGGCATGCCGGAACTCTAACCCGCCTTCGAGGATTCACATGCAACATTCTAGAAAATGATGCATAGTGGTGGTGTTCACCGACGAACGGAGAAGCGATGACGCTCACACTCGACCCGCAGTCCACTGCCGGCACCCCTTCCGACGCGGCCCCTGCCGCCGTGCTCGACGCCGACTTCTACGGCTTCATGCGCCGGCTCACGCCCGTGGAGCAGGCCTCGGTCGCCGAGATCCGCGACTACCTCGAGCGCGAGGTGCGCCCCGGTGCCGACGACCGCTGGGAGGCGACGACGAGCCCGCGCCACCTCATCCCGGGCTTCGCCGAGCTCGGCCTCTTCGGCTCCGGCGTCCCGGAGGTCGCGCACTTCGAGAACTCCGCCGTCTACCGCGGCTGGGTCGCCCTCGAGATCGCCCGCGTCGATCCGTCGACCGCGACCTTCATCGGCGTGCACTCCGGCCTCGCGATGAACGCCATCGCCGTCGGCGGTTCGCCCAAGCAGAAGGCCGAGTGGCTCGAGCCCATGGCGCGCGGCGAGCTCATCGGCGCCTTCGGGCTCACCGAACCGCTGCACGGCTCCGACACGGCCAAGGGCCTCGAGACAACGGCGACCCGCCGCACCGCCGCCGACGGCACCGACGAGTGGGTGCTCAACGGCTCGAAGCGATGGATCGGCAACGCGACCTTCGCCGACGTCGTCATCATCTGGGCGCGCGACACGGCCGACGACCAGGTCAAGGGGTTCCTCGTGCGCCAGCCGGCCACGGGCTTCACCGCGACGAAGATCGAGCGCAAGCAGTCGCTCCGCGCCGTCGAGAACGCCGACATCGTGCTCGAGGACGTGATCGTGCCCGAGACCGACCGGCTGCAGGAGATCCACGGGTTCCGCGACGTCGCGATCGTGCTGCGCCTCACCCGAGCGGATGTCGCATGGCAGGCCATCGGCGTCGCCGTCGGCGCCTACGAGGCCGCCCTCGCCTACGCGAAGACCCGCGTGCAGTTCGGCAAGCCGATCGCCTCGTTCCAGCTCGTGCAGCAGAAGCTCGCCGACTCGCTCGCCGACATCACGGCCTCGATCGCCCTCTGCGTGCGGGTGAGCGAGATGCTCGACGAAGACGCGCAGAAGGACCACCACTCGGCGATGGCCAAGGCCTTCGCGACGAAGAAGATGCGCGAGGTCGTCGCCCGCTGCCGCGAGCTCATGGGCGGCAACGGCATCCAGCTCGACCACGGCGCCGCGCGGTTCTTCGCCGACGCCGAGGCCGTCTACACGTTCGAGGGCACGTACGACATGAACACGCTCATCGTCGGCCGCGCCATCACGGGCATCGCCGCCTTCGTCTGAGTGAGCGGATGCCGCGGCATCCGCTCACTCGACGGCCGCCCCGCGGCATCCGCTCGCCCCCACCTGACTCGAGAAACCCGACCGCCTGAGGAGACCACCGCATGACCGAGGCCTACATCGTCGCCACCGCCCGCTCGCCCATCGGCCGCGCCCGCAAGGGGTCGCTCGCCGGCCTCCGCGGCGACGACCTCACCGCCCGCATGGTCGAGGCCGCGCTCGCCAAGGTGCCGGGCCTCGACCCGACCCGCGTCGAAGACCTCATGCTCGGCTGCGGCATGCCCGGCGGCGAGCAGGGCATGAACATGGCGCGCATCGTGGCCGTGCTGCTCGGGCTCGACGGCGTGCCCGGCACGACCGTGAACCGCTACTGCTCGTCGAGCCTGCAGACCACCCGCATGGCGTTCCACGCGATCAAGGCCGGCGAGGGCGACGTGTTCATCTCGGCGGGGGTCGAGTCGGTGAGCAACGCGATGCGCGGCTCGAGCGATTACATCCCCGGCGAGAAGCTCACGAACGCCCGCTTCGACGAGGCCATCGCGCGCACCGAGGCGCGTGCCATCGGTGGGGCGGATGCCGCGGGCCTGCGCCCCTGGCGCGATCCGCGCGAAGACGGGCTGCTGCCCGACGCGTACATCGCGATGGGGCAGACCGCCGAGAACGTCGCGGAGCTCCGCGGCATCACGCGGGACGAGCAGGACGCCTTCGCAGCCCGCAGCCAGCAGCGCGCCGAGGCCGCGATCGCCTCGGGCTTCTGGGCGAACGACATCACGCCCGTGACCCTCGACGACGGCACGGTCGTCTCGGCCGACGACGGCCCGCGCGCGGGCGTCACGATCGAGGCCCTCGCCGGGCTCGACCCCGTCTTCCGCCCCGACGGCACCGTGACCGCCGGCAATTGCTGCCCGCTCAACGACGGTGCCGCCGCCGTGGTCGTCGTCTCCGACCGCATCGTCGACGAGCTCGGCCTCCAGCCGCTTGCGCGCATCGTCTCGACCGGGGTCAGCGGCCTCTCGCCCGAGATCATGGGCCTCGGGCCCGTCGAGGCGTCGCGTCGTGCGCTCGCCCGGGCCGGGCTGTCGATCGACGACATCGACCTCGTCGAGATCAACGAGGCGTTCGCCGCGCAGGTCATCCCGTCGGCGCGCGAGCTCGGCATCGACCCCGAACGGCTCAACGTGCACGGCGGCGCGATCGCCGTGGGGCATCCGTTCGGCATGACCGGCGCCCGCATCACGTCGACGCTCATCAACGGGCTCACCGCGACCGGCGGCCGCTACGGCCTCGAGACCATGTGCGTCGGCGGCGGCCAGGGCATGGCGCTCGTGCTCGAGCGCGTGTAGCGCTGACCCGCCCGCGCGCGCGCCCGCGCGCGCGCCCGCCCGCGCGCCCCGCTCAGGGTTCTCCGGTGGAGTCCCGTTGTCGCGCCGGAGTCCCCGATCGGCGGGACTCCAGCGCAACAGCGGGATTCCAGCGCGTGAACGGAAATCCGGTGGAATCCGGCACGCAAAGCCCGGAGTCCAGTTCTCGCGCACGAACACGGTTCGGACGGTGTTCCTGCGTGCCAAGTGGATTCCGAGGGCGCGAGGGGAGCCGTACGGGCGCAGCTCGCGGATGCCGCGAGCATCAGCCCGCGGCATCCGCCCTGCCGTCGTTCAGGCCGCCGGCACGATGAGCGTCACCCACTGCGCGATGAGCGCGGGGCGCTCGGAGCCCTCGATCTCGATCGTGAGGTCCTGCACGACACGGATGCCGCTGCCGGTGCGCTCGGCCGACGCGAGCGTGCCGACGGCGCGCACGCGCGACCCCGCCGTGACCGGCTGGAGGAAGCGCACCTTCTCGAACCCGTAGTTCACGCCCATGGCGACGCCGTCGACGGCGAGGAGCGGGGTCGCGAGCGCGGTGAGCAGCGAGAGCGTGAGGAACCCGTGCGCGATCGGGGCGCCGAAGGAGCCGGCGGTGGCGCGTTCGACGTCGACGTGGATCCACTGGTGGTCGTCCGTGGCATCCGCGAACCGCTCGATGCGGGCCTGGTCGACCTCGAACCAGTCGCCGGGGCCGATCGCCGTGCCGACCGCGTCGAGCAGGTCGGCGGGCGAGGCGAGCGTGAGCGGGGTGCCGGTCGTGCGTGCCTCGGCGCTCATGCCTTCGGCCCTCCGGCGACGTAGAGCACCTGGCCCGAGACGAACGAGGCCGCCTCGGAGGCGAAGAACGACACGGCGGCCGCGACATCCTCGGGCTGGCCGACGCGGCCGACGGGGATCTCCTTGGCCGCGCCCTCGAGCAGCTGCTCGTTCGTGATGCCCATGCGCTCGGCCGTCTGGCGCAGCATGTCGGTCGCGATGAAGCCGGGTGCGACCGAGTTGGCGGTCACGTTGTAGCGGCCGAGCTCGATCGCGAGCGTCTTGGTGAAGCCCTGCATGCCGGCCTTCGCGGCGGCGTAGTTCGCCTGGCCGCGGTTGCCGAGTGCCGAGGTGCTCGAGAGGTTCACGATGCGCCCCCACTTCGCCTCGACCTGGTGCGCCTGCACGGCCCGGGTCATGAGGAATGCCCCGCGCAGGTGCACGGCGAGCACGGCGTCCCAGTCGTCGTCGGTCATCTTGAAGAGCAGGTTGTCGCGGAGGATCCCGGCATTGTTCACGAGGATCGTCGGCGCCCCGAGCTCGTCGGCCACGAGGGCGACGGCGTCGGCGACCGCGGCCGAGTCGGCGACGTTCGCGCCGACGGCGATCGCGCGACCGCCGTCGGCCTCGATGGCGGCGACGGTCTCGGCGCAGGATGCCGCGTCGAGGTCGAGCACGGCGACGGCGTATCCGTCGGCGGCGAGGCGGATGGCGGTGGCGGCTCCGATGCCGCGCGCGGCTCCGGTGACGATGGCGGTGCGGGTCATGCGTCGTTCCTTTCGTGGGGTGAGCGGCTGCGGTGATCGACCGGATGCCCGGCCCATGCCGGTCAGCTCAGCGTGATCAGCTGTCGGAGCTCCCCGCCGGCGGCGAGTCGGTCCATGGCCGTGTCGAGTTCGTCGAGGCGGATGCGCGACGAGACGAGACGTTCGAGGGGCAGGCGGCCCGCCCGCCAGAGTTCCACGTAGCGCGGGATGTCGCGCGCGGGCACCGCCGACCCGAGGTAGCTGCCGATGACGGTGCGGGCCTCGGCGGTGAGCGTCAGCGGGGAGAGGGTCGCGCGCGCGTCGGGAGCGGGCAGGCCGACGGTCACGGTCGTGCCGCCGGGCGCGGTGAGGGCGAGGGCGGTCTCGAAGGCCCTGGCCGAGCCGGCGGCCTCGATGACGAGGGGCGCCCGCGCCGCGGCATCCGCGGGGGTGCCGGTGCCGGTCCTCCCGGTAGCGGCCTCGGTTCCGGATGCCGCGCGCAGCGCCTCGGCGGGTGCGTGGGCCGCGCTCGCGCCGAGGCTCAGGGCGGTCTCGAGCTTGGCGGGCAGCGCGTCGACGCCGATCACCTCGTGGCCGAGCGCGACGGCGACGAGCAGCGCCGCCATGCCGACCCCGCCGAGTCCGACGATCGTGATGCGGCTGCCGGGTGCGGGGCGTCCGGCGTTGATCACGGCGCCGCCGCCCGTGAGCACCGCGCAGCCGAGCAGGGCCGCGATCTCGGCCGGCACGTCGTCGTCGACGGGAACCACCGACGTGCGACTGACGACCGCGTGGCTCGCGAACGCCGAGACGCCGAGGTGGTGGTGCACGGCCTCGCCGTCGCGATGCAGGCGGATGCCGCCGCCCACGAGCGTGCCCGCGGCGTTCGCCGCGCTGCCGGAGCGGCAGGGGAGCCGCCCGTCGCTCGCGCATTCGGGGCATTCGCCGCAGCGGGGGAGGAAAGTCATGACGACGCGCGTGCCGATCGCGACATCCGTGACGCCGTCGCCGACCTGCTCGACGATGCCGGATGCCTCGTGGCCGAGGAGCATGGGCACGGGGCGCCGGCGGTTGCCGTCGACGACGCTGAGGTCGGAGTGGCAGACGCCGGCGGCCTCGATGCGCACGAGCAGTTCGCCCTCGCCGGGCGGGTCGAGCTCGAGCCGGCCCACCGTGAACGGGCGCGACCGCGCGAAGGGCGCCTCAGCGCCTGACGTCTCGAGCACCGCTCCGGTGATCTGCATGCGCGTCCTCCTCGACGAGCCGGGCGGGTCGTGGCGACGCCGCGCGTGACAAGCATACCGACCGCGCGGTATGCTCGCGAATCGAGCCGGGAACATCCCGTTCGACACGGCTGACGACCGATCCGAGGAGCCTCGACGATGAGCCTTCCCCTTCCGACCGACGGGCCCGCGCCCTCGAGTGGCACCGCGCCCGTCCACGGCCACGTGCACGACGACTTCGCCGGCCTCCGCGACGAGTTCGAACGACAGCTCGCCTCGGGCGCCGAGCTCGGGGCATCCCTCGCCGTGATCGTCGACGGCGAGCCCGTCGTCGATCTCTGGGGCGGCTGGGCCGATCCCGAACAGCAGCGCGAATGGCAGCAGGACACGATCACGAACGTGTGGTCGATCTCGAAGACCGTCACCGCCCTCGCCGCACTCGTGCTCATCGACCGGGGCGACCTCGATCCCGAGCTGCCCGTCGCCCACTACTGGCCCGAGTTCGCCGCGGCCGGCAAGGAGGGCGTGCTCGTCAAGCACGTGCTCATGCACAGTTCGGGCGTCTCGGGCTGGGCGCAGCCGATCACCGGTGCCGACATCCTCGACGCGGATGCCGCGGCCGCGCGCCTCGCGGCGCAGCCGCCGTGGTGGCCGGCCGGCGCGGCATCCGGCTACCACCTGCTCGACTACGGGCACCTGATCGGCGAGCTCGTTCGCCGCATCACGGGACGCTCGCTCGGCGCGTTCGTGGCGGAGGAGCTCGCCGGTCCGCTCGGCGCCGACTTCTGGCTCGGACTGCCGGAGTCGGAGGATCACCGCGTGAGCAACGTCGTGCCGCCGCAGATGACGCTCGACTTCTCGGCGATCCCGCCCGAGTCGCCCGCGTTCAAGACCTACACGGGTCCGCCGCTCGACGCGGAGGTCACGTGGACGCGCGCGTGGCGCGCCGCGGGCGTCGGCGGTGCCGGAGGGCAGGGCAACGCCCGCTCGGTGGCTCGGCTGAACGCCCTCGTCTCGAACGGCGGCGAGGTGGACGGCGTCCGCCTGCTCTCGCCCGCGACGATCGATCGCATCTTCGCCGAGCACACCGACAACGTCGACCTCGTGCTCGGCCTCCCGCTGCGCTTCGGCCTCGGGTTCGCCCTGTCGAACCCGGCGAGCACGCCGTACATCCCCGAGGGCCGCGTCGCGTTCTGGGGCGGATGGGGCGGGTCGATCGTCATCAACGACGCCGAGCGTCGCACGACCTTCGCGTACGTCATGAACCGGATGTCGCCGGGCATCATCGGCTCGCCGCGCAGCGACGCCTACACGCGGGCGGTCTACGCCGCGCTCGGCGCCGCGACCCGGGCCTGACGATCCGGGCCTGACGATCCGGGCCTGACGATCCGGCAAGCCTGACGAGCAGACGGTGGCGAGCCCGGCGCCCACCGGTGGCGGCAGGTCGGGCCGCCAATGTCGCGCAGCGGCGAGGTCAGGCCCGCGGCGAGAGTCGCTCGACCGGGAAGAGCTCCGTGCGCGCGACGACGCGATCGCGCTCGTCGGCCAGCGCGAGGCGCTCGGGGTCGTGCAGGTAGGCGTCGAGCGACGCCTGGTTCGGGAAGCGGAACGACTGCACCTCGTGCGGATGACCCGCCGCACCGTCGCCGCGGAGGCGCTCGAGCACCTCGCCGCCGTGCGTGCCGAGCAGGGCGAGCACGCGATCCTCGTAGGCCGACATGGCGGCCTCTTCACCGGGGTGCGCCCAGAGCAGGCAGCAGAGGAGGAGCGATTCATCCGCAGGCATGTGCGGCAGCCTAGCGCCCGGCGAACGCGAAGAGCCCGGGTGCGGCATCCAAAGATGTCGTACCCGGGCTCTCGCGTCGCGCGGTGGCCGCCGGCTAGGCGTCGGTGGCGGGCGCTCCGCCCTCGCTCTCGCCGTCGACCGCCTCGAAGGAGCCGGTCTGCGCGCCCACGAGCGCGGGGTCGAGACCCTGGCCCTGCGCGATCGCGGCCTCGGCGTCGACGTCGGCCGCGGCCTGCTCGAACTGCGAGTTGTAGAGGCGCCAGTACGCCCCCTCGCGAGCGATGAGCTCGTCGTGGCTGCCCTGCTCGACGATGTCGCCGTGCTCCATCACGAGGATGAGGTCGGCGTCGCGGATGGTCGACAACCGGTGCGCGATCACGAACGACGTGCGGCCCTCGCGGAGCGCGGCCATCGCGTGCTGCAGCAGCAGCTCGGTGCGCGTGTCGACCGAGGAGGTGGCCTCGTCGAGGATGAGCACCGAGGGCTGCGCCACGAACGCGCGGGCGATCGTGATGAGCTGCTTCTCACCCGCCGAGACGTTGGACGCCTCTTCGTCGAGCACGGTGTCGTAGCCGTCGGGCAGCGAGTGCACGAACCGGTCGACGTAGGTCGCCCGTGCGGCATCGAGGATCTCCTCGTCGGTCGCCGACTCGCGGCCGTAGCGGATGTTCTCCCGGATCGAACCGGCGAACAGCCACGGGTCCTGCAGCACCATGCCGGTCTTCGTGCGCATGTCGCGGCGCGTGAGCTCGGCGATGTCCTGCCCGTTGAGCAGGATGCGACCGCCGTCGAGCTCGTAGAACCGCATGATGAGGTTCACGAGCGTCGTCTTGCCGGCGCCGGTCGGACCCACGATCGCGACCGTCTGACCGGGCTCGACCCGGAAGGACAGGTCGCGGATCAGCGGGTGCTCGGGAGCGTACGAGAACGACACGTGCTCGAACTCGATCGTGCCGTCGCCCTCCGCGGGCTTCGGCGCGTCGACGGCGTCGGGGTCCTGCTCGTCGGCGTCGAGCAGCTGGAACACGCGCTCGGCGGAGGCGGTGCCGGACTGCACGACCGCCGCCATGCCGCCCAGCTCCGAGAGGGGCTGGGTGAACTGCTGCGAGTACTGGATGAACGCCTGCACGTCGCCGAGTCGCAGCTGGCCGCTCGCGACCATGAGGCCGCCGAGCACCGCGATGCCGACGTAGGTGAGGTTTCCGATGAACATCATGCCCGGCATGATGATGCCCGAGAGGAACTGCGCCTTGAACGAGGCCTCGTAGAGCTCCTCGTTCTCGGCCTTGAACTTCGCGTGCGCGTCGGCCTCGCGGCCGAAGACCTTGACGAGCGCGTGGCCCGAGAAGGACTCCTCGACGCGTGCGTTCAGGCGGCCGACCTTGCGCCACTGGATGCCGAACGCCTTCTGCGACTTCGGACCGATGACGCCGAAGATCACGGCCATGAGCGGCAGCGAGACGAGCGCCACGATCGCGAGCTGCCACGAGATCGAGAACATCATGATGAGCACGCCGACCACGGTGAGCACCGCGGTGATGGCGCCCGACAGCGACTGCTGCATGGTCTGCGTGATGTTGTCGATGTCGTTCGTCACGCGCGAGATGAGCTCGCCGCGCTGCACCTTGTCGAAGTAGCTGAGGGGCAGGCGGTTGAGCTTGGCCTCGACGTCTTCGCGCAGGCGCCACATGGTGCGCACCATGATCACGTTGACGACGTAGCCCTGCACCCAGGTGAGGATCGCCGAGACCACGTAGAGCAGCAGCACGACGATGAGGATCTGGCTGAGCTTGACGAAGTCGATGCCCTCGCCGGGTACGGCGCCGGCCGTCTCGACGATGTTGGCGAGGTCGTTCTGCCCGTCGGCCCGGAGGAACTCGACCGCCTGCGCATTGGTCAGGCCCGCGGGCAGCTGTGCACCGATGACGCCGGCGAACAGGACGTTCGTGGCCTCGGCGAGCACCTTCGGAGCGATCACGGCGAGCACGACCCCGGCCGCGCCGAGGATCGAGACGAACGTGAACGCGAGGGCGTGCGGCTTCAGCAGGCCGATGAGCCGGCGGAAGCTGGGGCCGAACTTCGAGGCCTTGCCGGGTGCGACGCTGTCCCAGTCGCCGGAGTTCAGGCGGGCCTGCTCGGCGAGCTCGAGCTCGTACAGCTCTTCTTCGGTCTTCGGGGTGGGTTCGGTGCTCATCGGGCTGCCTCCGCTCCGAGCTGGGATTCGACGATCTCGCGGTAGGTGTCGGATGTCTCGAGCAACTGCTCGTGGGTTCCGATGCCGACCATGGCCCCGTCGTCGAGGACGACGATGCGGTCGGCGTCGGTGATGCTCGAGACGCGCTGCGCGACCACGATCTTGGTCACGTCGGGCAGCTCTCGCCAGAGCGCGTGCCGCAGGTTGGCGTCGGTCGTGAGGTCGAGCGCCGAGAACGAGTCGTCGAACACGAGCACGTCGGGCCGGTGCACGATCGCGCGGGCGATCGCGAGCCGCTGGCGCTGGCCTCCGGAGACGTTGGTGCCGCCCTGGGCGATGCGGGCGTTCAGCCCGCCCTCCATCTCGTCGACGAAGTCGCGGCCCTGCGCGATCTCGAGCGCGTGCCAGAGCTCCTCGTCGGTGGCCTCCTCTCGTCCGTAGCGGAGGTTGGAGGCGACCGTGCCGGTGAAGAGGAACGGGCGCTGCGGCACGAGCCCGATGGAGTTCCAGAGCACGTCGAGGTCGGCCTGGCGCACGTCGACCCCGCCGACCGCGACGGAGCCGCCGGTGGTGTCGAACAGGCGGGGGATCAGCGACACGAGCGTGGTCTTGCCCGCGCCCGTGGAGCCGACGATGGCGACGGTCTCGCCGCGTGCGGCGCTGAAGCTGATGCCGTCGAGCACCGGGTGCTCGGCGCCCGGGTAGGTGAACGAGACGTCCGCCACGGCGAGGGTGCCCGGGGTGGGCAGCTCGCGCACGGGGTTCGCAGGCCGTTCGAGGGTGCTCGTGCTGTCGAGCACCTCGGCGATGCGGTCGGCCGAGACGGCGGCGCGCGGGATCATGATCGTCATGAAGCTCGCCATGAGCACGCCCGTGAGGATGAGCATCACGTACTGCATGAAGGCGAACAGCGTGCCGATCTGCGCGTCGCCGGCGTCGACGGCGAAGGCGCCGAACCAGACGACCCCGACGATCGTGACGTTGAGCACGAGCATGAACAGCGGGAAGAGCAGCACGAACAGCGAGCCGACGCGGCGGCCGACGATCATGATCTCGGTGTTCGCGCCGCGGAAGCGCTCCTCCTCGATGGGCTCGCGCACGAACGCGCGCACGACGCGCACGCCCGTGAGCTGCTCCCGCATGATGCGGTTCACGTTGTCGAGCTTGTGCTGGAAGCTGCGGAACAGCGGGACCATGCGGCTGATGATGAGGATCGCGATGATGAGCAGCGTCGAGACCGCGACGGCGATGATCCAGCCGAGGCCGACGTCTTGGCGCAGGGCGAAGTAGATGCCGCCGATGGCCAGGATCGGCGCGGTGACGAGCATGGTGGCGCCCATCATGGCGAGCATCTGCACCTGCTGCACGTCGTTCGTGTTGCGGGTGATGAGCGAGCCGGGGCCGAACTTCGACACCTCGCGCTCGGAGAATCCGCTGACCTTCTCGAAGACGTCGTTGCGGATGTCGCGGCCGAGCCGCATGGCGGCCTTGGCGGCGAAGTACGTGGCGATGATCGACGCGGTGATCTGCCCGAGCGAGATGAGGAGCATGATGGCGCCGGTCGACCAGATGTACTCGGTGTCGCCCTTGGAGACGCCGTTATCGATGATCTTCGCGTTGAGGTCGGGCAGGTTGAACGTGGCGATCGCGGAGAGGATCTGGAAGACCAGGACTCCGACGAGCAACCACACGTAGGGCTTCAGGTAACGGACGAGGAGTTTTGCGAGCATGGCATCTCCGGTGCGGCGGTGAGGGCGGGATGGTCGACGGATGCCGCAGCACGACGGATCGTACCGAGGCGGAGTCGGCGGACGGCGCGTGCAAGGCCCACCCCCGGGCCTCGCGCAGCGTTACAGCCTCGCATGTGCCCCTTTCGGAGGCAAGCGGAGCGGGCGCTTCGTTCGACTCGTTCTCGGAGGGCGAACACCCGGCCGGATTCGCCGCCCGATCAGGGCGCAACCAGTCTCGCGGGTGCCACCGACATTCGGGGGCGGCATCCGCTCAGCAGTCGGGGCGCGCGTCAGGCCAGCAGCGCGAGCAGGGCGTCGAGTGCGGGGCGCTGCCCCTTGACCAGCCGGGTGCGGGCCTCGCCGATGGGCACCCAGGCGGCGGAGTCGAGCTCGGGGAACGACTGCCGCCGTCCCGACCTCGGCGGCCACTCGAGCTCGAACGTGTTGCTCCTGATCGACGAGGCGTCGAAGTCGGCCTCGCCCGCGAAGACCGCGACGGTCTTGCCCGAGGTGTATCGGAAGACGCCGAGCTCGACGTACGGCACGTCGGGCGCCGGGCTGCCGAGCTCCTCGGCGAACTCCCGCTTCGCCGCGTCGATCGGCGCCTCGTCGGTGAATGTGCCCTTCGGGAGCGACCAGGCCGCCTCGTCGCGGCCGTTCCAGAACGGGCCGCCCATGTGGCCGAGCAGCACCTCGACGTCGAGCGGGTCGGATGCCGCGCCGCGGCGTCGGTGGAGCAGGATCCCCGCGCTGGTCTCGGCCATGCGCCCACGCTAGCGGCTGCCCCCGACGGCCGCGCGCGAGCAGAATGGGCGTGGAGGTCGAAGATGATCAGCACCCACGAGGTCGCCAACCAGGTTCCGCCGCGCACCGACGTCGACGAGTTCGCCGCGAACGTCCCGCTCGTCGAGGCGGTCGCGCGGTGGGGTCGCGCGGGTCGAGCCGGCGGCGGCCGCGCGGGATCCGGCGCCCCCGCGGCATCCGACCTGCACGCCGTCGGGCGTACCGTCGGCTCGGCCGCCTTCCAACGCGACGCCGAGCGCGCGAACACGCATGCGCCCGTGCTGCACACGCACGACCGGTGGGGCCGTCGCATCGACGAGGTCGAGTACGACGACGCGTACCACCGGGTCATCGCGCACGCGGTCGCGGCGGGCGCGCACACGTCGGCCGCCGCAGATCCCGGACCGGGCGCGAACGCCGACCGCGCCGCCGCGTTCCTCCTCTTCGCGCAGGTCGAGCCCGGGCATGCCTGCCCCGTCTCGATGACGCACGCCGCCGTGCCGGTGCTCGAGCACGCGGCATCCGCCCTGCGAGACGAATGGATGCCGCGCCTGCTGAGCCGCGACTACGAGCCCGACCTCGTGCCGGGCAAGGCGAGCGCGCTCGTGGGCATGGCGATGACCGAGAAGCAGGGCGGGTCCGACGTGCGCGCGAACACGACGCTCGCCGAGCGGCGCGGGGCGGGCGATGCCGGGTGGGGCGCCGAGTACGGCCTCACCGGCCACAAGTGGTTCTGCAGTGCCCCGATGAGCGACGCGTTCCTCGTGCTCGCGCAGGCGCCCCACGGCCTCAGCTGCTTCCTCGTGCCGCGCGTGCTGCCGGGCGGCGAGCGCAACGTGTTCCGCATCCAGCGGCTGAAGGACAAGCTCGGCAACCGGTCGAACGCGTCGAGCGAGATCGAGCTCGACGGCACGAGCGGATGGCTCGTCGGCGACGAGGGCCGCGGCGTCGCGACGATCGTGCAGATGGTCACGCGCACGAGGCTCGACTGCGTCATCGGCACGGCGGCCGGCATGCGGCAGTCGGTCGCCGAGGCGGCGTGGCACGTGCGGCACCGCAGCGCGTTCGGCGCGCTGCTCGTCGACCAGCCCGCGATGTCCGCGGTCGTCGCCGACCTCGCGCTCGAGTCGGAGGCCGCGACGCTCACGGCGATGCGGCTCGCGCGCTCGTACGACGACGATGCGGACGGCGCCGAGCAGGCGTTCCGGCGCCTCGCGACGGCCGTGGCGAAGTACCAGGTCTGCAAGCGGGGCGCGGGCCACGCGGCCGAGGCGCTCGAGTGCCTCGGCGGCAACGGGTACACCGAGGCGTTCCCGCTCGCCCGGCGGTACCGCGAGCAGCCGCTGCTCGCCATCTGGGAGGGATCGGGCAACGTCATCGCGCTCGACGTGCTGCGCGTGCTGGCCCGCGAGCCCGAGGCCTTCGACGCGTTCTTCGCCGAGGTCGGCGCCGCCGCGGGTGCGAGCCGGGTGTTCGACGCCGCGCTCGCCGACACGAGGTCGCTCGTGCGCGAGGCCGCGACGTTGAGCCCGGATGCCGCGGCCTCCGTCGCCCGAGAGCTGACCGAGCGTCTGGCGCTCGTGCTGCAGGCCTCGCTCCTGCTGCGGTTCTCGCCCTCGCCGGTGGCCGAGGCGTTCGTGCGGTCCCGGCTCGGACGCGAGGGCGGCGCGCAGTACGGTGCGCTGCCGCGCGGGGTCGACGTCGGGGCGATCCTCGCGAGGGCGTGACCGAGGCGCGTCGCGGGGGACTCGAGCCGGTCAGCGCCAGACGAACGGCGGATGCTCCGCCGGCAGGTCGCCCGCGGCGATGAGCCTCGCGAGCCGTACCGCGCCGTCGAGCGGCGTGCCCAGCGGAGCCCGGAGGTCGGCGTCGGGCGCGAGGCGCGCGAACTCCGCCTCGAACGCGTCGCGGTAGGCACCCGTCGCGGCGAACATGCCACCGGTCCACGACGCGTGCCGCGGCAGGTCGGGGTCGAGCGCGGCGACGAGCGTGGCGGCGACCTCGGTGCCGGCGGTGCGCATGATGGCGGATGCCGCGGCGTCGCCGTCGGCGGCCAACGCGGCGACCTCGGGGGCGAAGCCGGCGATGACGCCCGCACGGTCGGCGCGGGTGAGCAGCTCGCCCGGCCAGGTCGGCGCCGGCCCGAACCGGGACTCGGCGGCCGAGAGCAGTGCCGCGGCATCCGCCGTCACCCCGTCGTGGGTGCGGATCGCCGACTTGAGCGCCTCGATGCCGACCCAGACGCCCGACCCGCGGTCGTCCCAGAGGTGGCCCCAGCCGCCGACGCGACGCCAGACGGCCTCGAGGTCGGTGCCGAGTGCGATCGCCCCGGTGCCGACGGCGACGACCGCGCCGGCGCGGCCGCCGAGCGCCCCGAGGTGGGCCGTGAGGGCGTCGACCGCGAGGGCGACCGGCACCGGGGCATCCGCCGTCGGGGCCGCGAGGACCGACAGCCGGCTGATCGCGGCATCGGGGGCCGACACGAGCGAGGCGAGGCCCGTCGCGCCGACGCCGACGGCCGTGACCGCGGCATCCGGCCACTCGTGCGTCGCGGCCTCGACGAGCGCGGCGGCCACGTCGAGCACGGTGGACCCGGCGGATGCCACGGCGACGCGTCCGCCCTCGAGCAGGCGGCGATCACGTCCGAACGGCGCGTCGAGCGGGTCGAGCGCGGCACGCGACCCGGTGCCGCCGACGTCGATGCCGAGCACCCAGCCGCGTCGCGCGGGGGCGTCGGTGCGGTCCCTGCTCGCGGCGCCGTTCACGAGCCGAGCCTACGGCGGCGGTGTCCGTGACGCGGAGGTTTCGAACCGGTCACGACTTTGGAAAGAACTTGCAAACATTGCATAGCTCACGAATACTACTTCCAGAGTCAGGTTCCAGGACGCCGGGTGTGGCGGTTCGTCCGACGACAGATCCATCAACGAGGAGGCATCTATGAAGAAGCGACTGCTGCCCGTCGCCGTGCTCGCCACGGCCGTGTTCGGGCTCACCGCCTGTGCGGGCGGGTCGGACGGCAACGACGGTTCGAACGCCGAGGGCCAGACGCTCGACGTCTGGATCATGGAGGGCACGAACCCCGACTCCGAGGCGTTCTTCGACGAGGTCGGCGATGCCTTCACCGAGGAGACCGGCGCCGAGCTCAACGTCGAGTTCGTGCAGTGGGCCGACGCCCACGACCGCTTCGTCACGTCCATCGCGGGCGGCACCACCCCGGATGTCGCCGAGACCGGCACCACGTGGACCGCCGAGTTCGCCGACTCCGGCGCGCTCGAGCCGATCGGCGACTTCGTCGCCGACGAGAACCTGGGCGACGACCTCGTCGAGGGCCTCGTCGAGGCGGGCACCTACGACGGCGAGCTCTACGGCATGCCGTGGTACGCCGGCGTGCGCTCGCTCGTCTACCGCTCCGACATCTTCGACGAGCTCGGCCTCGAGGCCCCGAAGAGCTGGGACGACATCGTCGCCGCGGGCGACGCCATCAAGGCCGCCCACCCCGAGATGCTCGCCTTCGCCGTGCCCGGCGACGCCGAGTTCGGCGTGTACCCGTGGGTCTGGGGCGCCGGCGGGGAGATCTCCGAGAAGAACGGCGACACCTGGGAGTCCGGCATGGCCAGCCCCGAGTCGCAGGAGGGCATCGGCTTCTACACCGGGCTCGCGACCGAGCACGACTTCTCGTCGGCCGGCGCGACCACCTGGAAGGAGACCGACGTCCTCGACAACTTCGCGCAGGGCAACGTCGCGATGGCGCTCATGGGCTCGTGGACCCCGTCGGCGATCATCGAGAAGAACGCCGACCTCGAGGGCAAGTTCGCCGCGACCCCGATCCCGGGCAAGGACGGCGGCATCGCGCCGTCGGTGCTCGGCGGCTCGCACCTGTCGATGTTCAGCACCGCGGACAACACCGACCTCGCGTGGTCGTTCATCAAGCTCATGACCACCGGCGAGTTCGCCGAGAAGTGGGGCGAGCAGTCGGGCTACTTCCCGGGCCAGCAGTCGCTGCTGACCGAGACGATGAACTCCGACGACCCGCTCGTCGCACCCTTCGCCACGCAGCTCGTCGACGGCGGCGGCACGGTTCCCGTGACGCCCACCTTCGGCGCCGTGCAGGCCAAGAAGACGACGAACACCGCCATCCAGGCGATCCTCTCCGGGCAGAAGACGGTCGAACAGGCCACCTCGGACGCCGCTGAGGAGATGGACGAGATCATGAACGGCAACTGACCAGGTGTCCGCCACGATCCAGGCTCCGACGCCCGCGCCGGGGGGCACCACCCCCCGGCCGGGCGGCGGCCCCGTGCAGCGAAACCGGCTGATCGCCTCGTCGCGCCCGTGGCTGCTGCTCGCACCGGCCCTCGCCGTGCTGGCCGTGCTGCTGCTCTGGCCGCTCATCCGGGTGTTCCTCTTCTCACTGCAGGACTACGGCCTGCGCGAGATCGTCTCGGGCGAACCGAACTGGATCGGCCTCGCCAACTACGGCGAGATCCTCACGGACCCGACGCTCTGGGGCGTCGTGCTCCCGAACACCGTCGGGTTCGCGGTGCTCGCCGTCGCGGGCACTGTCGCGCTCGGCACCGGCGTCGCCGTGCTCATGGCCTCGCTCGGCGGCTTCTGGCGCACCGTCGTCGGCAGCGCGATCATGATCGCCTGGGCCATGCCCGCGGTCACCGGCACCTACGTCTGGGTGTGGATCTTCGACGCCGACCGCGGCATCTTCAACCAGACCCTCCAGGCCCTCGGCCTGCAGGACGAGCCGGTCAACTGGTTCACGAACCGCTACAGCTTCTATGCGATCGTGCTGCTGAACGTGGTCCACCACGGATTCCCGTTCGTCGCGATCACGGTGCTCGCGGGCCTCCTCGGCGTGCCGAAGGAGATGCTCGAGGCCGCAGAGATGGACGGCGCCGGGCCGTGGCGCCGCTTCTTCCAGGTCATCGTGCCGAACCTCCGGCAGGTCTTCAGCGTGGTCATCATCCTCTCGACCATCTGGGACTTCAAGGTGTTCGCGCAGGTCTACCTGATGCCGGGCGGCGCGGGCACGAACCGCGAGGCGCTGAACCTCGGCGTCTGGTCGTACGTCGAGTCGTTCGGGCAGAACCGGTACGGATTCGGCTCCGCCATCGCGGTGCTCCTCACGGTGCTGCTGCTCATCGTCACCGTCATCTACGTTCGCACGATGCTGAAGGAGGACGAGCTGTGAGCACCTTCACGCCCGCCCCGACCGCCCCGCCCGTGGCATCCGGCGCCCGCCCGCCCGAGCCTCCGCGCGCCATCCCCGCGACGCGTCGTTCGGCCCGCAAGACCCGCGCGGCGGCCGGCAAGGCCGTGCTCGTCGTGCTGCTGCTCGTGTTCACGCTCTTCCCCGCGTTCTGGATGCTCTCGAGCGCGTTCGACGCGAAGGCCGGCGCCGGCGGGCAGACCCTGCTGCCGCGCGAGTGGTCGCTCGCGAACTTCGAGTACGTGCTCACCGACGGCGGCTTCGACGTGTTCCTGCGCAACTCCGCGATCGTGGCCGTGGTCACGGTGCTCGCGAGCGCCGTGCTGGCGCTGCTCGCCTCGGTCGCCGTCGCGCGCTTCCGCTTCCGGCTCCGAACGGCGATGCTGCTCATGATCCTCGTCGTGCAGATGGTGCCCCTCGAGGCGCTCGTCATCCCGCTGTTCGTGCAGGTGCGCGACCTGCAGCTGCTGAACACGCTGCTCGGCCTCATGGTCGTCTACGTCGCGCTCGCCCTGCCGTTCGGCATCTGGATGCTGCGCGGCTTCGTCGCCGCGGTGCCGGTCGAGCTCGAGGAGGCCGCCTACCTCGACGGCGCGAGCTGGGGCCGCATGTTCCGCTCGGTGCTGCTGCCGCTCGTGATGCCGGGCCTCGTCGCGACCTCCGTCTTCTCCTTCATCACCGCGTGGAACGAGTTCATCTTCGCCATGACCCTGCTGGGCGGCGCGTCCGAGAACTACACGGTGGCCATCGGCCTCAAGCAGTTCTTCGGCGAGCACACCAACGAGTGGGGCTACATCATGGCCGCATCCACGATCATCACCATCCCGGTCATGGTCTTCTTCGTCATCGTCCAACGTCGCCTGTCGAGCGGCCTCGTGGCCGGCGCGGTCAAGGGGTGACCGCCGTGGACGATCCCACCATCAGGGGACTGGTGGGCGGGGTGCTCTGGCCGGGGTTCCTCGGCCGGGGCATCCCGGATCTCTTCCGCCGCGAGCTCGACGAGGGCGGCCTCGCGGGGCTCGTGCTGTTCGCGCACAACCTCGGCGACGAGGGCGAGCGGATGTCGCTCGCCGCCGAACTGCGCGACCGCGATCGCCCGCTCGTGGTGGGCATCGACGAGGAGGGCGGCAACGTCACGCGCACCGAGTCGGCCACCGGGTCGACCCTGCCGGGGGCGGCGCAGCTCGGTTTCGTCGACGACCTCGCGATCACCGAGGCCGTCGGCGCCGAGCTCGCCCGCCGGTCGCTCGCCGTGGGGGCCAACGTCGTGCTCGCGCCCGTCGCCGACGTGAACACGGATCCCCGCAACCCGGTCATCGGGGTGCGCTCGTTCGGCGACTCCGCCGAGCTCGTCGGCCGGCACGCCCGCGCCCAGGCCCGCGGCATCCGCCTGGCCGGCGCCGCGCCCGCGGCCAAGCACTTCCCGGGCCACGGCGACACCCACCTCGACTCGCATCACGCGATGCCGACCCTCGAGATCGGCCTCGACGAGCTCGAACGCACGCACCTGCCGCCGTTCCAGGCGCTCGTCGATGCCGGCGTGCCCGCGATCATGACCGCGCACGTCGTCGTGCCGGCGTGGGGCGAGCAGCCGTCGACCCTGAACCCGGTCGCGCTCGGGCGCCTGCGCGCCATGGGCTTCGAGGGCGTCATCATCACCGACGCGCTCGACATGGCCGCGGTGCGCGAGTCGGTCGGCGCCGGGCCCGGTGCCGTGCAGGCGCTGCTCGCCGGCGCCGACCTGCTCTGCATCAGCAATCCGGCGAACCTCGGCGCGGCCGCCGCGCCCGACCAGGACGCGCGCGACTTCCGCGAGGTGCAGCGGGCGATCCTCGCGGCGGTCGACGACGGCACGCTCCCCGTGTCCGTGCTCGAACGCGCCGCGGCCCGCGTGCGGGTGCTTGCGGCGACCCTCGCCGATGCCCGGACCGAGGCGGATGCCGCGTCGCGCACCGTCCCGTCCGGCGCCGTGCCCGTCGTGGCCTTCGACCCGGTCGACGCCGCGGCCGTCGCCCGCGCAGCGATCTCCATCGACGGCGAGGTCGCGGCGCTGCCTGCACCGCGCACGGTGCTCGACATCCGGGGCCGCTCGACCCTCGCCGTCGCGAGCGACCGGGACTTCCTCGAATCCGCACTCGCCGCCGGCGGCGCGGTGCTCCGCGGCGATGCCGCCGTCCCGGGTTCGGGTGCGCTCGTCGTGCTCGCCGACCGGGTCGGCGCCGACGGACCGCAGCGCGAGCGCATCGCGAACGTCGCCCGCCTCAGGCCCGACGCCGTGGTCGTCGACGCGGGCGTCCCGGGCGCGCCCCTGCCACTGCCCACGGTGCGCACGCGCGCCGCGAGCCGCCTCGCCGCGGATGCCGCGGCCGCCGTGCTCGCCGAGGGGTCCGCCGGCTCGGAGGCGACCGCATGATCGTGCTCTCGCTGCAGTCCGGCACCTCGGTCGACGGGATCGACGTCGCGGTCGTGGCGATCGACGTCGTGCCGGGCGGCGAGACCCGGCCCGGCGTCGACACCGATCCGGTGCACCTCGTGATGACGCCGATCCACACCGCGACGGTCGACTTCGACCCCGAGCTGCGCGCTCGCGTGCTCGCCCTCGCCGCCGGCGAGGCGACGACCGTCGGCGAGGTCGCCCGGCTCACCACGCTGCTCGGACAGGCCTTCGCCGAGGCGGCGGCCGGCGGCATCCGCGACTCGGGCGCCGCGCCCGACCTCATCGTGTCGCACGGCCAGACCGTCTTCCACTGGGCCGAGCACGGGCACGCCCGTGGCACCCTGCAGCTCGGGGATCCCTCGTGGATCGCCGAGCTCACGGGCGTGCCCGTGCTCTCCGACCTGCGCGCGGCCGACATCGCCGCCGGAGGCGAGGGCGCCCCTCTCATGGCGTTCTTCGACCGGGCCTGGCTCGCCCGCGAGGCGACGCAGGCGGGTCGGGTCATCGCCACGGTGAACCTCGGCGGCATCGCGAACGTCCAGCTCGTGCACCCGGGCGGCGACGTGCTCGCGTTCGACAGCGGCCCGGCCAACGGGCTCGTCGACGCCGTGGTCGACCGGCACTCCGGGGGTGCGGCGGCCTTCGACCGCGACGGCGCCCTCGCCGCCGCCGGGCAGGTGCGCGCGCCGCTGCTCGAGGCCCTGCTGCGGCATCCGTACCTCGCCGCCGTGCCGCCGAAATCGACCGGTCGCGAGACATTCGACCTCGCGGTCGTCGACGACGCCGTCGCGGCGTCCGGCGTCGGGGCGATCCCGGTCGAGGACCTCGTCGCCACCCTCACCGAGTTCACGGCCCGCACGGTCGTCGACGCGATCCCGGATGCCGCGGCCGAGGTGATCTGCTCGGGCGGCGGCGCGCACAACCCGGTGCTGCTCGAACGCCTGTGCGCGCTCGCGGCCGAGCGCGGCATCCGCGTCGTCTCGAGCGCCGAGCGCGGCGTCGACCCGGCGTTCAAGGAGTCGCTGATGTTCGCCCTGCTGGGCTTCCTCAGCCGACACGGCGTGCCGATCGCGCTCTCGACGATCGCCGCGCGCGTGGCCGGCCGCATCACGCCGGGCCGTGAACCGCTCGAACTGCCCGCGCCGCTCGCCGGCGTCGCATCCGTCACCATCGCGCCGCCCGTCGCGCGCACCACCGCACCGTCTGAAACCGGGGGAGCAACATGACCTGGTCCGCACCGAAGCCCACCCGCGAGCACGTCGAACTGCGCGACCTGCTCGCCGACCTCTCGACCGAGGAGGTCAACCTCGCCCACGCCGAGTTCGACCTGATGCCCACCGAGTCCCAGGTCGGCGCGATGCTCGACGAGAGCAGCGCCGCCGTGGCGGCCGTCGCCGAGGTGACGCCGCAGATCGGGGTCGCGGTCGACGCGATCGTCGCCCGCCTGCGCGCCGGCGGACGCCTGGTCTACCTCGGCGCCGGCACGGCCGGGCGCATGGGCGTGCTCGACGCGAGCGAGATCCCGCCGACGTTCGGCACCGATCCCGCGCTCGTCGTGGGCGTCATCGCGGGCGGCGACGTCGCCCTGCGCTCCGCCGTCGAGAACGCGGAGGACGACGCCGAGCGGGGCGCCGCCGACCTCGCTGCGATCGGGCTCACCGCCGGTGACGCGCTCGTCGGCATCTCTGCCTCGGGCCGCACCCCCTACGTGGTCGGCGCCCTCGAGTACGCCCGGGGGATCGGCGCCTTCACCGTCGGCCTCGCCTGCAACCGCGACTCCGCCATCGGCCGTGCCGCCGACCTCGCGATCGAGACCGTCGTCGGCCCCGAGATCGTCGCCGGGTCCACCCGCCTCAAAGGCGGCACCGCGCAGAAGCTCGTGCTGAACGCCATCTCGACCATCGCGATGGTGCGCCTCGGCAAGGTGCACGGCAACCTCATGGTCGACGTGCAGGCGACGAACGCGAAGCTCCGCGCCCGCGCCGAGCGCATCGTCATGCAGGCGACCGGGGCGGATGCCGCCGCGGCATCCGCCGCCCTCGAGTCGGTCGGCGGCAGTGTGAAGGCCGCGATCCTCGTCACCCTCACCGGGGTCGCGCCCGAGGTCGCCCTCGCGCGCCTCGTGGCGGAGGATGGCGTGCTGCGCGATGCTATCTCCAGCGTGAACGGCGGCACCGCGCACGCGGTGAGCGCCACGGATTGAGAAGGGTCCCCATCTGATGTCGGCGAACGTGCTCTCGGAGATCCGCCAGGCCCTGCCGCGCCTCAGCTCGGCCGAGGCCCGCGTCGCCGAGGCGATCATCGCCGACCCGGGCATCGTCGTCGACCTGACCATCACCGAGCTTTCGACCGTGTGCGGCACGTCGCTCTCCACGGTCGCCCGGTTCTGCCAGACCCTCGGGTACAGCGGCTACCGCGAGTTCCGCATGGAGGTCGCAGGGGCCCTCAGCCGCGAGGAGGCCGAACGCGACCGCTTCGGCCTCGCCGACTCGGACATCGGCGCCGACGACTCCGCCGCCGACGTCGTCGCCAAGATCGCCTTCCACGAGGTGCTCGCGATCGAGCAGACCGTGAAGGGGCTCGACACCGTCGTGCTCGACCAGGTCGTCGAGGCCGTCGTCGGGGCCGGCCACGTCGACCTCTACGGCTTCGGCGCGAGCGGGCTCACCGCTCAAGACCTGCAGCAGAAGCTCGGCCGCATCGGCATCTCGGCGGCGTGCTCGGTCGACGTGCACCTCGCGCTCGTGAGTGCGGCGCTGCGCAAGCCGACGGATGTCGCGATCGGCATCTCGCACTCCGGCCTCACGGCCGAGACGCACCACACGCTCGAGGTCGCGCGCGACGCCGGCGCGACCACCGTGGCGATCACGAACTCCCCAGACTCGCCGCTCGCGGAGCTCGCCGACTTCGTGCTCACGACGCGCGCCCGCGAGTCGACCTATCGCATGGGCGCCATGTCGAGCCGCATCGCGCAGCTCGCACTCGTGGACTTCCTGTTCGTGCGGATCGCGCAGCGCCGCGATGACGTCGCCGCTCCGCTGCGCCGCACGCGCGAGGTCACGGCGAGTCACCGCATCGGCTCCCGGCGCCGCACCACGGGCTGAGTCGCGAACCGAGTCGCGCACGCACCCCGCGGTCGCGGCGACGGACCCGGCGGTTCGGCCGGCCGGGGCCATCGGGCGGCGCGGGCGTGTGCGACGAGCGTTGTCGGAGGCCGCGCGTACCGTGTCAGCCATGACGAAGCAGATGCAGCAGACCCTGGTGCCCGAGATGGCCGACGAGCTCTGCCCGCGCTGCGGCTCGGAGGCCGTGCGCGTGGCCGACACCATCACCCTCAGTGGCGGAGACCCGCTCTTCGACTGCCGCGAATGCGGCTTCGAGTGGGGCGAGCTCCTCCGCGACCTCATGGCCTGACCGACGAGCCGGGTCGCTCGGGCGACCTCGGCGGTCGTGGCCTCGACCGTCGCGGTCTCAGAGGTCGAGCACGGTGAGCGACACCGTCACGTCGCCGCCCTCGACGAGGCCCTCGGCCACGCGCACCGCCTTCTTCATCGGCAGCATGTAGCACCCGACCTTCGATTCCGGGAAGATCGACGTCGACCACGTCGAGCCGCCCACGGCCACGCGGACGCGCACCGACCCGAACCCGCGTGGCGGGCGCGGGATCTCGCGGATGTCGGCCGAGATCTCCTCGGGAACCGTCACGAAGAACCAATTGGCCTGTGAGGCCCACTCCCAGAGCGGGGCCGCGAACTCGAAGCGCATGCGGGCAGGCTAGCGGAGGCCGCCGACGGCGAAGAGACTCGCGGCGAGGTTCGCGATGGCGATGCCGGCGGCGACGACGACCAGCAGGCCGAATCCGATCAGCACGCCGGCGATGGTCCACAGCACGCGACGGCGGTGCGATCGTTCGACATCCGCGGCCGGCGGCCCTCCGGCAGGGGCGGATGCCGCGGTGCCGGCGTCGTTCGGCGGAAGCGGCACCGTGGTGTGCTCCGACGGCGTGACGACGTGGGCGGCCGGGGCGGTCGCGGCGGGGGGCATCCGGAGCGTCGCGGAGACGAACTCGGCGGGCTGCGTCGCGGACCCGAACGCCGGCGGCGTCGGGCTCGACGGCATCGAGGTGAACGACGGGGCGGAGGCGAACCCCGGCACCGAGGCCGAGGTGATGGTCGGAGCGGAGCCGGTGTCGGCGACGGCGTCGACCACGGCGACGGCGACCGGACCCGAGGGCTCGTCGACGGAGCGCGGGGTCGTGTGCGGCGTCCAGGACGCACCGTTCCAGTACCTCAGCACGGCGGCATCCGCCTCGTCGTCGTACCAGCCGGCGGCGCGTCGCTCGGTCATCGTTCACCTTCCGGGGCTCGGGCGGGTCGTTGGAGTCGGATCGCGCGCACCGCGAGCTGCACGGCGGCGATGACGATAAAGGCGGCGAACAGGCGCGCCGACCACTCGGGGGAGAGGAGGAAGGCGATGCCCACGCCGCCGAACGAGGCGATGGTCGCGGCGACCCCGACGATGAGCGCCTCGCGGAGGTCGACGAGCTTCGCGCGCGAGTTGGCGACGGTGCCGCTGATCGCGGTCGGGATCATCACGGCGAGCGACGTGCCCTTGGCCATGAGGTCGCCCATGCCGAAGAAGGCCATGAACGCGGGCACCATGATCGCGCCGCCGCCGATGCCGAAGAGCCCCGACGCGATGCCCACGCCGATGCCGAGCGCGAAGAGCGCGAGGTCGGGCAGGAGGTCCAGCCCGACATGCCCGCCGCCGCGGGCGGGCACCAGGAGCAGCATCCGTGCGGCGATGCCGATGAGCAGCGCGATGAACAGCCATCGCAGCCAGACGAGCGGGAGCCGACGCAGCAGCCAGGTGCCGATCCATGATCCGAGCACGCCACCGATCGCGACGAAGAGGGCGGCGACGAGATCGACTTCGCCGTTGACGAGGTACGTGATCGAGCCCGCGATCGAGGCCGGCACGATCGCGGCGAGCGAGGTCGCGGTCGCGCGCCGCTGGTCCATGCCGGCGAAGACGATGAGCAGCGGGACCATGAGGATGCCGCCGCCGACGCCGAACGCACCCGAGAGCAGGCCGCCCGCCGCACCGACGAGCGCGAGGCCGACCCAGGGCCCACGCCGCGCCGTGCTGGCGTCGGGCGGGGTCGCGGAAGGCACCAGCCAACTGTAGTCGGCGTCGGCGCGGCGGCCGAGGCTCAGGCGGCGCGATCGCCCGCCGAGACGAGCTCGTCGAACGTCGCCCGAGGTGCGGCCGGAGCGGACTCCAGTGCCGCCGCGGCCGCGGCCGCGTCGGCTTCGAGCGGCATCGCCGCAGCGGAGGCGACCGCGCCCGAGCGTCGCACGCCGCGGGCCGCCATCACGAGTCCGACGCCGATGGTCGAGCCGAGCGTGTTGAGGAGGAGGTCGCGAGGGTCGGAGACCCGGTCGGGGAGCACGAGCTGCACGATCTCGATGAACGCCGTGAAGGCGAAGCCGGCCAGGAGCGCGACGGGCCAGCGTCGACGATGGATGAGCAGCGCCGCCACGACCCCGACGGGGACGAACAGCAGCACGTTGAACGCGATCTCGCTGATGTAGCCGGTGGACCAGGTGTTGGTGGAGGTCCACGCCGCGATGTTCAGGATGCCGCCGTCGACCTCGTGCCCGTCGGTGCTCCAGGGTGCCGGGCCGATGGTCAGCCAGAGCACGCCGGCGGCGTACACGGCGGCGGCGAATCGCAGGGGGCGGCGGTTCATGCGACGATTCTCCACCGATTCGGGCCGTTCCGTCTGCGATCCGGAGCATGTTCCCAGACCTCGTTCAGGGATTCGCTTATCACGAACTCATCACGTAGTCTGTACAGCCGCGAGGAAACCGATAGGCTAGCCGGACGATTCCTCCATCAAGCGGGCGCTCGCCCGTAGCTCAAACTGATTGCCCGGAGGCGGACTGTTCCGCGTGGCATGACCCGATACGAGACGGCGGATGCCGAGTGCACCCCGCCCCTCGCCCCCTCTCTGACGGCACCGTGTCGTCGGGGTCGCGATCGACACCGATCGCATCGGGTCCGCAAGTGCGGCCCGCAAGACAGAAGGACAGCAGTATGGCAACCGGAACCGTCAAGTGGTTCAACGCCGAAAAGGGCTTCGGCTTCATCGCTCCCGACGACGGCTCGGCCGACGTCTTCGCGCACTTCAGCGCCATCACGGGCAACGGCTACCGTTCGCTCGAAGAAGGCCAGAAGGTCGAGTTCGAGGTCGCCCAGGGCCCCAAGGGTCTGCAGGCGGAGAACATCCGCGGTCTCTGATCCGCGACGT
Organism: Agromyces sp. Marseille-Q5079; assembly: GCF_051016555.1. NCBI lineage: Bacteria > Bacillati > Actinomycetota > Actinomycetes > Micrococcales > Microbacteriaceae > Agromyces > Agromyces sp. Marseille-Q5079. Next base: position 448,927 of record NZ_JBPEJF010000001.1, on the reverse strand, counting down.
TCGCATCAACGAACGCCGCCGCTCCACTTCGGTGGGCGGCGGCGTTCGTCATTCCACCGGGTATTCCAGCGGGCGCCCGGATGCCGCATCCGGACGCCCCGGGTGTCACGGAATGGACGCGGCATCCGCCTCGACATGATCGCGCCAGGAGTGCGCGGGCTCGAAGCCGAGCAGCCGGCGCGCCTTGTCGATCGAGAGCAGCGTCGTGTTGACGCCGAGGTCGCCGCGAACCTCGACGCCCGGGAACACCTCCGCCACGAGTTCGGCGTTCGGTCGCGACATGACCGTGTCGGCCGCGGCGATGATGAAGCGGTCGAAACCGGGCTGCGCCACCGCCAGCGCACGGCTCACGGCCTGGGCGCCGTCGCGGCCGTCGATGTAGCCCCACAGGTTCCACTTGCGCAGCATCGCATCGGCGTCGAAGGCGGGGAACGCGGCGTAGTCCTCGGGGTCCATGACGTTCGAGAAGCGCAGCGCCGTGATGGAGAGCTCGGGATTCCAGCGCACGAGCTCGATCGCCATCGTCTCCTCGAGGTGCTTCACGAGCGAGTAGGTCGACTCGGGCCGCGCCGGGTACGCCTCGTCGACCGGGATGTAGGGCGGCGGCACGTCGAAGGGCAGGCCGAGCACGGTCTCGCTCGAGGCGGTCACGATGCGGGTGATGCCGAGTCGCTTCGCGGCCTGCAGCACGTTGAACGTGCCGAGCATGTTGTTCCGGAACGTGGCGGCGTCGCTCGCGAGCCCGGGGGCGGGGATCGCCGCGAGGTGCACGATGGCGTCGGCCCCGTCGTGCCGGTCGTCGACCCCGGCGATCGCGTCGATCACCTGTCCGTAGTCGGTCAGGTCGACGCGCACGACGCTGCCGCGCTCGCCGGCCTGGTCGAGGTTCACGACGTCATGGCCCTCCTCGCCGAGGGTCTTGACGACGGTGCGGCCGAGCTTGCCGGATCCTCCGGTGACGATGATGCGCATGCGATCAGTCTCGCAGTCGAGGTGCGGCGCCGCACCCGGATCCGACACCGGCTCCTTCCGGAGGCGAAACGCAGACGAAGGATGCCGAAAGCGGCATATATTACGCTGTTTTTCCCAGCCCGTTCCCATGCTGAGGCCATAACGTTCGAGGCATCTTCAACGGGTGTTCGCCCGTGACCCGCGGCTGGGAAGTCGATGACCAGCTGGGAACGATCATCACTCACACCGAAACCCTCGGTGCGATTCGGGCTACGAAGCCCCGCACCGGTTCTGCGGATGTCACGCGCAGCTTCACCGCCCTTTCCCGAGTCGTCCGCGAGTCCGGCCTCCTGGCCCGCACCCGTTGGTTCTACGCCGCGCTGGTGACCGTGCTTGCGCTCGCCCTGGGTGGCGTGATCACCGGGTTCATCCTGCTCGGCGACTCGTGGTTCCAACTGCTCATGGCCGGCGCGCTCGGCCTGATCCTCACGCAGTTCGCGTTCCTCGCCCATGAGGCGTCCCACCGCCAGGTGCTCGAGTCGGGCCCGGCGAACGACCGGGTCGGCCGCATCCTCGCCGCGGGCGTCGTCGGCATCAGCTACTCGTGGTGGATGACGAAGCACACGCGTCACCACGCGAACCCGAACAAGATCGGCAAGGACCCCGACATCGAGTGGGACACCATCTCGTTCACCGAGACGGATGCCGCGAAGCAGAAGGGCCTGCTCGCCGCGATCACGCGCAAGCAGGGTTACCTGTTCTTCCCGCTGCTCACCCTCGAGGGCCTGAACCTGCACGGGCGCTCGGTCGCCACCCTCATGGAGCGCCGCCCGGTCAAGGGTCGCTGGATCGAGCTCAGCCTCATCGCCGTGCACTTCATCGTCTACTTCGGTGCGCTCTTCTGGGTGCTGCCGCTCGGCATGGCGTTCGCCTTCATCGGCGTGCAGATGGCCGTGTTCGGCGTCTACATGGGCGCGTCCTTCGCGCCGAACCACAAGGGCATGGCCCTGATCCCCGCCGACTCGAAGCTCGACTTCTTCTCGAAGCAGGTGCTCACCTCGCGCAACATCTCGGGCGGACTGTGGGCGAGCACGCTCCTCGGCGGCCTCAACTACCAGGTCGAGCACCACCTCTTCCCGAACATGCCGCGCCCGCACCTCGCGAAGGCGCGCGAGATCGTGCGCGAGCACTGCGCGACGATGGGCGTGCCCTACACCGAGACGACGCTCGCGCAGTCGTACGGCATCGTCATCCGATACCTGAACCAGGTCGGCCTCGCGGCACGCGACCCGTTCGACTGCCCGATGGTGAACCAGTTCCGTCGGGTGTGACCAAGACTTCCGGTCGCGGACATCGCAACCGGAACCCGCACGGCCAGGCCGTGCACACCGCACTCACCTCGGTGGGGCGGAATGAATGAAGGAATACAACATGGCTACCGGAACCGTCAAGTGGTTCAACGCCGACAAGGGCTTCGGCTTCATCGCTCCCGACGACGGCACCTCTGACGTCTTCGCGCACTTCAGCGCGATCGCATCAGACGGCTACCGCTCGCTCGACGAGAACCAGAAGGTCGAATTCGACACCGCCGCCGGACCCAAGGGTCCGCAGGCCGAGAACATCCGCGTCATCGCGTAGTTCTCGCACACAGTGATCGGCGCCTCGCGCCGGTCGACGAGCGGATGCCACGGTCGCCCGCCTCCTCGTGAGGTGTGCGCCGAGGCATCCGCTCGTTCTCGTTTCCGGGCGAACCGCCCGCCGCATGGCACGGTGGCGTTCGCGCGAACGCCGCCTGGAGCGCCGATGGCGGGTGCGCGCCGAGTGGTCTGGGCGTCTTCGGAGCTTGGCTGCCTAGGCTCGCGTCGACCCCTTGCAACCCTGAACGAGGAGCCCCCATGCAGTGCCCCAATGACGGAGCCGTGCTCGTGATGAGCGAGCGCAGCGGCATCGAGATCGACTACTGCCCGACGTGCCGTGGTGTGTGGCTCGACCGCGGTGAGCTCGACAAGATCATCGAACGAGCCGCAGGCGATTTCGGTGCGGCCCCCGCCGCAGCCCCGGCCGCACCCGCAGCGCCGGCGCAGCCCGCGTACCAGCCGCCGCCGCAGCAGCCGGCGTACCAGCAGCCAGCGTACGGCCAGCAGTCCTACGACAACCGCGGGTACGACAACCGCGGGTACGGCGACCAGGGCGGCTATCGCAAGAAGAAGAAGGACAACTGGTTGTCCGAGCTCTTCGACTGAGTCGACCCCGGCTTTTGCACACGACCGGATGCCGCGGCGCGGCGCTCATGACGAGCGCGGCGCCGCGGCATCCGTCGTCTGCGAGGCCGGCGACGGCCGCCCGACGGCCGCACGACGGCCGCACGACGGCCGCACCACGGCCGCGGCTCAGGCAGTCGACGCCGGGTCAGGAGGTTTCCGCGGGATTCGGCCTGAGCCGCGCGCGTTCGCCTGAGCCGGGTGCGCGCCCTGCCGACCGAGGTGCCCGGTCAAACGACGCGTACGACCAGGGTCAGCCGCGCCGGGCGGGCGCGCCGCCGACGCGGAGCCGGTCAGGCGCGCTGGGCGAGCGCCTCGACCACGCGGCGGGCGACCGAGGCGCTCGACTGCGGGTTCTGGCCGGTGATGAGGTTGCCGTCGACGACCACGTGGTCGCTCCATGGCGCGGCCGACTCGATGACGGCGCCGCGCTCGCGCAGGCGGGACTCGACGAACCACGGCGTGTTCTCGCCGGTTCCGCCGGTGCGCTCCTCCTCGTCGGTGAAGACCGTGAGGCGGCGGCCCGCGAACGCGAAGGAGCCGTCGGCGAGGTTCGCCGAGAGCAGCGCGGCCGGGCCGTGGCAGAACGGCGCGATGACGGCGCCGGCGTCGTTCGCGGCGACCAGCACGCGGCCGGTCGCGGCGTCGGACGCGAGGTCGGCCATCGGGCCGTGGCCGCCGGGCAGCACGACCGCGGCGTAGCGGGACGCCTCGACGTCGGCGATCGCGACGGGGGAGGAGAGCTCGCCCGCGATCGACGCGAGGTGGTCGGCGAACTCGCGAGCCCGCTCCTCGCCGCCGGTCTGCGACGGGTCGAGGCTGCCGGGGTCGACGGTCGGGGCGACGCCGCCGGGCGTCGCGAACGTCACGGCGTGGCCGGCCGCGACGAGGTCGCGGTGGGCGGTGACGAGCTCCTCGGCCCAGAAGCCGGTCGGGTGCTCGGTGCCGTCCTTCATGGTGAGGCTCGTGGCGGCGGTGACGATCATCAGGATGTCGCTCATTGCGGTGTTCCGTTCGGTTCTCGTGGAGTGAAGTGAAGTGAAGTGAGGTGAAGTGAGGTGAAGTGAGGTGAAGTGAGGTGAAGTGAGTTGAAGTGAGTTGAAGTGGGGTGAGGTTGGGGGTGAGGTGGGGTGCGTCGCGCGAGGATGCGCGGCTCAGGCGGCGTGGAACTCGGCCGGGTGCGGTCCGGTGCGCCCGTCGCGGTCGAGCGCGTCGATCGCGGCGAGCTCGTCGGCGCCGAGCTCGAAGCCGAAGACGTCGAAGTTCTCGGCGATGCGGTGCGGCGTGACGGACTTCGGGATCACGATGCGCCCCTGCTGCAGGTGCCAGCGCAGCACGACCTGTGCGGGCGTGCGTCCGTGGCGCTCGGCGATCGAGGTGACGGATGCCTCGCCGAGCACGGCGCCCTGCGCGAGCGGGCTCCACGCCTCGGTCGCGATGCCGTGGCGGGCGTCGGCCGCGATGACGGCCCGGTTCGCCATGGCGGGGTGCAGCTCGACCTGGTTGACGGCGGGCACGACGCCGCTCGCGGCGATGAGTCGCTCGAGGTGCTCGGGCTCGAAGTTCGAGATGCCGATCGCGCGGGTGCGCCCCTCGGCGAGCAGCCGCTCGAGTGCGCGCCACGTGTCGAGGTAGCGACCCCGGTCGGGCGTCGGCCAGTGGATCAGGTAGAGGTCGAGTTGCTCGAGCCCGAGCTTCGCGGCACTCGCGTCGAAGGCACGAAGGGTCTGGTCGTAGCCCTGGTCGGAGTTCCAGACCTTGGTCGTCACGAACAGCTCGTCACGAGCGAGGCCCGACTCGGCGATCGCGCGCCCGACGCCCGCCTCGTTGCCGTAGACGGCGGCGGTGTCGATGCTGCGGTAGCCGACCTCGAGCGCGGTGGCGACGGCCGCGACGGTCTCGTCGTCGGGCACCTGGAAGACGCCGAAGCCGAGCTGCGGCATCCGGACGCCGTTGTTCAGGGTGATGGTGGGAACGGTGGTCATGCGGGTCCTTCCGGGACGGGGTTTTCGGGGTTCGGGTGGTGGTTCGAAGGGGCGTGTCAGTGAGCGGATGTCGCGAGCGACCCGGTGGCGGTCGTCGGTCGGGGCGCGGCATCCGCTCGGTCGGCCACGGGTGCGCCGGCCCGCGCCGTGGCCCATGCGACCACCATGACGACGAGTGCGGCGGCCGTGATGATCGCGCCGACCCAGATGGGCGAGGTGTAGCCGAGGCCGGCGGAGATCGCGATGCCGCCGGCGAAGGCGCCGAGCGCGTTGCCGAGGTTGAAGGCCGCGATGTTCGCACCCGATGCGAGCGTGGGCGCCTGGTCGGCGTAGCGCATGACCCGGCTCTGCAGTGCGGGCACGGTGCCGAAGCCGAATCCGCCCATGAGCACCAGCAGCACGACGACGGCCACCGGGGATGCCGCGAGCCAGGCGAACAGCGCGAGCACCACGACGAGCGCCGCGATGAAGCCGAGCAGGGTGCCGTCGATCGAGCGATCGGCGAGGCGGCCGCCGATCCAGTTGCCGACCACGAGGCCCGCGCCGAAGAGCACGAGCAGCCACGGCACATCGGTCGCGGCGAATCCGCTGACCTCGGTGAGCGTGTACGCGATGTAGGTGAAGGCGCCGAACATGCCGCCGAAGCCGAGCACGGTGACGGTCAGCGAGAGCCAGACCTGCCCGGAGCGGAACGCCCCCAGTTCGCGGCGCAGGCTCGGTGCGGCGGCGCCGGCGGGGCGGGCGTCGGATCGGAGGCTCGGCACGAGCACGGCGATGCCGATGAGGGCGATGACGCCGATGACCGAGATGGCCCAGAACGTCGAGCGCCAGCCGAACTGCTGCCCGAGGAACGTGCCGAACGGCACGCCGAGCACGTTGGCCGCGGTGAGCCCGGTGAACATGATCGCGATGGCGCCCGCGCGCTTCTCGGGGGCGACGAGGTCGGCGGCGACGACCGCGCCGATGCCGAAGAACGCGCCGTGGCAGAGGGCGGCCACGATGCGGCCGGCCATCATGGCCTCGTACGTCGGTGCGAGCGCCGAGATGGCGTTGCCGGCGATGAAGAGCCCGAGCAGGCCCATGAGCACGGGCTTGCGGGGGAGCCGGGTGGCGGCGGCGGTGAGCACGAGGGCTCCGACGACGACGGCGAGGGCGTAGCCCGAGATGAACCAGCCGGCGGCGGCCTCCGAGACGCCGAAGTCGGCGGCGAGGTCGGGCAGCAGGCCCATGATGACGAACTCGGTCAGGCCGATGCCGAAGGCTCCGATCGCGAGGGCGAGCAGTCCGATTGGCATGCGAGGTTCTCCTGTACACTTGGGGAAGTAGTTGCAAGCGCCGACTATTGCGAACGCAGGGTCAATAGTTGCACACGCAATTACCTAGCGCAAGCAACTACTTTCGCATCGACACGCAGACCGACCTCCGGGAGACGACATGGGCATCGCCGACGACGCGGTCGAGGTGCGCGCGCACGGATGGCGCACGCTCGCCGCACTGCATGGCCTCATCGAGAGCGAACTCGAGCGGGCGCTCGCGGCATCCGTCGATCTCTCGGTCGTGGAGTACACGGTGCTCGACGCCCTGAGCCGTCAAGACGGCTGGCACATGCGCATGCAGCAGCTCGCGCGGGCGACCGCGCTCAGCCCCAGCGCGACCACCCGGCTCGTGAACCGCCTCGAAGACCGATCACTGCTCACGCGCGTGCTCTGCGCCGACGATCGGCGCGGCATCTACACCGAGCTCACGCATGCCGGCCGGGCGCTCTACGAGCGGGCGAGGCCCATCCACGACGAGACGCTCGAGCGCGTGCTCGGCGAGGCGCAGGCGCAGCCCGAACTCGCCCCCGTGGTCGAGGCGCTGCACGGCGCCGGGCTGCCGGTGGCTGCGAGCTGAGCTCGAAAACGCGCGCGGCGCGGTGCGGCGCGGCATCCGGGATTCAGGCGAACGTCGCCGGCTCAGGACGTTCTCGCGCGATTCGGCCTGAGTCGCGCGCGTCTGCCTGAATCGCGGTCGCCGTCGCGCGCACGATGACGGCGCGCCGATTCCGTCGCGCGGCACTGGCGGCGCCCGATGGCGGCGGCTCCTACGCCGCGGCGCCCGAGATGTTCACGAGCCAGCTCGCGCCGAACCGGTCGACGAGCATGCCGAACGCGTCGCCCCACGGTGCGACCTCGAGCGGCTGCTGCACGTTCGCGCCCTCGGAGAGCTGTTGCCAGTAGCCGCGGATCTTCGCGTCGTCGTCGCCCGAGATCGACACCGAGACGCCGGAGATGCCCTGGTACTCCATGTGCTGCGGCACGTCGGCGGCCATGATCGTGATGCCGTCGGCGCCGTCGACCTGGCCGTGCATGACGAGGTCGGCCTCCGAGGGGTTCTGGGAGGCCTGGAAGTCCGCGAACGTGCTGATGTTGAGCGTGCCGCCGAAGATCGCGTGGTAGAACTCGAGCGCCTCGCGGGCGCTGCCCCGGAAGTTGAGGTAGGGGTTCAGCGTGACGGGCATGGCATCCTCCGGATCGTCGTCGGTCGAGGTGGTCCATCGTCGATTCTGCTCCGGATGCCGCGAAGATGCGAGGGATTCTCGCGAAGGCTTGACGGCGGCCGTGCGTCGTCGTACTCTTTAGTCAATCAATCAGTTGATCAAACAGAAGGTTGCATACGCGAATGATCCTCGATCCGAGTGCCGACGACCGGCTCGACCGGGCCTTCATGGCCCTGGCCGACCCGGTGCGACGCGGCATCATCGCGAGGCTCAGCCGTGGTCCGGCGACCGTCAACGACCTCGCCGAACCCTTCCAGATCACCAAGCAGGCCGTGTCCAAGCACATCCAGGTGCTCGAGCACGCGGGGCTCGTCACGCGAACGCGCGACGCGCAACGTCGTCCCGTGCACCTCGCGCCGGCACAGCTCGAAGCCCTCACCGCGTGGATCGACCGCTACCGGCTGATCCACGAGCAGCAGTTCCGTTCACTCGATGCGCTGCTCGCCACCACCAGCGGCACGGATGCCGCACCATCCGGGGCCGACGCCACCGTCGACCCCGCACGCAAGGCAGAGAGATCATGACCACCACCACGAACAACCCCGTCACCATCACGGCCCCCGAGGGCCTGCCCTTCATCGACATCGAGCGCGAGTTCGACGCCCCGGTCGCCGCCGTGTTCAACGCGCACCGCGACCCCGAGCTCGTCAAGCAGTGGCTCGGGCCGAACGGCTACGACATGCAGATCGAGCGCTGGGACTTCGTGCCCCAGGGCGGATACCGCTACGTGCACGTCGACCCCCAGGGCGAGGCGTACGCGTTCAACGGCACCTTCCACTCGGTGCGCGAGAACGAGTTCGCCATCCAGACCTTCGAGTTCGAGGGCTACCCCGACGTCGTCGCGATCGAGTCGATCGCCTTCGAGGACCTCGGCGACGGGCGCTCGCGCGTCCGCATCCACTCGGCGTACCCCACCCTCGAGGCCCGCGACGGCATGATCGCCTCGAACATGGAGATGGGCGTGCGCGAGGGCTTCGAGCGCCTCGAGGCCCTGCTCACCGACTGACGCACGCCGCCCGAGACAGGAGCACGCCATGGACTGGACCCTCGAAGTCGTCATCGTGCCGGTCAGCGACCTCGACCGCTCGATCGCCTTCTACCGCGACCAGGTCGGGTTCGAACTCGACCACGAGACCACCAATGAGCACATGCACGTCGCGCAGCTCACACCCCGCGGCTCGGGCTGCTCGATCGTCATCGGCAACCTGCCGTCGCAGAACGACATGGCGCCGGGAGCGCTGCACGGCGTGCAGCTCGTCGTTGCCGACGCCGAGGCCGCGCGCGCCGAGCTCGTCGAGCGCGGCGTCGACGCGGGCCCGATCATGGTGTTCGACGAACGCGACGGCGGCACCTTCTTCGGCTTCGCCGACCCCGACGGCAACACCTGGGCCGTGCAACAGATCACGGCCCGCGCCGAGCGTCCGCTGATCCCGGTCGACGCCCGGCAGCGGTTCGGCGCCGAGCAGGAGGCCTGAGACGACGGATGCCGTGACGCGGGCGCTCTCCTGACGCCCGCGTCGCGGCATCCGCTCGTCCTCGCCCGGCCGACGTGCGAGCATCGAGGGATGACGACCGAGATCCTCCGCTACGCCGCCTTCACCGATCGGCCCGACGGCGGCAACCCGGCCGGCGTGGTGCTCGACGCGAGCGCGTTGACCGACGCCGAGATGCAGGCCATCGCCGCCGAGGTCGACTTCGCCGAGACCGCGTTCGTCACGGGCCGCGACGGCGACGCCTACCGACTGCGCTACTTCTCGCCGATCGCCGAGGTGCCCTTCTGCGGCCACGCGACGGTGGCGACGGCCGTGGCGCTCGCCGAGCGGGGTGTCGGCGGCGGCATCCGCTTCGCGACGCCCGTCGGCGACATCCTGATCGAGACGACGACCGGAGCGGCGGGTCCGCGCGCCGCGTTCACGAGCGTCGACACCGACCTCGCCGACCTGCCAGAGGCCACCGTCGACCGGCTGCTCGACCTGCTCGGGCTCGACGCGTCGGCGCTCTCGACGACACTGCCGCCGAGGCTCGCCTTCGCCGGCAACTGGCACCCCGTGCTCGTGCTCGACGATGCCGCGGCCTTCGACGGCTTCGCGTTCGACGCGGCCGACGTGCGCGCGTACATGGACGAGCAGGGCTGGCCCGCGACGATCACCGTGCTGCATCGGCTGGGCGAGGCACGGTTCGAGGCCCGCAACCTCTTCCCGGTCGGCCGCATCACCGAGGACCCGGCGACCGGGTCGGCCGCGGCATCCGTCGGCGGCTACCTGCGCGCCCTCGGCGCGGTCGACGTGCCGGGCCGCGTCGTGATCGAGCAGGGCCGGCACGTGGGGCGACCGGGAGAGCTGACCGTCGACATCCCGGCGGCCGGCGGCATCACCGTGAGCGGCGGGGCCGTGTCGATCGACCACGCACGGCCGGAGTCGGGTCGCATCGACCCGACTCGGTGATGACATCCGCTCGGGGGCATTGCGCCGGATGGCTCCGGAGACGATCATGAACCGGGGGGATTTCTGCATGGGACGACAAGCCAGAGCGACCTGGATCAGCGACGAGGGGTTGGCCGCGGTGACGCTCCACCTCGAGTCGGGCGGGTTGCACGTCTCGGGTGAGCGCCGCGCGCGGCTCCCGAGGTCCGCACTCTCGCACGTCCAGGCGTCCGACGGGGTCGTCTCGTTCGTCGCCGACGGCGACACGTACCGGTTCCGGCTCGGTGCCGCCGCGTCGGCGTGGGCCGACGCGCTCACGACCGCGCCGCCGAGCCTGGCCGAGAAGCTCGGCATCGCGGCGGGGCGCACCGTCGCGGTTCGCGGAGACCTCCCCGTCGTCGAACTCGAGGTCGCACTGTCGGACGCCACGCGCGTGCCGCCGTTCGAGGCCGAGCTCGTCGTCGTCGTCGTGCGCGACCACGACGAGCTGCAGTCCCTGCCCGTCTGGTTCCGCGAGTGCGGCGTGGCCTCACCGGTGTGGGTCGTGCACGGCAAGGGGCGGCAGAGCACGGCGCCCCGCGACACGGCCGTGCGCAGCGCGCTCCGCGAGAGCGGCTGGCACGACACGAAGGTCAGTGCCGTGGCCGACGCCTGGTCGGCCACGCGGTTCCATCCGGCCAAGGCGGTCGGCTGACGCCATCCGCTCGAGCGGTCCGCGCACGACGCGACGAGCCGGCCCGCACGGCCGAGCGGATGTCGCGGGCCGGCGTTAGGCTCGACGAGCGGTCGGGGCGCTCGAGGAGCGCGCGGCCGCGGCATCCGACATCGCACCTGGAGGACTTCATGCAGCGTCGCACCCTCGGCCGCACCGGCCGTACGGTCTCCGTCATCGGTCTCGGCACCTGGCAGCTCGGCGCCGACTGGGGCGACGTCGACGAGGCCGACGCGCTGGCCGTGCTCGACGCCGCGCACGAGGCCGGCGTCACGTTCTTCGACACCGCCGACGTCTACGGCGACGGCCGCAGCGAGTCGCTCATCGGCACGTGGCTGCGCGCCAACCCCGATTCGGGCGTCACGGTCGCCACGAAGATGGGCCGGCGCCTGCCCCAGGAGCACGAGAACTACTCGGCCGAGCACTTCCGCGCGTGGATCGACCGCTCGCGCGCGAACCTCGGCGTCGACACGGTCGACCTCGTGCAGCTGCACTGCCCGCCCACCTCGGTGTACGGCGACGACCGCGTGTTCGACGCGCTCGACGCGCTCGTGGCCGACGGCTCGATCGGCGCCTACGGCGTGAGCGTCGAGAAGGTCGAGGAGGCCCTCACCGCGATCGCCCGGCCGAACGTCGCGAGCGTGCAGATCATCCTCAACGCGTTCCGCCTGAAGCCGCTCGACGAGGTGCTGCCCGCCGCGCGCGAGGCCGGCGTCGGCATCATCGCGCGCGTGCCCCTCGCGAGCGGACTGCTCACGGGTCGGTACACGAAGGACACCGTGTTCGCCGCGAACGACCACCGCAGCTTCAACCGCCACGGCGAGGCCTTCGACGTGGGCGAGACCTTCTCGGGCGTCGACTACGAGACCGGTGTCGCCGCGGCGGCCGAGTTCAGCGAGCTCGCGCGGGCCGCGGCTCCCGATGCCACGCCGGCCCAGGTGGCCCTCGCGTGGGTCGCCGCGCAAGACGGCGTCAGCTCGGTCATCCCCGGTGCGCGCAACCCCGACCAGGCGCGGGCGAACGCGGCGGCGGGCTCGCTCGAACTCCCGCCCGGCTTCGACGCGTCGGTGCGCGACCTCTACGAGCGCGACATCCGGGCGCAGGTGCACGGCCGCTGGTGAGCGCGGCCTGCTCGAGCACCATCGCGGCGACCGTCGGCATCAGGGGGCGCGGAACGCCCACCCGGTGATCCACTCGGGGTCCTCGCCGTGCTCGTACGCGTGCTCGCGCGCCGCCGCGCGCAGGGCGTGCCACTCGTCGGCGATGTCGGCGACGCCGGGCCGGCCGGCGAGCCCGGGAACCCGTTCGACGACGTCGAGGGCGAGCCGGTACCGGTCGAGGTCGTTCAGGTGCAGCATGTCGAACGGCGTCGTCGTCGTGCCCCGCTCGATGAAGCCGCGCACGTGCAGGTTGCGGTGGTTCGTGCGCCGGTAGGCGAGCTGGTGCACGAGCGTCGGGTAGCCGTGGAACGCGAAGACCACGGGCGCCTCACGCGTGAAGATCGCGTCGAAGGCCGCGTCGTCGAGCCCGTGCGGGTGGTGCGACGGGTCCTGCAGGCGCATCAGGTCGACCACGTTGACGACGCGCACGGCGAGGTCGGGCAGGCGTTCGCGCAGCAGTTGGGCGGCCGCGATCGCCTCGATGGTCGGCACGTCGCCCGCGCAGCCGAGCACGACATCGGGTGCGGATGCCGCGGGGTCGGCGGCGTCGAAGCCGGGTTCGTTGCCCGCCCACGCCCACACGCCGAGGCCCGCCTCGACGTGCGCGTCGGCCTCGGCGGCGCCGAGCCACTGCGGCTGCGGCTGCTTGCCCGCGACGACGACGTTGACCCGGTTGGTCGTGTCGAAGACGTGCCGCATCACGGCGAGCAGCGTGTTCGCGTCGGGCGGCAGGTACACGCGCACGACCTCGGCCTGCTTGTTGACCACGACGTTCAGGAAGCCGGGGTCCTGGTGCGAGAAGCCGTTGTGGTCCTGGCGCCACACGTGCGACGAGAGCAGGTAGTTGAGCGACGCGAGGTCGCCCCGCCACGGCACGTGGCCGGCCGACTCCAGCCACTTCGCATGCTGGTTGAACATCGAGTCGACGATGTGGATGAACGCCTCGTAGCTCGTGAGGAGCCCGTGGCGCCCGGTGAGCAGGTAGCCCTCGAGCAGGCCCTGCATGAGGTGCTCGCTGAGCGCCTCGATGACCTGCCCCGAGCGCGCGAGGTGCTCGTCGAGCGGATCCAGCGCCCCCGCCCAGGCCCGGGACGTGACGTCGAACACCGCCCCGAGCCGGTTGGAGAGCACCTCGTCGGGCCCGAACAGGCGGGCGTCGTCGGGGTTGGTGCGAAGCAGCTCGGCGAGCCATCGGCCGAAGACGGCGGTCGCGGCATCCGTCGCCCCGCGGGCCTCGGGTGACACGTCGACCGCGAACGGGGCCGTGTCCGGCAGGGCGAGCGGATGCCGCACGCCGGCGTTCGCGAGCGGCGTCGCGCTCATGCGCAGCTCGCCGCGCGGCCGCAGGGCATCGAGCGCGGCGGCCGGCCGGCCGTCGGCGTCGAAGAGCTCCTCCGGCCGGTACGACCGCAGCCACGCCTCGAGCATCGCGAGGTGCTCGGGGTTCTCGCGCACGCCCGAGAGCGGCACCTGGTGGGCGCGGAAGGTGCCCTCGACCTGCACGCCGTCGACGACCTTCGGGCCGGTCCAGCCCTTCGGGGTGCGCAGCACGATCGCCGGCCAGTGCGGGGCGTTCCGGTCGAACGCGCCGGTCGCGACATCCGCCCGGATCGCGTCGATGCGCTCGAGCGCGACGTCGACGGCATCGGCGAGGCGCGCGTGCACGAGCGCCGGGTCCTCGTCGTCGAATCCGCCGGTGACGAGCAGCGGTTCGTAGCCGTTGCCGCGGAAGAAGTCGACGAGCTCGGACTCGGGGATGCGCGCGAGCAGCGTCGGGTTCGCGATCTTGTAGCCGTTCAGGTGCAGGATCGGGAGCACCGCGCCGTCGGTGACGGGGTTGAGGAACGCGTGCCCGCGCCAGCTCGTGGCGAGCGGCCCGGTCTCGGCCTCGCCGTCGCCGATGACGCAGGCGACCACGAGTCCGGGGTTGTCGAGCGCGGCGCCGTACGCGTGCATGAGCGAGTAGCCCAGCTCGCCGCCCTCGTTGATGGAGCCAGGGGTCTCGGGTGCCGCATGCGACGGGATGCCGCCGGGGAACGAGAACTGCCGGAAGAGTCGCTGCATGCCGTCGCGATCGGCGGTGATGTCGGGGAACAGCTCGGAGTAGGTGCCCTCGAGCCAGGTGTTCGCCACCATCGCGGGGCCCCCGTGACCGGGCCCGCACACGTAGAGCATCGGGGTTCCGCGCTCGACGATCGCCCGGTTGAGGTGCGCGTACACGAGGTTGAGGCCCGGGGAGGTGCCCCAATGGCCGAGCAGTCGCGGCTTGATGTCGTCGCGGTCGAGTGGCCGGTCGAGCAGGGGGTTCCGCATCAGGTAGATCTGCCCGACGCTGAGGTAGTTCGCCGCCCGCCACCACCGGTCGACGAGCTCCAACGGCACGGATGCCGCGTGCCGCCGGTCGTCTCGGTCGTTGGTCTGCTCGCCTGCTCCGGACATCGTCTCCCCGCCCCGTTCGACTCCGCGTGCGGTTCGAGCCTAGGTCGGACGGTCGCCGCGGACCAGCCCCGCACGGGGGCGGTTCCCCGGCGGCATCCGTCGCGGGTAGGGTCGATGCGATGACCCACGCGCGGAGCACCCCGGCCACCTGGCGTCGCGCGTGATCGAGATCTTCACCGGGTTCGCCGTCATCGCGCTCGCCGTGTTCGTCGGCTGGCTCGCCGCCCGGCTCGGCGTGCTCGGCCCGGGTGCGCGTCCCGTGCTCGCGAAGTTGAACTTCAACGTGCTCGCGCCGTTCCTGCTGTTCTCCGTGCTCGCGACGAGCGATGTCGGAGCGCTCTTCTCGGTGTTGCTGCCGGTCTCGGCGATCGCAGCCGTCGCGATGATGCTCGTCTTCGCGGCGATCTCGCTCGCGATCTGGCGGCGGGGTGTCCCACGCACGGTGATCGGCTCGCTCGCGGCCGGATACGTGAACGGCAACAACTTCGGCATCCCGATCGCCGTCTACATGCTCGGCGACGCCGCCTACTCCGCGCCCGTCGTGCTGCTCCAGCTGCTGCTGTTCGCACCCGTCGCGCTCGCCGTGCTCGGCGCGACGGTCGAGGGGCGCACGTCCGCGTGGACCATCGTGCGCTCGACGCTGACGAACCCCATCATCGTCGGCTCGCTGCTCGGCGTGCTCGTCTCGGTCACGGGCGTCGAGCTGCCGCCGATCGTCCTCGAACCCATCGAACTCATCGGGCATGCCGCCGTGCCGCTCATGCTCATCGCCTACGGCCTGTCGCTGCACGGGCAGCGCCTGCTCGAACCCGGCACCGGTCGCCGCGACGTGCTCCTCGCGTCGGCCTTGAAGCTCGCCCTGATGCCGGTCGTCGCGTGGGCCGTCGGGCGCTTCGTGTTCGGCCTCGACGGCATCGACCTCTACGCGGTCACCGTGCTCGCCGCCCTGCCGACGGCGCAGAACGTGTTCGTCTTCGCGCAGCGGTACGAGACCGCCGAGGTCGTCGCCCGCGACACCGTCTTCATCACGACGATCTCATCGGTGCCGGTGCTGCTCGTCGTGGCGCTCCTGCTCGGCTGACGCACCAGGTCGCCGGCAGCGGGCAGGATGGCAGGCAGACGAAGGAGACTGCATGCCGTTCCTCACCGAAGACGGACGACCCCTCGACGAACTCCTGCTCGCGCAGCGCCCCGCCGACGGCTACCGCTTCCACGTGCGCGCACCGTTCGCCTACCTGGACCCGGTGACCGGGCGACGCTACGTCG
Organism: Agromyces sp. Marseille-Q5079; assembly: GCF_051016555.1. Taxonomy (NCBI): domain Bacteria; kingdom Bacillati; phylum Actinomycetota; class Actinomycetes; order Micrococcales; family Microbacteriaceae; genus Agromyces; species Agromyces sp. Marseille-Q5079. Next base: position 433,191 of record NZ_JBPEJF010000001.1, on the reverse strand, counting down.
TCTCGGCGCGGCCCGCCGGGTCGGCCGATCCCGCCCCGGGGGAGCGGGAACCCGACGTGCCCGGCATCACCGACCTCGCGTCCGTGCCGATGTGGATGTGGAGCTTCATCGCGAGCTACGGCCGCCAGTCCGCGCCCGCCGTGCTGCACGACGAGCGCTCGGTGGCCGCCGCGCGGCTGGGCGACCGCCGGGCCGCCCTCGCGCAGCGGCGCGTCGACGATCGCGTCTTCCGAACGGCACTGCGCGAGCAGGGCGTGCCCGTGCTGCGCTCGTGGCTCATGTGGGCGTGGGTCGCGGCCGATCGGGAACGCCAGTTCGGCGGGGCCGCCGGAGCGCTGCTCGTCGGGCAGGCGGTGCTCGGCGCGCTCGTGGTGCTCGCGGCATCCGTCGCGGCGTTCTGGCAGCCGTGGTGGCTCGTCGCGCTGCCCGTCGTGGTGCTCGCAGGCCTGCCGTGGCGCTCGCTCGCCCCGCTCGTGCTGGTGCTCACGGGCTCGCTCGCGGTGATCGGGCCGCTGCTGGTGGTGCACGTCGCGGCGCTCGTGCCGTTGCGGCTCATCGAGGCGGTCGTCGAGATGTTCGCCGGCGGCGACCCCGGCGATGTCCTGCGTCCGACGGTCGCGCCGGGCGCCGGGCCCGGCGGGGTGCCGCCGGAGCCGCCGCTCAGCCGCTGACCAGCACGGGCGCGGGCCGCCGCCGAGCCTGCGAGGCGACCGAGAAGCTCACCACGGCGACCGCGGCGATGACCAGCATCGCGTTGCGCGCGCCGACCTCGGCGGCGAGGAGGCCGAGCAGCGGCGGCGCCACGAGCGAGGAGATCGTCGAGAAGGAGGTCACCACGGCCACTCGCGGGCCGGCATCCGCCGGATCGTCGGATGCCGCCGAGATGGCGATCGGATTGCCGAGCGCGGCGCCGCATCCCCAGAGCAGCACGCCGATCCAGGCGGTCGCGAGGCTCGGGCTGAAGACGAAGACGAGCACGCCGGTGAAGGTCGCCACGCCCGAGACGCGAAGCACCGCGACCCGGCCGAAGAGGTCGATGAGCGGTGTGCCGAGGAAGCGGAACACGGTCATCGCGATCACGAACGAGCCGTAGGCGAGGGCACCGGCCGCCTCGGGCGTCTCGAAGCCGTCGACCACGGCGAGGGAGAGCCAGGTCGTCGCGGTGCCCTCGGCGAGCGAGGCCGCGAGCAGCACCACGCCGAGCAGCAGGGTGCGTGGTTCGAGCCAGGCGCCGAGTGCCTGCCGAACGGCGCCGCGGCGCCGGTCCTTCGTCTCGGCCGTCGCGATCGACCCCGTCTCGGTCGTGATCGGCGCGTGGAAGGTGAGCGCGGTGGCGGGCCGGAGCAGCACGAGCCGGAGGGTCGTCACGACCATCAGCACGACGAGGATCTGCGCGGTGATCGAGATGTGCGCGGCCGCGAACCCGGCCGCGACCAGTGCGCCGAGGGCGGCCCCGATCGAGAAGCAGGCGTGGAAGTGGGGCAGGACCGAGGTGCCGAGCCGTCGTTCGACCTCGGCCGCGTTCGTGTTGATGGGCACGTTGACGAGGGCGCCGCAGAAGCCGTTGATGAAGGCGCCCGCGATGAAGAGGCGCACGTCGCCGCTCTCGGTGGCCAGGGCGATCAGGCCGAAGCCCACCACGTTTCCCGCGGTGCCGCCGAGCAGGGCCGTGCGGCTGCCGAAGCGCGCGACGAGCACGCCGATCGTCAGGGCGCCCGTCAGCGAACCCGCCCCACCGACCACCAGGAGGGCGCCGAGCTGCGCCGCGTCCACGCCGAGCGCCTCGCGGATGGAGGGCATGCGGCTGACCCACGACGCCATGACGAGTCCGAACAGCGCGAACTGCACGAGCAGGGCCCAGCGGGCGGCGCGAACCTCGTTCGTGGCGGTGAGCGGCATGGTAAAGAATCCTGCCACTGAATCATCGTGCCTGCAGCCCCGCCGGATCGCTCGGGCGTTGCGTCGCCTCCGTCAGCTCATGCGTTCGTGGCGGCGCCGACACCGGCCGCCGCCGGGTTCGCCGGCCGCCAGTCGTGGAAGAGGTACGCCCACGACTTGGCCCACGGGCCCTTCGGATCGAGTGTGCCGCGACGGGCGGCGAGGTGCCGCTCGTACGCTTTGCTCCGCCGGGTCGAGTGCAGGGTCAGCGGCGTCAGCGCCTTCGCCCGGACGCCCTGCACGTCGGCGGCGTCGGTGCGCGCGTCGACCACGACCGGGACCGGCGCGAACCTGGGCTCGAAGAAGAGGAACACGGCGGCCGCGAGCACGACGACCCCCGCCCAGACGAGACCTGCGGCGTCGAGCGGCACGACCTGCACGAAGGCCGCCCAGACGACGACGGCCGCGCCGGCCACGTAGAGGAATCGCGGGATGCTCGAGACCGCCAGCCACGCGCCGACCGGCAGCGGGCACCGATCCCAGATCAGGGTGCGCTCGGTGTACCCGGCGAGCGTCTGGTTCAGCCAGATGAGCAGTGCCGCGATGAGTGCCGAGGCGATGAGCCAGCCCCATCCGGTGAGGGTCGGATCGCCGGCGGCGTCGACGGTGTGCAGGAACCCGACGGATGCCGCGACGTCGGGCGCGGCATCCGCACCGTTGAACAGGTCGCCGATCCAGGCGAACCATCCGGTGATCGTCGTGACCACCGTCGCGAAGAACGCCGAGGCCGCGGCGATGCCGGGCAGCAGGGCGGCGATGGCGACCGCGGCGATCATGTTCACGCCGAGCGACTTCTTGTTGATCACGTTGAGGCGGTTCTCGAGGTAGGCGACCTCGGGCGGCGGAGCGGGCAGGTCGGGGCCGAGCAGGTTGCGGATCGTCGGCTCGACGACCTGCAGCGTGTTCTGGAAGTACATCGAGTGGTCGAGGAAGGGCTGGCTGGTGTTGTGCACCGCGTGCTCCTCGGGCCCGCAGGCGTCTGTCGCCAGGCGCGGGAAGTACGAGGCGCGCCAGCGTGCGCGCGCGCTGCGCGGGTCGTCGGCGATCGGGCCCGCCGAGAAGGGATCCCAGATCGCCCAGTGGTTCGACCACGCGACGGCGTGATCGGGGTGGGCCGCGCGCTTGGCGATCCAGTTCTGCACCGGGGTGTACGGGTCGGTGCGCCCGCGCCACTGGTCGCGGCCGAGCAGGGTCACGGCCGCGCCGACCGTGGTGAGCTGCCGGACGTTGTAGTCGTTCGGCTCCATCTCCTCGAAGAGGGCGAACGTCGAGACCGCCGCACCCTGCGAGTGGGCGAACACCTGCACGTCGCCGTCGCCGACGAGGGACTTCGCCCGGGAGACGGCATCGCGCACGATCAGGCGCATCGCGCTCGCGCGGACCGGCGTCTCCTTCCAGGCGGTGACGTCGCCGATGGACTCGGCGAGCGAGTCGATGATGCCGGCGGCGAGGTCCTTGAACCACGGGATGAGCAGCAGCGGGCTAATGAGCGGCAGGATCGGCGTCAGCACCACGGCCAGCAGGAGGATGAAGACGGCGATCGGCACGTAGATGACGAACCCGAGCACGACGCGCACGAGGTCGAGCACGAACGTCACGGGGTGCGGGAACACGAGGTACTCGCGCTTCGTGCGGGTGTGCTCGACGAGCGTGTACCAGGGAACGAGGAACATCGTCGCCCAGAACAGGCGGAGCATGCGCAGGAAGGCGCGCCACATGAAGGGCGCGGCCCACCGGAAGATCTGCGCGCGGCCGAGCGGCACGAACGCCTCCGACCAGCGGGCCTCGAGGATCGCGATCTTGCGCTCGACCGTCTCGACCTCGCCGATCGGGGCGCCGGATGCGTCGACCGCGCGTCGTTTCGCGAAGCGGACGGTCGCCGTGATGACCGGTTCGTCGCCGGCGAGGTCGGACTGGTCGAGCTGCACCCCCGGTCGTTCGCCGTCGCCGTAGATGCGGTCGCGGACCATCCAGTCCATGCGCGAGAGGATCGGCTCGGCCCACTCGAGCAGGATCTGGCTGCGATACGCGTCGCCCATGCCGTGAACGAGCACGAGTGCGACGTCGTACGACCCTTCGGCGTGGGTCTCGGCGACGCCGGGTTCTGACTGCGGTGAGATCCGCATGGCGGCCCTCCAGTGGGTTCGCGGGGACGAGCAGGTGCAGGATGCTCCGAACGCTAGCGCCGCGCGATCCGCGCCGACAAGGGGAATCCGCGCAATTCCGGGCCTGCACTGAGCATGAGGCGCCGAACGGATGCCCCGGCGGTCAGCCCCGCCGAGCCGCGCGCCGGCCGTGGAGCCCGCCGCGCACCTTGAGCAGGAACGGCATGACGAGGTAGACGGCGGTCGGCACGACCACGAGCGTGAGCACGAGCGCGCGGACCACGGGGGGCCAGGCCTCGGCGAAGGGCGCGATCAGGGTGAGGCCGATCGTGACGAGCGGGAAGATCGCGAGCCAGGTGAGCAGGGCGCGCACGTGGATCGACGGTGGTGCGACGGATGCCGCGGGCGCGACGGGTGCGGCGGGCCTGACGGATGCGGCGGGCGTGGTGGCCGTCGCCGCGGTCGGGGCGACGACGTCGGGGTTCTGCGTGCTGGTCATGGCGACTCCTAGTTTCCAACCGAATGGTTGTTTCCAACTGAATGGTTGCTATTGAAGCACCTCAGCTCGTATTTCACAACCATCCGGTTGGAATTGCTACACTCGGGGCATGGCCTGGGACACCGAGCGCACGAAGCGGTTGCTGCTCGACGCGGCGACGGACGAGTTCACCGAGCACGGACTCGCCGGCGGCCGGGTCGACCGCATCGCCACCGCGGCCGGCGTCAACAAGGAGCGCATCTACCAGTACTTCGGCAAGAAGGACGACCTCTTCGCCGCCGTCCTCGCCTCGCGCCTGCGCGACTCGATGGACGCCGTCACCATGGAGGGGCGGGGGCCCGCCGCGGCCGGCGACTACGCCGGTCGTCTCTTCGACCACCACCTCGTCGACGGCGTCATCCCACGGCTCGTGTTCTGGGAGGGCCTGGAGCGGGCCGAGCTCGCCGCGGCCGACGAGGCGCGCGCCGAGTACCACCACACCAAGGTCGAACGGTTCCGCGCCATGCTGCCGGGCGTCGACCACGAGGCCGCCGCCGAGCTGTTCCTCACGGTGGTCTCGCTCGTCAACGCGTGGCCGGTGCTCTCGCACCTCGACCGGCTCATCGTCGCGAGTCCCGACGAGGGGGCGGCGCGCATCGCCGCGCGACGCCGCGTGCTCGTCCGCACGGTCGAGGTGCTCGCCAACGACGTGTGCGGGCCCGCGGCATCCGCCGACTGAGCACCCGATCCGGTCGCCCGACCGCCCGATCTCAGGGCTGACCCTGAGGTGCGGCATCCGCGCTCGCCGTAGCGTTGCATCCGATCGCACGGCGCGGACCGCAGGGGGGAACTGTCACCGCGACGGCGATCGTGAGCCGGCCGGCGGCGTGACCCGAAATCACCCCGCAGGCCGGCTCCCCCTTTTCTCGCCCGGAGCGAATCGGCATCGGCGGCGGCGCCGACCGCCGCGTAGGGCAGACTCGTACGGGTGACCCAGCCCCTGCTCGAGCGCGCTCCGCGACCGTACGATGCCGATGCCATGTACGACGCGTTCGTCGACTGGGCCGAAGACCGCGGGCTCTCCCTCTACCCCGCGCAGGACGAGGCGGTCATCGAGATCGTGTCGGGCGCCAACGTGATCCTCTCGACGCCGACCGGAACGGGCAAGTCGCTCGTCGCGGTCGCCGCGCACGCGGCATCCGTCGCCGCCGGGGGCCGCTCCTACTACACGGCGCCGATCAAGGCGCTCGTGAGCGAGAAGTTCTTCCAGCTCGCCGACATCTTCGGGGCGTCGAACGTCGGCATGGTCACGGGCGACAGCTCGGTGAACCCCGACGCGCCCATCATCTGCTGTACGGCCGAGATCCTCGCGAACCTCGCGCTCCGGCACGGCGCCGATGCCGAGGTCGACCAGGTCGTCATGGACGAGTTCCACTACTACGGCGACCCCGACCGCGGGTGGGCGTGGCAGGTGCCCCTGCTCCTCCTGCCGCGCGCGCAGTTCGTGCTCATGTCCGCGACGCTCGGCGACGTCACCGCGATCGCCGAAGACCTCGAGCGCCGCACCGGCCGGCCGACGGCCCGGGTCACCGGCGTGGAGCGCCCTGTTCCGCTGCACTACTCGTACGCGAAGACGCCCGTGCAGGAGACCGTCGAGGAACTGCTTGACACGCGGCAGGCCCCCGTCTACATCGTGCACTTCTCGCAGGCCGCGGCCATGGAACGGGCGCAGGCGCTGTCCTCGATCAGGGTCGTCACGCGCGAGCAGCGCGACGAGATCGCCGAGGCGATCGGCGGGTTCCGGTTCACGACCGCGTTCGGCAAGACGCTCTCGCGGCTCGTGCGCGCGGGCATCGGCGTGCACCACGCCGGCATGCTGCCGCGCTACCGTCGCCTCGTCGAGACGCTCGCCCAACGCGGCCTGCTCCGGGTGATCTGCGGCACCGACACCCTCGGCGTCGGCATCAACGTGCCGATCCGCTCGGTGCTGATCACCGCGCTCACGAAGTTCGACGGGCAGAAGATGCGGCAGCTGAGCGCGCGCGAGTTCCACCAGATCGCCGGTCGCGCCGGTCGCGCCGGCTACGACACAGCCGGCACGGTCGTGGTGCTCGCCCCCGAACACGAGATCGAGAACGAGGTCGCCGTGCGCAAGGCGGGCGATGACGCGAAGAAGCTCAAGCGCATCGTGCGCAAGAAGGCGCCCGCCGGGCAGGTCACATGGGGCGAGGCCTCGTACGACCGGCTCGTCATCGCCGAGCCCGAGCCGCTCGCGCCGCAGCTGAAGCTCACCGCGGCGATGCTCATCAACGTCATCGGCCGAGGGGGCGACGTCGTGGGCGGCATCCGCTCGCTCGCCTTCGACAACCACGAGCCCCGCAAGCGCCGCTTCGAGCTCGCGCGACGCGCCCTCGAGATCCTCCGAACGCTCGCCGACGCCGGCGTCGTGGAGCTCACCGCCGATCCCCGCGCCGGCGGCCTCGGCGTGCGCGTCGCGCTCACCGTCGACCTGCAGCCGAACTTCGCCCTCAACCAGCCGCTCTCGCCGTTCGCGCTCGCCGCGATCGACCTGCTCGATCCCGAGGCCGAGGCCGGAACGGGCATCGGCACGGGGCACTACGCGCTCGACGTCGTGAGCATCATCGAGTCGACGCTCGACGACCCGCGCCCGATCCTCTCGCAGCAGCAGTTCAAGGCGCGCGGCGAGGCCGTCGCGGCGATGAAGCAGGAGGGCATCGAGTACGACCAGCGCATGGAACTGCTCGAGGAGGTCACCTGGCCGAAGCCGCTCGACGAGCTGCTCGCCCAGGCGTTCGAGACCTTCGCGTCGAGCCAGCCGTGGGTCCGCGACTTCGAGCTGTCTCCCAAGTCGGTCGTGCGCGACATGTTCGAGCGCAGCATGTCCTTCGGCGAGTTCGTCTCGTTCTACCAGCTCGCCCGCAGCGAGGGCCTCGTGCTGCGCTACCTGTCCGACGCGTTCCGAGCGATGCGCCAGACCGTGCCGAACGACGCGAAGACCGAGGACCTGCTCGACCTCATCGAGTGGCTCGGCGAGCTCGTGCGCCAGGTCGACTCGAGCCTCGTCGACGAGTGGAACGAGATGGTCGATCCCAGCGCCCACCTGCCTGAAGACGAGGCGGCAGTCGTGCCGCCCGCGCCGCCCTCGGTCGTGACGAACCGTCGGGCGTTCACGGTGCTCGTGCGCAACGAGCTGTTCCGGCGCGTGCAGCTGGCCGCCCTCGAGCGCGACGATGAGCTCGCCGAGCTCGACCCCGACGCCGGCTGGCCCGACGCGCTCGACCGCTACTACGCCGAGCACGACGACCTCGGCACGGGCGCCGCGGCGCGCTCGCCGCAGCTCGTCGTCATCGACGAGTCGGATGCCGCGTCGGGGCTCTGGCGCGTCGAGCAGATCCTCGACGACCCGGCCGGCGACCACGACTGGCGCATCCGGGCCGAGGTCGACCTCGAGGCATCCGCCGAAGAGGGAACGGCGGTCGTGCACGTGACCGAGGTCGTGCGGCTGTAGCGCAGGACGCCGGCGAGCGGCTCTGCCCCGCCGCCGCTCAGGCCACCGCGAGCATCGCCGCCGCGCCGAGCGCGAGCACCAGGCCGACCCACTGCACGGGCGCGATGCGCTCGCGCAGCACGATCGCGGCGAGCAGGATCGTGCCGGCCGGGTACATGGCGCCGAGCACGGCGGCGATCGAGAGGTCGCCGGCGCGGATGCCGAACAGCAGCAGCGCGTTCGCGACCGCGTCGACCACGCCGCAGGCCACGGCCAGCCGGATGCCGGTGGCGAGCGCCGAGCGATCGGCCCGCGGCATCCGCGGTTCGTCGGGGCCGCCCGTCGCGAGGACGTTCGCGCGCGCCCGGACGCGCGCCCGCTGGGCCGCGACGATCGCGACTGCGCCGACCGCCGCGAACATGATGACCGCGTTGACGCCGCGATTCAGGATGAGGGGCACGATGCCGCTCTCGTCGGAGGTCTGGTCGACGGCGATGTAGAACCCGCCGATGGCGGCACCCGAGCCGACGGCCATGAGGATGCCGCGGAGCGACGGGCGCACGGCGCCGCGTTCGGGCACGAAGCCGACGAGCAGCACCGCGACGAGCGCGAGCGCGAGCCCCCAGTATCCGATCGCGTCGAACCGCTCGCCCGCGAACACGAGTCCGTAGAGCACGGGCACGATCGCGGAGACCACGGCGGTCGTCGGCGAGAGGATGCTCATCGGCCCGATGGCGAGGCACGCGTAGAGCAGCCCGATGCCGACGCATCCGATCGCTCCCGAGATCGCGCCCCACAGCACGTCGTGCGCGTTCCACTCGCCGCCGAGCAGCGGCAGCAGCGCGAACAGCAGCACGAACCCCGAGACGGCGGCGACCGCGGTCGCGAGCAGCGCGCTCACCCGCTTGGCGGCGAGCCCGCCGAGGAAGTCGGCGGCTCCGAACACGAGTGCGCCGGAGAGCGAGAGGACGGCGGTCAGCACGAGGCCTCATCGTACCGAGCGGATGCCGCGGCCGCCGTCGCGGGCCCCGCATCACGATCGGCCGCCGAACACCAGCCCCCGCCGTGAATTCGCTCATCTGAGCACGCCGGAAACGCGATCATGCTCGCGTGCGCGGCATCCGTGAACAGGATGTGAAATCAGCCGGATGATTCGCGGGAATCCCTTGGCAGGAGCCCAGTCGAATCATAGGCTGACGCGCAAAGTGGCCCCCGATCCGGGGGGAGTTCGCCTCGCGCAACCCGAGCGCGGACGTCACAGCGAATGACACAGGGGAGCGTCATGCAGGGTGGTCGTACCGTCCAACGCCTTTCCGCCATAGCGGCCACGGCCGCCGGGGCATTGATCGTCGGAATGCTGGGAGCGCCACCCGCGTTCGCCGCGACCGACGGCTCGGGCGTGGTGATCAACGAGGTGTACGCGCGGGGTGGCAGTGCCGGCCAGCCGTACCTGAACAAGTTCGTCGAGCTCTACAACCCGACGAACTCGGCCGTCTCGCTCGCGGGCTGGTCGCTGCAGTACCGATCGGCGACTGGTACCGGCGCCGCGAATGGTGTCGCCGAACTGAGCAAGTCGATCCCCGCAAAGGGCTACTTCCTCATCGCGATGAACAGCAACGCGGCGAACGGTGCCGCATTGCCGTCGCCGGACCTGTCGACGTCCCTCGCTCCGAGCGGCACGACGGGTGCGCTCTTCCTGGCGGATGTCGCGACGGCCGTCACCCCCGGCACCGGCTCCATCGTCGACGCGCCGAACGTCGTCGACTTCGTAGGTTACGGCAGCTCCAACAGCTTCGAGGGCTCGGTCGCCGCGTATCCGGGCGGCAACACGACCCCCGGCAGCATCTCCCGCACGGGCGGCGCCGACACCGACGTCAACTCCGCGGACTTCACCTTCAGCTCCACGCCGACCCCACAGAACTCCGGCGTGGTCATCGATCCCGACCCCGAGCCCGACCCCGAGACGGCGACCATCGCCGAGGTGCAGGGCGCGGGCGACGCCAGCCCGCTCGTCGGCCAGAAGGTCACGGTCGAGGGCGTCATCACGGCCGACTACCGCTCCGGCGGCTACAACGGCGTGACCATCCAGACCGCCGGTCCCGACACGACGCCCGGCGTCTCCGACGGCGTCTTCGTCTTCGGCATGCCCGCCGTCGGAGCCGTCGGCGACCTCGTGAAGGTCACCGGCGCGGTCAGCGAGTACTTCGGCCTCACCGAGATCACCGCGGATGCCGCGGGCGTCGAGGTCGTCACTGCCGGCGCCGGCCTGCCCGAGGCGCAGCCGCTGCCCGACACCCTCGTCGGCACGGCGCGCGAGGCCCTCGAGAGCATGCTCGTCGCCCCCACCGGCACGTACCTGCTCTCGAGCACGCACGAGGTCTACAACTACGGTTCGCTCTGGATTGCCGCAGGCGACACCCTGCCCGTGAAGGGCACCGAGACGCTCGACGCCGGCGCCGAGTCGAACGCCGTCGCGGCCGCCAACCGGGGCCGGCTGCTCGTGCTCGACGACGGCTGGAACAGCACCGTCACCTCCGCCGGCCACCCGGCCGACCAGCCGTACCTCACCAAGGACCAGATCGTCCGCAACGGCGACCGCGTGATCCTTCCCTCGGCGCCGTACGTGCTGAGCTACGGCTTCGACGCCTGGCGGCTGCAGCCGACCGCGCCGATCGACAGCACGAGCCCGGCCGAGGTCAGGCCCACGTTCGAGACGCTGAACCCGCGCCCCGAGGCGGCTCCCGCCGTCGGCGGCGACATCCAGGTCGGCGTGTTCAACGTGCTGAACTACTTCACGACGCTCTTGAGCGAGAATGCCAACGCCCGCGGCGCCGCCACGGCCGAGGAGTTCGCGCTGCAGCAGAAGAAGATCGTCGCCGCGATCACGGCGCTCGACGCCGAGGTCGTCGCACTTCAGGAGATCGAGAACTCGTTCAAGCTCGGCGAAGCGCGCGACGAGGCCACCGCCTCGCTCGTGGCGGAGCTGAACGCGGCCGAGGGCTCCGACGTGTGGGCCTACATCCCGACGCCGGCGAGCCTCACGGCCGCGACGACCGACTTCATCCAGAGCGCGATCATCTACCGCACCGACGCCGTCACCCCGAAGGGCGACGCGCAGACCGTGATCGACGAGAGCGTCTGGGGCAACGCCCGGGAGCCCATCGCGCAGGCCTTCACGCTGCCGAACGGCAACGACTTCTCGGTCATCGCGAACCACTTCAAGTCGAAGAGCGGTTCCGGAACCCAGCCGGCCGACGGCCAGGGCTTCTTCAACGCCGACCGCGTCGCGCAGGCGACCTCGCTCCTGACGCTGGCCGACACGATGGCCGACCAGGCCGGTGAGGTGTTCCTGCTCGGCGACTTCAACTCGTACGCCGAGGAGGACCCGATCCAGGTGCTCACGGGTGCCGGATACACCGACCTGCTGCCCGACCTGACCGACGACCAGTACACGTACACGTTCGACGGCGAGCTCGGCTCGCTCGACCACGCGCTCGGCAACGCCGCGGCCGTGCAGGGCGTCACGGGCATCGGCCGCTGGGCGATCAACTCGCCCGAGTGGAGCGACCGCCAGTACGAGAACGGTTCGCCCGACGACGGGTCGGTCTTCCGCTCGAGCGACCACGACCCTCAGGTCATCGGCCTCGACAGCTCGAAGCTCACGGACGTCGTCGACATCAGCGTGATGACGATCAACGACTTCCACGGGCGCATCGAGCAGGCGGCTCCGGCCGCCGGCGCCGCGGTGCTCGCGGGTGCCGCCGACGCCGTTCGCGCCGAGAACCCGAACACGGTCTTCGCCGCGGCGGGCGACCTGATCGGCGCCTCGACGTTCACGTCGTTCATCCAGAAGGACTCGCCGACGATCGCCGCGCTCAACGCGGCCGGACTCGACGTGAGCGCCGCGGGCAACCACGAGTTCGACCAGGGATGGGAGGACCTCCGCGACCGCGTGCAGGATGAGGCGGACTTCGAGTACATCAGCTCGAACGTGTTCCTGAAGGACTCTGACGAGACGGCGCTCGCGCCGTACTACACGCAGACCTTCGAGGGTGTCACGGTCGGCTTCATCGGCGCCGTCACCGAGGAGCTGACGTCGCTGGTGAGTCCCGCCGGCATCGCCGAGCTCGACGTGCGGCCCATCGTCGAATCGGTGAACGCGCAGGCCGCGAACCTCACCGACGGCGAGGCCGCCAACGGCGAGGCCGACGTGCTCATCCTGCTGGTGCACGAGGGGGCGACGACGAGCGCGCTCTCGAGCGTCACCGACGGCTCGGTGTTCGGCAAGATCGTCGCCGGCGTCGACCCCGAGGTCGACGCGATCGTCTCGGCGCACACGCACCTCCCGTACAACCACGTCGTCGACGGCCGCCCGGTCGTGTCGGCCGGCCAGTACGGCGAGCAGTTCGGCCTCATGAAGCTCGAGGTCGACGGCAAGACGAAGGAACTCGTCTCGATCACGAATGAGCTGAAGCCGCTCATGACGGTCGCGACGACGAACCCGCCGGTGCCGGCCAAGGCGCTCTACCCGGCCGACCCCGAGGTCGCGGCGATCGTCGCCGAGGCCAAGGCGAAGGCCGACGTGCTCGGCGCCGTCAAGGTCGGCGACATCACGGCCGACTTCAACCGCGGCCAGATGCCCGGCACGGATGCGAACGGCAACCCCGTGATCGTCGAGGCGCGCGGCGCCGAGTCGACCATCGGCAACTTCGTCGCGGATGTGCAGCTCTGGGCCGCCCAGCAGGACGGCACGGCCGACATCGCGTTCATGAACCCGGGCGGCATGCGCACCGACCTGAAGTTCAAGAGCAGCGGCGCCGCCGACCCCGACGGCAACGTCACCTACCGCGAGGCGGCCAACGTGCAGCCGTTCGCGAACACCCTCTTCACCCAGACGCTCACGGGCGCCCAGGTCAAGCAGGTGCTCGAGGAGCAGTGGCAGCCCGCGGGCGCCTCGCGTCCGTTCCTGAAGCTCGGCGTCAACGCCGGACTGAAGGTCGTCTACGACCCGACGGCTGCGGCGGGGTCGCGCGTGACCCACGTCTCGCTCGACGGCGTCGAGCTCGACCCGGCGGCGAACTACCGCGTCGTGGCGAACTCGTTCCTGGCGGCCGGCGGTGACAACTTCTTCACCCTCGGCAAGGGAACCGGTCGCGCCGACACCGGCAAGGTCGACCTGCAGGCGATGGTCGACTGGTTCACCGCGAACAAGACGGCGACGCCCGACACCGCGCAGCGCTCGGTGGGCCTCGTGTTGCCGGCTCCCGCCGATGGCGTGGCCTACGTGCCCGGCGAGACGCTGCAGCTCGCGCTCAGCTCGCTCGACTTCAGCACCAACGAGGTCGCCGCGGGCGAGGTCACGGTCTCGATCGGCGACACGGTGCTCGGCACCGCGCCCGTCGACCGCACGTCGGTGCCCGCCACCGACGAGGGCGGCCGCGCCACCCTCGCGGTGACGATCCCCGAGGGAGTGGAAGGCGCGACCGCGCTGACCATTTCGGTCGCCTCGACCGGCACCACCGTCGACGTGCCGATCACGATCGCCGTGACGGAGCCGCCGGCTCCGGTCGCGACGGTCACCATCGGCGCACCGAGCAAGCTGCTCGTGCGTGCCGGTACCTCCATCACCTACAACGCGCAGGTGTTCGCCCTCGACGGCTCGAAGCCCCTCGGCACCGTCTCGGTGTACGACGGGTCGAAGCTCGTCGCCTCGGTCGAGCTGACCGCGGAGACGAAGAACGGACGCGTGGCCATCACGGTTCCGAAGCTGTCGCGAGGCGTGCACCAGCTGCGCGCCGAGTTCACGGGCACCGCGCCCTACACGAACTCGCGCATGTTCCAGATTCCCGTCCTGGCCTGGTGAGACGACGAAGGGCGGTGGGCCTCGCGCCCGCCGCCCTTCGGCGCGCCCGGCCTCGTCTAGGCTGGTGCGCATGACCTCGAGGTGGGCCCGCGTCGCGCGCGGCGGCGTGATCGCCGCCTTCGCGACGTTCGTCGCCGCCCTCTCGCACACGCTCGGCGGCGGCGCCGCTCCCGGCGCGCTGGCCGTCGGGCTCTCGTTCGCGTTCTCGGTGCTGCTCTGCATCGCGGTCGTGGGCGCGCGACTCTCCGCCGTGCGCACGGTGATCGCGGTCGCGGTCGCCCAGTTCGCGTTGCATGCGCTGTACTCGGTGCAGGGCAGCGCCGCGGTCGCGTCGCCGGCCCACGCCGGCGGCCACCACCACATGACCGTCGAACTGCCGCTCGGCGCGGCATCCGCGTCGCCCTTCGCCTACGACGCGTCGATGCTCATCACCCACCTCGCTGCGGTCGTCGTCACGGTGCTCGCGATCCGCCACGGCGATGCCGCGCTGCGCTCGGCGCTCGGCGCGGCCCTGCTGGCCGTGGCCTCGGTCATCCGCTCGGCGCCCGTGCTCGAGGTCGCGCCGTCGGCGCCGGTGCGGGCCACGTCGGGCTTCGCAGCGCCCAGGGCGCTCGCCGGCCTGCTCCACCTCTCCGTGATGCGGCACCGGGGGCCGCCGCAGGTGCTCGCCGTCGTCTGACGTCCTCGCGACGCCGCCCCGCAGCACGCTCCGCGACCTGCCGGGCAGACGGCTCCGAATCACCTGCATCGCGCACGCCGACCGGTCGGTCGTCGGCGCACCCCACGAAGAGGAAACCTGTCATGACCTGTCCCGCCCGTACCGCCGCCATCGCCACGTCCGCCCTCGTCGGCGGCGCCCTGCTCGCACTGGCCGCACCGCTCGCCGCGAGTGCCCACATCACGGTCACTCCGAGCGACACCGCCGCCGGCAGCTACAGCGTGCTGACCTTCGGATTCAGCCACGGCTGCGAGGCCTCGCCGACCACGAAGCTCACGTTCGACATCCCCGACGAGATCGAGTCGGTCAAGCCGACCCTCAACTCGAACTGGACGATCGAGAAGGTCGCCGACGGCGAGCGCACCAGCCAGATCGTCTACACGGCCATCACCCCCGTCGAGGACGGCTACCGCGACACCATCGAGCTCCAGGTCGCCCTGCCCGAGGATGCCGCGGGCACGACGTTCGAGTTCCCGGTGCTCCAGACGTGCGAGACCGGTGAGACCGCGTGGAACGAGCCGATGGTCGAGGGCGAGGCCGAGCCCGAGCACCCGGCGCCGTCGATCACCGTGACCGAGGCCGCCGAGGGCGAGGGCGAGGGCCACGGTCACGGCGCCTCGGCCGATGCCGCGGAGAGCGACGAGCACGAGGCATCGGATGCCGCGGCCGACTCGAGCGACACCGTCGCACGCGTCCTCGGCATCGGCGGCCTCGCGGTCGGCGTCGTGGGCATCGTGCTCGCGATCACCGCGCGTCGTCCCCGCAAGGACGCGTGATGCGCCCCGAGCGGCAGGTGCGCCGCATCGGGCATCGGGTCCGCGGCCTCGTGGGGGCCGCGGCGCTGGTCGCGGCATCCGCCCTGCTCGTGACGGTGCCGGCCGTGTCGGCGTCGGCGCACAACTCCGTCGTGTCGACGACGCCCGCCGAGGGGTCGGTCGTGACCGAGCAACCGGGGCAGGTCTCGCTCACGACGAACGACGAGCTGCTCGACCTCGGCACGGGCGCCGCGATGCTCGTGCAGGGACCCGACGGCCTCTACTACGGCGACGGATGCGCCGTGATCGACGGCGCCTCGGCGGCGGCCGACGTCGATCTCGGCGAGGCCGGCACGTACACCGTGATCTGGCAGGTCGTCTCGACCGACGGCCACCCGATCTCGGGGGAGTGGACCTTCGACTGGCAGCCCGCCGACGGCGTGGTGCTCGGCACCGGCACGGATGCGCCCGCCTGCGGCGGCGACGTGTCGGCGAGCGCGGTTCCGAGCACCGACGGCGGCTCCGACGACGCCGACGGTTCCGATGCGGATGCCGCGGCCTCCGTTCCGACCGACCTGCTGTGGCTCGGCGGCGGCGTGCTCGTCGCCGTCATCGCCGGTGCCGTCACGTGGTTGGTCGTGCGGCGCCGGCCCTGAGGATGATCCGGCTCGCCTGTCGGGTGCGCTCGTTACACTCGACGGGTGAGCCGGAACCCCGAACCCTTCGACGCCTACGACGACGTCCCCTGGGATCCCGACGAGTTCGCCCCGCCGCCCGACGATGCGTGGGCGCCGCCGGTCGATGACGCGTGGCAGCCGCCCGCGGCACCGGCCGCGCCGTCCGCGCGGAGCGCAGGCCCCGGCGGTTCCACGGCGGGCCCGATCGGGGCGGCCCCGGTCAGGTTCGCCTCGGCGGCCGAAGCGCTGCACACCGTCTTCGGGTACGACAGCTTCCGTGGCGAGCAGGCCGAGATCATCGCGCAGGTCGCCGGTGGCGGCGACGCGGTCGTGCTCATGCCCACCGGTGGCGGCAAGAGCCTCTGCTACCAGATCCCGTCGCTGCTCCGCGAGGGCACCGGCGTCGTGGTCTCCCCGCTCATCGCCCTCATGCACGACCAGGTCGACGCCCTCGTCCGCAACGGCGTGCGGGCGGCCTACCTCAACTCGAGCCAGCAGGCCTTCGAGCGCGCCGAGGTCGAGCGCGCCTACCTCGCGGGCGAGCTCGACCTGCTCTACATCGCGCCCGAGCGCCTGAACTCCGACGCGTCCAAGCGCTTCCTCGCCAAGGGCCGCATCGCGCTGTTCGCGATCGACGAGGCCCACTGCGTGGCGCAGTGGGGGCACGACTTCCGGCCCGACTACCTCGCCCTCTCCGAGCTCGCCGAGCTGTGGCCCGACGTGCCGCGCATCGCCCTCACGGCGACCGCGACCGAGGCCACGCACCGCGAGATCACGAGCCGGCTCTCGCTCGACGGTGCGCGCCACTTCGTCTCGAGCTTCGACCGGCCCAACATCCAGTACCGCATCGCCCCGAAGGTCGAGGTGCGCAAGCAGCTCCTCGACTTCGTGCGCACCGAGGGCGTCGACGCCGACGGCACCCCCGTGGCCGGCATCGTCTACGCGCTGTCGCGGGCGAGCACCGAGAAGCTCGCGGCGTTCCTCTCGCAGAACGGCGTCAACGCGCTGCCCTACCACGCGGGCCTCGATGCCGGGGTGCGCCGCCGCACGCAGGAGCGGTTCCTCCGCGAAGACGGCGTCGTCGTGGTCGCGACCATCGCGTTCGGCATGGGCATCGACAAGCCCGACGTGCGGTTCGTGGCGCACGTCGACCTGCCCAAGTCGGTCGAGGGCTACTACCAGGAGACCGGCCGCGCCGGCCGCGATGGCCTGCCGGCCACCGCCTGGCTGGCCTACGGGCTCCAAGACGTGGTGCAGCAGCGCCGCATGATCGACGAGAGCCCCGGCGACCTCGCGCACCGGCGCCGCCTGGCGTCCCACCTCGACGCGATGCTCGCGCTCTGCGAGACGGTCGAGTGCCGTCGCCAGAACCTGCTCGGCTACTTCGGCCAGCCGAGCGAGCCCTGCGGCAACTGCGACACCTGCCTCGAGCCGCCGACCGCGCTCGACGGCACGGTGCCCGCGCAGAAGCTCATGTCGACGATCGTCCGACTCGAACGCGAGCGTCGCCAGCGGTTCGGCGCCGGGCACCTCATCGACATCCTGCGCGGCAAGCAGACCCCCAGGGTCACGCAGTACGGCCACGACACGCTCGCGACCTGGGGCATCGGCGCCGATGTCTCCGAGCAGCAGTGGCGCGGCGTCGCCCGGCAGCTGCTCGCACAGGGCCTGCTCGCCACGCACGGCGAGTACGGCACCATCTCCGTGACCGACTCCGCCGCCGACGTCCTCGCGGGCCGGCGCAAGGTCATGCTCCGGGCCGAGCCCGAACGTGCCGCCACCCGTCGATCGGCCAAGGCCGCCTCGGCGACGGCCGACCTCGGCCCCGCCGACGCCGAGCTGTTCGAGGCGCTGCGCGCCTGGCGCAGTGCCGAGGCTCGTGAGCAGGGCGTTCCGGCGTACATCGTGTTCGGCGATGCGACGCTTCGCGCGGTCGCCACCGAGCGCCCGCAGTCGGTCGCCTCGCTCGACGGCATCTCGGGCATCGGCGCCAAGAAGCGCGAGGCCTACGGCGAGGCGATCGTCGCCGTCGTCGACGCGTTCGTCGCCCGATAGGCGAAGGGGCCGCACCTCGCAGCCGTCGCGCGTCGCGCGTCGCGCGGCGGCGTGCGACGCACGGCGCTGCGCCGCTGACGCCCCACGTCAGCTGACGTGGGGCGTCGCAGCACGCGCTGAAGCGCCACGATTCCTTCACATATGGTAATTGATCTGATACAGTACTGATCGAGATGAACAACACGGCCGCGCCGTGACCGACGAAGACGGCGACCCGGGTGCTGCAACACCCGAGCCGCCACACGCAATCGAGTCGTTCAGCCGAAGCCGAACCGTGAGACCGACGCGCGCCGCCAGACTACCGGCCCATCGCTGAACCGACTCCGACCACCGACATCCGCTCGAGATCGGAGCATTCACCGTGCCCACCGCAACACCGGGGCTGGCCATCGAGGCCAGGGGCCTCGTCAAGTCCTATCCGCAAGGCCGCCGCAAGTCGCCGCTCACCGCCCTCGACGGGCTGGGCTTCCAGGTCGAGGAGGGAACCGTCTTCGGCCTGCTCGGCCCGAACGGCGCCGGCAAGTCCACCACCGTCAAGATCCTGGCGACGCTGAGCGCCGCAGACTCGGGTGACGCCTTCGTCGCCGGCTTCGACGTGCGTCGAAGCCCCGCCGAGGTGCGCCGATCCATCGGGTTCGTCGCGCAGAAGCAGGTCTCCGACCCGATGGACACCGGCGTCGAGAATCTCGTGCTGGCCGGGCAGCTGCACGGCATGACCACGCGCGACGCCCGATCCAGGGCCGGCGAGCTCCTCGACCGGTTCGGCCTCGCGTCGGCGGCGACCCGGCAGGTCAAGACCTACTCGGGCGGCATGGCACGCAAGCTCGACGTGGCGATCGGCCTCATGCACCGCCCGCAGGTGCTGTTCCTCGACGAGCCGACGACGGGCCTCGATCCCGAGGCGCGCACCGAGATGTGGGCCGAGATCGAGCGCATGGCCGCGGCCGAGCGCACCACGGTGCTGCTCACCACCCACTACCTGGAGGAGGCCGACCGCCTCGCGAACCGCCTCGCGATCGTCGCCGACGGCCGGGTCGTCACCGAGGGCACGCCCGACGAGCTGAAGGCCGGCCTCCGCGGCGACGCGGTCGTGATCGAGCTCCACGACACCGCCGACCTCGGGCTCGCGCTCGCGACCATCGAGCGGGCGGGGACCTTCCGCGAGACGGTCCTCGAGGGCCGCACCGTTCGCGCGCGCACCGACGCGGGCGGACAGGCCCTCCCCGTGGCCCTCGCCCTCCTCGACGCCGAACGACTGCGCGTCGTCTCGGCCACGGTCGCGAGGCCCAGCCTCGACGACGTCTACCTCGCCCACACCGGGCACTCGTTCGCCTCGGCGCACCTCGCGCGCGCCACGTCCTCGGAGGAGCGTGCCGCATGAGCACCATCACCGCCCCGCCCCGGGCTTCGGTCCGTCCGTCATCCGGTGCGCCGACCTTCCTCCGGCACACCCTCGTGCTGACCCTGCGCCAGCTCCGCGCCGCGATGCGCGTGCCGGCGTTCGTCGTCATGAACCTCGTGCAGCCGCTCATCTGGCTGCTGCTGTTCGGGCAGCTCTTCGAGTCCGTCGTCGAGATCCCGGGATTCTCGGGCGGCGAAGACTACCTCGAGTTCCTCACACCGGGCATCGTCGTGATGATGGCGCTGTTCGGCAGCGCCTGGGCCGGCACCTCGTTCATCGAGGACATGAACCGGGGCGTCATGGACCGCCTCCTCACGTCGCCGACGAACCGGGGCGCGCTCATGGTCTCGTCGCTCGTCTACCAGTCGGTGCTCACGTTCGTGCAGACGCTCATCGTGCTGGGCGTCGCCTGGCTGCTCGGCGCGCGCTTCGACGGCGGCCTCGTCGGCGTGCTCGTGCTGCTCGCGGCGGCGATGCTGCTCACCGCGTCGTTCTCGGCGCTCTCGAACGCGGCCGCGCTGCTCGCCCGCGACCAGAACATCCTGATCGGGCTCTCCCAGCTCATCACCATTCCGCTCATGTTCCTGAGCTCGGCGCTCATGGACACGTCGCTGTCGGCCGGATGGGTGGCGGATGTCGCGCGCTTCAACCCGTTCGAATGGGCGGTCGTCGCCGGACGCGAGGCGCTCCTCTCGGCGAACCCCGACTGGGCCGACGTCTGGATGCACCTCGGTTTCCTCGCGGCGTTCGCGCTCGTGCTCGGCTGGCTCGCCACGCGCGCGTTCCGCGTGTACCAGCGGAGCGCGTAGGCGCAGTTCCGGCCCACCGGGTCGGGCGAGGGCGGATGCCGCGGACGAATCCTCCGCGGCATCCGTCGTCGCGAACGCGGCCCTCGCTACGATCGACGTGCGGGGGCCGATCGCCGCTCTCGTCGGGAGCTCGGAGGTCGTCATGGCAGAACACACCGCTCGTCCGGCCGGCGTCACCGTCGTCGCCGTCATCGCGTGGCTCTCGGGCGCGATCGACATCGTCGTCGGCACCATCATGTTCCTCCAGGCGAGCGCCATCGCGGTCGCCCCCGAGTGGGCGGGTGCGGGTGCCGTCTACACGTCGGCGATCCTCTCGATCATCCTCGGCATCATCACCGTGGTCGTCGCAGTCGGCCTGCTCTCGGGCAACGCGGCGGCCCGCCTCATCGTCACGGTCGTGCAGGTGCTCTCGATCATCTCGTCGCTGTTCGTCATCGTGGCGAGCTGGGGCGACCCGATCGGCGAGTGGCTCAGCATCCTGATCGCGCTCATCGTGGTGCTGCTGCTGTGGAGCCGCCGGGCGAGCCGGTTCTTCCGCGCCTGACCGGGGCTGTCGTCCGGGTCGACGTGGCGAGGCACTCCTGCCCCGACGCGCGGCTCGCTCGCGACCGCGCCCTGATGTTGCGAAATCACAACGCCCCGGCATCCGTTTTGTAGCTTCATCACAGCGCGGCCGGAGCCGTGGCGCCGCGCCTTTGTAGGCGCCGGATGCAGCGCTTCCCGCGTTCGAGGGGCCGACGTACGTTGGAATGAGCTGATCCCTGCACACGAAGGACGAGACCGACGATGGTTGACACGGCATCCCGCACCACGAAGACGGCCGACGAGACGGCCCCCGCGACCGTCCCCGCCAAGCCCGCGCGCGACGCGGTCGCGGCGCCGATCCCCGCGCCGCCCGCGAGCACGCCCGAAGGTCCGCGGATCGACGTCGAGTCGCTCGGCCGGCAGTTGCTCGGCACCTGGGCCGACATCCGCGCCGAGGCGCGCGTGCGCGTGGCCGACCCCGCCCTGCAGCGCATCGAGGGGCAGTCCAAGGAGGAGCACCGCGAGCGCGTGCTCGGCCAGCTGAAGATCCTCGTCGAGCACGGGGCCGTTCACCGGGCGTTCCCGAAGTCCGTCGGGGGCCACGACGATCACGGCGGCAACATCGCCGCGTTCGAGGAGCTCGTGCTCGCCGACCCGAGCCTGCAGATCAAGTCGGGCGTGCAGTGGGGGCTCTTCGGCGCCGCCGTGCTGCACCTCGGCACCGAGTTCCACCACGAGACCTTCCTGCCCGACATCATGTCGCTGAAGGTCCCCGGCGCGTTCGCGATGACCGAGACCGGCCACGGGTCGGATGTCGCGGCGATCGGCACGACCGCGACGTACGACGAGAAGAAGCGGCAGTTCGTGATCGACACGCCGTTCCGCGGCGCGTGGAAGGACTACCTCGGCAACGCCGCCGTGCACGGCACGGCCGCGGTCGTCTTCGCCCAGCTCGTCACCAAGGGCGTCAACCACGGCGTGCACGCGTTCTACGTGCCGCTGCGCAACGCCAAGGGCGGGTTCCTCAAGGGCATCGGCGGCGAGGACGACGGTCTGAAGGGCGGCCTCAACGGCATCGACAACGGTCGCCTGCACTTCACGAACGTGCGCGTCCCGCGCGAGAACCTCCTGAACCGCTACGGGTCGGTCGCCGAGGACGGCACCTACTCGAGCCCCATCTCGAGCCCCGGGCGCCGATTCTTCACGATGCTCGGCACGCTCGTGCAGGGCCGGGTCTCGCTCGACGGCGCCGCGACCGCGGCATCCGCTGCGGCACTCGCGATCGCGGTGACCTACGGCAACCAGCGTCGCCAGTTCAATGCGGCCAGCGAGACCGACGAAGAAGTGCTGCTCGACTACCAGCGTCACCAGCGCCGGCTCCTGCCGAAGCTCGCGACGACCTACGCGCAGATCTTCGCGCACGACGAGTTCCTGGTGAAGTTCGACGCCGTGTTCTCCGGCAAGGCCGACACCGACGACGACCGCCAGGACCTCGAGACCATCGCGGCGTCGCTGAAGCCGCTGTCGACGTGGCACGCGCTCGAGACCCTGCAGGAGGCGCGCGAGGCTTGCGGCGGCTCCGGCTTCCTCGCGGAGAACCGACTCGTCGGCCTCCGCCAGGACCTCGACGTCTACGTCACGTTCGAGGGCGACAACAACGTGCTGCTGCAGTTGGTCGCCAAGCGCCTCCTCACCGACTACTCGAAGCAGTTCGCCGGGGCGGATGTCGGGGCCATGGCCCGCTACGTCGTCACGCAGACGGCGGAGCGCGCCTACCACGGCACCGGGCTCCGCCGCCTCGGACAGAACATCGCCGACCTCGGCTCGACCGCCCGTTCGGTCTCGGAGCTGCGCGACCCCGACACGCAACGCTCGATGCTCACCGACCGCGTCGAGACGATGGTCGCCGAGATCGCCGGCCGTCTGCGCGAGGCCCGCAAGCTCTCCAAGGCCGAAGGTGCCGCCCTCTTCAACCGCAACCAGAACGAGCTCATCGAGGCGGCGCGCGCCCACGCCGAGCTGCTGCAGTGGGAGGCGTTCACGCGCGGGCTCGCGAAGGTCGCCGATCCCGACACGAAGCAGGTGCTCACGTGGGTGCGCGACCTCTTCGGCCTCGGCCTCATCGAGCAGCACGCGGCCTGGTACCTGATGAACGGCCGCCTCTCGCCGAAGCGCGCGCAGTCGGTGACGGCGTACATCGACCGCCTCATCGAGCGCCTGCGCCCGCACGCGCAGGACCTCGTCGACGCCTTCGGCTACGGCCCAGAGCACCTTCGCGCGAAGATCGCGTCGGGCGCCGAGCAGGAGCGCCAGGACGAGGCCCGCGCCTACTACGCGGCGAAGCGCGCCGACGGCACGCTCCCGACCGTCGAGAAGAGCAAGAAGCGGTAGCGAGGGCGCGCACGCGACCGAAGGCCGGGTTCCGTTCGGAGCCCGGCCTTCCCGCGTCGGTCAGCGCGTCGGAGCGGGGCCCGACGATCGACGGACGATGAGCTGCGGCAGCGGCGTCACCAGCCTGCGCGGCTCGGTGCGCTCGATGCGGGAGAGCAGTTCGGCGACGGCCGCGCGGCCCTGCGACTCGAAGTCGTTCCGCAGCGTCGTGAGCGGCGGGTCGAAGAACTCGGCCTCGGGGATGTCGTCGATGCCGACGACGCTGACGTCGTCGGGAGTGCGGCGTCCGCGCTCCTTCAGGGCGAGCATCGCGCCGAGCGCCATCTGGTCGTTCGCGGCGATGAACGCCGTGGCATCCGGCAGCTCGGCGAGGTCGGCGATGGCGTGGTATCCCGAACGAGCCGACCAGTCGCCGTGGAGCACCGCGACGGACTGCAGTCCGTGCTCCGTCACCGTGGCCTCGTACGCCCGCAACCTGTTGCGGGACGCCGACCAGTTGGCGGGTCCGGCGATGTGCACGAATCGGCGGTGCCCGAGGCCGGCGAGGTGATCGACGAGCGCCGGGAGGCCGATGCGCGACAGCCGCGACCGCGGGTCGTCGACGGCGTCGTCGGCCTCGACGGCGACGTAGGCGGGCACGCGGAACTCCGCCGTCTCGAAGGCCGCGGTCATCTCGTCGGTCGATGCGAGCGCGAGCACACCGGCGAGGTCGTGCTGGGTGATGATCCCGAGCGACTCCTCGATGGCGCGCGGATTGCGCGCGTCGAGCGACACGATGTCGAGCACGTAGCCCGCCTCGCGCGCCGCGGCGCTCGCGCCCTCGACGATGCGACTGGGGCCCACGTGGGAGATCTCGTGGGTGAGCGCGCCGATGCGATGCGATCGGCCGGACTTCAGGCTGCGGGCAGTGAGGTTGGGCCGGTACCCGAGTTCGTCGAGGGCCTGCACGACCCGCTCGCGCGTCTCGGGCCGGATGCCCTGGAAGCCCTTGAGGAACCGGCTGACGGTCTGGTGGGAGACGCCCGCGGCCTGCGCGACGTCGTAGATCGTCGCCGGCTTGGCCGGCATCGTCGGTCCGTCCATCCGCTCGGGTGATTCCGTGCGCTCGCTCATCCACCGATCCTCTCCGAATCGAATGGCACCTCGACCCCGCTCGGTGACGACTTCGTCACGAGAGCGAATTGGTGCTTGACAAGACGATGTTATCGGCAACATCCTTGATTCGAGAACATGTTGTCGAAAACATCCAGACAACGCACCCTCGAAGCACACCCGGCACTGACGACAACGGAGTACGTACCAGATGAGCGCCTCGCGACCCGTCCAGCCCCCGAGCGGGGTCCTCTTCGGAGCGGCCTACTACGCCGAGTACCACCGTGAGGAGCGCACCGAAGCCGACCTCGACCTGATGCAGGAGGCCGGCTTCACCGTCATCCGCGTCGGCGAGTCGGTGTGGTCGACCTGGGAGCCGCGCGACGGCGAATTCGACCTCGACTGGCTGCAGCCGGTGCTCGACGGAGCGCATGAGCGCGGCATCGCGGTGATCCTCGGCACGCCCACGTACGCCGTGCCGCCGTGGCTGCAGACCGCATACCCCGAGATCGCCGCCGAGCGCCGCACGGGGGAGCGGGTGCCGTGGGGCGCTCGCCAGGAGGTCGATTACTCGCATCCGGCGTTCCTGTTCCACGCCGAGCGGGTCATCCGCGCGGTGGTCGCCCGCTACGCGGACCACCCCGCCGTGATCGGGTACCAGGTCGACAACGAGCCCGGCATGGAGCTCTTCCACAACCGCGGCTCGTTCCAGCGGTTCGTGCGCCGCCTCGAGGCGCAGTACGGCGACGTCGAGACGATCAACCGCGAGTGGGGCCTCACCTACTGGTCGCACCGGCTGTCCGCGTGGTCCGACCTGTGGACGCCCGACGGCAACACGCTGCCCCAGTACGACCTGGCGTGGCGGCGGTACCAGGCCGACCTCACGACCGAGTTCATCGCCTGGCAGGCGGGCATCGTGCGCGAGTACGCCTCGCCCGAGCAGTTCGTCACGACGTGCATCGCCTATCCGCGTCCGGCGCTCGCCGACGAGCAGCTCGTCGAGGTGCTCGACCTCACGGCCGGCAACCCGTACTACGCGATGCAGGACCACCTCGACGCCACCGTCGACCTCGAGCCGCTGACGCACTGGACCACCTCGGGCGTCGCCGCCATGCTCCGCCAGGCCGACCGCATGTACTCGTCGAAGCAGTCGCGCTTCCTCGTCACCGAGACCGATGCGCAGTCCATCGGCGGCTCCGAGCTCAACCTCCCGCCCTACCCCGGCCAGCTCCGGCAGGCCGCCTTCGCCTTCGTCTCACGGGGCGCCGCGATGATCGAGTACTGGCACTGGCACACCCTGCCCTACGGCACCGAGACCTACTGGGGCGGCGTGCTCCCGCACAGCCTCGAGCCCGGCCGGGTCTACCACGAGCTCGCCGGGGTCGGCGCCGACCTGCGCTCGATCGGGTCGACGCTCGACGGGTACGAGCCCGACGGGGACGTCGCGATCCTCTGGTCGAACGACAGCCGCTTCGCCCTCGAGTTCTTCCCGCCGCTCGCGACGGCCGACGGGCTCCCCGATCGCGCGTCGTACCAGCACATCGTCGACGCCTTCCACCGCGGCGTGATCGACGCCGGCGCGCAATCGCGCATCCTGCACGTGTCGCAGGCGCTCGAGCTCGGTGCCACCGAGCTCGCCGCGCGGTACCCCGTGCTCGTCGCACCGGGCCTCTACGTCGCGACGGACGCCGACCTCGACCTGCTCCGCGACTACGCGGAGGCCGGCGGCCACCTCATCGTCGGCATCCGCACCGGCTACGGCGACGAGGAGGCGCGGGCGCGCGTCGAGGTCGCCCCCGCCCGACTCCACGAGGCCGCCGGCGTGCGGTACGAGGAGTTCTCCAACCTCGGCAGCGACGTCGCGGTGACCGCGAGCGGGCCGCTCGAGGCATCCGCCGGCGCCGCCGCACGCCGCTGGGCCGACGGGCTGATCAGCACCGGCGCCGACACGCTCGCCGCCTACGACCACCCGCGGTTCTCGGACTTCCCCGCCGTCACGACCAACGCGCACGGCGCCGGCCGCATCACCGTCGTCGGCACGGTCCCGTCGCCCACGCTGGCCGCCGACCTCGTGCGCTGGGCCGTTCCCGCGCCGATCGGCGACGGGCTGGCCCCGGGCCGGGCACTGCCCGTGACCGTGGCATCCGGTTCGCTGCCCGATGGGCGACGGGCCTGGTTCGTCTTCAACTGGGGATGGGAGCCGCAGGCGGTCACGCTCGCGGCATCCGTCACCGACCCCGTCTCGGGAGAGCACCTCCCGACGGGCACCGATGTCTCACTGCCGGCATGGTCGACGCGGACCTTCGTCAGCGAGTGAGCGCCAAGGGATCGTGTGATCCGACCCAACCACGGAAAGAGTCATCATGAAGAAGGCACGGAGAACCACAGCACTGGCGCTGGTGAGCGGCGCCGTCTCAGTCGGACTGCTGATGGCGGGATGCACGCCCGGCAGCGACGGCGGATCCGATCAGGGGCCTGTCAGCCAGGAGGACATCGACAAGGCGATGACCACCCCCACGAAGCTCACGTTCTGGACGTGGGTGCCCGACATCGAGAACGAGGTCGCCCTCTTCGAGGAGAAGTACCCCGACATCGACGTCACGGTCGAGAACGTCGGCCAGGGGCTCCCGCACTATCAGAAGCTCCGCAGCGCGATCGAGGCGGGCGAGGGTGCGCCGGATGTCGCGCAGATCGAGTACCAGTACATCCCGTCGTTCGTGCTCCCCGAGTCGCTGCTCGACCTGACGCCGTACGGCGCCGACGACCTCGCCGACGACTACGTGGAGTGGGCGTGGAACCAGGTCTCTCCCGCCGACGAGGTCTGGGCCATCCCGCAGGACGTCGGCCCGATGGGCAACCTCTACCGCGAGGACATCCTGGCCGAGGCCGGCATCACCGAGCCGCCGGCCACCTACGACGACTACGCGGTGGCCGCGAAGGCCGTGAAGGAGACGACCGGCTCGTACATCTCGAACCTCGGCGCGACCCAGGCCGGTCAGATGATCGGCTTCTTCTGGCAGGCGGGCATCAAGCCCTTCGGCTACGACGGCCAGGAGACGGTGAAGATCGACGTCAACAGCGACGAGGCCAAGCAGATCGCGACGTACTGGACCGACCTGATCCAGGCCGACCTGATCTCGACCGACGTCGACTTCAACGACACCTGGTACCAGGGCCTCGCGAACGGCAAGTACGCGGGCTGGCTCACCGCCGCGTGGGCACCCGTGTTCCTGCAGGGCACCGCCGAGAGCACGTCGGGCCTCTGGCGCGCCGCGCCGCTGCCGCAGTGGACCGAGGGCGAAGAGGTCTCGGGCAACTGGGGCGGCTCGTCCGACGCGGTCCTCGCGTCGAGCAAGAACCCCATCGCCGCCTACGAGCTCGCGAAGTTCATCAACAACGACGAGGAGTCGGCGATGATGCTCGCGACCGAGCAGTTCCTCTACCCGCCGCAGGTCTCGGTGCTCGAGGACCCCGCGTTCGTCGACCAGCAGTCGGAGTTCTACGGCGGCCAGGAGGTCAACAAGCTGTTCGCCGAGATCTCCACGACCGTCGACACCGACTTCGAGTGGGTGCCGTTCATGGACTACGTCTACTCGACCTACGAGGAGACGATGGGCACCGTGATCGCGGACAAGGGCGACATCGCCGCGGCGCTGGACACCTGGCAGGACCAGCTCGTGAAGTACGCGGAGGAGCAGGGCTTCACCGTCGAGTGAGCCAGCGGGGCGTCCGTCGTGTCGTACCGACGGGCGCCCCGCCCCCAACCCACCGACAGCAAGAGAAGGAGCCGCCATGTCGACCACCCCGGCGCTCAGCGCCGAGCGCCCCGTAGCCCCCCCACCGCCGAAGCGCCGCACGAGCACGACGAAGCGCCGCCAGTACCGAGCCGCCTACCTGTTCCTCCTCCCGTTCTTCATCGTGTTCATCACGATGCTGGTGGTCCCGCTGGCCTATTCGGGATACCTGAGCCTCTTCGAGAGCAAGCTCATCGGCGGCGAGGCCTTCAACGGCCTCGGCAACTACGTGCGCGCGCTCACCGACCCCCTGTTCCTGGAGGGCCTCGGCCGCGTTGCCCTGTTCTTCGTCGTGCAGGTGCCGATCATGCTCGGGCTCGCGCTCTTCTTCGCCCTCGCGCTCGACACGTTCCGCGCCAGGGGATCCAAGGCGATCCGGCTGCTCATCTACATGCCCTACGCCGTGCCCGCCGTCGTCGCGACGCTCATGTGGGGCTACCTGTACGGCCCCGACTTCGGGCCGCTCGCGCAGATCTCCCGTGCCGTCGGACTCGGGACGCCGGAGTTCCTCTCGGCCGAGAACATGCTCGGCGCGATGATGAACATCGTCACGTGGGAGTTCGTCGGCTACAACATGATCATCATGTACGCGGCCCTGCGGTCGATCCCGTCGGAGCTGTACGAGGCCGCCGAGATCGACGGCGCCGGCCAGTTCCGCCTCGCCTGGAGCATCAAGATCCCGGCCATCCGCCCGGCGATCCTGCTGAC
Organism: Agromyces sp. Marseille-Q5079; assembly: GCF_051016555.1. Lineage (NCBI taxonomy): Bacteria > Bacillati > Actinomycetota > Actinomycetes > Micrococcales > Microbacteriaceae > Agromyces > Agromyces sp. Marseille-Q5079. Next base: position 404,373 of record NZ_JBPEJF010000001.1, on the reverse strand, counting down.
GATCATCTTCTCGGTCATCGGGTCGTTCCAGCTCTTCGCCGAACCGAGCCTGCTGGCGATCATCGCGCCCAACGTCGTGATCAACTCCTACACGCCGAACTTCTACGCCTACAACCTGGCGTTCGTGAACCAGGAGCTGAACTATGCGGCATCCATCGCGTTCCTGCTCGGCATCGTGATCGCCGTGGTGTCCTACATCGTCCAGCTCGGCTCGCAACGACGCGAGCGCCGTGAACGGAGCCAGTCATGACGAACACCGAGACCCGCGCCGCGGTCATGATCGAGGATCCCAAGCGGCCCCGCCGCACCGCGCGCCACTTCGCCCCCGAGCGGCGCAGGAGCCTGCTGCTCACGGTGCTGCTCTGGCTGTGCGTGCTGTACTTCGTGCTGCCGCTCTGGTGGCTGCTCGTCTCCTCGACCAAGGACAACGCCGCGCTCTTCACGACGTTCGGCCTGTGGTTCGGCGGCGACTTCTCGCTCTGGGAGAACCTGCAGACGCTCTTCTCGGTGCGCGACGGCATCTTCGCGCGCTGGCTCGTGAACACGTTCGTGTACTCGCTCAGCGCGGCCGTCGGGGCCACCCTGCTCTCCACGATGGCGGGGTACGCGTTCGCGAAGTACGAGTTCCCGGGCAAGAAGGCCCTCTTCAGCGCGACGCTCGGGGCGATCATGATCCCGCTCACCGCGCTGGCGCTGCCGACCTACCTGCTGTTCTCGGCGGCGGGCCTCACGGACACGCCGTGGGCCGTCATCATCCCGTCGCTCGTCAGCCCGTTCGGCGTGTACCTGATGCGCGTGTACGCGGCCGATGCCATCCCCGACGGCCTCATCGAGGCGGCAAGGGTCGACGGGGCGGGCGAGTTCCGCATCTTCGGGCAGGTGGGGCTGCGCCTGCTCGGGCCCGGACTCGTCACGGTGTTCCTCTTCTCGCTCGTCGCGACGTGGAACAACTACTTCCTGCCCCTGATCATGCTGAACAGCTCCGACCTGTACCCGATCACCGTCGGCCTCGCGCAGCTCCAGTCGGCGGCGAGCCAGGGCGGCGGCTCGCAGGCGCTGTTCTCCACGGTCATCACCGGCTCGCTCGTGTCGATCGTGCCGCTCGTGCTCGCGTTCCTCTTCCTCCAGCGGTACTGGCAGTCGGGGCTCGCGGCCGGGAGCGTGAAGGAATGACCACGTCGCGAGCGCGCGGCGTGGAAGATGGACGGACGACTCCGACGGAGAGGGCAGGATCGTGACGATCTGGTACGGCGGCGACTACAACCCCGAGCAGTGGCCCCGCGAGGTGTGGGACGAGGACGTGACGCTCATGCAGCGGGGCGGCATCAGCCTCGCCACCGTCGGCGTGTTCTCGTGGGCGAGGCTCGAGCCGCGCCCCGGCGAGTACGACTTCGCCTGGCTCGACGACGTGCTCGACACGCTGCACGCCGGCGGCATCCGAGTCGACCTGGCCACGGCCACCGCGTCGCCGCCGCCATGGCTCGCGAAGCGGCATCCCGAGACCCTGCCCGTCACCGAGGAGGGCGTGCGGCTCGCGGTCGGCAGCCGGCAGCAGTACTGCCCGAGCTCGCCCGTGTACCGCGATCGGGCGCGGCAGCTCGTGACCCGACTGGTCGAGCGCTACGCGCAGCATCCGGCACTCGAGCTCTGGCACGTGAACAACGAGTACGGATGCCACGTCAGCCACTGCTACTGCGAGGTGTCGGCCGCGGCGTTCCGCACCTGGCTCGAGGCGAAGTACGCGACGATCGAGGAGCTCAATCGCGCGTGGGGCACGGCCTTCTGGTCGCAGCACTACGACGCGTTCGACGAGGTCGAGCCGCCGCGCGCCGCGCCCTCGTTCCGCAACCCGACGCAGCTGCTCGACTTCGACCGCTTCTCGAGCGACGAACTGCTGGCCTGCTACCGGTCGGAGGTCGAGGTGATCCGCGCGACATCCGAGGTGCCGATCACGACCAACTTCATGGGGTTCTTCAAGCCCGTCGACTACTGGACGTGGGCGCGCGAGGTCGACATCGTCTCCGACGACACCTATCCGGACCCGGCCGACCCGCTCTCGGCGCCGTACGCCGCGATGGTGCGCGACCTCATGCGCTCGCTCGGCGACGGTGCGCCGTGGCTGCTCATGGAGCAGTCGCCGAGCGCCGTGAACTGGCGGCCGCAGAACGCGGCGAAGGCGCCGGGCCAGATGCGCGCGTGGTCGTACCAGTCGGTCGCGCGCGGCGCCGACGGCATCCTCTTCTTCCAGTGGCGGCAGTCGGCCGCGGGCTCGGAGAAGTTCCATTCCGGGATGGTGCCGCACGGCGGGACCGACACGAGGGTGTGGCGCGAGATCGAGCAGCTCGGTGGGGAGCTCCGGCGCCTGTCGGGCGACCAGGTCGGGCTCGAGGGCAGCCGCGTGCCCGCCCAGGTCGCGATCGCGCTCGACTGGGACAGCTGGTGGGCGCTCGAGCAGCCGGCGTCGCCGACGAACGTCTCGTACCTCGAGACGCTGTTCGCCTGGCACCACGCGCTCACCTCGCAGGGGGTGACCGTCGACTTCGTGCGCGCCGACGGCGACCTGTCGGGCTACCGGCTCGTCGTCGCACCCGCCCACTTCGTCGCGACCGACGCGCAGCTCGAGAACCTCGCCTCGTTCGCGGACTCCGGCGGCACGCTCGTGGTGGGCTTCGGCACGGCGATCACCGATGAGCACCTGCACGTGCGGCTCGGCGGGTACCTCGGCGAGCCGCTGCGGCGCACGCTCGGGGTCTGGATCGAGGAGTTCGCCCCGCCGGCCGCGCCCGACCTCCGGGCCGTCGGCGGGGGAGCGGCGCCCTCGGTCGCACTCGACGGCGAGGTGCTCGGCGGCAGTGCCGCGGGCAGCATCTGGGCCGAGTACGTGCGCGTCGAGGACGCGGCCACGGTGGCGACGTTCGCCGATGGCGCGCTCGCCGGATGGCCCGCGGTCACGCGGCGCGGGGGCGACGCGAGCGCGGCCTGGTACGTCGCGACCCTGCCCGAGCCCGATGCGCTGCGGCACCTCGCGGCCCGCGTGCTGGCGGACGCCGGTGTCGAGCTGCCGCCGGCGGCGGCGACCGGCGCGAACCTCGAGGTGGTACGCCGCGGTGAGCTCGTCTTCGTCATCAACCACGGTGCGGAGGACGCGGAGCTCCTCCTCGAGGGCACCGACCTGCTCACGGGTCATCCGTCGCAGGGCGCGAAGCTGCACCCGCAGGGAGTGGCCGTCATCGACGGCATGCAGCGGCTCGGCTGATCCGGGTGCGTGCCCGCGTCACGGGACGCGGGCACGCGCCGGCCGGAGCGACCGCTACCGCCGAAGGTGCCGGTAGGCCGTCGCCGTCAGCGGCAGGAACACGAGCGTGATCACGAGCGGCCAGACGGATGCCGCGAGCACGGCGTTCTCGGCCATCCATCCGCTCGTGACGCCGGTGGGGTTGCCGAACAGCTCCCGGGCTGCGGTCGCCGTCGCCGAGACCGGGTTCCACGTGGCGACGACCCCGAGCCAGCCGGGCATGGTCTCGGCCGAGACGAACACCGTCGACAGGAACCCGATCGGCCAGACCAGCACCTGCACGGCCGTGGTCGCCCCGGTGCCCCGGAAGCTCAGTCCGAGGAAGACGCCGAGCCAGAGCAGGGCGAACCGGAGCCAGAGCAGCAGCACGATGCCGAGTGCGATCTCCGCCGGCCCGGTCGTCGGGCGCCAGCCGATGAGGAGGCCGCCGACCATCAGCACGCCGAGGCTCAGCGCGGAGTTCGCGAGGTCGGCGATGGCCCGCCCGAGCGCGACGGAGGCGCTGGAGATCGGCAGCGAACGGAAGCGGTCGGTGATGCCCCGCTTCGCGTCCTCGGCCATCGCGGTCATCGTGCCCTCGAGGCCGAAGAGCATCGTGAGCGCGAACATGCCCGGCAGCAGGAACGCGATGTAGTCGCCGCCGCCCGGCACCTCGATCGCGCCGCCGAACAGGAATCCGAACAGCAGGATCAGCATGATGTTGAACGCGAGCCCGAACACGAGGCCCCAGGGCTCGCGGACCCAGTGCAGCAGGTCGCGTCCCGCGATGAGCCAGCCCTCGCGGAGGGCGTTGGGTCGTCGGTCGCGCAGTCCGGCGGTTGCGGTGATGGTGCCTGTGGTGGTCGTCATCGTGCCTCCTCGTCGGTGGGTGCGGGGGCGGCCGAGTCGTCAGCGGTGGTGCTGACGCCCTCCGCCGGGGGCCTGCCGGTCAGGTGCAGGAACACCTCGTCGAGGGTCGGCCTTCGCAGCGCGAGGTCGTCGACGACGAGGCCGTCGGCATCGAGGGCGCGGACGATCGGGGCGAGCGCGGCAGAGCCGTTCTCGACCTCGATGGTCACCACGGCGGCATCGTGGTCGACGGATGCCTCGGCGCCGACCGCGTTCGCGATCACGATCGCTGCGCGCTCGACGTCGGTCGCCGCGAACGTCGCCGCGATGCGGTCGCCGCCGAGCCGCCGCTTCAGCTCGGCGGGCGTGCCCTCGGCGATGACGCGGCCGTGGTCCATCACGCTGACGCGGTCGGCGAGCTGGTCGGCCTCGTCGAGCAGCTGCGTGGTGAGGAGCACGGTCGTGCCCATCGAGGCGACCTCGCGCACCGCCTGCCAGACCGTCGCGCGGCCGCGCGGATCGAGTCCGGTGGTGGGCTCGTCGAGGAACAGGATGGCCGGCGTGAGCACGAGGCTCGAGGCGATGTCGAGTCGTCGTCGCATGCCGCCCGAGAAGCCCGAGACCGCGCGGTTCGCGGCATCCGCCAGGCCGAACGCCTCGAGCAGGCGATCGGCGCGCGACCTCGCGCGCGACTTGGAGAGCCCGCTGAGACGTGCGAAGAGCACGAGGTTCTGGTGTGCGGTGAGCGCCTCGTCGACGGCGTGGAACTGGCCGACGAGCCCGATGCGCTCCCGCACCGCCGACGGGTGGCGGCGCACGTCGATGCCGTCGATCGAGGCGGAGCCCTCGTCGAGGTCGGTGAGGGTCGTGAGGCAGCGCACGGCGGTGGTCTTGCCGGCGCCGTTGGGACCGAGGAGCCCGTGCACGGTGCCGGCGGCGACGTGCAGGTCGAACCCGTCGAGTGCCACGTTCTTCGCGTAGCGCTTGCGGAGTCCGATGGCCTCGAGGGCGGGACGGGATGGAACCGGTCGGGAGGGCATCGCTTCCTTTCAACGTACTGTGTACGGAGTTGAGTGGATTAACCGTACACCATACGGAGAATGTAGGCTGGCCTGCATGTCGACCGAATCCACCGGGCGAGGTGAGCCCGATCGCACCCTCCGCCTGCTGTGGCGCGATCGGCTCGGCGAGCCGGTCGGATCACGCGGCCCGAAGCAGCGCACGAGCGTCGACGCCGTGGTCGACGCCGCCATCGAGCTCGCCGACGACGAGGGCGTCGAGGCCCTCTCGATGCGTCGCATCGCCGAACGCCTGGGCCTCAAGCCCATGTCGGTCTACACGTACGTGCCGGGCAAGGCCGAGCTCATCGACCTCATGGTCGACCGCGTCGCGGGCGAGCAGGACCTGCCCGAACTCGACGGGCCGCTGCGCGAGCGCCTCTCGCGCATCGCGCACCTGTCGTGGAACGAGTACCTGCGGCATCCGTGGCTGCTCTCGATCGACACGAGCCGGCCGCCGCTCGGACCGAACGTCTCCGATCGCTGGGAGTGGAGCCTGCGCGCCATCGACGGCCTCGGTCTCGACGACCTCGACATGGACCAGGTCGTCACGCTCATCACCGGCTACGTCAGCGGACCGGCCCGCGCCTACCTCGACGCCGAGCGCCTGCACCGCGCCGTCGCCGAGACCGACGAGGAGTGGTGGGAGCGAAACGCCCCGATCCTCGAGGAGATCATGGATTCGTCCCGCTACCCGATCTCAGGACGCGTCGGCACCGCGGCGGGCGAGGCGTACGGCTCGGCATCCGACCCCGAGCGCAGCTTCCGGTTCGGACTCGAGCGCGTGATCGACGGCATCGAGGCCTACGTCCGCGAGCGCGCTACTCCGTAGGCGGCTTCATGATGGCGCCCGTCGCGAGCCCCATGACCACGCCGGCGGCCAGCCACAGCCAGAAGCCCGTGAAGAGGCTGATGACCACGCCGACGATGATGCCCATCACGAGACCGACGATGAGCTGCTTGCGGCGTGCGGACGAGAGGGACTTGGCCATGCCGCAAGCCTACGTCCGGTGCGCCGCCCCGCCCGAATCAGGGCGTCGCGTCAGACGAGCCCGAGCTCGCGCACGGCGTCGCGCTCGTCGACGAGTTCCCCGACGGATGCCGCGATGCGGTGCTCGGCGAACGCGCTGATCTCCAGCCCCTGCACGATGCGCCAGCGACCCTCGACCGACTCCACCGGGAACGAGGAGACGAGCCCCTCGGGCACGCCGTAGGAACCGTCGGAGACGACGGCCGCGCTGGTCCACCCGTGCTGCGTGCCCTGCACCCAGTCGTGCATGTGGTCGATCGCCGCGCTCGCCGCGGACGCGACCGACGAGGAGCCGCGCACCTCGATGATCTCCGCGCCCCGCTTCGCGACACGGGGGATGAACGTGTCCACGAGCCACTCGCGGGCCACGTCGGTTCCGCCGAGGCGGGCGGCGAGCAGTGAGGGCACCGGCTCGCCGTCGATCGTGGCGTGCGAGACATCCGGGAACTGCGTCGCCGAGTGGTTGCCCCAGATCGTGACGTCGCGGAGCGTGCCGGCCGTGGTGCCGAGCGTCGCGGCGAGCTGGCCGAGGGCGCGGTTGTGGTCGAGGCGGGTGAGCGCCGTGAACCGGTCCTTCGGAACATCGGGGGCGTTCGACGCGGCGATGAGCGCGTTGGTGTTGGCCGGGTTGCCGACCACCACGACGCGGATGTCGTCGGCCGCGCCCGCGTTGATCGCCGCGCCCTGCGGCTTGAAGATGCCGCCGTTGGCGGAGAGCAGGTCGCCGCGTTCCATGCCGGCCGTGCGGGGCCGAGCCCCGACGAGCAGCGCGAGGTTCGCCCCGACGAAGGCCGGCGTCGCGTCGTCGTACACGTCGACCTGGTGCAGCAGCGGGAACGCGGCATCCTGCAGCTCGAGGGCGGCGCCCTCGGCCGCGCGCACGCCCTGCGGGATCTCGAGCAGGTTCAGGCGCACCGGGACGTCGGGTCCGAGGATCGCGCCCGATGCGATGCGGAAGAGCAGGGCGTACCCGATCTGTCCGCCCGCGCCCGTGATGGTGATGGTGACCGGCTTCGCACTCATGTGCCGAGCCTACGCCGCGGAACGCGTCGTCGAGCGGCGTGCGTTCGCGGACCGGCTGCGGCGCGGCATCCGCTCGCCTCAGGACTGCATCGTTACCGTTGGGTCATGAGAGACCTGTATCCGGAGATCGAGCCGCTCGAGACGGGCATGCTCGATGTGGGGGACGGACAGCACATCTACTGGGAGATCTCGGGCAACCGGGAGGGCAAGCCCGTGGTGTTCCTGCACGGCGGGCCCGGCGGCGGCACGAGCCCCGCGCACCGGCGCCTGTTCGACCCCGAGCGCTACCGGATCGTGCTCTTCGACCAGCGCGGCTGCGGCCTCTCCATCCCGCATGCGAGCGAGCCCGCTGCCGATCTCTCGTCGAACACCACCTGGCATCTCGTCGCCGACATCGAACGACTTCGCGTGCACCTGGGCGTCGACCGCTGGCAGGTCTTCGGCGGCTCGTGGGGGAGCGCCCTCGCCCTCGCCTACGCGGAGACCCATCCCGAGCGGGTCACCGAGCTCGTGCTTCGCGGGATCTTCACCCTGCGCCGGCAGGAGCTCGACTGGTTCTACGAGGGCGGCGCCTCGGCGATCTTCCCCGACCTCTGGGAGGACTTCCTCGCGCCCGTGCCGCTGCTCGACCGAGCGCACCTCATCGAGGCGTACGGCCGCCTGCTCGCCGACCCGAATCCCGAGGTGCACCAGTCCGCGGCGATCGCGTGGTCGCGATGGGAGGCCTCGACCATCACGCTGCTGCCGCAGATCGAGACGATCGCGAAATTCGTCTCGCCCGAGTACGCGACGGCGTTCGCCCGCATCGAGAACCACTACTTCCGTCACGGCGGATGGTGGGACGACGGGCAGCTCATCCGCGACGCGCACCGGCTCGCCGGGATCCCGACGGTCATCGTGCAGGGCCGCTACGACATGTGCACGCCCGTGATGACGGCCTGGGACCTGCACCGCGCCCTTCCCGAGGCGGAGCTGCGGATCATCGGCGACGCCGGCCACGCGTTCGACGAGCCCGGCATCCTCGACGCCCTCGTCGACGCGACCGACCGGTTCGCCGGTGCGCGCGACTGGGATGACGCCGCCGAGCCCACTGGCGCTGCGGGCGACGGCGAGGACGGATCCGACCCAGACGCCTCCTGAACGAGGGGCGCGCCTCCCGACCCGCGTGTGGAAGCATGGCAGCACGCGGCGCGTCCGGGCCGTGGGAGGAGGCCGCGACATGCCCATCGACGTCAGTTCCTCCGGGTTGCCGGGGCGGCCCGCGTGAAGGCCCGCCTCTCGCACGCGGCGCGACGCGTGCAGCGCGTGATCGTCCGGGTCATCCTGGCCATCGCGCCGAAACGCCGGCACGTCGTCGTGAACGGCTATCCCGTCGACGAGGGCAACGCCATCGAGATGCTCCGCGCCACCGCCGAGCGGTACCCGGGCGGCATCAGCTGGCTCGTGCCCGAGGTCGCCGAGGCCCGGGCCGTGCTGTCCGCGTCCGGCGCCGACCCCGACGGTCGGGTCGAGATCGTGCCGCATCGATCCTTCGCGGGCCTGTGGCGGTTCGCCACGGCGGAGGTCTCGATGTTCACGCACGGCCTGTTCGGCAACCCAGGGACGGTTCCGCGCAAGACGATGGTCAACCTCTGGCACGGTGGCGGGTTCAAGGGCCACATCATGAGCGATGAGCGCGGTCGGCCCACGATCTCGTCCGACTACCTCGTCGCGAGCACCCGCAAGTTCGGGCTCGCGCGCGCCCGCGAGTGCCGGCTTCCCGAGGGTCGACTCCTGCTCACCGGCAACCCGCGGGTCGACCAGTTCGCCCGGTCGGGGTCGGCGCCGCTCGCGCGGCTCGGCATCGACCCGTCGCGGCCGTTCATCCTGTGGATGCCCACGTTCCGCAACAACAAGGGCCGTGGGCTCACGGCCTCGTGGTCGGATGTCGCGGGCGCGGGCGCGGGCGCGGGCGCGGGCGCAGGCGTAGGCGCGGGCGCAGGCCAACCCGACGTCAATGCGGTCATGGCCGGATGCGTCGCCCTGCTCGAGCGCGAGTACGGCCTCACCGTGGTCGTGAAGCCGCATCCCCAGGATGCCGAGAGCCGTGCGATCCCGGGGGCGATCGTCGTGACGAACGAGGACCTCCGGGCGGCCGGGGTGCAGCTGTACGAGCTCATCGGCGCGGCCGCCGGGCTCCTCACGGACTACTCGAGCGTGTGGATCGACTACCTGGTGCTCGACCGTCCCATCGCGTTCGTCGTGCCCGACGAGGCGGGCTACGCCGCGGGGCGCGGCTTCGACCCACCGGACGCGCTCGACTGGCTGCCCGGTCCGAAGCTCGCCGACGAGACGGATGTCCGGGCGTTCGCCGAGGACGTCCGGGCGGGTGGCTCGGCATCGAGGCCGAGGCGTCGCGAGGTCGCCGCCGAGATCGGGCACGTCGCCGGACCGGCGGTCGCCCACCACATCCTCGACGAGCTGCAGGCCCGCGGCGTCTTCGCCCAGCCGATCGCGCCGCATGCGGTGACGGCGGCCTGAGCACGACCTGTCGCGGGGGATCGCGGCGTCAGGTGCGATGCGGTCCGACGGCCGCCTCCCGCGGTCCGGCATCCCTGAGCAGGTCGTAGGTCGTCGGGCGCGGCGGTCGCGGATACTGCGACCCCGGCTCCAGGACCAGCGAGATCGTGAGGAAGAGCGCGAAGATCGCGCTGGACTCGATGAGGCCGTTCTCGAGCGTGCTGCGGGCGATGATGAGCACCAGCAACGGGAGCGTGAGGTTGCGGAGCATCCGGTCGGAGCGCAGGCTGTCGAGCGTGGTCGCCACCACCCAGAGGCCGACGAGGGCGATGCCGATGACGCCGGCCTGCGCGAGCACCGACACCCAACTGCTGTCGAGCACCTGCGAGTCCCACCAGCGCTGGTTGACGGTGACGGTCTTGACCGCGAGCCCGACGCCGATCCACTTCGCCCAGGTCTCGAACGGCACCTCGAGGACCGCGGTCCACGCGATCGTCCGCGAACTCAGGCTCGCGAGCTCGGCCGCGCTCTGGCCGCGGATCGCGAACTGCTCGACGATGTCGGTGAAGGTGAGGACGACGTAGGCGACGGGCACGAGCACGATGATGCCGGCCGCGGTCGAGCGCGGGATCGGCATGGCCATCAGCAGGGCGAGGACGACCGCGATCCCGACGACGATCAGCGTCGTGCGAGAACCTGTTGCGAACACGATTCCGGCGAAGACCACGAAGAAGGCGGTGTTCCAGAGGCGGGCGCCGCGACGCCCGAGGTCGACGACGAGGGCGACGGCGGCCGGGGCGGCGAGGCCGGCCACCTCGTTCGGCTGCATGTCGGGGATGCCGCCGCCGAGTCGTCCGTCGGCGACGAGCTCGGGGAGGCCGGTGACGGCTGCGACGAGCGCGACGGCGCCGAGCGCGCTGAGCAGGGTCGTGAGGACGAGCATCGGGGGACCCGACGCCACGAGCACCACCACGGTCGCGGTGACGAGCACGATGCGCGCGCTCAGCACCATCGACGAGGTCGGGTCACCGGCGGCGATCGCCCCCACGCTCGAGACGGCGACGACGATGAGGAGGAGGATCAGGGACCGCGCGCCGACCCGGCCGTGACGCCGGACGGTGCGCGTCACGACCACGGCGCCGATGAAGGCGGTGAGGCCGACGGCGGCCTTCGCGATGACGACCGGGTCGATCCCGCCGGTGAACAGCACGCCCGGCCGCCACGACACCACGCTCACGACGAGGAGCACCCATACCGCGAAGAACGCGGCCTGCCGCCCGCTGACCGGTGGTCGGACGGAGGCGGACATCAGTCCCGACCCGGGGTCTTCCGGAGCGGAGCTTCGGGCTCTGCAGGGCGAGGAGCCGCCGGAGCCTGGGGAACCGGCCGCACCTGCACCGGTCCGGGCACCTCCGCCGGCCCGGGCGCCTCGGCGAAGTCCTCCGAACGCCACCCCGCGGCGAGGTCGGTGTGGTGGCGCTGGGGGACGTCGACGAAGACGACGCCGATCGGTCGCAGGCCCTCGAGCCGCAGGTCGGTCACGACGCGCGCCAGGTCGGCCTCCTTGGTCGAGCCGTAGCGGGCGATGACGACGACGACGTCGGCGAGGGACGCGACCGCGTGGAGGTCGAGGGGGCGGGTCGCGGTCGTGGCCTGCACGATCGCCACGTCGGCATGGGCGGTGATCGCTGCGGCGAGCGCCGGGAACCTGCGTTCGGTGACGAGCTCGGTCGGCAGGTCCAGACCGCGCGGGAGGGCCCAGACCTCGCCGGCATCCGACGAGACGTCGACGGGGCGGACCGAATCCGAGAGCGTCGTGGAGCCGGACACCACGAGTTCGCCGAGGCCCGGCCGCTCCGCGAGGTCGGCGATGGCCGGCACGGCGGACCCGGGCTCGGGCGTGCCCTCGACGAGCAGCACGTTGCGGCCCGTCTCGGCGTAGGCGCGGCCCAGTCCGAGCCGGACCTGCGAGGGCGCGGCCGTCGGCGACGTCGGCACCAGGACGAGGAACCTCGGGACCTCGCCGCCGTTGGCCTGTCGGATGTTGAGCGCTGCCTCGAGGTAGCCGTCGGCCTCGGGTTCGAGCACCGGGGCGCCATGACCGCCGAGGCGACGACGACGACGGAGCTGGCCGAACACGGGCAGGCCGGAGACCCGCCGGACATCGGCCGCGGTGCGGATGCGCGTGTCGAACTGCTCGAGCGTCAGCGCGAGGATGGCGCCGAGGGCGAGGCCCGTCACGAGCCCCAGACCGAGGATGACCGTGCGCTGCGGCGCGCTCGGCGACGACGGCGCCTGTGCGGGGATGCGGACGTCGAGCTCGACGGTGTAGGTCGAATCCGGTGAGTTCTCGATCTCGGAGACCTCCTCGGCGAGGCCGGCCGCCGCGGCGTTCGCGAGGCCGGCGGCATCCGCACCGGTCGGCCCCTCGGCCGTCACCTCGATGAGGACGGTGCCCGTGGGATTGGACGCGCTGACGAGGGACGCGAGCTCCCCGGTCGAGGCATCCGTGCCGAGCTCGTCGGCCGCCTGCTCGAGCACGTCGTCGCTGTACACCAGGTCGGGGTAGGACCCGACGCGAGCCAGGCTGAACTGCGAGAGTTCGGCGAGTGAGGCGACCGGCGACTGCACCGACAGGAACAGCGTCGCCTTCGCCGTGTACGTCGGCGGGATCACCGCCGTGGCCACTGCGGCGAAGCCCACGCACGCCACCACCGAGGTGAGGATCACAGCCCATCGCCGTTGGAACACCTGGAGGTAGCCGGGAGCAGTCATTCGGACCTTCCATCGCACGGCGTGGTGACTCCACTGAATGTACCAGTGCGCCCTCCTCCGACGTCGCCCCCCGTGCCGGGGATGGTGCACGCCACGCGTCAGGGGGAGAATCGACCCAACCTCCGGGGTCCCTCCGACTCCGTCCGAAGAGCCGAGGAGCTCGTGCATGGACCCGGCCGCGCCGAAACCCCCGCAGGCACCGCGGCGGCGTGCGAGGCGCTGGGTGATCGCGGGAGCCGGCCTCGTCGCCGTCGCGGGCGTCGCGATCGCGAGCGTGTGGATCCTCGGTGGGACGAGCGCCGGAGCGCCCTCGCTCCCACCGATCCCCGAGGGGCAGTCGGCGGGGGCGCCCGACGGCCTCATCGGCCTCGAGCCGGATGCCGGAGCGCTGCCGCCCGGGGCCACCGACTACGCCGTCCCCGACGACGCGCTGTTCGTCGACGCCGAGGTCCCGGGGAGGGCGCCGTCGGATGACGCCTACCGAACGATCCAGGAGGCCGTGGAGGTCGCGACCCACGGCGCCACGATCGTGGTCCGGGAAGGCGAATACCGCGAGAGCGTCGTGGTGACGGACTCGCGCGGGCTCACGATCCAGGCCTACCCCGGCGAGGCGGTCTGGCTCGACGGCAGCATCGTCGTCGACGGCTGGGTCGCCGACGGTCCGCGTTGGCGGCACGACGGATGGACCGTCGAGCTCGACTCGAGTCCGACCTTCGAGCGCGGTGCCCCCGAGAACCAGGAGCACGGCTGGACGTTCGTCGACGACGCCCATCCGATGGCGGCGCATCCCGACCAGGTGTGGATCGGAGACGAGGCCCTCAGCCAGGTCGAGGACCCGGCCGACGTCGGCACGGGCCAGTTCGCGGTGGATCACGAGTCCCAGTCGCTCGTCGTCGGGTCGGATCCGACCGATTCGGAGGTCCGTGCGAGCGTGATCCCGAGGGCGCTCCAACTCCGATCCGAAGGCGTGACGATCCGCGGGATCGGCGTCAGGCGGTACGCGACCTCGGTGCCCGACATGGGATCCGTCACGATCGAGCGGCCCGGGATCACGCTCGAGAACCTCACCGTCCAGGAGAGTGCGACGACCGGGGTCTTCGTCGGCGCCGCGAATGCGACGCTCCGCGCGCTCACGGCCGAACGCAACGGCATGATCGGGATCTCCGCGAACTTCGCCGACGAACTGGTCGTCGACCACGTCGCGTCCGTCGAGAACAACACCGAGTCGTTCAATCGTGCGCCGGTCGCCGGCGGGATGAAGCTCACGAGGTCGCGCGACGTGACCGTCGTGTCTTCCGAGTTCGCCGACAACCGTGCGACCGGGCTCTGGTTCGACCAGTCGTGCTACCTGATCGGCGTCGCCGACAATCGCCTCGAACGCAACGCGGGCCACGGCCTGTTCCTCGAGATCTCCGCCCGTGCCGTCGTCGTGCGCAACGTGATCGCCAAGAACGCCCGGTACGGCGTCAAGGTCAACGACACGAGCGACGTCGTGCTGCGACACAACCTGCTGCTCGGCAACGCATGGGGCATCGCCGTCCTGCAGGACGACCGTCGCGCGGACGTGCCGGACGCGCAAGGCCTGGATCGGCGCTTCTCCCAGCCCGATCCCACGATGACGTGGGTCGGCACGGACATCGCGATCGTCGGGAACACGCTCGTGGGCGGCGGGCCCGAGCCCCTCCTCTGGGTGGAGGACTACTCGGGGCAGTACGACGCAGAGGCGTTGAGGACCGTCGCCGAGGGCAACCTGTACGTCCGCGCGGCCGCCGATGCGCCACGCGTGATGGTGAAGTGGCAGGTCGACCCGGGATGGGAACCCGCCGGATACGACACCCTGACGGCGTTCCGCGAGGCGAGCGGGCACGAGACGACCGGCGTGGAGGTGGTCGGCACGGAGACCGGCACGGCGGCGCCGACGACTCCCGCGGCCTTCGAGTGGCCGGACTGGGCGCAGACGGCCTTCAGCGGCATCCTGCGCTAGCCGTCGCTCCCCGCCTCCGCTGCCGCCTCGGGTTCGGCTGCGGCATCCGGTTCGACCGCGGTCTCCGCTTCTCGGCGTTCGCGCCGGGCAAGCGGGACGAGGAGGAGGTTGCGCACCACGATCCCGCCGAGGATCGGCGCGATCGCGATCACGGCCGGCACGTACGCGGGATCCCCGCCGACGACGAGCAGCACGCCCGCGAGGATCACCGCGAGTCCCGTGTCGGCGGCACGGATGGCGAAGACCGCGCTCTGCCGTCCCGCCACCGAGGCCAGCGCCCCGTAGGGGGCCACCGCCGCGATCGAGGTCGAGAACGCGATCCACCCCAGGACGGCGACGACGTCGAGCGGCTCGCCGAACAGCAGCGGCCCGAGCCACGGGAGCACCAGCAGCATCGCCGCCCCGACGACGGCGATGAGGGCGACGAGTGCGAGCACCGCACGGTCGGCGCTGCGGAGCTTGCCGAACAGGGTCGAATCGTGGTCGTGTGCGAAGTGGACGAAGAGGAACGAGCCGAGCCCGCTGACCACGAGCGTCACGGGCGCCACGTACGTCCGCGCGGCCTCGATCATGCCGACGGCCGCGAGCGATGCCGTGATCGTCACGATGACGCGGATCGCCGTGAGCATCGCGGGGCGCAGGACCTGCTGGGATGCGCGCCAGAATCCGTATCGGAAGACCTCCCGGTGGCCGCCGAGGACGAACGGGACCACTCGGCGTTCACCCGCGGGCAGGAACAGGACGCCGATGACGCCCCCGACCAGTTGGCCGGCCGCGACCGCCGCGACGAAGCCGAGCAGGCTCGGCGTGGACCACCACCAGATGCCGGCCACCACCGCCAGCGCGACGGCGAAGGCGATCGCGTCGACCGCGACGACGCGCCAGAACACGATGGAGGCCATGAGCATCCGCCGCACGAGCTCCTCGAGCGAGAACAGGGTCATCGCCAGGAAGACCGCGATCGTCTCGGGCACGTCGGTGAGGCCGATCGCGAGGAACACGCCGGCGCCCGCGAGGGCGACGACGACCGGGATCGCGATGGCGAACTGCTCGAGCGCCGATCGGATGCGGCGATCATGGCGGTCGAGCACGGTGTACGCGTCGCCGACGAACCCGCCGGTGATCGCGGAGACGATCTGCATCGTCCCGTAGAGGATCGCGAAGGCGCCGAGGCCGTCGAAGCCCAGCGTCCGGGCGACGAGCACCTGGATCGTGAAGCTCGCGAGGGCCTGCATGCCCTGCGAGGCCACGGCGCCGACCGCCCCGCCCTTCGACGTGCGTCGGGCCGGTCCGAGCGCCCTGTCGACCGGCGCACCGTCGGCGAGAGCGGACGGACCGCGGCCGCGCCTCCGAGAGGATGCGCGGCCGCGGTCCGGGAATCCGGTCATCGGACCGTCACTGGGCCTCGACGCTGACGAAGTCGTCGAAGCGGACGGTGATGGGGATGTTGGTGGCCGAGGACGAGATGTAGCTCTCGACCCCGATGCTGCCGGCTGCCTGCATCGCGGCCGTGGCATCCGTCGTCGTCGCCTGCCACGCGGCCGGCTCGGTCGTGCCGGCCTTCCAGATCTTGCCGGCGATCGTGGTCGGGTTGGTCCCGGTCACGCTCACCTTGATGAGCAGCGTGTCGCCGGCGGCGAACGTGAGGCCGCCGATGGTCGTGTTGGACAGGATCACGGAGGACCCGCGCAGGAGCTGGAGGCCGACGGAGCCACCGGGCTGGAGTCGGATCCGGCCCTGGTAGAAGTCGGTGCCGACCTGCCGGCCGACCGCGCCCGCCACGACCTGCCCCACGGCCACGTCCTTGTCGACCGTCACGGCGACCTGGGTCACCGATCCGGTCTGGCTGATGCCGCCCAGCAGCGCACGACGCGTCGAGCCGGTCGCCGCGTGCAGGAACACGCCCCGGCCGCCGGACACCGTGTAGTTCGCATTGACCGTGGACTGCCACGCGCCGCCCGTCGTCGCCGTGCCCCAGCCTGCGGACACCGTGCGAGCGAAGTCGTCGGATGCCAGGGTCACCGGCCCGACCGGCGGGGCCGTCGCGGTGACGGTCGCCGTGGAGGTCGCCGTGGCGCCCGCGTCGTCGGTCACCGTGAGCGTGACGTCGTAGTCGCCCTCCTCCGCGTAGGCGTGCGTGGCCTCGACGCCGGTGCCGGTCTCGCCGTCGCCGAAGTCCCACTCGTAGAGCTCGATCGTGCCGTCCGAATCGGTCGATCCGCCGGCGTCGAACTCGGCGTCGAGCAGGTCGACCGTGCTCGTGAAGAGCGCCGTCGGCGGGCTGTTCGGCACGATGGTCGAGCCCAGCGAGTAGTGCGACTGGACGGTCGCGGCGCTGAGTGCGGTCGGGTAGACCGCGAACTCGTCGATCGTGCCGTCGAACCACGGGCTGGACGAACCCCACGTGACGTCGCCACCGGCCCGCCAGTAGCCGTCGTAGCCCTGGGCCTCCGTCTGGCCGTTGGTCCCGACCAGTGCGCCGTCGACGTACAGCCTCATGCCCGCCGACGACGACTGGGTCGCCACGACCTGGTGCCATGCACCGTCGTTGTACGGCTGATCCGTCGTGATGGTGTTCGTGAAGCCGGTCCACGTGCCGAAGACGAGCCTTCCGTCATCCTGCATGTAGACGTGGCGGTCGTAGTTGCTCGACAGCCCGTTGTTGCTGTTGCCGAAGCCGGTGATCTTGCCGCCCTGCGTCGTGGTGGTCTTGAACCAGGCCTCCGTCGAGTAGTTGTTCGAGCCGGGGACCGGCGCCGACGTGACGGCGAAGCCCCCATTGAACTGGACCGCCGTGTCACCGACGTCGACGAGCGCACCGGCTGCACCGGGCGACCTGGTGCCGACGTAGCTGCCGTCGGCGGCCTGGGCGCTCGCGTCCTTCGCGACCGCGCCGCCGGATTCGCCGAGGCGGAAGTACACCAGGGGATCGGCTGCGAAGACGGCGGCGCCGTAGGCGTCGGCCGGCGCGGTGGGGACCGCCGCAGGATCGCGGCCGGAGGCCGTGTAGTGCTCGAGCACCTGATCCGTCGTCAGCGGTGCGGGGTAGACCGCGACCTCGTCGATCGCGCCGTTGAAGTTGCGATCGCCCTCCCACGTGTTGTCGCCGCCGACTCGCCAGTAGCCCCAGTACTGCTGGCCCCAGGTGACGTCGGGGTTCAGCCCGACGCGCCGGCCGTCGACGAACAGCTGCATGCCGTTCGCGCCCATCGAGCCCACCACGTGGTGCCATTCGCCGTCGTTGTAGCTCTTCGGCGACTGGAGGGTCGCCAGGCCGTTCGGATACACGCCGAACGTGACCTTGCCCTGCGGGGTCATGTAGATGTGGCGGTCGTAGCTGTTGGAGTCGCCGGACGGGTTGGACCCGTACCCGACGATCTTCCCGCCCGATGTCGACGTCGTCTTGAACCAGGCCTCGGCCGAGAACGAGTTGTCGCGCCAGACCTGCTCCTGGGAGATCGCGCGACCCGCGTCGGTGCCGTTGAAGCCGGCCGACGTGTTCTGGTCGCCGAGGATCGCCCCGGGCTGGCCGTAGGTCACGCCGGTGCCGTTCACGGCGTTCGAGCGACCGACGCTGTCGGCGGCGCTCGGCGTGCCCGACGGGTCGCCGAAGCGCCAGTAGTACGTGGGCTTGTCGTCGATCACGGTGCGGGCGTACGAGCTCAGCGAACCCGTGCCCGATGCGGTGATCGAGAGCGTCGACCCCCACCCGCTGTTGCCGAGCGGGTCGATGGCGCGCAGGCGATACGTGTACGACTGGCCCGGGGTCAGTCCCGTGTCGACGAAGGTCATAGTCGGGCGGTCGTAGAACCGCGAGTCCTCCGTCATGACCTGGACCGGCGTCGCCGTCCTCCCGTCTCGGATCACCTGGTAGGTGAGCCGCTCGTTGTCGCGGTCGTAGTTCGCGGGCCAGCTGGCGGTGACCACGCCGGCGGCCGGCGAGGCGAGCTTCGGCACGAAGTTGTCGCCGGTCAGGCGGGGGCCGTCGAGGTTGGGCGCGGTCGAGCGTGCCGCGAACCTCACGATGCCCTGGAACGCCTTGTTGTTCACCATGGTGAACTCGCCGCCGTACACGGCGTATCGGCTGTCGGCTGCGACATCCCATGGCCCCTGGTACTGCCCGGTGAAGGTGCCCAGGTTGATCGTGGGGAACCAGTTGAGCAGGGAGGGAGCCGCGGCGCCCGCGTGGTCGGGGTACCCGTACGGGTCGGGCAGGTTGACGCCCGTCGCGGCCTTGGAGTAGGCGATGCCGCGGTAGAACGTCCACGGTTCGGTCTGCGGGTATCCGCCCATGTTGCCGCAGTAGTGCGCGTGCCCGGCCGTGTAGATCGTGTCGCCGACCGCGGCGACGGAGTACGTGTCGCCGTGGCAGTCGGCGACCCAGTCGACCTCGCCGGTGGCCCAGCTGCCGCGGAAGGTGCCCTCGAGGTTGCCGCCCCCGCCGTAGTGGTATCCGGATCCGTAGAAGCTGTCGCCATCGGATTCGAGGCTGACGACCGCGGCTTCGGTGCCCGCATTGCGCACGGAGGCGTTCGCGTTCCACGGGACGACGGTCGCGCCCGAGGTCGAGTTGACCGCGATCAGGCCGTACCCCGGGTTGTCACTGCCGTTCGCCCTGGTGAAGTCGCCGCCGATGACGACCTTCGTGGCGTCGGGCGAGACGATGAGGTCCCAGGCGCGACCGCCGGTCAGGACCGGGGCCCACGGCTGGATCGCGCCGTTCGATGCGGCCACCGCGGCCGAGAAGCCGGGCCGGGCGGTGCTGTTCACCGAGCTGAAGTGCCCGCTGAGGTACACCGTCGTGTTCGTCGCGTCGAGTGCCCACACGCGGTTGTTGGCGCTCACGTTGAAGGCCGTCGCGACGTTGCCGGTCGCCGTGTCGAAGGCGACGATGCGATTGCGGGTGGCGCCGTTCACCTGGGTGAACTCGCCGCCGGCGTAGAGCCGCTTGCCGTCGGGGGATGCCGCGATCGCGCGGACCTGCCCGTTCAGGGTCGGCGCCCACGGCAGGAGCGTGCCGGTGTTGATGTCGAACGCGAGCAGGTGGCTCCGGTTCACCTCGTTCACGCCCGCGGCCGAACCGGCCGGGCGCGCCTTGGTGAAGTTGCCGGCCACGTAGACCGTGTTTCCGACGATCTCCTGGTCCCAGACGACGCCGTTGATCTGCGGTGCCGGCAGGGGGTCGCTGGAGACGGTCGCCGGGACGACCGCCTCGGGTGGAGCGGTGTCCGCGGCGGCTGGTGCGGCGAACGCCGCAACGGTCAGCCCGGAGGCGATTACGGCGGCGATCACGGCGCTCGAAAGGAAGCGCAGTCGCGACGACGCGGGCTCGGGTGCACCCATCGTGGTCCTCATTCGGTCAGCGGGTAATGGGCGAGCAATACGCCCCTGTGCTGCGCCAACTTACGCCGATCCCCGCCCGGCGACCCGCCCCATTCCGGGGGGGAAAGTGGCGCTGGCCGGGGGATTGATCCGAGACCGGTCAGTGCCGGCGCGCGGGCCCGTCGCGGCCGCGCCTGGGTGCGCGGCCGCGATCCGGAACCCCGGTCACCGGATCGTCACTGGGCCTCGCGGCTGGCGAAGTCGTCGAAGCGGACCGTGATCGGGATGTTGGTGGCCGTGGACGAGATGTAGCTCTCGAGCCCGACGCTGCCGGCTGCCTGCATCGCGGCCGTGGCATCCGTCGTCGTCGCCTGCCAGGTGAGCGGCTCGGCGGTGCCGGCCTTCCAGATCTTGCCGGCGATCGTCGTCGGGTTCGTCCCGGTCACGCTCACCTTGATGAGCAGCGTGTCGCCCGCGGCGAACGTGAGGCCGCTGACGGTCGTGTTCGAGAGGATCACGGAGGACCCGCGCATGAGCTGGAGCGAGACCGAGCCACCGGGCTGGAGTCGGATCCGGCCCTGGTAGAAGTCGGTGCCGACCTGCCGGCCCACGATGCCCGCGACGGTCTGCCCCGCCACCACGTCCTTGTCGATCGTCACGGCGACCTGGGTCACCGATCCGGTCTGGCTGACGCTCGGGAGCAGGGCGCGACGGGTCGTACCGGCCGTGGCGTGCACGAACACGCCTCGCCCGTCCGTGACGTTGTAGCTCGTGTTCACGCTCGACTGCCACGCGCCGCCGACCGTCGCCGTGCCCCAGCCGGTCGCGACGGTGCGCGCGAAGTCGTCCGACGCGTAGAGCACGGGCTCGGGGATCGTCGTCGTCACGGTCGCGGTCTTCGTCGCCGTCGCCCCGTCGTCGTCCGTCACCGTGAGCTTGACGTCGAAGTCGCCCGGTCCGGCGTACGTGTGCGACGCCGTCGCGCCGGTGCCGGTCTGCCCGTCGCCGAAGTCCCACGCGTACGCGGTGATCGTGCCGTCGGAATCGGTCGACCCGCCCGCGTCGAACTGCGCGGCCAGGTGGTCGACCGTCTGGGTGAACGACGCCGTCGGAGCGACGTTCGGCGGCGGCACCTGGCCATCGCCGGTCGCGACCCGGTAGTGATCGAGCGACACCGTGAGCGGGACGCTCGTGACGGCGCTCGAGAGGTAGCTGACGACACCGACCTTGCCTGCGGCCTGGAGGCCGGCGACCGTCGACGTGGCCGTGAGCGACCACCCCGCGGGCTCGGGGGACCCGGCCGCCCAGACCTTGGCCTGCAGCGTGGTCGGCGAGACCCCGCTGGCGCGGACCTTGAGGCTGATCGCCTGGCCCGGCGTGTAGGTGAGTGGGAGGTTGGCGTTGGCGATGAGCGTCGAGTCGCCCTGCATGAACTGCACCGCGAGGACGCCGCCGGCCTGGAAGCGCAGCCTGGCCTGGTAGAAGTCGCTGCCGACCTGGCGGACGTTCAACCCGGTGTAGGCGCTGCCGCCGACGACCGCCTTGTCGACCGCGAAGTCGCCCGTGATCGTCAGGTCGTTGCCGGTCACGCTGTCGAGCGTGGCGCGCCGCGTCGCGTTCGCGGTGTGGACGAGCAACGCCTTCCCGCCCGAGATCGTCGTGTTCGGGGCGCTCGACACCGTCCACGGGCCGCCGACCGGTGCCGTGCCCCAGCCGCTGGTGCTCGTGCGTTCGAA
This sequence comes from Agromyces sp. Marseille-Q5079, assembly GCF_051016555.1. Lineage (NCBI taxonomy): Bacteria > Bacillati > Actinomycetota > Actinomycetes > Micrococcales > Microbacteriaceae > Agromyces > Agromyces sp. Marseille-Q5079. The sequence continues at coordinate 382,823 of NZ_JBPEJF010000001.1, read as the reverse complement.
CTCGTCTGCGGCGAGCTCGATCGACACCGGCGAGACGATCGCCGTGATCGGGGTGGTCTTGGTCGTGATCCCACCGCGGTTGTCGGTGATCGTCAGGGTCACGTCGTACGTGCCGGCCGCGCCGTAGAGGTGCGAGGCGGTGGGCCCCGTCGCGGCCTTGCCGTCGCCGAAGTTCCAGGCGTAGTCGGTGATCACGCCATCCGGGTCGCTCGACGACGAGGCGTCGAAGCTCACCGTCTGGAAGTTCACGTTCGCCGTGAACAGGGCCGTCGGGGGGACGTTCGGGTTGACGGCGATGAGCGAATGCGTCACCGTCGCGGTGCCGCCCTCATCGTCGGTCACGGTCAGGGTGACCGCGTACGACCCTCCGACCGCGTACTCGTGCGTCGGGTTCGCACCCGTGCCGGTCTGCCCGTCGCCGAAGTCCCAGGCGTACGACGCGACGGTGCCGTCGCTGTCGGACGAGGTGCTCGCGTCGAACGTCGCGGTCAGGTCGGTGGCCGTCATCGTGAACGCGGCCGTCGGTACGACGTTCGGCAGGATGTCGAGGCCCACCTGGTAGTGCAGGCGCACCGTCTCCGCGTTCAGGGCCTGGGTGTAGACCGCGAACTCGTCGATGACCCCGTCGAGGTAGGAGCTGGTCGAACCCCACGTCCGGTCGCCGCCGGCGCGCCAGTACCCGTTGTAGGACTGGCCCGTGGCCTGCGTGTTGCTGCCCGCGAGCTCGCCGTCGACGTAGAGGCGCATGCCGCTCGACGACTGCGTCGCCACGACGTGGTGCCACTGGTCGTTGTTGAACGACTGCGTCGTCGTGATCGTCGAGGTCGAGAGCGAGTTGATCCGAACCCCGAACACGAGCCGGCCGTTGTCCTGCATGTAGACATGGCGGTCGTAGCTGCTCGACAACCCGGTGCTGCTGTTGCCGAAGCCGGTGATCTTGCCGCCGCGGGTCGTGCCGGTCTTGAACCACGCCTCGGTCGAGTAGACGCTGGTGCCGACCAGCTGGGTCGCGCCGGCGGCGAAGCCCGCCGTGAACTTCGTGGCCGTGTCGCCGACGCCGACGAGTGCGCCCGCCGATCCGCGCGTGTAGGTGCCGACGAGGGCGCCGTTCATGCCCTGGATGCCGGCATCGTTCGCAGTGGCGCCCGAGGACTCGCCGAGGCGCCAGAAGAGCAGCGGGTCGGCCGAGTACACCGCGGCGCCGTAGGCATCCGCCGGGGATGCCGGCACCGCGGCCGGCGTGCGGCCGGAGTCGGTGAAGTGCTCGAGCACCTGCGCCGAGGACAGCGGCTGCGGGTAGACGGCCACCTCGTCGATGGAGCCGGTGAAGTTCTTCCCGCCCGACCAGGTGTTGTCACCACCCATGCGCCAGTAGCCCCAGTACGCCCCGCCGGTCGTGGCGGCGGTGTCCTGCCCCACGCGCCGGCCGTCGAGGTAGAGCTGCATGCCGTTGGCGCCGAGGCTGCCGACGACGTGGTGCCACTGGTCGTCGTTGTAGGCCTTCGCCGATTGCAGGATCTGCTGGGCTCCGCCTTGCGGTCGGACGCCGAAGAGCACGCGGCCGGCCGTGTTCATGTAGATGTGGCGGTCGTAGCTCGACGAGTCACCGGTGGCGGAGGAGCCGAAGCCGACGATCTTGCCACCGGCCGTCGACGAGGTCTTGAACCAGGCCTCGACGGCGAGCGAGTTGTCCCGCCACACCTTCTCCTGCGAGATCGCGCGGCCCGAGCTGGTGCCGCTGAAACGAGCGGACGTATTGGGATCGCCGATGATCGCGCCGGACTGCGCGAAGGTCACGCCCGATTGGCGGGTCGCCGCTGCACGGCCGACCGTGTCGGCGGCGGTCGTCGCTCCGACCGCCTCGCCGAGCCGCCAGTAGTACGTCGGCTGGTCGGCCATCACGGTGCTCGCGTAGGCGCTCTGCGTGCCGGCGGCCGCGGCCGTGATCGAGAGGGTCGATCCCCAGGCGCTGTTGCCCATCGCGTCGATCGCGCGGAGCCGGTAGGTGTAGGCCTGCCCGGGCGTGAGGCCCGAGTCGACGAAGCTCATCGTCGGCTGGTCGTAGAACCGCGACTTCTGCTGGGTCGTGTACACCGGCGTGAGCGTCTTGCCATCGCGGATGACCTGGTACGTCAGCGTCTCGTTGTCACGGTCCCAGTTCGCGAGCCAGCTCGCGGTGACGACGCCGGGCGCCGGGGAGGCGAGCTTGGGGGCGAAGGCGTCGCCGGTCAGGCGGGGGCCGTCGAGGTTCGGCGCGATCGAGGGCACCGCGAAGCGGACGAGGCCCTGGAACGGCTTGTTGTTGATGTTGCGGAACTCACCGCCGTACACGACGTAGCGCGTGTCGGCGTCGACGCTCCACGGGCCCTGGCCCTGGCCGGTGTACGTGCCGGCGTCCATGCCCGGGTACCAGTTGAGCTCGGCCGGGGCGGGCGTGCCGTCCCAGTTGTCGTAGCCGTACGGGTCTGCCGTGTTCTTCCCGGCGACCGCCGTGCTGAAGGCCAGTGCGCGCTGGAAGTTCCACGGGTCGGTCTGGGGGAATCCGCCGAGGTTGCCGCAGTAGTGCGAGTGCCCGGCGACGTAGATGGCGCCGCCGATCGGTGCGGCGGAGTAGGTGTCGCCATGGCAGTCGGCGACCCAGTCGACCTGGCCGGTGTCCCAGTCGGCGCGGAAGGTGCCCTCGAGGTTGCCTCCGTCGCCGAAGACGTACCCGGTGCCGTAGAGGCTGTCGCCCTGCGAGGCGAGGCTGTAGACCGCGGCCTCGAGTCCGGCGTTGCGCACGATGCTGTTCACGTTCCAGGGGACGATCGACGCGCCGGCCGTGGCGTCCACCGCCACGAGCCCGTAGCCGGGGTTGTCCGAGCCGTTCGCCCTGGTGAAGTCGCCGCCGATGACCACCTTCGACTCGTCGGGGGAGACCTTGACCGCGTAGGCGCGGCCGTTCTCGAGCACGGGCGCCCAGGGCAGCACGGTGCCGTTCGCCGCCGTCGCCGCCGCGGCGAACCCGGGGCGGGCATTGCTGCTCACCGACGTGAAGTGGCCGCTGAAGTACACCGCCGTGTTGGTGGCGTCCAGCGCGTATACACGGTTGTTCGCCCCGACGTCGAAGGCCGTCGCGACGTTGCCGCTCGCCGTGTCGAACGCGACGATGCGGTTGCGCGTCTCGGTGTTCACGAGCGTGAAGTCGCCGCCGGCGTAGAGCCGGGTGCCGTCGGGCGAGGACGCCAGGACGCGCACCTGCGCGTTCACGGTCGGCGCCCACGGCAGGAGGTCGCCCGTGGTGATGTCGTACGCGAGCAGGTACGTGCGGTCGACCTCGTTCACGCCGAGCGCCACGCCCGCGGGCCGGGCCCTCGTGAAGTCGCCCGCGACGTAGACGGTGTTGCCCACGATCTCCTGGTCCCAGACGACGCCGTTGATCTGCGGTGCCGGCAGTGGGTCGGAGGAGACGGTCGTCGGCACGGCGCCATCGACTGGCGCGGTGTCGGCGGCGGCTGGAACAGCGAACCCCACGAAGGAGAGTCCGGAGGCGAAAACGGCGACGACCGCGGCGCTTGCGATGAGACGCAGGCGCGACGACGCGGGTTCGGGTGTACCCATCGTGTCCTCATTCGGTGAGCGGGGAGGATCGGGAACGCTCTCCCCGGGTATGCCGCCAATATACGTCCGGGACGTGATTGCCGAACCGCCCCAGTCGGGGGGCCAGAGAGGTCCCTGATCAGGGGTTCGAGGAGTCCGGGTCACGCACCAGAGGGGCCCGGGCCGCCGGGGGGACGGTCCGGGTCCCCGGCATCGGCGCGCGCTGCAGGAGCGGTCGCGCGCCGACTTCGGTGGACGCCTGTCAGGGCAGCACCGCCGCCACGAGGTCGTCGAACCGGATGGAGTTCGGGGCGTTCGTCGCCGCGCCGGACACGTACCCCTCGACGCCGACGACGCCGGCGGACTGGAGCGAGCCGGCCGACGACGTCGCGGTCAACTGCCACGAGGCCGGCTCGGTCGAACCGACCTGCCATGCCTTGACGCGGAGGGTCGTCGGCGAGGTCCCGGTCGCCTGGACGCGCAGTTGGATCTGCTGTCCGGCCGTGCAGGACAGGCCCGGGACCGGATCGAGGTTGGCCAGCACGGTGCCGGAGCCCTCGTTGAGCTGGAGCTGGCAGGCGCCGTTCGTCAGGAAGCGGATGCGGCCCTGGTAGAACGCCGAGCCCACCTGCCGGACGACCGCGCCGCCCGCCACGGCCCCGCCCGCCGCCGTCTTCTCGAGGGAGACCTTGACGGTGAGGTCGATCGAGGCCGATGGCGTGATGGGCAGCGTCGCGTGCCGGGTCAGGCCGGGCTGGTAGACGGTCGTCCCGACGCCGTTCGCGACCAGGAAGCCCGACGGGTCGTTGACCGCCCACGTGCCGCCGACCGGTGCGGTGCCCCATCCGTTCGAGAACGACCGAGAGAAGTCGTCCTGACCGACGACTCCGGCGGGCGGCGGCGGGTCGTCATCGACGGTGACCTGGCGGGTGGTCGATCCCTGCGCGTCGTCGTCGTCCGTCACGGTCAGGGTGATCGTGTAGGTGCCGGGTGCGGTGTAGGTCCGCGAGGACGTGATTCCGGAGCCGGTCGTCCCATCGCCGAAGTCCCAGGCGTAGTCCGTGATCAGCCCGTCGGAGTCGAAGGAGCCGCTCGCGTCCACGCCCACCGTCAGGTCGTCGACCGACGGCGAGAACGAGGCCGACGGGGGTTGGTTCGGAAGGGGACCGCCGCCCCCGGAACGCGCCTGCCAGTGGGCGGCCACGCGTGACGCGGGCAGGACCGTCTTGTAGATCGCCACCTCGTCGAGGTCTCCGGTGAAGTTCTGGTTGCCGGCGGGCGTGGCGTCGCCGCCGATCTTCCAGTAGCCGTAGAAGTTGCGGCCGTAGATCGTCGGGGCGAACGTGGAGACCTGCTGGCCGTCGACGTAGAGCCGCATGCCGTCGGGACCGAGGGTCGCGACCGCGTGGTGCCAGTTGCCGTCGTTGTAGCCGGTGCCGCTCTGCAGGGTGCGGTTCTGGGTGTCGAACACGGTCCACGACACCCGGCCGCCGTTGAGGTACAGCGATCGGTTGTGCGCCGAGGAGGTCCCCGTGGCCGATCCGTTGTCGCCCAGTCCGAGGATCTTGCCGCTGCTGGTCGTGGTCTTGAACCACGCCTCGACCGTCATCGAGTCGTCCGGCCACATCTCGACCGCCGTCGAGGCCCTCCCCGTGCCGGTGCCGTTGAAGCGCGCGGCGGTGTTCGGGTCGCCCGAGATCGCCCCCGGCACCCCCTCGGTGACGCCCGAGCCGGATGCCGCGTCGACCTGCGTCGTCGTCGCGAGTGTTCGCGTGACGGCGCTCGTCGGTCCTGCGGCGTTGACCAGGGTCGATCCGGCGGGGTCCCCCATCCGGAAGTACCAGGTGGGACTGTCGGCGAACACGGCGCGGGCGTAGTTGCTCACCGATCCGCCCGAGCCCGCATTCGTGGACGCGGTCTGGGACCAGGCGACGTTGCCGAACGGATCCGTCGCGCTCACGCGGTAGGAGACGGGGGCGCCCGGCGAGAGCCCGGTGTCCACGTAGGTCAGGGTCGGCCGGTCCCAGAACCGGGAGAGACCGGGGATCGTCGCGACCGTGGTGCCGTTCCGGACGACCTGGTAGGTGAGCCGCTCGTTGTCGCGGTCGTGGTTGGACGGCCAGCTCACGCGCACCGCACCCGACGCGATCGGCACGGCGTTCACCGGCCAGTCGCCGCTCAGCCGAGGGCCGTCCGCATCGGGGGCGACGGAGCTGATCGCGAACCGCGAGAGACCCTGCTGGCCGACCCCGTTCACCTGGGTGAACTCGCCTGCATAGGCGACGTACTGCGCGTTCGCCTGCACGGTCCAGGGGCCCTGGTACTGACCGGTGAAGTTGCCGAGGTTGATGTCGGGGTAGAACGCGAGCGGCCTGGTGGAGGGCTTGCCGTAGTTTATGTTCTCGCGCACGACGCTGAAGGGCGCCTTCGTGAAGGCCAGTGCGCGCTGGAAGGACCGGGGATCGCGTTCCGGGAAGTCGCCCACCCACTCGCACTGGTGCGGATGGCCGGCGACGTAGACGACGTCGCCCTGCGCGGCGGAGCCGTACTCGTCGCCGCGGCAATCCGCCATCCAGATGAGGTTCAGCGTCGCCCAGTCGATCCGGAAGGTGCCCTCGGTGTTGCCGGTGCCGCTCGAGGAGAGCAGCACGTAGCCCGATCCGTAGACGCTGTCGGCGTCGGAGCTCATCCCGTAGATCGCCGCGGAGTTGCCCGCGTTCCGGATGATGTTGTTCGCCGGTGTCGGGATCGTCGCCCCGTTCGTCGAGTTCACGCCGACGAGGCCGAAGCCCGGATTCGAGCTCCCGTTGGCGGTCAGGAAGCTGCCGCCGAGCACGACCTTCGAGCCGTCCGGCGAGACCTCCATCGCGTACGCACGTCCGTCCGCGAGCACGGGAGCCCAGGCGGTCGTGGCGCCCGTCGCCGCGGTCGCGGCGGCGGCCCTCCCCGGCCGCGAGACGCCGCCGGCCGAGCTCAGGTTCCCCGCGAAGTACGCCGTCGAGGCCGACGCGCCGACCGCGAACAGCTCGCCGTTCGCGGAGGCGTTGAAGTCGGTGATGACGTTGCCCGTCGCGGTGTCGAAGGCGACGATCCGGCTCCGAGCAGCCCCGTTCACCGTGGTGAAGGCGCCGACGACGTAGAGCCGGCTGCCATCCGGCGAGGTGTCCATCGCCCGGACCTGGCCGTTGAGGTTCGGAGCCCACGACAGCAGTTGCCCGGTGCTCAGGCGGTACGACAGCAGGTGCGTCCGGGTGACCGTGTTGGAGCCCGGGGGCGAGCCGGCCGGCCGGGCGGCGGTGAAGTTGCCGCCGACGAAGACCGTGTCGCCGACGATGGCCTGATCCCAGACGACGCCGTTGATCTGCGCGGTCGGCAGCGAGTCCGTGGAGACGGTCGTCGGCAGGCCCGGCTCGGGCGCCGTGTCCGCATGCGCGGGCGCGGCGACCAGGAGGGACGCGATGAGCAGGGCTGCCGCCGCGGATGCCGTGGTGGCAGCCGATGCCGTGAACCTGAGACGCATGGGCGAACCTCGTTCCTTGCCGACGGATGCTCCTCGTCAGCAGGGTTTGAGGATGTCTCGAATACTAGTCGCGGCCACGGGGGGTGTAAACAGCCCGGGACGCGCCTGTGCTGCGCGTCAGCGGGGGACCTCGCCGTGGAACTGGAGCGGCGCGTACTCGAGGGAGTAGTCGACGAGGATCGTCACGTCGTCGCGTTCCTCCGGCGGAACCGAGAAGACGTAGACCGCATCGGCGGTCTCGCCCGCGGCGACGGTGTCGGGGAAGGCGCGACCGCCTGGCTCGCGCAGTTCGGCCGCCGGCGTCGATGCCGACCCGTAGTACGCGGTGACGACCGCCGTGCCGAGGTCGGATGCCTCCTTCGTCGCGTTGTCGATCTCGACGGTGACGCGGATGGACGGCGCAGCGACCTCGCCCGGGCCCTGCGCCTCGCCCTCGACGGCCTCGATCCCGGTGATCTTCGCCGTCAGCGACGGCGCGATCTCGGCCGTTTTCGCGATCGGCACCGGATCGGCGGCCGGCGGCTGATCGACCGGCGTCATGTCGGGCGAGGGCTCGACCGGGGTCGCGCCCTCCGTCGCCGGGGTCTGCGTCGGTGCGGTCGTGGCCGATGCCGACTCGGTCGGGTTCGCCGTCTCGGTGTCGGCAGCAGGCAGGGCGGTCGGCGCGGATCCGCCCGAGAGCGAGATGGCGACGATGAGCGCGACGACGATCAGGACGATGATCCCGCCCACGATCGCGGCGGTCCGCCAGCTTCCGCCCGCCCGGGCGGGATCGGGCAGGTCGTCGGTCTCGTCGAGGTCGGCCGTAGGGGGCGGCTCGCGGTCGTTCGCCATGATCGGCTCCGGGATCTCTCGTCAGTAGGGTGGGTGGGAACTCCCGTCGCGGGCGGTGGTCGGGTCCGCCGCCGGCGACGTCACTCGATCCGATCGCCGATCGCGATCGAGTCCCGGGGTGTCAGGGCGTCGAGTGCCTGGCGGAGCGCCGTGCTCGACGTGTGGACGGTGTACGGGAAGTACACCACCTCGACGCCGACGGCCGTGAACTCGCGTTCGAGTCGCAGGCCGGCCTCGGTGCCGCGCCAGTCGTCGCCCTTGAAGAACTGCGTGAAGCGCAGTTCCCGCCAGGTATCGAGCTTGTCCTCGAGGACCTCGGCGTGGACCTCGTCGACGAAGTCGATGTGCCGGACGATCTCGAGCCGCTCGGCGAGGGGCACGATGGGCGCCCGCCCCTTCCGCAGCTCGAGCAACTCGTCGCTCACGACGCCGGCGATCAGGTGATCGCAGCGATCCTTGGCATGCTTCAGGATGTTGAGATGGCCGACGTGGAACAGGTCGAACGCGCCGGCGGCATAGCCGATGCGTGTAGACATTCGACGTAGCTCCTGGATTCGGGTGCGGCCCCGCCGAGACGGAGCCATCAGGGTGTTCGAGTGCCTTGACTCTAGGCCGCGGCGATCAGCGCGGGCATCCCCAAGACGGGGGTCGGGCGAGGGCCTCGGCCCCCCGCACTGGGGGAGGCCGCACGGGTGAACGCTGAGTAGCCTTTCGGGCACTACCCCATGGGCCGGTTACCCCCCGGTCGAACGCTCCGCGGTCTCGAAGGAGAATCCGTGAACCCGAACGAACGTCCTTTGCTCGGCGCGCCGATCGTGCGCATCCTGGGCACGCACGGCATCCCGGCTGCCTACGGCGGCTTCGAGACGGCGGCCGAGAACGTCGCGCTCCACCTGCGCGACCACGGCTGGCGTCCGATCGTCTACTGCCAGGCGGAGGGCACCGGCCCGATCGTCGAGGACGTCTGGAACGGCATCGAGCGGGTGACGATCCCGGTGGCCCGCGACGGATGGCTCGGCACGTCGCTGTTCGACCTGCGATCCATCCGGCATGCGACGAGGTTCCGGGACACGTGCCTGACGTTCGGCTACAACACCGCCGTGTTCAACATCTGGCAGCGTGCGAAGGGCATCCCGAACGTCATCAACATGGACGGCATCGAATGGTCCCGCGCCCGGTGGGGAAAGGCCAGGCAGGCGATCCTCTATGCGAACGAGCGCATCGCGTGCTGGGTCGGCGACCGGTTGATCGCCGACCATCCCGAGATCGAGGTCTACCTCGCCCGCAAGGCGAAGCGCTCGAAGCTCACGACCATCACCTACGGCGCGTACACGGTGGCGGATGCCCCGACGGAGCCGGTGCTCGCCCGTGGACTGGTTCCGGGCGGGTACGCCACGCTCATCTGCCGCCCGATCCCCGAGAACTCGATCCTCGAACTCGTTGAGGCGTTCTCCGCGCGGCCGCGGGACTGCCGGCTCGTCATCGTCGGCGAGTACCGGGACGAAGACCCCTACCAGCGGGCCGTGATGGCCGCCGCGAGCGAGCAGGTCGTGTTCGTGGGCGCGATCTACGATCCCGCCGAGTTGGCGGCGCTCCGCTTCCATGGCATCGCGTACCTGCACGGGCACACCGTCGGCGGCACCAATCCCTCGCTGGTCGAGGCGATGGCGGCCGGCAACCCGGTGATCGCGCACGACAACCCGTACAACCGCTGGGTCGCGGGCGACGGCGCGAGGTACTTCGACTCCGCCGCATCCGCGGCGGCGCAACTCGACCTGGTCCTCGCCTCCGAGCCCTTGCGGGCGCAGATGTCGGCCGCGGTGCGTGCTCGCCACGCGGACGAGTTCACCTGGGATCACGTCGCGGGCCAGTACGAGGCCCTGCTCTACGGCCTCCGTCCGTCGAGTCGGCACGAAGCAGTCGGACGAGAGGAATTCGCATGATCCGCATGGGCGTCGTCGGTCTGGGCAAGATGGGGCTCTCCCATCTCTCGATGGTCGGGGCCCACCCCGACGTCACGATCGCCGCGGTGGTCGACTCCACGGGCTACATCCTCGACGTGCTCGGCCGGTACACGGGCATGCCCACGTACGGCGACTACGAGGAGATGCTCGACAACGTCGACCTCGACGCCGTGCTCATCGCGACGCCGACCCGGTTCCACGCACCGATGGTGCGCAGCGCGCTCGAGCGCGGACTGCACGTGTTCTGCGAGAAGCCGCTGTGCCTCACCTCGGCCGAGTCCCGCGAGCTCGCCGAGATGGCGGCGAAGCTCGGACTGGTCACCCAGGTCGGGTACCACAACCGGTTCGTCGGCGCGTTCCGGGAGGTGCGTCGCCTGCTCGACCTCGGGGCGATCGGCAAGGTCACCCACGTGCTCGTCGAGGCCTACGGCCCGGTCGTGCTCCGCCCGAAGGGATCGACCTGGCGCAGCAAGCGCACCGAGGGCGGCGGGGCGCTCTACGACTACGCGGCGCATCCGATCGACCTCGCGGCCTGGTACGCCGGAGTGCCGTACGGCGTCGGGGGAACGGTGCTCGGCGGGGTGTTCTCCGCGGACACCGAGGACGAGGTCTTCAGCACGCTGTTCTTCGACGAGGGCACGAGCGCGCAGGTCTCGGTGAACTGGTCCGACGAGTCGTACCGCAAGATGACGACCCAGGTGACGATCACCGGCACCGCCGGCCGCATCCACGCCGATCGGCAGGAGGTGCAGGTCTACCTCCGGTCGACGGCACCGCACCTCGACGGCTACGAACCCGGCTGGAACATGAAGTACACGACCGAGCTGACCGATCCCGTCTGGTTCTACCTGCGGGGAGAGGAGTACAGCGCGCAGCTCGACCACTTCGTCCGGCGCATCAGCGACCAGGGACTTCCCGACATCAACAGCTTCGCCAGCGCCGCGGTCACCGATCGCGTGCTCGAGATGCTCACCATCGACGCCGCTGCGGGACCGACCACGCTCGACGCAGCCGCGGTCGCACCGCTCCCGGCGCCGCCGCAACGACGCAGTCTGCTGAGGAGGCGAGCATGACGCTCGAAAGCCAGGTCCCGGTCGAGAGCGGCACGAGGCAGCTCGACCGCATCCTGTTCGGCGACAACCAGTTCTTCGGCGTGAACCACATGTCCGAGGAGAAGGCGCGCGCGCAGTCGATGCGCTTCCAGCGGGTGGACGCCGTCATGGACGTGCTCGACGACGCGTACGCGGCCGGCATCTCGTCGTTCATGTGCACCACGCACGACCGCATCGCCGAGATCGTCGATCGGGTGCGTGCCGACCCGCAGCACTACGAGGGCTTCACCTTCCTCCCGTGCATGCCGTACGCGCACAAGTACGCGGACGCGGTCACCGAGAGCGGGATGCTCGGCGCATTGCGACGCTTCCTGCCCGAGGAGGGCATGCTGAACGCGATGGTGCGCGGCGGACGCTCGGTCGCCACGAAGGACATCGAGGGCCTCGTCACCCTCCTGGTCGACGCGGAGATGGCGATGTTCCGCGGAGTCTCCACGCCGGTCGTCTGGCTGCAGAACGTCGTCGTCGACCTGCTGCTCGGCCTCGGGTTCACGGACGCGTTCGACATCTTCGCGAGGCACGTCCGCACGAAGTACGGCGCCGAGCCGGGGTTCATCACGATGAACCTCCCGATGCTGCTCGGCGCGCTCGATCAGGCCGGCATCGAGAACCCGCTGGTGTGCTCGAACATCAACAAGATCGGGTTCCGGATGTCGGGCGGGATGGACGCGTACCGGGAGGCGCTCGACGCCCGGCCGTTCCGGGCCGTGGCGATGTCGGTCTTCGCGTCGGGGGCGATCCCCCCGCGGGAGGCGCTCGAGTGGATCTTCGCGCAGCCGCACATCGAGTCCATCGTGTTCGGCGCGTCCAGCCGCGCCCACATCCGCCAGACCGTCGACCTCGTACGCGAGCTCGGCTGAGGCTCTCATGCGCGTGCTGTTCGACGCGTTCTGGTGGGGACGGGGCCCGGTCTCGAACCGGCAGGTGATGCGCGAGTTCGTCTGGGCCTGGGCCGAGCAGTTCCCCGACGATGAACTCGTGGTCGCGGTGCGGTCGCGGCACGTCGCGATCGCGCGCGCCGAGCTGCCCGCCGAGGTCCGCATCGTCGGCACGCGGATGTCGCCGCAGGGCGTCTCGGCGATCATCGAACTGCCCCTCATCGCCGCGCGCGTGCGCGCCGACGTGATGCTGGTGCACAACTTCACCCCCGTGTTCGGCCGGAGCGCCGTGTTCGTGCACGACTTCATGTTCCTGCGCTCGCCGGGGTGGTTCACGCGCAAGGAGCTCGCCTACTACCGGCTGATGCCCCTCACGCTCGGGCGGGCGTCCGTCGTGTTCACCTCCTCGGAGACCGAGGCCACGGCGATCCGTCCGTACGCGCGCGGTCGTGCCGTGATCCCGGTCGGACTGGCGGTCGGTCGCACGCTCGACGGCGCCGAACCGAGACGCCCCGCGGCGCTCGACGGCGTCGACGAGTTCCTGCTCAGCGTCGGCCGCCTCAACGTGCGCAAGAACATCGCGGCGGCCCTGCAGGGCGCCCTCGACTCCGGCACGGTGTCGCCGGCGGCGCCGGTCGTGGTCGTGGGCGAGGCCCAGGGCAAGTCGTCGGACCTGCCGGCCGGCCTGGAGCGCGCGGCGTCCGACGGGACCGTGCGCTTCCTCGGTCGTACGGACGACGCCGAGCTCGCCTGGCTGTACGGGCACGCGCGCGGTCTCGTGTTCCTCAGCCTCGACGAGGGGTTCGGCATGCCGACACTGGAGGCCGTGCGGTTCGGCGCCCCCGTGGTCGCGAGCGACATCCCCGTGTTCCGCGAGATCCTCGGCGCCCGCGCGACCTATGCGGACCCGCACGACGTCGCCGCGATCGCGGCCGCGATCCGCGCGCTCCCCGCGCGTGCGGAGCTGGATCCGGTGAGCCCCGCGGAGCTCGGCTACGAGTGGCGCGCGAGCGTGCGCTCGATGCGGGACGCGCTCGCCGCGTCGCCCGCGCTCGTGGAGGACCGTCGCTCCTGAGCGCTGAGCGCTGAGCGCTGAGCGGCGGGCACCCGGCGGTCGCCGCGTGCGTGCCGAGGGTCAGTAGGCGCCGGCCGGGTGCAGCACGGTCTTGATCGTGCGCCACACGATCATCACGTCGCCCGTGAGCGACCAGTTCTCGACGTAGTAGAGGTCGAGCCGCACGCTCTCCTCCCACGTGAGGTCGGATCGCCCGCTGATCTGCCAGAGCCCGGTGAGGCCCGGCTTGATCATGAGGCGACGCTTGGCGGCCGCCTCGTAGCATTCGGCCTCCGAGACGAGCGGGGGCCGCGGGCCGACGACGCTCATGTCGCCGACGAGGATGTTCCAGAACTGCGGCAACTCGTCGAGCGAGTGCGAGCGGAGGACGCGTCCGATGCGGGTGACCCGCGGGTCGTTGCGGATCTTGAAGAGCACGCCGGCGCCCTCGTTGCGGTCGAGCAGGCCGGCGAGGTCCTCTTCGGCGGTGGCCACCATCGAGCGGAACTTCAGCATCTCGAAGGTGCGACCGTCGCGACCGCAGCGGGTCTGCCGGAAGAACACGGGTCCGGGACTGTCGAGCTTGATGAGCACGGCGATGACCAGCAGGAACGGCGCGACCAGGAAGAGCGCGGTGAAGGCGAACACGATGTCGAACGATCGCTTCACCGTGTGGCGCCAGCCGTCGAACGTGGGGATCTCCACGTGCAGCAGGGGCAGGCCCTCGACGGGGCGGAAGTGGATGCGGGGGCCGGCGACGTCGGTGAGCCGCGACGAGAGCACGAGCTCGGTGGCGGTGCCCTCGAGCGCCCAGCTGAGCCGCCGGATCTGCTCGCCGTCGTCGTCGTGGCCGTCGTCGCCGAGCCGGCCGGTCACGATCACGGAGTCCGCGTGCTGCGCGGCGGCCACCTCCGCGGTGCCGTCGACGCCCCCGAGCACGTGGATCCTTCGTCCGCCGACGACCAGGTCGGCGCGATCGTCGTCGTCGAGCACGGCGCCGACGACGACGAAGCCGGCGCCGGCGTCGTCTGCGATCTGGTGAGCGACGTATTCGACGTCGTGGCGGGTGCCGACGATGATCGCCCGCGAGAGGTACCGGCCGTTGTTCCGCTGGAGGAAGAGCCACCTTCGCCAGAGCCAGCGGGTCAGCAGGAGGGCGGCGCCGCCGATGGGCGCCGCCACCAGGTACCACCTGGCGCCCGACGTCTGGATGATGAGGAACAGGATCGCGATGAGGCCGAACGCGGTGGCGGTGGCGTTGATGATGCGCCGGTACTCGACGGCCCCGACCCCGAGGATGTGCGGGTCTCGCGTTCGGAAGGCGCTGAGCGCCAGCAGCCACGCGGCCGCGATGGCCACCGGGACCCCGATGCGTTCGATCGCCCCCTCGTTCGCGACGGGTGCGCCGACCACCACGAGTCGCACGGCGACGGAGGCGAGCGTGACGATCGCGACGATGGTCGCGTCGGTCGAGCGGAGCCGATCGCGGTAGTGCCGCGCCCAGCGCAGCCCGGTCTCGGCGACGGCGTCGTCGCGTGGAACCTCGACCGGCGTCTCGACGGCCCGCAGCCTGGGCGCGGATCGCCCGGTCGGCCTGAGTCGCGACGGAAGCCCGGTCATCGGCGCGGCCGATCCGATCGGGACACCGCGTGGGTGACCAGGGGCCGACGGCTGGGCCGGCTGGGCGCTGGCTTCATGGCTCGTTCTTCGTTCGGGTTTGGACTCGAAGAGGTGCCCGTGGGTGACCGGGACGGGCATCGAGTCGCACCGAGGAACGAACGGTGGCGAATCGGTGTCTCTCACTCCTGCGAGACGTTGCCTGAACGCTACGGCTCGCGCCCGTCGTCCGCGCGACCCAAAACGGGGGGTCCGACTCCGGCCACTCGCGTCATGATCCGGCGGATGCCGCGTCTCTTCGGTTGAGGGCACGCGGTGGGCGTGCCGTGACCGACTGGAGTCGCACATGTCTCGCTCGAGCAACCCTGCTGCCCCGCACCGCGAGTTCTTCCAGGCCGTCGGCCTGCAGGAGCGGGTCGAACTGGCCTGCACGTGCAGCCGCGGCGTCGACCACTGGTACTCGCGCCCGGGCGGTCCGATCGCCTCGGACGGCCCCGGGCGAGAGCGAGCGGACCGAGCCCAGGTCAGCGCACCGCTGCGGCGATCGCCTGCCCCAACTGCACGGGCTTGGTGAACTGCGGCCAGTGGCCGGTGGGCAGGTCGATGTAGGAGACGTCCTTCACGCGCGCGAGCTCGCGCGTGAACGGGGCATCGGCGGCGATGAACTCGATGAGCATCGAGCTCGGGAACTCCGAGGCGATGACCGTGACGGGCACGTCGTAGCGGCGCTCGTCGGCGAGTGAGAGCGGGTCGCTCGCGACGCGGGCCGGCTCGGGCACCGCACGGGCGCGGAACATGGCCCGGAGGTCGTCGTCGAGGTCGACGAGATCGACGTCGTCGAAGACCTCCCACGCGGGCAGGGGGACCTCGCCGTCGACGACGGGCAGTTCGTCGTTGATGGCGTCGCCGTCGGCGAGGGGGCCGGCGTCGACGTAGACGACCCGGGCGATGCGATCGGGCCGCGCGTCGGCCGCGCCGTGGGCGACGGCGCCGCCGCCGGAGTGGCCGACGAGCACGACCGGCTCGTCGAACCCGTCGACCAGGCGCACGACGGCGTCGATGTGGTCGCGCAGGCCGATCTCGCGTCGGTCGGCGTCGACCGACTCGAGCCCCGGAAGGGTCACCGGATGCGTGCGGTGTCCGGCTTCTTCGAGGATGGGGATGACGTCGCTCCAGGACGAGGCATCGAGCCAGAACCCGGGGATGAGGATGATGTCCATGCCTTCGAAGCTACGTTCGACCTCCGACATCCGCCAGAGGCGAGCACGAGGATGCCGACGGCGAGGATCCCGAGCCCGACCACGGAGGCGGGCGCGAGCGTCTCGCCGAGCACCACCACGCCGAGCACGCCCGCGGTGAGCGGCTCGGCGAGCGTGAGCGTGGAGACGACGGCCGGTGCGAGGCCGGAGAGCCCGACGCCGAAGAGCACGTACGCGAGCGTCGTCGCGACGAGCCCGAGCCAGAGCGCCATGGCGAGTCCGGGGCCGGTCGCCAGCCACGCGGCATCCGTCATCGCGAGGATCGGCAGGCTCGCGACCGCGGCCGTGCCGAAGAGGGCGCCCATGCTCCCCGTCGGCGTGAACCCACGGTCGAGCAGCCACTTCGCGGCGAGCGTGTAGACGGCGTACGAGGCGCCGGCGCCGACCGAGGCGGCGAGGCCCAGCGGGCTCGCGGCGGCCTGCGTCGGGTCGGATGCGAGGGCGAGCACCGCGACGCCGGCGGTGGCGATGGCGGTCGCGACGAGCCAGCGGGTGCCGGGGTAGCGGCGGCGGAGGGCCCAGTCGAGCGCGCCGGTGATGACGGGCGCCGAGCCGAGGGCGACGACGGTGCCGACGGCCACCCCGTTGGCGGCGGTGCCGGCGAAGAACGCCGGCTGGTAGGCGAGCACGCCGAGGGCGCCGAGGACGATCACGGCGACGGTGGCGAGCGGATGCCGCGGTGCCCGCGTCGCGGGAACGGGCCGGGTCGCGGCATCCGCTCGCTCGCGTCGGCGGCGCAGGAGCACGCTCGCGCCGGCGACCAGGGCGAGGGCCCCGCCGCCGATGAGGATGCGCGCCGCGCCGATGGAGAACGGGTCGGCGTCGGGGCCGAGCGCCTGGGCGGCGCCCGTGGTGCCGAAGCACACGGAGGCCAGCAGCACGGCGACGACGAAACGCATGGGGGAGATTGTTCCACAATTCCGCGGCATCCGCCCGGGTTCGCGGTTCGGCGTCCGCATCCGAGCGCGAGCATCCGTCCACATCCGCGGTGCGGGCGTCGGCGCGACCCCGCGCCCGCCGGTAGGCTCGCATGCGTCGCCCGCGAGGCCGCGTGGCGGGCCGCCGCCCAGCGCCCGCCGACCCGACGCGTCGCCCGATCCGCTGCGACATCCGTCGACCCAACGGAGGACCCCGTGCGTGCCGTGCTCTTCACCGCCTTCGGCGAGCGACCCGAACTCGCCGACGTGCCCGTCCCGCAGTGCCCGCCGCGCGGCGCCGTGATCCGGGTGCGCGCGACCGGCGTGTGCCGGAGCGACTGGCACGGCTGGATGGGGCACGACGACACCATCGCGCTCCCGCACGTGCCGGGGCACGAGTTCGCCGGCGAGATCGCCGAGCTCGGCTCCGAGGTCGACCCCGCCGCGGGCTGGGCCATCGGCGACCGGGTCACCGCTCCCTTCATCTGCGCCTGCGGGCGCTGCCCCGAATGCCTCGCGGGCAACGAGCAGGTCTGCGACGCGCAGTCCCAGCCCGGGTTCACCAGGTGGGGCTCCTTCGCCGAGCTCGTCGCGATCGACGAGGCCGAGCTCAACCTCATCCGCCTGCCCGACGCGCTCGGCTTCGTCGAGGCGGCCTCGCTCGGCTGCCGGTTCGCGACCGCCTACCGCGCCATCGTCTCGCGCAGCCGCCTCGCGCCCGGCGAGCAGATCGCGGTGCACGGATGCGGCGGCGTCGGCCTCTCGGCGATCATGATCTCGGTCGCCGCAGGCGTCACCGTCTACGGCGTCGACGTGTCCGATGCCGCGCTCGAGGCCGCCGAGAAGCTCGGCGCCATCCCCGTGCGCGGCGGCGAGGGCGCCGCCGAGCGCATCCTCGAGGCATCCGGCGGCGGCGTCGACGTCTCGGTCGACGCCTACGGCAGCAGCGAGACCTCGTTCGCCTCGGTCCGCAGCCTCAAGAAGCGCGGACGACACGTGCAGATCGGCCTCATGGTCGGCACCTCGGCGCTCGCCGCGATGCCCATGGACGCGGTCATCGCGGGCGAGCTCGAGATCCTCGGCAGCCACGGCATGGCCGCGCACGAGTACCCGTCGATGCTGGGCGCCGTGGCCGAGGAGTTCTTCCGGCCGATCGAGCTCGTCGGCCGGCGCATCACGCTCGACGAGGTGCCCGACGCGCTCGCCGCGATGGGCACCGCCGGCGCGGCCGGCTCGGGCATGACCGTCGTCGAGCTCTAGGGGCGCACGCCCCCACCCCGCGGAACACAGGTCCGAGCGCGGAGCACGGGTCGAGGCGTGTTCCGGTGAGCGACCCGTGTTCCCTCGGCACCCTCGGCACCCTCGGTTCGTGCGCACACGCGGTCGGCTGCGGCGTCAGAGCTGCGAGCCGTCGATGCCGAACGTGTCGCAGGCCGCCGGCCCCTGTTCGTACCCCGTGGTGAACCACTTCTGACGCTGCTCGCTCGACCCGTGGGTGAACGCGTGCGGGCTGACCTGCCCCTGGGTGGCCTCCTGGATGCGATCGTCGCCCACGGCGGCGGCCGCGCTCAGCGCGTCGGCCACGTCGGCGGCCGTCGGCTGCTGCAGGAACGTCACCCCGCTGTCGTCCTCGGTGTTCGCGGCCTCGCCGACCCACGCGCCCGCGAAGCAGTCGGCCTGCAGCTCGGTGCGCACGCTGTTCGAGGTCGGACCGGTCTGCCCGTCTTGCGCGGCCTGGAGCGTGCCGGCGAGGTTCTGCACGTGGTGGCCCCACTCGTGCGCCACGACGTACATCTGGGCGAGCGGTCCGCCGCTGGCCCCGAACCGGCTCTCGAGCTCGTCGAAGAACGAGACGTCGACGTAGATGATCTGGTCGGGCGGGCAGTAGAACGGCCCGGTCGCGCTCGTCGCCGAACCGCACCCGGTGCTGACCGACTGCGTGAAGAGCACGAAGTCCTGCGGCGCCGAGTACGCGATGCCGAGGTCCTGCGGCGCGGCCTGCGCCCAGTAGTCCTCGAGCGAGGCCGACGCGCCCTTCATGCGGCAGTCGATCCGCTGGTTCGCATCTTCGCCGGTGAGGCACTGCTCGATGCTGGAATCGGGTGCCGACTCCTGGGTTCCGCCCCCGCCGAGGAGGCCCGTGAGGTCGACGCCGAGCAGCTGTGCCACGATCACGATCGCGATGACGCCGAGTCCGCCGCCGCCGACGGCGATGCCGGTGTTGCGTCCGCGCTTGGAAGCCTTGCCGCCGCTGATGTCGGCGTCCGGGTTGAACGTCATGATCCGACGCTACTCCAGCGGCGCACGACATCCGGGATCGGGCCAGGGGGGTATGCCGAAGCCGCCCCGCGCGTCAGAATGGGCGGATGGATCCGATCGCAGCGCTCGAGGAGATCGCCTTCCTGCTCGAGCGCGACCGTGCATCGGCCTTCAAGTCCAAGGCGTTCCGCAAGGCCGCGGGCGTCATCGGCGACATCCCGGCCGCCGAGCTGGCCGATCGCGTCCGCGACGGGCGCCTGAAGCGCACCGCCGGCATCGGCGACACGACGTTCGCGGTCATCGCCGACGCCGTCGAGGGCCGCGTGCCCGCCTACCTCGTCGCGCTCCGCGAGAAGAGCGGCCCGGCCGCCGGGGGAGCGCCGACCGGCCTGCGGGCGAAGGTCAGGGGCGACCTGCACAGCCACACCGACTGGTCCGACGGCACCACGCCGATCTCCACCATGGCGCGTGCGGCCGAGCTCGTGGGCCTCGAGTACCTCGTGGTCAGCGACCACTCGCCGAACCTCACCATCGCCAATGGGCTCAGCGTCGAGCGCCTGCTCGACCAGCTCGACGTGCTCGACCGGCTGAACGCCGGCGGCGGCATCCGCCTGCTCTCGGGCATCGAGGTCGACATCCTGCTCGACGGGTCGCTCGACCAGACGCCCGAGATGCTCGAACGCCTCGACGTGGTCGTCGCGAGCATCCACTCCAAGCTCCGCACCGAGTCGAAGGAGCTGACCGAGCGGATGCTGCGCGCCGTGCGCAATCCCCGCACGAACGTGCTCGGGCACTGCACCGGCCGTCTCGTCGAGGGCTCGCGCGGCACGCGCCCGCAGTCGACGTTCGACGCCGAGGCCGTGTTCGCGGCGTGCGCCGAGCACGACGTCGCGGTCGAGATCAACTCGCGGCCCGAGCGCCAGGACCCGCCCGACGACCTGATCCAGCTCGCACTCGAGGCCGGATGCCGCTTCTCGATCGACAGCGACGCGCATGCGCCCGGCCACTTCGCGTTCCTCGAGCTCGGCGCCGCGCGCGCCGAGGCGAACGGCGTTCCGGCCGAGCGCATCGTGAACACCTGGCCCGCCGAGCAGTTGCTCGAGTGGGCTGCCCGCCGCTGAGTCGCGGCATCCGCTCGGGTCCTGATGCAGGAGATCAGGCCTCATCCCCGCTGACAGCGGGTATCGGGCCTGATCTCCTGCAGCCGTGCGCGGGGTGCGGCCGAGCGCGCGTGCGGAACGGGTCGGGCCGTCGCGTCGACGGCGGCCCGGCCCGCTGGTTCGCGGCGTCACGGCGTCGACTGCACCGCCGAGATCACCGCGTCGACGTCGTTCGGCGAGGCCGGCAGGCCCGCCTGCTCGAGGCGTTCGCGCACCATCTGCGGCAGGTCGTCGACCTGGCCGAACAGCACGTCGCCGCGCACCTGCTCGACGACGCCCTCGAGGCGGGCGCCGTCGTCGGCATCGGTCAGGCTGCCCTCCTGCACGGGTGCGTCCTGGGTGTCGGTGGTCGGCTCGGCCGCGAGGTCGTCGTGCTGGCGATCGTTCATACGCCGATGCTCGCAAGCGCGCACGCCGCGTCCAACCCCTTGACGAACCGGGTCGCGTCGCGTACCCCGGGGCGACGGCACTGCCGCGGCGCCGCCGCACCGGCTCAGCTGTCGCCGAGGAACTCCAGCAGCGCCGCGTTGACCTCGTCGGCGTGCGTCCAGAGCAGGCCGTGCGGCGCACCCTCGATCTCGACGACCGTCGCGCCCGGCAGCCGCTTGGCGAACTCGCGCGCCGTGGCGTCGATCGGGAGGATCCGGTCGGCCGTTCCGTGCAGGATGAGCGCGGGGACGTCGATCCGCTCGATGTCGCCGCGGAAGTCGGTCAGCCAGGTGTCGACGCACGCGGATGCCGCGTACCACGATGCCCCGGCGGCGACCTGCCAGCTGCCGCGCACGGCGTCCTCGGAGATGCGGGTGCCGAGGTTCTCGTCGAGGTTGTAGAAGTTCTCGAAGAACCCCGTGAACCAGGCGAAGCGATCGCCGGCCGCCGCGGCCTTCAGGTCGTCGAAGTCGGGCGCGGCGCCGGTGGGATTCTCGTCGGTCTTGCGGAGGTAGGGCTCGAGGCTGCCGAGGAAGGCGGCCTTCGACACCCGCTCGCTGCCGAACGAGCCCAGGTAGCGACCGACCTCGCCCGTGCCCATCGAGAACCCCACGAGGGCGACGTCCTGCAGGTCGAGGGTGTCGAGCAGCGTCTTCAGGTCGTCGGCGAACGTGTCGTAGTCGTACCCGGTGGTCGGCTTGCTCGACGAGCCGAATCCGCGGCGGTCGTAGGTGATCACGCGGTGGCCGGCGGCGAGCAGCGCCCGCGACTGCTTCTCCCATGAGGCGCCGTCGAGCGGATAGCCGTGGATCAGCACGACCGGAGAACCGGTGCCGTGATCCTCGTAGTAGAGCTCGACGGGTGCGGAGTTCTCGGTTCCGACGGACACGAACGGCATGGTTCCCCCTGATCTCGTGACGGATGTCCGATGACGGATGCCCCGGGCCGCACGCCGCGGCCGCGTGGCTGCGGCATCACCGTCAGTCCACCAGCCCCGCCGACGCCGCACAAGGGGGCGCGACGCCGAGGAGCGCCCGACGTCACGCGCGGCAACATCCCTGCTGTCCGATGCCGACGTTCACTAGGCTCCCCACGTCCCGAGCGGGACGGGAGAAGGAGCCGTCGTGACCGAGCACGCACCTGCAGACGAGACGAGCATCGAGTCGGAGCGGGGCGGGATCATCCTCGACTGGTTCATCCCGCTCACGGGTGACTCGAGGACCGACCTCAGCCAGGGCTCCGCCATGACCTACGAGGGCCAGTCCGCTGCGCCCGCACGCCGGGAGCCGGGCATCGGCTACCTGTCGCAGATCGCGCGCGGTCGAGCACCTCGGCTACCACGCCGTGCTGATCCCCACGGGCGGACGGAGCGAGGAGAGCTGGGTCGCGGCGACCGCGCTCAGCCAGCACACCCGCGACCTCGACTACCTCGTCGCGTTCCGGCCCGGACTGATGTCGCCGACGCTGCAGGCCCAGGTCGCCGCGACGTTCCAGCACCTCAGCGGCGACCGCCTGCGGGTCAACGTCGTCGTCGGCGGCGACGACGCCGAGCAGCGCAAGTACGGCGACCGCATCGGCCACGATGAGCGGTACCGCCGCGCGGCGGAGTACCTCGGCATCATCCGTCGCCTGTGGCGGGGCGAGCAGGTCGACCATGCCGGCGAGTTCTACACGATCGAGGGCGCGCGCATCCCCGAGCTGGGCGTCGAGCCCGAGATCTACCTCGGCGGTTCCTCCGAGGGCGCGATCGAGGTCGCGGCCGAGCACGCCGACGTCTACCTGAC
Organism: Agromyces sp. Marseille-Q5079; assembly: GCF_051016555.1. Taxonomy (NCBI): domain Bacteria; kingdom Bacillati; phylum Actinomycetota; class Actinomycetes; order Micrococcales; family Microbacteriaceae; genus Agromyces; species Agromyces sp. Marseille-Q5079. The sequence continues at coordinate 360,457 of NZ_JBPEJF010000001.1, read as the reverse complement.
GTGGGGCGAGCCGCCGGCGCAGGCGGGCGAGAAGATCGCCCGCGTCCGCGAGCGGGCGGCGCAGCTCGGACGCGCGCTGCGCTACGGCGTGCGCCTGCACGTGATCGCCCGGCCGACGAGCGAGGAAGCCTGGCGTCTGGCCGACGAGCTCGTCGCAGGGCTCGACCCCGAGGTCGTCGAGCGCGCCCGCGCCTCGTTCCTGGCCTCGGGGTCCGTCGGCCAGCGACGTCAGGCCGAGCTCGTGACGGGAGGGCTCCGGCGAGAGGACCTCGAGATCGTGCCCGGGCTGTGGGCGGGCATCGGGCTCGTGCGGGGCGGCGCCGGAACGGCGCTCGTGGGCAGCTTCGAGGAGGTCGCGGCGCTCATCCGGGAGTACCGCGCCGTGGGCTTCACCGAGTTCGTGCTGTCGGGATACCCGCATCTCGAGGAGGCGTACTGGTTCGCCGAGGGCGTTGCGCCGCTCCTCGACCTGGCGCCCCGCCGCGCCTGACCCGGCGGCACCGAGCGGCCGGCAGGCGGCGCCGGCGGAGGTAGCGTCGCCGGCAGCGGAGGCGGGAGACGTTGCGCGGGGTGCCGCGCGCGCCGTCGGTGTCCTCGGTGCGCTCGCACCCAGCGGGCGGAACACCTGTCAAGCAGGTTGCGAAACGTGACCCCGACCGGCCCTTTGTGACCCGACGCGACGCTTGGTGACCCCGCATAAACGAGCGTGACACGGAGTCGTGGCGGGTGTGGCGGGCGGCCGGTAGCGTCGCCGCTCACACAGCCACCCCCGCATGCCCCGAAGGAGCACGCCCATGACCTCACGACCACACTCCATCGCCGCGATCGCCGCAGCCGCAGCTGCGCTGCTGACCCTCGCGGGATGCGCGGCGACCACCGCCGAATCGGCGCCGGCCGGCGAACTCGTCGAGGGCGGCACGATCACGTACGCCCACCAGCAGGAGCCGGCGTGCGTGTTCGGCGGCTGGATCGAGCAGGCGTACCTGAGCTACAACGTGCTCGACAGCCTCGTGTCCCTCGATGCGGACCACGAGGTCGTCCCGTGGCTCGCGGAGTCGTGGAGCGTCTCCGACAACGGGCTGCAGTGGACGTTCCAACTGAAGCCCGACGTGAAGTTCACCGACGGCAGCGATCTGACGGCCGAGGTCGTGGCCTACAACTTCGACTACTGGGTGAACCAGGGCGGCAACAGCACCGCGTTCGCGTGGCTCGGCGGCTACTACGAGTCGGCCGAGGCCGTCGACGACCTCACGGTGCAGGTCGACCTCTCCAAGCCCTATCCGCGTCTGGCCGACAACCTGACGCAGGGTTACTTCGGCATCCAGTCGCAGCAGGCGCTCGAGACCCGGACCGCCGAAGAGAACTGCGCGGCGCCGATCGGCTCCGGCGCGTTCGTCGTCGATCACTGGGACCGTGGGCAGGAGATCGTCCTCACGCGCAACGACGACTACACGTCGCCGCCCGCGAACGCCGAGCACACCGGCCCCGCCTACGTCGACGAGGTCGTCTGGAAGTTCGTCTCCGACGCGACGACCCGCGTGGCCGCCCTGAAGAGCGGCGAGGTCGACGCCATCTACGACGTGCCCGCCGTGCAGTGGGATGCCACCGGCGACGCCGGGTTCGAACTGCTGAAGTACGTGACCCCCGGTCGTCCGCAGCAGCTCACGTTCAACACCGCGCAGGGCGTCTTCACCGACGAGAAGGTGCGACAGGCCTTCGCCTACGCCATCGACCGCGAGGAGATCGTCGAATCCATCGGTCGCGGCGTGATCCCCTACGAGGGCAACGGCGGCGTCAGCCAGACCACCCCCGGCTACAGCCAGAAGGCAGCCGACTGGTACAGCCAGGACGTCGACAAGGCGGCCGAGCTGCTCGACGAGGCCGGCTGGACCGGTGAGGATTCCGACGGCACCCGCACCAAGGACGGCGAGCCGCTCCAGGTGACCCTGCCCTACTTCGCGGGCTCGATCATCAACGCCGACGGCGCCTCGATCCTGCAGGGCGTGCAGGAGCAGGCGGCGAAGTCCGGATTCAAGGTCGACCTGATCCCGGTGCCCCAGGCCGAGGCCTTCGCGGGCGCCTACAGCCAGCCCGACGAACGCGACATCTACCCCGGCTACTGGACGGCCGTCACGAGCGGCATCCTGCACATCAACTGGGGTGCAGGAACCGGGGGCGAGCCGAACCACTGGAACGCCTCGTTCACCGAGTACCCCGAGCTTCAGGCCATCATCCTCGAGGCGAACTCGGAGCCCGACGTCGACGCGCAGAACGCGCTCTACGAGCAGGCGCAGGAGTACATCGCCGAGCATGCGCTCGCCATCGGCGTCTACGACCGACTCTCCACGCTGGCCGTCTCGCCCGGACTCCAGGGCGTGTGGCAGGAGAACGCACAGGGAGGACCGACCTTCTATGACGCTCACTTCGTTCAGTGAGACGGATGCCGCGGTGCCCGGCCGTGAGGCTGGCGCACCGCGGCGGGGCCCGGCGACGCTGAGGCTCGTCGTCGGGAAGGCGGTCGGCGCCGCGCTCGTGCTGCTCGGCGCCGCCACCGCGGCCTTCTTCGCCCAGGCGTCCCTGCCGGGCGACCGGGCCACCGTCATCCTCAACATCCGCGCCGGGCAGGCGATCGAACGCACGCCCGAGGAGCTCGCGCCCATCAACGCCGAGTACCACCTGCACGATCCGCTCATCCTGCAGTACTTCTCCTACCTCAAGGGGCTCGTGCTCGGAGACCTCGGCATCTCCTACCAGCAGCACCGGCCGGTGATCGCGATCATCGCCGACCAGCTGGGGGCCACCATCGTGCTCACGCTCACGGCACTCGTCTTCGCGTGGATCATCATGGTGGTCTGGGTCACCCTCACCGCCGGCCGGGGTCCGGCCGTGAACGCGCTCGGAGGCTTCTTCGACACGACGGCCGCGGGCCTGCCGCACTACTGGCTCGGCATCATCCTGCTGCTCGTGTTCGCCCTCACGCTCGGCTGGTTCCCCGTCATCGGCGGCACCGGTCCCGTGGGCATCATCCTGCCCGCCCTGACGCTCGCGATCCCGCTCGCCGGGTTCCTCGGGCAGGCGACGCGCACGGAGTTCGAGCGTTCGCTCGACTCGCCGTTCGTGCTGAGCGCGCGGATGCGGGGCATGAGCGACGTGGGCATCCGCCTGCGGCACGTGCTGCGGCACGCGGTGCTGCCGGCCGTGACGCTCTCGGGTTGGGCGCTCGGCGCCACCATCTCGGGCGCCGTCGTGGTCGAGGCCGTGTTCGCACGCCCCGGAATCGGCCAGGTGCTCGTGACGGCCGTGAGCAGCCAGGACATGCCGGTCGTGATCGGCATCGTCATGCTCGTCGCCGCCTTCTACGTGCTGGCCAACCTGCTCGTCGACATCGCCTATGCACTCATCGACCCGCGCCTGAGGAGGGCATCATGACCGCGACCACCGCGACCACCGCGACGTCCGCTGCACGGCCCACGGCATCCGCCCGGCTGCGCAGGCAACCGTGGGACCTCTACGTCGCGATCGCGGCGACCGCGGTGTTCGCGCTCGCCGCCCTCTGGCCCGACCTGCTGGCGACCCAGGGCGCGTTCACCATGGACCTGGCGAACACGCTGCAGCCGCCGTCGGCGGCGCACTGGTTCGGCACCGACGAGGCGGGACGCGACCTCTACTCCCGCGTGATCCACGGAACGGCCGCCTCGCTCGGCATCGGCATCGGCGCCGCGGCGGTGAGCCTCATGCTCGCGGTGGTGCTGGGCTCCCTCGCGGCGCTCGGCAACCGCGCCACCTCGGCCGGCGTCGGCTGGCTGCTCGAAGTGGCGTTCGCCTTCCCGGCGCTGCTGCTCTCGCTCCTGCTGATCGCGGTGCTGGGCCCCTCGATCCTCACGCTCATCCTCGCGGTCGGCATCGGCACGGCGCCGGGCTACGCACGCATGGTGCGCGGCCAGATCCTCGGCGCCAAGGACTCGCCGTACGTCGAGGCCGCGATCGCGCTGGGCCACTCGCGCGGCCGCATCCTCCGCCAGCACATCCTCCCGAACTCGCTGCGCCCGCTCGTGGCCGTGTTCGCGCTCTCGATCGGGCAGTCGATCGTGTGGGCGTCCAGCCTCTCCTTCCTCGGCCTCGGCATCGCGCCGCCCGCGCCCGAGTGGGGCGCGCTGCTCGACGCGGGACGCCCCTACATCACCGTGGCCGGATGGCTCACCGTGATCCCCGGGGTCGTGATCGTGCTGCTCGCGCTCACCACGACCACCCTCGGCCGCCACCTGCAGTCGATCCTCGAGAAGGGGGAGAAGTGATGAGCACCATCGAGACGGAGGTCGCCGGCCGGGACCTCGCATCCGCGATCGATGGGCTGCCGGGCTTCCTGCCGCGCCTGAGCGTGGCGGGCCTGTCGGTCGGATTCGCCACCGGCGACGGCCACCGGCCGATCGTGCACGACGTGTCGTTCGACCTGCATCCCGGTCAGTGCGTTGCGATCGTCGGCGAGTCGGGTTCGGGCAAGTCCGTGACCGCACGCAGCCTCGTCGGGCTCGCCGGTCGCGGCGCGCGCGTCGACGCCGAGGCCATCACGCTGCACGGCCGCGACGTGCGCGCGCTCTCGAATCGGCGGTGGCGCGACATCCGCGGCAAGGAGGTCGGCTTCATCCTGCAGGACGCCCTCGTCAGCCTCGATCCGCTGCGCCCGGTGGGCGCCGAGATCGCCGAGGGCCTGCGCCTGCACGGCTGGGGCGATCGACGCCCTCGCGCGAGGAAGGTCGTCGAACTGCTGGCCTCCGTCGGCGTGCCGAACCCCGAACTGCGCGCCCGGCAGCGGCCCGACCAGCTCTCGGGCGGGTTGCGCCAGCGCGCCCTGATCGCCTCGGCCCTCGCGCTCGACCCCGACGTGATCATCGCGGACGAGCCCACGACGGCGCTCGACGTCACGGTGCAGGCGCAGGTGCTCGAACTGCTGGAGGCGTCCAAGCGTCGCGGCGCCTCGATCATCCTCATCAGCCACGACCTCTCGGTGGTCGCGCAGTTGGCCGACCACATCCTCGTGATGCAGAACGGCCGCGTCGTCGAGCAGGGCGCCGCCGCGCAACTGCTCGGCTCGCCCCGAGAGGAGTACACGAAGGCGCTCATCGCCGCGGTGCCGAGCGAGGACACGCGCGGCTCCGCCCTCAGCCCCGGCGGCGAACGCCTCCTGGCGGAGGCCCCGCCCGCGCCGGAGGTGCTCGACGAGGTGGTGATCGAGGCCCGCGACCTGGTCCGGCGCTTCCGGGCGCCCGACGGTACGGCGACCACCGCGGTCGGCGGCGTCTCCTTCGACCTGCACCGCGGCGAGACCCTCGGCATCGTCGGCGAGTCCGGCTCCGGCAAGAGCACGACCGGGCGCATCGCGCTGGCCCTCGAGCGGGCGGATGCCGGTACGGTCACCCTGCTCGGCCGGCCGTGGTCGGGCGTGCCCGAGTCGGAGCGGCGTGCGCTGCGCTCGCGGATCTCGGTGGTGTCGCAGGACCCCCTGTCGAGCTTCGACCCCCGCTGGAACGTCGAGCGCATCCTGCTCGACGCCCTGCCCCGGCAGGCCTTCCCGACGGCATCCGCCCGGGCCGAGCGCATCCGGGCGCTCCTCGACCAGGTCGGCCTCGCGCATGCCGTGCTGCGGCGCTTCCCGCTCCGGCTCTCGGGCGGCCAGCGCCAGAGGGTCGCCATCGCCCGGGCGCTCGCCGAGGCCCCCGACATCATCGTGCTCGACGAGGCCGTCTCGGCGCTCGACGTCACGATCCAGGCCCAGATCCTCGACCTGCTCGTCGCCCTCCAGCGCCGCCTCGGCCTGAGCTACCTGTTCATCTCGCACGACCTCGGCGTGATCGCGCACCTCTGCCATCGCGTGCTCGTGATGAAGGACGGCGTCGTCGTCGAGTCCGGCACGCCCGACGACATCTTCCACCGCCCGCAGCAGCCGTACACCCGGCAGCTCATCGAATCCATCCCCGCCTTCGAACCGAACCGCATCCAGGAGAAGACCGCATGACCATCCCGCTGCACTTCAACGCCTTCGTCATGAACACGAACTCGCACATCCATCACGGCCAGTGGCGTCGACCCGACGCCGGCCAGGTCGACTTCGACGACGTGCAGGTCTGGATCGACCTCGCCAAGAAGCTCGAGGAGGCGAAGTTCGACGCGCTGTTCTTCGCCGACGTCACGGGCGTCTACGGCGATGCCGACGCCGACTTCGACGTCTACATCCGCGAGGGCCTCCAGATCCCCTCGAACGACCCGATCCCGCTCGTCGCGGCGCTCGCCGTGCACACCGAGCGCATCGGGCTGGCGCTCACCTCGAACGTGGCGCAGAGCCACCCGTACCAGTTCGCCCGCCAGGTCTCCACGCTCGACCACATCTCGAAGGGCCGTATCGCCTGGAACATCGTCACGGGCCTGCAGGACAACGGCGCCCGGAACTTCGGGTACCCGCGCCTGACCGACCACACCGAGCGCTACGCGTGGGCCGACGAGTACGTCGACGTGGCCTACAAGCTCTGGGAGGGCTCGTGGGACGAGGGCGCGCTCCTGAAGGATCGCGAGCGCGGCCTCTACTCCGACCCGTCGAAGATCCACAAGATCAACCACGTCTCGGAGCGGTACTCGGTGCAGGGGCCGCACCTGCCGTCGCCGTCGCCGCAGCGCACGCCCGTGCTCTACCAGGCGGGTTCGTCCTCGTCGGGTCGCGCGTTCGCCGCGAAGCACGCCGAGGCGACCTTCATCATCGCGCCGAACCCGGCGCTCGCGAAGGAGCTCATCGACGACACGCGCCGCCAGGCCGTCGAGGCCGGACGGCGCCCCGAGGACATCAAGTTCTTCCAGGGCCTGTCGTTCGTGATCGGCGACACCGAGGAGGAGGCGTGGGCCAAGGCCGCCGAGTACGAGAAGTACGTCTCGATCGACGGATACCTCGCCCACTCGGCTCTCGTCGACAAGACCGGTCGCGCCTACCACCCCGACACCCCCCTCAAGGATGTCGACACGAACACCGCGAAGGGCTTCGGCGAGTGGGTCTCCAAGGCGATCACCGACCGGGAGCCGCTCGTGCGCGACGTCGCCCTGCTCATCTCGCGCTCCACGCGCGTCGTCGGCACCCCCGAGCAGATCGCGGACGCCCTCGTGGAGTGGCAGGAGGCCGGGGTCGACGGCATCAACGTCATCAACTGGGTGATCCCCGGCTCGTTCGTCGAGTTCGCCGACAAGGTCCTCCCCGTGCTCCGCGATCGCGGCCTCACGCAGCGCGACTACGGCACCGGCACGACGCTCCGCGAGCAGCTGTTCGGCGCACCGCGCCTGAACGAGCGGCATCCCGCCGCGAAGTACCGCGGTGCGTTCGCCGAGCCGGCGGCCGCGTTCGCCGATGACGCAGCAGACGGGAGTGTCGAAGCCGCCGTCGCCCCCGAGGCCGTGCGATGAGCGGCGCGGCGACGGCCACGGGCCTGCAGTCCGTCCGCGAGCGACTCGCGCCGCTCCTCGAGCGCATCGCTGCGAGCGCACCGTTGCACGAGCGCGCGGACTCGAGGCCCCACGCCGAGACGCGCGAGCTGGCCGCGGCGGGCTTCGGAGCCCTGCGGCTCCCGGTCGCCGCGGGCGGCGCGGGCCTCACCGTCGCCGAGTTCTTCGAGGTGCTCGTCGACCTCGCGGCGGCCGACCCGAACCAGCCGCAGCTCTGGCGCAACCACATCGCATTCGTCGAGGACCGCCTCGCCGGCGGCACCGAGCGCGACCGCCTCTGGTTGCAGCGCATCGCCGACGGCGCGGTCATCGGCGGCGCCTGGTCCGAGACCGGCACCACCTCGATCCTCGGCGAGACGCGCCTGGATCGCGTCGACGGCCGGTCGGTGCTGAACGGCACGAAGTACTACAGCACCGGGTCGATCTACGCGGACTGGGTGGGCGTGCTCGCGCTCGCCGACGACGGCGAGCTCAGGATCGCCCTGGTCGACGCCCGCAGCGAGGGGATCGAGCTCGTCGACGACTGGAACGGGTTCGGGCAGCGTTCGACGGGCAGCGGAACCACGAGGTTGCACGATGTCGCCGTCGACGACGAGGCGGTGCTCGACTTCACGGATCGGTTCGTCTCGCAGGAGGCCGTCTACCAGCTCGTCCTCGTCGCGGCGCTGGCGGGCATCGCCCGCGCGGTGCGCGACGACGCCGTCGAGGCCGTGATCGCGCGCCGGCGCTCCTATCCGCATGGCCTCGCCGAGCGGCCGCGGGATGACGCGCAGGTCCAGCAGGTGATCGGCCGGCTGGCCGCGCACGCGGCGGTGGCCGAGGCATCCGTCGCCCGAGGTGCCGCCGCGATCGATGCGGTCCTTCGGGCGATCGCGGCGGGGGAGGACCAGCAGGCGTCCGCACGACTGGCCGCGGTCGCGGTCTACGAGGCGCAGGTCGCCGTGACGGATGCCGCGCTCCAGGGGTCGACACTGCTCTTCGACGCCCTCGGGTCCTCGGGCGTCGATCGCTCGAATGCCCTCGACCGGCACCCTCGCAACGCCCGCACGCTCACGTCGCACAATCCGCGCATCTACAAGGAGCGCGTGCTTGGCGACTTCTACCTGAACGACGGAGACCCGCTGAGCATCTACACGCCCGCGAAGGCACCCGCAGGCGCATCCGCACCCGCCGAGGTCGCAGCGCAGGAGGGGCAGGCATGACCGAGAAGAAGCAGTTGATCCTGAACCTGTTCGAGATGGCGTGCATCAGCCACATCTCGCACGGGCTGTGGCCGTTGCCCGGCAACAACCGGCACCGGTTCGACGAGCTCGAGTACTGGACCGAGCTGGCGGAGATCCTGGAGGACGGCGGGTTCGACGGGGTGTTCCTCGCGGATGTCATCGGGGCGTACGACGTGTTCCGCGACGGCCCCGAGACCGCCTTGCGGGAGGGGCTGCAGAGCCCCAACCTCGACCCGCTCCTCCTGGTGCCGGCGATGGCGGCTGTCACCAAGCGGCTCGGGTTCGGCGTCACGTTCTCGACCACGTACGAGCCGCCCTTCGCGTTCGCACGGCGGGCGTCGACGCTGGATCACCTCACGAGGGGCCGGTTCGGGTGGAACATCGTGACGAGCTACCTCCCGAACGCGGCACGCAACTTCGGTTTGGAGGGTGAGATCCCGCACGACCGCCGGTACGAGTTGGCCGAGGAGTACCTCGACGTGCTGTACAAGCTGTGGGAGGGGTCGTGGGACGATGACGCGGTCGTGTACGACCGTGAGCGGCGGATCGCGACCGATCCGTCGAAGGTGCGGTACATCGATCACGTGGGGCCGACGCATCGCGTCGCGGGGCCGCATATCGTGCACCCGTCGCGGCAGCGCACGCCGGTGCTGTTCCAGGCGACCGGGTCGCCCGCGGGCACCGAGTTCGCGGGGCGGCATGCCGAACTCGTGTTCACCGGCGGGCGCACGACCGAGGAGTTCCGCGCCAACAAGCGCGCGATGCAGGATGCCGCGGTCCGCAACGGGCGCCGACCCGACGACGTGAAGTTCATCGCGAGCGCCGTCGTGGTCGTCGGGCGCACCGAGGAGGAGGCGGCCGACAAGTGGCGCCTCTACGAGCAGTACGCGAGTGTCGACGGCTATCTCGCGCATGCGAGCCTGCCGATCGACCTGACGAAGCTGCCGCGGGATCTCACGGTTCGACAGGCCTTGACGCAGGCGGGCAAGGACCTCGATCGCGTTCCGATGCTGCCGCTCGACGTGCCCGTCGGAACCCTGCTCGACGGGCTCCGAGGCGGGCGCCGCGAGCGCTTCCACGTCGTCGGAACGCCGAAAGTGGTCGCCGACGAGATCGAGCGCTGGCTCGACGAGGACGGCGTCGACGGCATCAACCTGCGGCAGTTCCACTCGTTCGGCACGGCGCAGGACTTCGCCGAGCTCGTCGTGCCCGAACTCCGTCGGCGCGGGCGACTGCGCGACGAGCCGGCCACGTCGTTGCGCGACCGGCTGTTCGGGCGCGGCGACCGACTGCCCGACACGCATTACGGCGCACGGTACCGCGGTGGCGCGAACCTCGGCTCCGGCGCGGCCGATCTCGCACCCGCGACCCGGACGGATGCCGCCTAGCTGGTGAACATCCCGGGGGTCGCCGGTTCGCAGGGCGGATGCCGCGGCATCCGCCCTGCGAACCGAACGCGGATCAGGGCGTGGAGTGGCCGCCGAAGAGCGGCTTCTCGGGCGGCTTGCGCCCGGTCTCCTGCTCCCACGCCTCGAGCTGCTGCGTGAGCGCCTTCGCGAGCTCGAACACCTGCTCGGGTGGGATGCGGATGCGGCTCACGATCTGGCCGGGCACGGCGACGGCACGCGTGCCGTCCGCGTCCTCGACCTGCGTCGGCGGCTGCGTCAGCGCGACGTAGTCCATCACGAAGACGTTCGGCGTGTGCCAGACCCTGGCGAAGTCGGCGAACACGCCCTGCGCGCGGTCGGCGGGCAGGTCGATCTGGAAGCGACGCGGAAGGTGGTCGTCGGTCATGGTGCCCCCTCGGTGGTCCGGATGCCGGTGCCGGATGCCGGTGCCACGAATGAACCTACACGCGGCCGCGGTCATCCATTCCGAACGCCGGGCCACCGGTTAGGGTCGGGGGAGGGCGCATCGTCGCGACCGGGCAGGCGACAACACAGACGAAGGGTCGGAGAACCGTGGGCGATACCGTGGCGAAGTCGGGATGGAAGCGATTCTGGGACCGAGGCGGATGGTGGAAGGCGCTGCTCTTCGTCGCCGTCTACTACGGCGTCTACCTCGCGCTCGGCAACCTCATCGTCGCGCCGCTGTTCAGCGACTTCTTCGGTGAGGAGGGCACCGCCTCGTACATCCTGCTCACGACCGCGCTGCCGATCGTCCTCGCCTGCGTCGTGCTCGTGGTCTTCGCCGTCTCGATCGGATGGCTGAAGGAACTCTTCGGCCCGCAGCCGATCCGCGGGTCGTGGTGGATGTGGATCGCCGTCGCCGTGGTCGTGGTGTTCAACGTCATCCACCTGTTCACGATCGACTACGCCGAGGCCGGCATCGACGTCGTCGGCTCCTGGCTGCTCGCCGGGTTGTTCATCGGCTTCGCGGAGGAGGTGGTGACCCGCGGATTCGTCGTGAACCTCATGCGTCGGGCCGGCCACCGCGAGATCCTCGTGGCGCTGGCCTCGGCCGGCCTCTTCGCGGCGATGCACCTCGGCAACGTGTTCACGACGACGCAGGGGCTGCCGGCCACCCTCTTCCAGGTGGGCTACACGTTCTTCTTCGGCATCTGCATGTACCTGGCGCTGCGCGTCACGGGCAACCTGGTCTGGCCGATCCTGCTGCACGCCTCGACCGACCCGACGATCTTCCTCTCGACCGAGTACTCGACCGGCGGTTCGCTCGCGGCGTTCGGCGGGTTCGGCAACATCGCCGTCATCATCACCGGCCTCGTGCTCGTGTTCTTCATCCGCGGTCGCGTGTCGCAGGGCGCCTACGGCGTGCGGGCAGACGCGTTCGGCGTCGGCGAGGTGCCGGCGGGCACCGAGAAGTGACGTTCGGTCTGCGCGATCGTTGATCGCGCAGACCGCTATCCGGCCGGGGCGTCGACCTGATCGGTGGCGGCCAGCGCCCGGATGAGCGACTGGGCGTCGTACGGACCCGTGTGGCGCCGCCCGTTGATGAAGAGCGTGGGCACCGACGTGATGGCCATCGCCTCGGCGTCGAGCATGTCGTCGCGCACGCGGCCCGTGACCTTCGGCGAGGTCAGGTCCCGCTCGAACTTCTCGACGTCGAGCCCGAGGTCGCGCGCGAGGTGCACGATGTCGCTCGGACGCTGGTTCTCCTGGTCGGCGAAGAGGCCGCGCTCGAACTCGAAGAACTTCCCCTGCAGGGACGCCGCCTCCGAGGCCTCCGCGCCCGCCAGCGCGTTGGGGTGATATTGCGTGAGCGGCGCGTGCCGCCAGACGTAGCGCAGCCGGTCGCCGAGCTCGGCCTTCACCTCCTGGATCGAACCCGAGGCCTTCAGGCAGAAGCCGCACTGGAAGTCGCCGTACTCGACGATCGTGTACGGCGCATCCGCCGACCCGAAGACGTGGTCGCGGGCCTGGTCGACGGGGCGGGCGAGCGTCTGTCCGGTGTCGAGGTCGGGCCTCGCGGCATCCGAGATGCGGAACGTCACCGTCGCGAGGAGGAACGCGATGACGGATGCCGCGAGCACGCCCACCCGCGCCTCGTTCTGCGCGTCGGGGTCGACGATCGCGAGGTCGACGATGAAGAGCGAGATCGTGAAGCCGATGCCGCAGAGCGCCGCGCCTCCCGCGATGCGGTCGAGGGTGAGACCCGGGCCGAACTCGCCGACACGGAACAGGCGCATCAGCGCGGTGGATCCGAGCACGCCGATGAACTTGCCGACCACGAGGCCGATCACGATGCCCCAGGTCAGGGGCGAGGCGACCGCTGCGGCGAGGATCTCGGGACTGAGTTCGACGCCGGCGTTGGCGAGCGCGAAGAGGGGGAGGATGACGTACGCGACGTAGGGTGCGTAGGCCGATTGCAGTCGCTCGTTGATGGAGATCGACTCGCGCAGGCTGTTGGCCGCGGCCCTCGCGTACTCGGTGTTCGGCGACTGCCGGAACGTGCGCGCGAGGTCGAGCGCGTGCTCCACGTCGCGCCGGTTCGGTCGGTAGACCGGCACGAGCAGCGCGATCGCGACGCCCGCGAGCGTCGGGTGCACGCCCGATGCGAGGAAGGCCATCCACACGATGATCGCGAGGGTCGCGTACACCGGTCCGCGACCTCCGCGGAGGTATCGGGTGAAGTAGACGCCGACCAGTCCGATGGCCGCGACGACGAGCGGCAGCGGCGTGAAGTTCTCCGTGTAGACCAGCGCGATGATGCTGAGCGCGCCGATGTCGTCGACGACCGCGAGCGCGAGCAGGAACACGCGCAGTCGACCGGGCACGCGCGGCCCGATGAGGGCGAGCGCGCCGACGAGGAAGGCGGTGTCGGTCGAGATCACGACGCCCCAGGCGTGCTCCTCACCCGACCCGGAGGCGATGAGCACGAACAGCAGGGCGGGGATGGCGAGTCCTGCGACCGCCGCGACCACCGGCACCATCGCGCGCGACCAGCTCGTGAGCTCGCCGATCGCGAACTCCCGCCGCACCTCGAGGCCGACGGTGAAGAAGAAGATCGCCATCAGCGCGTCGTTGACGAGCGCGTGCAGGGTGAAGTCCAGCTGCAGGTCGCCGACGCCCACCGAGAGGTGGGTCGCCCAGAAGCTCTCGTAGGAGCTCGCCGACACGTTGGCCCAGATGATCGCCGCCAGGGTCGCGAGCAGGAGCAGCAGCGCGCCGACCCGGTTCTGGCCCATGGCGCGGATGTGATCGGCGATCGAGCGACGCGTGCGCGAGCGTGCCACCACCTGCTCGGGGTCGGGGGACCGCTCGATGAGGGTGAGGTTGGTCATGCGCGGTATTCTCGCGGACCGCCGCGGGGTCGACAAGCGAGGTCGCCACGAACGCGGCCGCCGTCGCGGCGGCTCAGGATGCCGCGACGCCCTCGACGAGGGTCGCGAGTGCCGCGGTGACGGCGCCCCACCCGTCGAAGAAGCCCAGCTCCTCATGGCGCGCGCGATCGGCCGGATCGCCATGGCGCACGATCACCCGGTAGTCGGTGCCGTCGAGGTGGTCGTCGAGCATGATCTCGGCGGTGATCGCCACAGGTTGCGGCGCGGCCGGCCGCCACGACGAGGTGACGGCGTTCGTGAACACGAGGCGGCGTTGCTCCTCGACGAGCAGGAAGACCGAGTCCGTGTGCGGCACGAACTCCTGGCCGTCCTCGCTCATCGAGGTGACGAACCCGCCGCCGGGGGAGACGTCGAGCACCTCGACTCGCGCGAGCGTCGGCGCGGGGACCCACCATCGTTCCAGGAGGGAGGGATCGGTCCACGCCTTCCAGATCTCACCTCGAGATGCGCGGATCAGTCGGTGCAGCGTCAGGTCGAGCTCGGGATCGATCGTTCGTTCCGCCATGAGATTCCCTCCGATCGCGAGACGAGTGTATCCGCGGGCTCGGTCAGTTGGCGTCGTCCATTCCGGTGACGTGCACGGCGTAGCCGTGGCATCCGGCCTGCTGCCAGTCGTAGTCCTCGCCCAGCGGCTGGTCGTCCGGACCCCAGAGGGCGACCCACTCCGCCGATCCGGGGCCGCCGTCACCCGAGGAACCGCTCGGGAGATCGTCGGCCGTGAGTAGCCAGAACGGCGTGTACTCGTACGTGAACCCCTGCTCGAGCATGCAGTCGGCGACGATGTCCTGCTGCTGCAACCAGATCCGGGCATTGAGGACTTCGCTCTCGGGCCAGTCGGCGGGCGGCGCCGGGATGGTCGAGACGTCCGTGCTCGCGTCGAAGACCGGTGCCCCGTCGGAATCGTCGGCCACCGGTTCCTCCGTCGTGGCATCCGCGGCGGCATCCGAGCCGGACTCGGCCGGTGCGGTCGGCTCGGCCGCGGCCGGCACCGCGACGATGTCGGCGACGGTGCCGCTGGCGGGCTCGCTCCCCGCCTCGGGTGAGGGAGCCGAATTCTGCGCCTCGAAGGCCGTGATGCCGGCCGTCGCCGACACCGTGAGGACGGTGGCGCCCGAGATCGCAGCGACGGCGGCGATGCCGGCGACGATCAGGAGTGCCAGGCGGCCCCGTGGGCGGCGCGACGACTCCTCGGCGCGGACCTCGTTCAGCACGTCGTCCATCTCAGACATGAACCGTCTCCTTCACAGCCCGCGAGGGGCGATCGAGGTCCCACCAGTACGCGGCACCGGCCAGGCAGAGCATGCCGAGGCCGACTCCGAGGAGCCAGGCGGGAAGGCCCCACCACGGGACCACGTGGAACACGAGCGTGGTGCTCGCGCTGACGTACCACAGCACGTTGCCGGCGAGCGGGAACACGAGCACCGCCGGCAGGGCGAGCAGCGCGGCGCCGATGACCCGGGTGCGCCGGCGGAGCAGCAGGACGGCCGAGACCAGGCTCGCGACGCAGATCACGGCGAGCCAGAGGGTCCGGCTCGGTACGTAGCCGATGTCGCCGATGGCCAGGGCGCGGATGACGCGGACGAGCACGAACCCGCTCGCACCCGCAACGACGACCGCGGCGGCGAGCATCGTGCTGAGGAGCGCGGCGTTCGAGCGGAGCGCGAAGCGCAGCTGCCGATCGGCGGACCGGGCCTGCTCGGTGCGCCAGGCCAGGTCGGCGGCGGCGCCGCGCACGGCTCTCAGGCGGACCGAGCGGGCGAGCTGCGGAACCGACACTCCGGTGCTGCCGGCCCACACGGCGTGCTCGTGCAGGTCGGACGCGATCTCGTCGAGTCGTCCGGCCGCGACGGACGGCTCCAGGCCCCGCGTGTAGAGCGCGCACCAGCGCAGCACGGCCTTGGCCGCCCGGCGGAACTCGTCGCTCCGCTCGGCGCTCATGCCAGCCCCATGCGGGTCACGGCGACGGCGGTGCGCTGCTGGGACTCATGCGTCGAGAGGGCGCGGACGCCCTCGGCGGTGAGCCGGTAGAGGCGGCGCCGCGGCCGGCCCTCCGTCTCGCTGATGGAGGGGTCCTCCCACTCGGCCTCGAGCAGGCCGGCCGTGGTCATGCGGCTCAGCGCCTTGTAGAGCGTGCCGTGCGCGATCAGCCCCTCGTTGTCGTCCTGGGCCAGCTCGTGGGCGATGCCGAAGCCGTAGAACGACCCCTCCATCGCCGCACCGGTCTGGAGGATCCGTACCTCGAGGGGGAAGAGCGTCCCCGGTCGTCTGCGCGCCATGCGCCATTATAGGAATATAGGTGCCCATGAGCGCAAGAGGCACGTTCGGCGGCATCGAGTTCCCGGCATCCGGAGCACGCGGCAATCGGGCTCGTGGCATCCGGAGCACGCGTCGTGCTCAGAAGGCGGTGGGCCCCGCGAGCGCCGGTGGCGGCGGGTCGCTCGTCACGACGCCGACGTGCCCGTGCACCGCGAGGGCGTCGCCGAGTGCGTCGACCACCGCGGCGGTGACGGTCGCGCCGCGCAGGGGATGGTGCCAGAACTGCACGCGGTACACGGAGCGACCGGGTCCGATCGTGACGGGCAGCACGGTGATCGGCTCGCGGTGATGCACCCCCTCGGCCCCGGTCGCGGCCGAGGCGAGCGTGGCGCGCACCTCCGCGCGATCGGCGCTCGCGGTATCCGTCAGACGCACCTCCACCTCGCTGCGCCTCGCCCCGCGCACGGAGTTGTTGAAGAGCGGCTCCCGCAGCACGGTGGAGTTCGGCACGTGCACGATGCGCCCGTCGGTCGTGCGGAGCACCACGGCTCGCGCGTTCGACTCGACGACCACGCCCACCACGTCACCGCTCGCGATCTCGTCGCCGAGGGCGAACGGATGCCGCGTCTGGATCACCACGCCCGAGGCGAAGTTGTCGGCGACGCCGCGGAGCACGAGCACGAGGACGACGCCGACGATCACCGCGATCGCGAGCACCGGCTGGATCGAGGCGCCGAGGAAGGTCAGGGCGATGCCGATGCCCAGCAGCCAGATCGCGTATCCGGTGAGGCGCACGGCGAGCACCTTCACGCCCTCGGTGAGGGCGGGCACGCGCTCGACCACGCGGCGTACGCCCTTGCGGGCGAGCCAGGCCAGCAGCCAGGTCGCGAGCATCGTCACGACGATCGCCGTGATGCTCCACGCGTCGAGGTCCAGCGACGCCCACCAGTCGGCCATGCGTCCTCCTCCATGCGCGTCGCACCGTCGTCAGGCGACTCTAACCGGGGCGTCGTCGCATCCGATCCAGCCGCGCGGGGTCGCCGCTCGACCGCGGCGGTCGTCCCGGGATGCGCCCGGCTCGCGGGGCTGGGGATGGTTCGCACGCGCGACCTCGGTTGCACGATAGGTTTCCCGAACGTCCGACCGAATCCCCGAGGTGCCGATGAACCCGTCCCGAATCACGCCGCCGATCGTCGCGATGGTTGCCGCGCTCGCGCTCACCCTGACCGGCTGCGCGGCGAGCCCCGCGGCGAGCTCGCCGACCGAGGCCCCGGCGGTCGAGACGACGCCGCCCGCCGATGCCGCGCCGATGTTCGATGCCGACGCGCCCCACCTCTGCGGCCAGGTCAGCGCCCTCGAGGGCATCAGGGACCGTTCCGGGTGGGAGCACGAGCAGGGGCTGATCGACGACGCCGCGTACGCGTCGAGGGTCGCCGCGCTCGAAGACGGCTGGCGGCTCATGATCGTGAGCACCAGGGTCGAGGTGTCGCCGGCCATCGAGTACGCGCAGCGCGCGATCGCCGAGGGAGGTCTCAGCTACGAGAACGAGGAGCTCGCCATCGCGCTGGGCAAGGTGGCGGAGGCGTGCAACGCCGCCGGATCGCTCATCACGGTCAGCGCGCTGCCCGGCCAGGGCGGCTGAGCGGGCGGGCCGAGGCGCGCTCGCCGTCGAGCGACGCGCGAGGTTCGATCCGAGCTGAGAAAACGCGAAAGCCCCCGGCGAACCGGGGGCTTTCAGACTGTGGCTCCGACCGGCATCGATCCGGTGACCTTTCGATTTTCAGTGAGCCGGGGCGGTTTTCGCTCATTCTTATGGCATGATATCGCGCTGATCAGGGATTCTTCGAAACGGTAACAGTTGGTTTCAGTTCGTTTTCGCGCATTTAATGGCACATTAATGGCACAGATTCGGTCGCGAGCAAGCGCAGTTTGCCACGCTCGATTCGGCTGATGCGTCACGGCTGTGGCTCGGCGGGCGAGGGCAGGACACCGTCCCAACAGGCGCCGCCGCCGAACTCGTAGAGGTTCCGAACGGCGCAATCGCCATCGCCAGTGTTGGATTCGAGGTATACCGCGAGATCTGTGACCGCGGGGTTGTAGCCGACGTACACGCCAGGAGCAAGAGCGACGGCCTGCGGTGTCTTGATCCAGTTCACGAGTCGGCTGTCGAGCTGAGCCGTGTCCACGACGAGGGGATAACCCTCGACGACCGGATCACCAGAGGCGTAGCGCAGTTGCTTCGACCTAGCCGGATCTTGTGGAAAATCATCGAGCAGATCGATCACGCCGTCCGCGTCGGAATCCGCCGGTGGGGTGCGCGTCGGAGTGGGTGTAGGCGTCTCGGTTTTCGACTGTGTCGGCGTGGGCGATGAGATGGCGGATTCCGATTGGTTGGTCGCGCAGCCGGACACCACTAACGCCACGAGCAACACCAGTGACGGAATGAGAGTGCGCTTCACGCGATTCATAACATCCAACGTACCCACGGGAAGGGGCGCGCCTGAGGGTTCCGCTGCCCCACTTCGAGGGTGCGACTGACGGTGGCTTTGAACGCCTGCTGGCAGGCGGGTGCGAGGATCGTGCCATGAACGGTACCCAGTACGACGATCGCCGCGTGCGGATCGCGACCGAGGCGTTCGATCTCATCCAGACGGAAGTGTATCCGCAACTTGCCGCGGGCGGCCGACTGTGGTCGAAGGGTTCGGGCGGATACCCGAGTCGGCTGCGCCGGATACTTCAGGGGCTGGACAAGGCTCATAGGGTGTCCTTCGCGACCAGTGACGCGATGCAATTGCCGCGGCGTGAACGAGTCGTGGAGCATGTGATTCCGATCAAGCGGATCGTCATTGAGCTTGTCGATCCGAGCCAGGCGGATCCCCGATCTAACGCACACAAGGCGCCGATCGCTGGTGGGCCTGCTACGTCTCCGAGGCACCTCATCGAGATCTACGATCGGCTCTTGCAGCTGTGCTGGGTTACACCTGAGGAGCACGAGCGGCTGAACCATGCTGAGCGTAGTATCCAGTGGGATGCACCTGATGGTGACGGCTGGTCGCGCTACCGACTCGCGGAGGTGGTCGCGCATCCGTTGCCACCGATCGACGACTGAGTCGCAATTCGTGGCTTCGAGTAATGGCCTCCAAGCCCTTAAGCGGGTTCATTAGAACCCCGAATCCGGGTCGCGTCGCCGTTGTCGACCCTGTATCGCCCAGAATTCAACCGTCGCCGAAACCTGAGCGAAGTCCTCGCGGGCAAATCCTGCATGGATCGTCGAACGTAGGCGCGGCGCGGCAACGCCTGCGGCGAGTTCCTGAGCTGGCGGTCGATTGGGCGGGATGACATCGTGCGGTAGCACGCGAGTCCTTCGACGGCGTAGTCGCCCGCGCACCGTCCGCGGGGTCTCGCTAGCATTCAATGCAGTCACCTTGACGGGTTGCTGTGTTCCCCCGGAAGTGGACGGACCGGCGGCACGCCCTCGTGGCTGGAAAAGGATGGACTCGAGTGGTTGAATCGATCGTCGGTGGTGCCATTGCTGGCCTCATTGTCATAGTCGTGGCCGGCCTTTGGGCTCGCCGCAAAGTGCCGTCTCGCTGGTTCCGGGCTCAGACTCAAATGGCCAATGACGCGGAACTAGCGGATGCAGGCGAGCACTTGCTGGTCCTTCGCGAGCAGGTGCTCGAGGTCGCACGAACACGGGGCATCGTCGTACCCGCATCATCGACTGGAAGCAACCCCGCGGTCGTGACGTTTTCGGATGGGGGCACGAGTTACTTCTTCGCTGACTACTCGCGGTACCAGCGCGCGATGCAAGAACGGCGTGTACCGCCAACTCGCTCTTTCCGAGCGTCCGCGCCCGTTCCGTTGACCAGGTGGCCTCAGCGCGACTTGGAGAACTGGCTTGCGGTGAACGCTGACTGAACGTTCGTCCGCTCACGTCGAAAGGACAAGCTCGTCGGGCTGCGCGAGATACCTGCTCAAACCTCGTCTTTCTCGGTCTCGAGTTCGCCGTTCTTGACCGCGAGTTGACGCGCCGTCGCCATACCATCAGCGGTCTCGGCGGGGGAGGCGCCCAACCGCCAGTCTGTGATTGCGGCGGCCAAGTACCCGCACGAGTCGGTGCGTTTTTCGAGCTCCGCAGACGATGCAGCCTTCCACGTCTTGCTGATCTCGTCGGCGACCTTGCGGTGCTTACCCTTCGTTTTCATCCGCAGGAGCTCGACGGCGATTGTCACGCTGGCCGGGTGCGGAGCGGTCCGCTGCGGCCGTTGCCCGGCGCCCCAGTTCACGAGCGCAATGTGCTTCTGATATGCATCGATATCGGCGACGTACTCGCCGATTCGACGCAACAGGTCCTCGACCGCCCGGTCGACGCTGTCTTCGTTGGACGCTCGCCGCTGCCACGTGAACGCGAGCCACGCCGCCAGCACACCAATCAGGGCACCGGCGAGCGTGGCGAAAAGCTGAGGGAGGAAGGCAACGAGAAAAGGATCTTGATTCACACGGGAAACTTTGGCACGTGTGAGTCACACGTAGCCAAGGCCAACCTCGGAGCCGACCGACGGAGACGGCTCGGCGCAGGTTCGGCATAACCCCGACGATCCTGATGATCCCGATCAATCTGCGCGAGCTGGATGAGCCCTCATCGGCTCAGACCTAGCGCCACCCTGGGTGCCCGGCCGGCCGCGAGCCCATGTACTGCCTCACTCGCAGCCGCAGTAGCCCTCGTTAGCCCGTGATCAGCGCGATCCCGGTTCATCGCGATGACGAATTGCTCGCGAGCCTGATCGGCGTTTGCCGCCACGAGATGCACATGGTTCACGCTCCGCCCCCGCGTCATCCCCACATAGACGCTCGCTGCACCCATCGCATCGCCGACCACTGTGTGCGACCTGCCCACCGTCATTCCCTGCACCCCGTGCGCCGTCGCGGCGTATGCGAGATGCGTGTGCTCGGCGACATACTCGGTCGGCAGCCGCACTGATCGCGGCCGCTGGCCGGCGGTGCGCTCTGTCGCCCACACTGTGCCATCCTCGCTCACGCTCCGAACGACCCACACCTGCCGATTCGCCACTCGCACGCCTGCGTCGTTGCGCCGCGTCTGAATCACATCGCCGCGTCCAATGCCCAGCCCATCGTTCCCGATCACCGTGCGGCTGTCATCGACGTCGCCGGCGCGCACCCGCTCCGCGCGAATCCGCGCGTTCAGCTCACGCGCCTCGTCATTCGTCGCAACGGTCATCGCACAACCCTCGCGCCACTCGCGCGCAAGCGTCTCGAGCTGCGCAGCCGGGCTCTCATGAATAGCAACGAGGCCGAGCGTGCACAGCCGATCGAAGACCGTTCCCGGATGACCCCCACGCCGCATCTGCACGGTGAGCGCGGCGTACTCCGGGTCGACGAATCGGTGTACGGCTGTCATACGGTGCACGCGGGGGAGGAGCTGCGCGGCCATCTCGAGCACGCCACCGCGGCCGACTGCCGAGAGCTGGGCAGGGTCGCCGACCAGTGCGACCGTGGCGCACGCCTCTTCGGCAATGGTCAGCAGCGCGAGCCCGGAGTCCTGGTCGAGCATGCCCGCCTCGTCGACGACGATTCTCTCGCCGCGGCGCAGTCGAGCGGATGCCGCGGGGCCGGCGTATGCGGCATCCGGATCTGGGTCGTGGTCGCCGATGGCGAGCCGCGTCCACACGCCGTCGCGATTCCACCGCCACCCGTGCTCGTGCACGAGCTTGGCGACGCTGTCGGCCGCAACCCCGAGCTCCTGGTGCGCGACGTCGGCCGCCTTTTTGGTTGGCGTGACCACACGAGTCTTGCGACCTTGCATCGCCGACGCCTTGATAGCAGCGGCGAGCATCGTCGTCTTGCCCGCGCCGGCCGCACCTTCCACGACGACGAGCGATTGGGCGGATGCCACGGCCGCGGCCGCGCGGGCCTGTGCAGGGTCGAGTCGGAGTCGCTGTGCAATGCGCGACAGATCCGGCGTGCGCATCTGCGGCCGCTCGCCCCGGGCCGTGAGCAGATCGCGCAGCCGGGTCTCGACGGCGATGACGTGCACGCTCGTCAGGTGCGCGATGTGCTCAGGACGCGGCCCATCGGGCGGCAGCACTGACAGGCAGTTCTCCTCGGCGCGCTTTGTGGCGAGCGTGACGAACTCGCGAAGCAACGTCGGGTCGGCCCGCACGCCGGCCTCGGTGACGAGGTGCGACACGTGCCCCTGGATGTCGTGCACCGTCCACGTCGACACGGCGGCCGCGCAGCGATCGAGTGCGCGGGACGCGATATCCTGCACGCTCAGCTCATCGAGCGCGACGGCCCGTTGCGCCCGCACGCGTTCGAGATCAGGTCGATAGCCGGATGCCTCGAGCTCGCGTCGCCGCGCATCCTCGCTGCCGAGTTGGGTCGGCTTCTTGTGCGGGCGCTCGTGATCCCACGCCATCGCGGTCAGCCGCGACATCGCGGCGGACCCGGGCTCCTGATTCGGGTGCGCGGCGCGCCATTCCTTCTCGAACTGCACAAGGTTGCGCGCGACCTGCTCGGCGCGCTTGCTCATCGCGGCGTTGAACGGCTGCAGTTCGGTGGCCTCGGCCGTCACCGGGTCGAGGGTGAGGCCGTGCGCGTCGAGGGTGGCCGCGAGCTGCGGGTGTGCCGCGATCACGGCCGTGCCGAGCGCGCGGATCGCGCCTTGCTGCCGGAACAGTGCAGCCGTGTCGAGGCCTCGCCACGCGGAATCCGCCCACACTCGCGTGCCGATCTGGAAGTGGATGTGCCGGTGCGGATCGCCTGCCCGCGAGGTCTTATGCGAGACCGCGACCGTCTCGAGCTGCTCGACCGGCACCACCCGCTGGGCGCCCCGCGGACCGACTCTCGTGACCGAGTGTTGGCCGAGCCAGACCCGGATCTCGGCGACCGCGTCGCGCTGCGCCGCATCGAGCGCATCGGATACCTCGGGGTGCAGCGCCGCGGCGATCGACAGCGACTTCGGCGCGTTGACGACCATCTCGGCGAACCTCGGCGATCCGTGGCGCGCGTCGCCGGCGTGGCGGGGCGTGCCCATCGACTCGCCGGTGAGCGGGTTGATCCAGTCGACCCACTGGGCGTACTGGTCGGGGGTGAGTGCGCCCTCGCCGATCAGATCGCCGTCTCCGTCGACGACTGAGAACTCAGCCAGCGCCGTGCCGCCCTCGAGGTAGTAGTCGTCGGCGCGGGAGCGATCGGACTCGAGGTATCGGCGCGCATCTGCGCCGGAACCTCGGTACAGGATCACTCCACCTCGCATCGCCTTCCTCCGGCTAACTCAGGTTCTTGCAACTACCTACGGTAGTATACGTCCATTCGCTCGGAAATGGGGTGACGCAGGGGGTGTGACATTAGAGCGACCTCGGAGCAGTTCGCATAGAAACTCTTTGCGTGCCTGGTAGTAGTGCTCAGCAGCATGCGAGGATCGCGTGATTGGGTCGTTGGTGGAGAGCCAAAGGCCCCTGCACGATGATGGGGCGTCCAGGAGCGACACCCAACCGGGCGGGGAGCGATTGACGCACCGCCGGGGTGCGCTCGGTCCAGATTGTGATCTTCGGGCGAGCGTCGAAGGGGCCCGCACGAACCTGTACGCTTCACGGCGGGTGTCAGGTCGGGTCGGGAGGACGTTGGGTGTCGACGCTGTTTGTGCTGGGTAACGGTTTCGACTTGCAGCATGGTCTACCGACCAGATACGACCCGGACCTTAAGGCCCTTGCTCTCAAAGCGGAGCGTTTCCCGGGGGAATGGGAGAGCTACAGCATCGAGGGGGACCTTTGGTCCGACGTGGAGGCGCAACTTGCCCACCCGGATGTCGACCTCGTCTTGGAGCACCTGGGGCAGTACTGTCCGGATTACTCGTCGGATCGAGAGAGCGACCGGGATGGGGTCATCCACGAAGCAGAGCAGCTCCTCACCTTTCCTTTGGACGAGTTCGCGCAGAACGCAGATGACGAGCTCGACGGCGTCACGCCGCTCCACAAGTTCTCTGGCTTGTTCGGCAGAGACGACTACTTTTTGACGTTCAACTACACGCACACTCTTGAGCGCCTCTACGGCGCTGACCCCTCGCGCGTCCTGCACATACACGGCGAGGTTGGCGTGAGCCGGCTCATGCTTGGCTACACGCCCGGCTCTCTGCAAGGGACCGAGGTGCTGCGCAAGTGGGATGACGAGGAAAGTTTCGAGTTCTATCAGTCCCGCGCATACGGGGCGGTTGCACAACGGCTCGCCACCTTCGAAAAGCCATATCAGCACGAAGCGCTGATCGAATTCACGTGTCAGATCAGCCGGAGGCCAGCTCAGGTCTTTGTCTACGGCCACTCGTTCGGGAGCGTAGACAGACCTTATTTCGAGCACGTGGCGCGGAGATTCATCAATGTGCCTTGGACGGTGGCCGCCTACAACGAGCGAACCCTCGATGAGGTCTGCGGAGCTCTACACGCCTATGAGTTGGGGATCGCGTATGAGCGCAGCGTCTTCTGAGCTCGGAGCGCTGCCGCGGGGTTCTCGGCCGCTCCGGTTCCGCCGTGGCCTCGTCTCTCGACCCTCGACCGAGGGATCCCGATCCGGCCGCTGCGCGTACGTGGCTCCGCTGCGTGCAACGTGGACTCTACGAGTTTCCTATCCCCTCGAACTCTCCCACTGTCGGCGACGCTTGGTCTCGTGCACGCCAGCAATAGCGCGTGGCAGTTCGCATCCCTGACGCGCATCCCGGGGGGCGAAACGTACATCCTTTACGACCAGGAGTATGCCTGCTTTTACCAGGCAATCTGCGCGTGCGCAATTGTTCGCACGATTGTTCTCGCGCGCCCGAGCGACGACGACACCTTGCTGGAAGGGTTCGCCGGACTCTCGGATGAACTCCAACTCGCCACGCACCCGCTGACCAGATAGACCTCCGCGCGAGCGGCGCTCCGGCATCTGAATCTCACGCGAGCGCTACTGTTCGCTATACATGACGGAGTAGATGGGTCGATCGCTTACGTCAGCGAATGTCTGTGGTGGCAAATTCAGACGTACAGCGAAGCATCTGCGAGTTCGAGGATGAAGCGCGGAGAGCTCTATTGGGGGACTTGAGCATGACAGAACTGGAGGAAGGCATTAGCGATTCGAAACGCTACCCCCTTCTACTCGATGAGCCGACGGAAGTTGACCTGCTCTCCTTTGATGCTGTCGCGTCGACGGTGGTGGATGCAGTCCTCGATCCCCGCCTCGATCCCATTGCTCTCGGCCTTTCTGGTAGCTGGGGCAGCGGCAAGACCTCAGTGCTTCGTCTAATCGGACGCCAGCTGCGCCCAGCCGCGGGCGCGAAGTCGACCCGCATCGTGATCGAAACCGACCCATGGCGCTACGATCCCCAGCTCGGCATCAAGGAATCGCTGATCGGCGAGATCCTCACTGCCATCGAGGCCGCACTCCCAGCCGATGGCCTGGGCGAGAAATCGAGGTCGCTTCTCAAGCGGCTAGTAAGACGTGTCGACTGGACCAAGGCGATGAAGCTCGCGGCGACCTCAGCGATTACGGTCACCCTGCCGTCCGTCGACAAGGTGCTCGAACTTGTGAAGCCGAAGGGTGAAGTCGAGGGCGATGCGCAGCCTGAACCGATTACTGACATGGTGCAGTTCCGAGCCGAGTTCGAGAAGCTTCTCGAGTCCGAGGGATTGGCTGAGATCGAGAACGTCGTGGTGCTGGTCGATGACCTCGATCGCTGTCTTCCCGAGACTGTAGTTGAGACGCTCGAGACCATCCGACTGTTCCTGTCGGTGCCGAAGATGTCCTTCGTTATCGCCGCCGATGAGGAGCGAGTTGCGGAAGCGATCGCGACCCGGTTCTCGGATAACGGCGAGATCGGTGAGGAGTCCCCGGCGCGGCTGTATCTCCACAAGATCGTCCAGACTTCCGTGCCAGTTCCGGCGCTCAGCGATTTCGACACTGAGGCCTACCTCGTGCTCCTTCAGATTCGCTCGCTCGTGCCGGACGATGCTGACTATGAAGTGATCGTCGCTGAGGTTGCGGAAGCGCGTCGCGCGGCCGCGACCCTCGAGTCCGTCAAGTCATTGCAGCGCGCAGACTTCGCCGAACAGCGCAACAACGCGGCGCGCATCCGTCCGATCATCCACGAAAAAACCCGTGGCAACCCGCGCCGCATTAAGCGGTTCCTGAATGACCTCTCCGTGAGGCTCTCGATCGCTGCTAAGCGGGGTATCGCACTCGATGAGGCGACGATCGCCAAGCTGATGGTGCTTGAGCAGTATTTTCCCGAGGACTTCAAGACCCTGACGGATTGGCTGCGTCAGCGCACACTTCGCACAAACCTCGAAGCGCTCGAAGCTTTCGCGGGCACGCCAGAAGCGACCGAGTCGACTGAAGAGACGCCCGGTAGCGAGGTCGCCGAGTCTGCAATCGAGCCCAAATCTGATGCGAAAGGCAACTCTGACGTAGAGGGCTCAAAGAAGGCGGTCACGAAAGCTGCGAAGCCCGAGCCGGAAGCCAAGCCTCAGTTCAGCGAGGGTCTTGTTCGGTGGGCTCGGCTCTCGCCCGCTCTCGCGAAGAAGGACATCACGCCGTACCTCGTCTTCGCGGCGAGCTTTAAGAGCGTCTTCCTCGAGTCTGACGCGCTTCCGGAGTCGACCCGTGACATGGCAACGCAACTGCTTTCTCGTTCTGTGGGTGAGGCTCGTCGCGTCACTGACGGAATGCTTCAAAGGCTCGAGCCAACCAATGCGACGCGCCTCGTCGCGTATATCGGCGGCGTCATTGTGGACGAGCCGGCTCGTCAGACGCAGGGCGTCATCGCGATGCTGCGCATCGCCCGGCTGCAAACGAACTCAGTCGAGTCCGTGGTGAATGCACTCAAGCGCATCAAGCCTTCCGATCTCAAGATCTCTTCGCTTACGACCCTTCGTGCCACCGATGCTCCCGAGATCCTTGCGCAATTTGAGGCGATGACGAGCGCCAGCGGCAAGGAAGCGCTTGTGGGCGCGTTCGGTGCCGTGAAGGAGGGCATCTAGTCGTGGGAACGAGCTCGTCCTACAAGGGCTCGACGGGTAAAGCCGCGAGTGCGCTGCGCAGCGGCGTTGATTCTTGGTCGCAGTCGCAGACCGACGGATCCAAGACTCCGGTACCACCGAGCGTGGTCGCGCAGGCGCTCAGAATCCCTGTCTTCTCGCGCTCGGGTGGCGGTTCCGGAGGAGGAGGCGGCGCTGCTGGTGGAGGAAGTCGCCAAGGCGGAGGCCCGAAGAAGCAGAGTTCCCCTCGCCGCGATGCGCGTGCCTACGCTTCAACCGCTAGTCGTGCCGCCGGGCTCGCAAGGGCGTTTCGGGAGGGCGACCGCGACGCGCTCGCCAAGGCGGGCCTCGACTTCGATCGTCTTTCCGAACTCCCATCTCGCTCCGAGCTCGTGCGAGCGATTCTCGATGTCGTCTGCGACGCTGACATGGGTAGCGACATCCCAGCTGAGGAACAGCGGGATATTGCTGCGCATCTGCTCGACTGGATGTTCGACACGGAAGAGAACCCGGCTTTGCCGGACGCTGTCGCGACGGCTGAGCATGCCATTGGGCTGATCGTTGCCGAGATTTTCTTGTCCGAAGCTGGTGAATTCACGTCCACCGATGCGCTGTCGCGAGAAGAATTCGTTAGCGGCGTGTACGAGTCCAGCCAACAGCTCGCGGCGGGATCGAACCTGGCCCAGACCGGCGCAAGCCAACAGGAGATCGACAAAGCCATTCAGCGAGGACTGCGGTGGCTTCGCCGCGCGCATCGAAAGGATGAGGCGTAGACATGTTTGAGTTTCGCCTCTCGGTCCTTCCCCCGACCGATCCGCTCCCGGCGGACGCGGCCACAACGTTCTTCTGGCACAGTAAGCACAGCCTGCCGTACTTTCATGCCAATGTTGGGCCGCGTCTTGCGGAGTATGGGCTGGTCAAGCCCCGCAACGTTGACTTCGTCCGAATTGCCGCAGCGGTGCTTGCTGCTGATCGATCAGCCAGCCGCTCGGGGCGGCTGTCGCGATGGAACCAGCGGGACATCTCACTCACAATCGACGTTCTCGCCGTTGGGCCGTGGAATGCAGTTAGGGCGGATCTTGAACGGCTCTTGGGCTTCCTGACCGGCGATGCCTGGTCGCTCACCTTCCGGCGCGAGGTCGGAGCGTCGGAACAACTCGGTAGCGCTGCAGTTGGAGCAGAGCGCGCCGTCCTGCTTAGTGGCGGGGCGGACTCCGCCACCGGTGCACTGCTCTCGGCGATCGACCTTGCGAGTCGAGGCGAGAAGCAAGTGCTCGTGTCTCACTGGGCTTCGACCAACCTGCGCCCTCTTCAGACGCGTGTCGCCAGCGAGATCGAGCGCATCGCTAGGGGGACTACTGCGGATCACATCAAGGTGCGCATCGCGCGGGGTCGCCACGCGCCGGGCGGTGAGTCGTATGGACGTGAGGACTCGACTCGTTCGCGTTCCCTGCTCTTCATCGCGCTTGGTCTTGCCGTGGCGTCGGTCCGGGAGCTGCCCCTTTGGCTCCCGGAGAACGGCTACGCTTCGATCAACCCACCGCTCTCGAAGAGCCGGCGTGGAAGCCTCTCGACGAAGACGACGCACCCGAAATTCATTGCTGACCTCAAGAGGGTCCTTGCGGCGGTGGACGCTCATCATGACGTGGTAAACCCGTACGCCTACTCAACCAAGGGCGAGATGTTCTCGTCGGTGAGCGACGCGATCGGTGCAGCGGAAGCCAGCACATTCTTGTCCGTGACGTGGTCTTGTTCCCACACGGGAGCTCGCACTTACGGCAGCGGACCGAATGTTGCGTGTGGTGTTTGCTTCGGGTGTGTCCTGCGGAAAGCCTCGTTCGTGGCGAGCGGTCTCGACGATCACACGCAGTACCTAGTGCCGGCGAATGCCGAGCAGCGCAACTGGCTGGCTGACAAGACTGTTGTGTCCGCAATGCGGGACTTCCTCGCCGCACCATTCGGCGAGTATGAACTTTCTCGCCTGCAGATTCCGGCAGACATTCCGCTTGCCGATGTCGCATCGCTGGTCGACCGCGGCCGCGATGAGCTCGGACACTTGGCGCTATGAAGACTCCGCCCCCGCTGGATACTCATGCGCACCTCGATGTGGACATCGATGCATCGGCCGTCCGTAGCCTTGGCGCGTTCGTCTTCGCAATGACCCGATCTCTTGACGAGTTCGCAGCGGTCTCGCTGCGAAATGATCTTCGAGCCAGTTGGGGCGTCGGCGTGCATCCAGGGCTTGTCCGCACCATCAAGGCGTTTGACGCAACCGCCTTCAGCAGGGCCATTGCGTCTGCTGCCTTCGTCGGAGAAGTGGGGCTCGACGGAGCGAGTCGTGTGCCGATGGCCGAGCAGGTGCGGGTCTTTCGCGCTGTGCTCGAGGAGCTTGAGCGTCAGCCGCGCGTCGTCAGCGTACATAGTTCGGGGGCGCATTTTCAGCTGCTTCGTGAGCTTCACAGGACGCCAGTCTCCGGGGTCATCCTTCACTGGTGGACTGGATCGCCCGAGCTCACTGAGGAGGCTGTCCGGCTCGGCTGCTACTTCTCGCTGCCTCCCGCGATGATGTCGTCGCTCGACTTGATCGATCTCATACCGCTCGAGCGGTTGTTGCCGGAGACGGATCATCCGTATGGCGACCGCCGGACGGCTACCTCGAAGCAACCTGGGGCGGTGGGCGAGGTCGAACACCGGATCGCGAAGCTGCGCGGCCTCGAGCCACGTGACGTCCGCATTCGGTTCTGGAGGAACCTTCGCACGCTCGTCGATGACGTGGACGGTCGGGATCGGTTTGGCGCTGCATGGCAGGTGACCTTTGAGCACCTGGATTAGCTCTCTCGCCTCGTCTAGCGTTGAGCGAGAGAGAACCTCCTCGAACTCTGGTTACCGGTGTGAACACCGGGGAGCGATCGTTGACCGGGAGTAGTCAGCCAACCCGACGCCCGCTGGACGGTCGACCTCGGCTCGATTGCCGGTCGTTGATCGGTCGGCGTAGACACCGCATCGAATGTGACTGGCGTCTGGCGTGGCGGCACGAGCGACTCCCTGCAGCTCGATGCGCACGTGACCCGCTATCTCCAGCCTGCCGCAGAATGCTTCCAACGAAACGTCCGTGTGAGAGCCGTTGATACGCTCACGAATTGGACGCTCAACCTGAGCCGCTCGCGGTTATCTCGAGTATCGAAGATTGGTGGGGCGACCAACTGAGCTCCGGCTTGATCGATCGGATCGCCTCTGCTCCCTTAGAGCACCTCGAGGAATTTCACTCGCGGGGAGTCGAGATCCAAGGTCTTTACCAGCCGGGGCACCTTCCAGCGAATCTCAGGGAACGGCGGGTAGGCGAAGGCCCGTGGTTGGCACTGCGACCCACCCTTTCGAGATCCGTTGCGTCGGCCAGATGAAGCGGCCCGCCCCATGCGTCATCCTGTGACCTCTTCGGCGCAAGCATAGATTCGCCTCAGCCTCCGATGGCTATCACCATCTCAGCGATGCGAAGTTGCTACAGGTGTACTTCCGCCGTCGAGCGCGACGGTGAGCGCATCGAGTGCATCGAGGGTGTCGACGCGAAGCCGAGCCGGCGTTGCCGAAACTGTGGTCGCGCTGGGTGTGCTGAACACAAGAGGGCCTTCGCCGCGATTGTCTTCAATCGAGCGGACGAGCGTGACTGTCGGCACCATCGTCACGGTATTAAGGTGGACCGTCCGACTAGGAATCGCGTACACGGTCCCGGCGGGCACTCGACGACTCTCAATTGTCTCAAGATTGAAGCGGCCAACGAGCTCGGACGAGTTCCGGTCGCCGTAGATGATTCTGGAGCCTTGATAGGTGCCCATCGGTGTCAGAGAGGCGCGAAGAGTGGTGTCGTCCACCTCGCCGGCAAGAACAAGACTTGTGAGATCCCACGTGTGCTCGTGGAGATCGCCGAGATCATCGCGAGTTCCCGCATTGCCGAGCCAGAAATGAAATCGAAACCGTTCGCCGACGGGGGCGCCCACGCACGGTGTCAACTCTGCATGCGTAAAGCCGAGCGGATGACGACGTGTGATGACGCTCTTGGCGTCAACCGCGATCGCGCTCAGAACATCCGCCAATGTGATCGACGAGTAGGACTCGGAAATAAACGACTCGTAGATCTCACGCAGACTTGGTCCGTGTTGTGCCAGCGAGCTCAAAAACTTCACCCCAATCAGAGTCCTTGAAGCCGTGGTCCCAATTGGATGTGGCGCGGGGATTGAGTCGCACGAGTTCATCGAAGAACTCCGCGACATCCTTCCACCCCCTCGTATCGCCTGCGTCGGACGGCAGATCGAGGTGCGTCGCGTAGCCAGCCTCGAACTCGAACTCGTCGAGGAGAGACGAGTGATACCAGTTTCCCTGCTTGGTTCTCAGGCCGTTCTTATTGACGTCCGCGACAGTGATTATGAAGCTCCCTGCATTGCCGTCTAGGCGGAACGGTGAAAAGCGATGGAGGAGGGTTACATCTGCTCGAATCTTGGAACGCGATTGCCACACGACAGTCGCGTAGATGTACGCCAGCAGTTCGAGTCGGATCTGCCGAGAGTTGCCTCTGGGATCTCCCGGCTGACTCTTTTGACGATAAAGCGCGTATTTGTCGCAGAGCTCGTCCTCGAATGGCGAAATGATCTGAACCTTGTAATGAACTGGCCGGTCTGTGACCGCGGCGAGTTTTGGCAGTACCGCTTCCCGTTGCCAACGAGCTGATCCGCCTCTGAAGTACCACTCGGTAGAACCTTCGAGTAGCGAATTCAGCTCGTCTCGAATCTGCTGCGACGGCACTTCGTGCACCGCATCCCGATCCACGGAGCTGACGACAAGCGATTGAAGACCATGCATGTCGGTCGAGAGTGACTTACCTGTCTCGCGCGCGTCGATCTGCGCAAGCACTATCGCTGAGAGAGTCGCTGCTCCCAGTGCGATAACAGTTCCCAGAAACCAAGGGTCCGTCACTTTCGCAAAGGGTAGAAGCGGAACAAAGGTAAGGAGTACGAAGATCACGCTGAAAACGAACGTGATCCAATCGAGTTTGGAGAACGCGCCAAAGAACCTCTTCACGGACCTCCGCCTTCGGTGAGCAGTTGCCGTCAAACTCTACACACGGGCGGCGCTAAGTCGCTCTCCGATGCCGGGCTTCGCTTGCCACTACATCGTGGTGTCTCAGCCCGCCCGCCCGCGCCTTCCGGGCGGCAGGAGCCCACGGTCGCGGGCTTTGGTGATCCAGCCTTGCGCGGTCGATAGCGCGACCATATTGATCTGCGCCATCGTCGCGCTCGGGTTTGCGTCGCCCTGCTGCGTGAGCCGGCCATGCTGCAGCGCGACCAGCTCATAGAAGTCGGCCACTTTCTTCGGATCACCGATCGGCTTCAGTAGATCCCGCTCGCTGACCTTCCGGCCTGATGGGAGCACGATCTTGCCGCCCGTGATCGTCTCGGTCCGCTTCATCGCGAACAACCGCTTGTTGATCGCCGCCTCGATGCGGGCCGTCGGCAGCTCGCGCAGGAGCTGGCTCGTGATCGGGTCGCCTGGTCGCCACGGCAGGTAGATAACGCCCGTGATACGGATCTCCTCCGGCGCGGCGAGCAGTTGCCGCTGTAGGCGGATCATCACGCGGGTGTGTGTGGCCTCGTGCTCGAGGTAACGCCAGCGACCGCCGGTGGTCTCGTTCTGGTCGGAGTCGGCCGGCGAGCCCTGGTCGTCGTAGCCGAGCACCGCATCGATCTGCTCGCTCGCGTCGTCGTTGCGCTCGCCGGGGAACCGGCTGGGCAGGAACCAGCCTTCGGGCAGGTCGTCGGCGACGAGCAGGCCGTCGTGCGACTGGTCACCGGGGAGGGGCGTCGAGGCGGGCATGCGTCGAGTCTAACCACTCAACTCAGGTACTTGCCGAAATACGCGTGGCGGTGATATTCTCAGGTACTTGCAAATAGCCGCGCTTGCGCTGGCATGCACGAGATGCCAACACTGCGGTGATTAGCCGAAGGGGTGCATCATGGTCGACG
Source organism: Agromyces sp. Marseille-Q5079 (assembly GCF_051016555.1). Lineage (NCBI taxonomy): Bacteria > Bacillati > Actinomycetota > Actinomycetes > Micrococcales > Microbacteriaceae > Agromyces > Agromyces sp. Marseille-Q5079. The sequence continues at coordinate 327,660 of NZ_JBPEJF010000001.1, read as the reverse complement.
TCGCGCTGAGGGTCGAGTATCTGAGCCGAGTCGAGGCGGCCGAGCGGTGCCGCATCCCGGTCTCGGGCTTCGACAAGCTGCGCCACGACGGCCTCATCCCCGAGCCAGACGCGCGAATGGGCAAGCACCTGCTCTGGAGTGCCGACACGATCGACGACCTGCTCGCTCGGGGCGGCACGGAGTACTGATGGCCGGGCGGCCCACCCGCGATACCCCGAGCCGTGTCGATCCGCGCACGGGTCGGCCGCTGCCCGAGGGCATCCGCTGGCGCGCCGACCGCCAGCGCTACCAGATCCGGGTCGTCGGCCCGAGCGTCGACGGGGGAGCGGCCGAGCGATCCCGCACGTTCCTGACGCTGGCCGAAGCCAAGCGCGAGCTCGCGAAGGCGGTCGCCGGCCGCAACCCTAACGGGTCGATGACCCTCGAGCAGTGGCATGAGAAGTACTGGCCGGCTATCGCGTCATCCGTCCGCCCGGCGACCGGGCGCAGTTATGGCGTGGCCTGGCGCCTGCGGGTGAAGCCGAGCCTGGGGCGGCACCGGCTCGAAGACATCACCTCGCCCATGATCGAGTCGGCGATGGTGGCGTGGTCGGGCGGGGCATCCGCCAAGAACGATGCGCTCGCCGTACTGTCTCGCCTGCTCGACGGCGCGCGCCGCTCGCGGTTCATCGACTACAACCCGGCCCGCGAGGTCAAGCGGCCGAGCATGCGCGATTCCATCTCGCCGGTCTCACGGGCGCTCACGCTCGACCAGATCCAGACCTTGCTCGATCTCGTTCCCGAGGGCGCCTACCGCGGCTATCTCGCGGCGCTCGTCTACACCGGCATGAGGGCGGGGGAGGCGACCGCGCTGCGCGTCGGCGACGTCGACTTCGAGCGCGGCATCATCCGCGTGAGCCGGTCGCTGAGTCCTGGCCAGCGCGGCGAGCTGATCGAGCAGTCGCCGAAGAGCCATAAGTCCCGCGACGTCCCGCTGATCGACGCGCTCCGTCCCTACGCCGAGGCAGCAGCCCGCGGCAAGCAATCCAACGACCTGCTGTTCGCCGGGCCCGACGGCGGCCGGCTCACGAACCACAACGCGCGTCGCGGGGCCGACTGGGAAACGCTGCGCGAGGCGATCGGCAGACCCGATCTGCGCATCCACGATCTTCGGCACACGTTCGCGACCATCCTGTTCGACGCCGGGGCCAGTGCACCCGACGTGCAGGCGACGCTCGGGCACTCGAGCCTGCAGGTCACCGAGCGCTACTCGCGGGCTCGTGAGGGCGTCGCGCTCCGTGCCGGCGCGGCGTTGAACGACGCGCTCAAGAGTGCAGCCGGCGAACCACCAAAACGAACCAGTCGGCGAGCCCCCGCCGACCTTAATGGCACATTAATGGCACAGCCTCGCGAGCGCCCCGGCGGAATCGCCCGCTGAAACAAGAAAACCCCCGGTTGCCCGGGGGTTTCAATGGTGGCTCCGACCGGCATCGATCCGGTGACCTTTCGATTTTCAGTCGAACGCTCTACCAACTGAGCTACAGAGCCTCGGGATGAGGAACACCCCGAATAAGGAGAAAGCCCCTTCTCTCGTAAGGGAAAGGGCTTGTCGCCTGAGCGACCCTGACGGGACTTGAACCCGCGACCTCCGCCGTGACAGGGCGGCACGCTAACCAACTGCGCTACAGGGCCTCGATGTGCTTTCGCACGTGAAGCTATTCAATTGTACGTGATGTTCTGAGTGCTTTTGACCTTCAGAATTTGACCTTCGTGAGTGACCCCAACGGGATTCGAACCCGTGCTGCCGCCGTGAAAGGGCGGTGTCCTAGGCCACTAAACGATGGGGCCGGAGGTCTTGCCTGGGGCATGACCGCCGAGAAGCAAGCATACGGGTCGATTCGCAGAATGGCAAAACGAGCGGATGCCGCACCTCGAAGTCCGCCTCGCGGCATCCGCCTCACGCCGTCGCGGCATCCGCCACACGCCCCGGAATTGCCCGAACCGCGCGGTGACCCGTGCCTAGGGTGAGGCTGCCACCCCTGCATGGAAGACCGAGGAGCGACGGGCCGAGCACGCCTGCACGGAGACACATGACACGCACCACCACGCGCACATCGCATCCCAGGACCCGGCGCATCGTCGCGTCGATCGCGGTGATCGCCGCGACGCTGGTGGGGGTGGTGCTGCAGCCGGTGTCGAGCCCGCAACCGGCGTGGGCCGTCGACTATCCGACGTGGGACGAGCTGCAGGCCGCGAAGGCCAACACCGAGGCGGGGGCCGCCGCGGTGAAGGAGATCACCGCGCTCATCGGCCAGCTCGAGGACAACGTCGCGGCCACCCGCGCCGAGGCCGAGCGCCGCACCGACGAACTCATGGTCGCGCAGCAGCAGTACGACGACGCCGTGCTGCGCGCCGACCAGATCCAGGGGCAGGCGGATGCCGCCGCGGCCGAGGCGACGGCCGCCGAGGAGAACGCGGGCCAGGTCGCGGCGCAGCTCTACCGCGCGGGCACCGCCGACGTGGGCGTGAGCCTGTTCCTCGACCCCGGCGACTCGACCGCGACCGACGCGCTGCTCGGCAAGCTCGGCAACATGGAGAAGATGGTCGAGCGCACGTCGGACATCTACGACGAGGCGAACGAGAAGGCCAACGCGGCGACCGCACTCGCGGGCCAGGCCGAGGTCGCCCGCGGAGAGCGCGAACGCCTCCGCATCGCCGCCGAGGAGGCGCTCGTCGCGGCCCAGGAGGCGCAGGCCGCCGCGGAGGCAGCGCTGGCGGAGTCGCAGGCGAAGAAGATCGAGCTCGACCAGCAGTTGAAGTTCCTGAAGGACACGGAGGCCAAGACGAGCGCGGCCTACGAGGAGGGCGAGCGCAAGCGCAAGGAAGAGGAGGAGCGCCGCCGCAAGGAGGAGGAGCGCCGCCGTCAGGAGGCGATGAGCCAGGGCTCTCCCGGAACGATCGCCAGCTCGGGCTGGGCCCTGCCCGCCTGGGGCTACATCACGGGCGACTTCGGCCCGCGCGCCTCGATCTGCACCTCGGGCGGATGCTCGAACAGCTTCCACTACGCGACGGACCTCGGCACCGGATGCGACGCGCCGATCTTCGCGGCGAACAGCGGCGTCGTGCGCTACGCCGGGTGGTCGGGCACGTACGGCAACTACGTCCAGATCGACCACGGCGGCGGCGTGTGGACGGGTTACGCGCACATCCGCGACGGCGGCACCTTCGTGGGCACCGGCCAGTGGGTCGAGTCCGGACAGAACATCGCCGCCAGCGGCACCACCGGGGCGTCCACCGGATGCCACCTGCATTTCGAGGTCTTCATCGGGGGTGGACGAATCGATCCGGTCCCCTTCATGGCGGAACGGGGGGTGAGCCTTGGTTGACAACCGAACCAGGCCGGTCTCGCGGGTGAAGCCCGCGACGGTCTTCTCGACGGTCGCCGTCGGCGCGGTCGCGGCATCCGTCGCGGCAGCCGGCGGGCCGGCGATGGCCGATCCCGACTACCCGTCGTGGAGCGAGATCGAGCAGGCGAAGCAGAACGAGCACACGAAGCAGGCCGAGATCGACCGGGTCGGCGAGCTGCTCGTCGGCCTCCAGACGGCGGCGGATGCCGCGGCCGAGGCCTCGATGCGAGCCGACGAGGCCTGGCGGGTCGCCGTCGACGAGCGCGACCAGGCGGCCGAGCGCGAGCAGCGCCTCCGCACGCAGGCCGACGAGGCCGACGCGGTCGCCGAGATCTCGAAGATGCGGGCGGGCCTGCTCGCCGCGCACCTCGCGAAGACCGCGGGCAACGACCTGTCGGCCGAGCTCATGTTCTCGGGCGAGGACGCGAGCGAGCTGCTGGAGCAGCTCGGCATGGCGAACCGGCTCGGCGCCCAGGCGAACGAGGTCTACGAGCAGGCGACCGCCGACCGCAACACGGCCGAGTCGCTGCGCGAGCAGGCGGCGGATGCCGCGGCCGAGCGCGAGCGCCTCGCAGCGCTCGCCGAGCAGCGGGCCGATGAGGCGAGCGCCGCCGCGGATGCCGCGATCGCCGCGGTGGCGAGCCAGCAGCAGCGCTCCGAGGAGCTCTACGCGCAGCTCGCGAGCCTGCAGGGCACGACCGCGCAGCTCGAACGCGAGCGTGCCGAGGGGCAGGCGCGCGAGGCGGCCGAGGCCGCAGCGGCAGCGCGCGCCGCGGCGGAGGCCGCAGCCGCGGCGGCCGCAGCTGAGGCCGCAGCTGAGGCCGCCGAGGAGGCCGCAGGCGGCTCGGGCGGCTCGGACGGCGGATCCGATGGCGGCTCGGGCGGCTCCGGGGGCGGCGACTCCGGGGGCGGGACGCCCGCACCCCCGCCGGCGCCCGCACCGCCGAACGCCGGCGCCGTGGAGTCCGCGATCTGGTTCGCGAGCCAGCAGCTCGGCGAGCCGTACGTGCTCGGCGGCGCGGGTCCCGGCATCTGGGACTGCTCGGGCCTCACCCAGCAGGCGTACGGGTACGCCGGCATCGGCATCGGCACCCACTCGGCGACGAACCAGTACTACACGCTCGCAGGCCAGGGAAAGGCGGTGTCGCTCTCGGACATCCAGCGCGGCGACCTGCTCTTCTGGGGCGGGGGCGGCGATTATTACCACGTGGCGATCTACCTCGGTGGGGGCCGCATCCTCGAGGCGCCGCGCGAGGGCGTGCCCGTGCGCGAGTACTTCATCTGGGGCTCGCCCGCGGCGGCGGCGCGTCCCGCCGCCTGACCCGCGAACGCGGAAGGGGCGAGCCGCAACGGCCCGCCCCTCCTGCCCACGGATGCTCGCGGCATCCGCTCGACTGCGCCTCGGTCTCAGTGACCGGGGAACGCGGTGATGCCCGCCTGGATGATGGCCTCGGCCTCGGCGGCGTCGCCCCAGCCCTCGGTCTTGACCCACTTGCCGGGTTCGAGGTCCTTGTAGTGCTCGAAGAAGTGCTCGATCTCCTTGCGCGTGAACTCGGGGATCGAGTCGACGTCCTGGATGTGGTTCCAGCGCGGGTCGCCCGCGGGCACCGCGATGACCTTGGCGTCGCTGCCGCCGTCGTCGGTCATGTTGAAGACGCCGACGGGGCGCACCTTGACGCCGACGCCCGGGAACAGCGGGTAGTCGAGCAGCACGAGCACGTCGACGGGGTCGCCGTCGAGGCCGAGGGTGTTCTCGAAGTAGCCGTAGTCGGTGGGGTAGACGAAGGTCGTGTAGAGCACGCGGTCGAGGAACACCCGGCCGGTCTCGTGGTCGACCTCGAACTTGTTGCGGCTCCCCTTGGGGATCTCGATGACGGCGGCGTACTCGCCCATGTGGGTTCTCCTTGGTTGTGGAAGCACGGTCTGAAGCGTGCGCCGGCACGGGCCTCGGGCCTGTCGCGATCGGCGGAATAAGGTTACTTGATGCCCTCTGCAACCGAACCGGATGAGTCGGCGGATGCCGCGGCCGCCGATGCCCGCGTCGCCGGCGACACGTCGTCCGAGCGCCGACCGCGCCTGACGCCGGCGATGGCCGACGTGCGTCGTGCCGTGCGCCAGGTGCTGCCGGCCGCTCCAAGCGCCGACGCGACGGCCGACGCGCCACTCGTGCTGGTGGCGCTGTCCGGAGGCGCCGACTCGCTCGCGCTCGCCGCCGCCACGGCGTTCGAGGCGCCGCGCGCGGGGCTCCGCGCGGGCGCCGTCGTCGTCGACCACGGGTTGCAGGAGGCCTCCGCCGAGGTGGCCGAGCGCGCGGCGGACCAGGCGCGCGGCCTCGGGCTCGACCCGGTCATCGTGCAGCGCGTCGAGGTCACGGGCGACGGCGGGCCCGAGGCATCCGCTCGCCAGGCCCGCTACGCCGCACTCGACGAGACGGCGCGAGCGACGGATGCCGCGTGCGTGCTGCTCGGGCACACGCTCGACGACCAGGCCGAGACCGTGCTGCTCGGGCTCGCCCGCGGGTCGGGGGCGGCGAGCCTCGCGGGCATGCCCGCTCGGGCGGGGCGCTACGCGCGGCCGCTGCTCGGCATCCGGCGCGCCACCACGAGGCAGGCCTGCCTCGACGCCGGGATCGAGCCCTGGGACGACCCGCACAACCTCGACCCCTCCTATGCGCGGGTGCGCGTGCGCGAGCGCGTGCTGCCCGTGCTCGAGGCCGAGCTCGGACCGGGCATCGCCGAGGCGCTCGTGCGCACCGCCGAGCAGCTGCGCGAAGACGACGACGCCTTCGAGGCGCAGATCGAGGAGTTCATCGAGGAGATCTGCGAACCCGCCGAGGCGGGCATCGCGATCTCGGTGGGCGCGCTGTCGGCCAACCCGGCCGCGCTCCGGCAGCGCATCATCCGCCACGTCGTCGGCAGCGAGTTCGGGGTGTCGCTCTCGCGCGTGCAGACGCTCGAGGTCGCCCGGCTCGTGACCGACTGGCACGGCCAGGGGCCGCTCGAGCTGCCCGACGGCGTGCGCGCGACCCGCTCGGGCCGGCACGTGGTGTTCTCCACGACCGGCTCGACCGAGGTGCTGCCGCACGACCACTGAACGCGGTGCCGCACACAGGGTCGTCTCCCGGGCGGACGGCCCGAACGCACGGCGGGCACGAACTCAGCGCCGCCCCGGCGGGGGCGATTAGGCTCGTGGCATCCGTTCGCCGCGCACCCACGGCCGACGTGCCCCGATCGCCCCACCAGGAGGAGCAGCAATGTACGCGAACGAGATCGAAGCCGACCTCACCGAGGTGCTCGTCACCGAAGCCGAGATCCACGCGAAGCTCGCCGAACTCGCGCGTCGCATCGAGGCCGACTACGAGGGCAAGGACCTCTTGCTCGTCGGGGTGCTGAAGGGCGCGGTCATGGTCATGGCCGACCTCGCGCGCGAACTCCGCACGCACCTCAGCATGGACTGGATGGCCGTCTCCAGCTACGGCGCCGGCACGAAGTCGTCGGGCGTCGTGAAGATCCTGAAGGACCTCGACACCGACCTCACCGGTCGCCACGTGCTCATCGCCGAGGACATCATCGATTCGGGACTGACCCTGTCGTGGCTGCTCGAGAACCTCGAGTCCCGCGGTGCCGCATCCGTGGAGATCTGCGCACTGCTCCGCAAGCCGGATGCCGCCAAGGTCGAGGTCGACGTCAAGTACCTCGGCTTCGACATCCCGAACCAGTTCGTCGTCGGCTACGGCCTCGACTACGCGGAGCGCTACCGCAACCTCCGCGACGTGGCGATCCTCGCGCCGCACGTCTACTCCTGACACCGCGGGCACAGGGGCCTAGAGTCATCGCATGGGCGATGGCCGGCGCCGAAGCAGAGTGCGCGACGCTGCCGCTGCGTTCTCGAGCAACTGGCGCAACCCCAACCTCCGTCGCGCACAGCTGAGCTTCCTCGGCGCCTGGACCGCCGAGTGGGCGTTCACGGTCGCCCTCGGCATCGTCGCCTACCGCGACGGCGGCGCCGTGGCCGTGGGCCTCGTCGGGCTCCTGCGCATGGTGCCCTCGGCGATCCTCGCGCCGCTCCTCTCGCCGATCGCCGACCGGGGCCGACGCGAACGGGTCCTCATCCTCGTGTCCGTGCTGCGGGGCATCGCGACGGCGGGGGCGGCCGTCGTGCTCGCACTCTCCGGCCCCACCGCCGTCGTCTACGCGCTCGCCGTGCTCTCCACGATCGCCGCGACGCTCTACCGCCCGGCGCACTCCGCGTTGCTGCCGTCGCTGTGCCGCACCGGCCACGAACTCGCGAGCGCCAACATGGTGCGAGGGCTGCTCGACTCGTCGGCCACGCTCGTGGGGCCCCTGCTCGCCGCGGTGCTGCTGGCGTTCACGGGTGTCGACGTCGTGTTCGCGGTGGCCGCGGCGGCATCTTTCATCGCGGCCGCGTTGCTCGTGGGCATGACCTACGACGCCCCGCCCCGCCCCGCGGCGCCCAGCCGGCCCAACCTGGCGAGGGAGGCCGCCGACGGGGTGCGGGCCGTCGCGGGCAACCGCGACCTGATCCTCATCCTCGGCCTCGCCGCCGCGCAGGCCATGACCCGCGGCGCCCTGACCGTCCTCTCCGTGGTCGTGGCGATCGAACTGCTCGGCACGGGGGAGCCGGGCGTCGGCGGCCTCATGACCGCGGTCGGCGTGGGCGCGGTCGTGGGTTCGCTGGCCGCCTCGTTCCTCGTCGGCACCGGTCGCCTCGGTGCGTGGTTCGCGGTCGGGGTCGCGCTGTGGGGCCTGCCGCTCACGCTCGTCGGACTCGTGCCGCAGCAGTCGGCCGCCCTCGTGTTCCTGGCGTTCATCGGTGTCGGCAACGCGCTGATCGACCTCGCCGGCTTCACCCTCATCGCCCGGATGGCGCCCGACGACGTCCTCGCGCGCGTCTTCGGCGTCCTCGAGAGCCTCGTCGCGGTCGCCATCGGCGTGGGCGCCGTCGTCGCGTCGGCCATGATCCAGTGGCTCGGCGTCCAGGGGGCGCTGATCGCCATCGGGCTCGTGTGCCCACTCCTCGCGGTCGCCTCCTGGCGGCGCCTGCGCACGCTCGACCGCTCGGTCGACGTGCTCGATGCGGACGTCGGCCTGCTCGGGATGGTGCCGATGTTCCGCACGCTGCCGCTGCCGTCGATCGAGCAGCTCGCCCGGAGTCTCGAGCCCGTCTCCGTGCCGGCCGGCACCGCGGTGTTCGCGCAGGGAGACCGAGGCGACCGCTACTACGTGATCGAGACGGGCGAGGCCGAGGTGCTGGGCGACGGACGCCTCGTCGCGACGCTCGGGCCGGGGGAGGGCTTCGGCGAGATCGCCCTGCTCCGCAGCACGCGTCGCACCGCGACGGTGATGGCCGGGAGCGCGCTCGAGCTCCGCGCGCTCCGGTCGGAGCGGTTCCTCTCCGTGGTGCTCGGCTACACCGCGAGCGCGCAGGCCGCGGCCGCGGGGGTTGACGGACAGCTCGATCGGTTCGCCCCCAAGGAGCCGTTCGGCGGCGACGCCCCCGCGCCACCGCCCTGAGGCGCGGCACCCCCCCCGAAGTGAGTATTGAGGAGTCCTCGCATCGGTGGGATGGTGGGGCATGATCTCCGGCCGTGCCGTCCTGCTGATCGCCGATATCGGTGGCTACACCGACTACATGAGCTCCCACCGCATGAGTCTCGCCCACGCCGAGGTCAACACGGCTCGGATGCTCGAGCGCATGATCGATGCGGCACCCGGGTTCGACCTCATCGAGATCGAGGGCGACGCGGCCTTCCTCTCACGTCAGGCCGAGGCGGGCGACGCCGACGGCACCGACACGCTCGTCGGGATCCTGCAGGCCGCATCGGCCATGCACCACGCCTTCCACCTCGAGCGGCAGTACGTCGCGGCCAACCTGTGCCCGTGCTCGGGCTGCAAGGGCCCCGACGGACTCAAGCTGAAGTTCGTGGCGCACGTCGGCGACGTGGCGACCCAGAGCATCCGCGACCGCACCAAGCTCGTCGGCATCGACGTGATCCTCGTGCATCGCATGCTGAAGAACCCGGTCGAGATCCCCGAGTACGTCCTGCTCTCCGAGGAGCTCTACCGCACGGGCGAGGGATCGGTGCCGGGTCCCGTGCACGAGGTCTCGCCCGAGTTCGAGGGGTTCGGAGAGGTGCGGGCCTACTTCGTGGACGTCGGCGACCTCGACTACCCGCTGCCGACGGTCGCCGCCCCGACCTGGCGCGGCCGGCTCGGGCGCACGTTCGGCGCCGTCGGCCGCGGACTGCCCTACATGGTCGGCATCCGACGCCCCCAGCACGTCGTCCCGGCCGGGTGAGATAGCCCACAGCGAACATTCGGCTCCTCGTCAGCGGCCGCGGGGTAGCCTGTCAACACCATGAACATCAAGAAGATCCTGCGCGGGCCGATCATCTACATCCTGTTGGCGATCGTCGCCGTCTGGATCGGATCGAGCCTGATCACCGCCTCCGGTTTCAAGGAGGTGTCGACGCAGCAGGGTCTCGAGTTCCTGCAGGACGGCAAGGTGTCCGAGGCGAAGATCGTCGACGGCGAGAATCGCGTCGACCTGACCCTCACCAAGGCCGACGAGGAGTACGGCGACCAGGTGCAGTTCTACTACGTGACGCCCCGTGGCGCCGACGTGGTGGCGGCCGTCGACGACGCGAACCCCAAGGACGGCTACAACGACGAGGTTCCGCAGCCGAACTGGTTCCTCTCGATGCTCGGCATCCTGCTGCCGCTCGTGCTCATCGGCCTCTTCTTCTGGATCATGCTCTCGGGCATGCAGGGCGGCGGCAACAAGGTCATGCAGTTCGGCAAGTCGAAGGCGAAGCTCGTCTCGAAGGAGAGCCCGAAGGTCACCTTCGAGGACGTCGCCGGCTCCGACGAGGCCATCGAGGAGCTCGAGGAGATCAAGGACTTCCTGAAGGAGCCCGCGAAGTTCCAGGCCGTCGGCGCACGCATCCCCAAGGGCGTGCTGCTCTACGGCCCTCCCGGCACCGGCAAGACGCTGCTCGCCCGCGCGGTCGCGGGTGAGGCGGGCGTGCCGTTCTACTCGATCTCGGGTTCCGACTTCGTCGAGATGTTCGTCGGCGTCGGCGCGAGCCGCGTGCGCGACCTCTTCGACCAGGCCAAGCAGAACGCCCCGGCCATCATCTTCGTCGACGAGATCGACGCCGTCGGCCGTCACCGCGGCGCCGGCATGGGCGGCGGCCACGACGAGCGCGAGCAGACCCTCAACCAGCTGCTCGTCGAGATGGACGGCTTCGACCCCAAGACCAACGTCATCCTCATCGCGGCGACCAACCGCCCCGACATCCTCGACCCCGCGCTGCTGCGCCCCGGCCGCTTCGACCGCCAGATCGGCGTCGACGCGCCCGACCTCAAGGGCCGCCACCGCATCCTCGAGGTGCACTCGAAGGGCAAGCCGCTCGCCAAGGGCGTCGACCTCGAGGTGCTCGCCCGCAAGACGCCCGGCTTCACCGGCGCCGACCTGGCGAACGTGCTCAACGAGGCCGCGCTGCTCACCGCACGGTCGAACGCGCAGCTCATCGACAACCGCGCGCTCGACGAGGCCGTCGACCGCGTCATCGCCGGTCCGCAGCGCCGCAGCCGCGTCATGAAGGACAAGGAGAAGCTCATCACGGCCTACCACGAGGGCGGACACGCGCTCGCGGCGGCGGCGATGAACTACACCGACCCCGTGACGAAGATCACGATCCTCCCTCGCGGTCGGGCACTCGGCTACACCATGGTGATGCCGCTCGAGGACAAGTACTCGATCAGCCGCAACGAGCTGCTCGACCAGTTGACCTACGCCATGGGCGGGCGCGTCGCCGAGGAGATCGTGTTCCACGACCCCTCGACCGGCGCCTCGAACGACATCGAGAAGGCCACGTCGACGGCGCGCAAGATGGTCACCGAGTACGGCATGAGCTCCAACGTCGGGGCGGTCAAGCTCGGACAAGCGCAGGGCGAGGTCTTCCTCGGCCGCGACATGGGCCACCAGCGCGACTACTCCGAGGAGATCGCCATGCAGGTCGACGGCGAGGTCCGCTCGCTCATCGAGCAGGCGCACGACGAGGCCTGGCAGGTGCTCAACGACAACCGCGACATCCTCGACCGCCTCGCGGCCGAGCTCCTCGAGCACGAGACCCTCGACCACAACCAGATCGCCGAGATCTTCAAGGACGTGCGCCGTCTTCCCGAGCGCCCGCTCTGGCTCTCGAGCGACAAGCGGCCCGTCTCCGACATCCCGCCGATCTCGTTCCCGACCGACAAGGCGCCGATCGACCCGGGCGCGGTCGACGGCGGCATCGACTCGAGCGAAGAGCCGATCGAGGAGCCCGCTCCCAAGCGCTCGCCTCGACAGAACCCGCGCCCCGCGACGGCGTAACCCGCCGTCGGCGCCCACCGCCGACCTGAGAGGGCCTGCCATGGCCGGTGTCGACACCGAACGCATCGAACGCGCCGTGCACGAGATCCTGCTCGCCATCGGCGAGGATCCCGAGCGGGCAGGGCTCGTGCGCACCCCGCAGCGCGTGGCCGAGGCCTACGCGGACTTCTTCGGCGGGCTCGCGGTCGACCCGCTGAGCCACCTGGCCGATGCGGTCCCGATCGGCGCGTCCGAGGCCGGCGTGCCGGCGACCTCCGACGCGGTCGTGCTGCGCGACCTCGCGTTCCGGTCGGTGTGCGAGCACCACCTGCTGCCCTTCGTCGGCACCGCGCACGTGGCCTACCTCCCGGGCGACCGGGTCGTCGGGCTCGGCCGCATCCCGGCCGTCATCGACACGCTCGCGGCACGGCCGCAGCTGCAGGAGCGCCTCGCCGAGGAGATCGCCGACGCGCTCGAGACCGGACTCGAGCCGCGAGGCGTGCTCGTCGTGCTCGATGCGCAGCATCGCTGCGTGACCACCCGCGGATCGCGCCAGGAGCGCAGCTCCACGATCACGGTCGTCGGTCGCGGCGCCCTCTCCGAGCCGGTCGCCCGCGCCGAGATCATCGCCCTCATCGGCGGGCACGCGGCATCCGTCCCTCCGGAGCGGGCATGAGCCTCGCCGAGCCGACGCTCGTCATGGGCGTCGTGAACGTGACGCCCGATTCGTTCAGCGACGGCGGCGAGTGGTTCGACGCCGAGCGCGCCGTCGCCCACGGGCTCGACCTGGTCGCGGCCGGCGCCGACATCCTCGACGTCGGCGGGGAGTCCACCCGTCCCGGCGCCGCACGCGTCGAACCCGCCGAGGAGCTGCGACGCGTCGTGCCCGTCGTGCGGGAGCTCGCGGGGCGCGGCATCCGGGTGAGCGTCGACACCATGCGGGCCGCGACCGCGCGTGCGGCCGTCGAGGCGGGCGCCGAGATCATCAACGACGTCTCCGCCGGCCTCGCCGATGACGCGATGGTGCCCACGGTCGCCGAGACGGGCGCCCTCTACGTCGCGATGCACTGGCGCGGGCACTCCGATCGCATGGACTCCCTGATCGAGTACACCGATGTCGCCGCCGAGGTGCGCGACGAACTCGCCCGCCGGGTCGACGTGCTCACGGCGGCCGGCGTCGCGTCCGAGCGCATCATCCTCGACCCGGGGCTCGGCTTCTCGAAGACGGGCGCGCAGAACTGGGAGGTGCTGGGGCGGCTCGACGTGCTCGGCGCGCTCGGGTTGCCGATCCTGATCGGCGCGTCGCGCAAGCGGTTCATCGGGTCGCTGCTGCCCGACGACGCCCCGATGACCGATCGCGACCTGCCGACGGCCGTCGTCAGCGCGCTCTCGGCGCGGGCGGGCGCGTGGGGCGTCCGGGTGCATGACGTGCAGTCCACGCGCCGCGCGCTCGACGTGGTCGGAGCGTGGCAGAGTGGAAGCCGTGGCTGACACGCGCGATCGCATCACCCTGACCGGACTCCGAGTCACGGCTCATCACGGCGTCTTCGACTTCGAGCGCGAGCAGGGCCAGGAGTTCGTCATCGACGTCTCGGTCGTGGTCGACCTCGGTGCCGCGGCATCCGACGACGACCTGTCCAAGACCGTGCACTACGGCGAACTCGCCGAGGCGGTGGTCGCGGCGGTCGAGCGCGACCCGGTCGACCTCATCGAGACCGTCGCCGAGCGGGTGGCCGAGGTGGCCCTCTCCTTCCCGGCGGCGCTCGAGGCCGCCGTCACGGTGCACAAGCCGCAGGCGCCGATCACCGTCCCCTTCGCGGATGTCTCGGTGTCGATCGTCCGGAGTCGCTCATGAGCCGCGCCGTCATCGCCTTCGGGGCGAACCTCGGCGACCGCGAGGCGACCATCGCCGGAGCGGTGCGCGATCTCGCCGAGATGTCGGGCGTCGAGCTCGTCGCGATCTCGCCGATCTACGAGACCCCCGCGCTCACCGACGCCGGCGTCGACCATGACGCACCCGGCTACCTCAACGGCGTCGCCATCGTCGAGACGTCGACGTTCACGCCGCACCAGCTGCTCGCCGCACTGCACGACATCGAGGCGTCGCACGGGCGTCAACGGCTGAAGCACTGGGGCGACCGCACGCTCGATCTCGACCTCATCGACGTCGACGGGCTCGTGATCGACGACACCGGCCTGCAGCTGCCGCATCCGAGGGCGTGGCAGCGCGCGTTCGTCCTGCAGCCGTGGCTCGACCTCGACCCCGACGCGGTGATTCCCGGTCGTGGCCGCGTGGCAGACCTCCGTGCCGGCGCGCACGACGAGGTGACCAGGCGATGAGGCGAACCCACCCGAGCGCCGTGGTGATCGCGGTGATCGTCGGTGCCGCCGTCGGCTACCTCCTCGACCTGGCCGTCGTCTCGGCGGGCGGCAAGGCGATCGTGCCGCCGCTCTCCCTGTCGATCACGCTCGTCGGCATCGCCGCGGTGGTGGTCGCCCTCGCCTGGCCCATCCGGCGGGCCGTGAAGCAACGGGCGACGAAGCACCTCGACCCGTTCCGGGCGATGCGCATCGCCATCCTGGCCAAGGCGAGCAGCCTGAGCGGGGCGCTGCTGCTCGGCCTCGGCCTCGGCATCACGCTCTACCTCCTCACGCGCACCGTGCTGCCGCCCGCCTCGACGGTCTGGCTCGCCGTCGCATCCGCCATCGGGGCCGCCGTCCTGCTCGTCGGAGGGCTCGTCGCCGAGCACTTCTGCACGCTTCCGCCCGATGACACCGACGCCGAGAAGGAAGAGCACGCGCATGCCTGAGCCCGAGGCGCCGACGCCCGCTGCCGAGGCATCCACCGGGGCGGACCCGACCGCCGAGGCATCCGTCGAGGCGTCGGGCCACGCGGCCCTCGGCCATGAGGTGCCAGAAGACGCGCACTGGCACCGCGTCTCGCCGAAGTACGTCATCGTCGAGGTGGTGGGCTCGCTCGTCGGCGCCGTGATCTTCGTGGCCGCGTTCCTGGTCGCCTACTTCCTGTTCGACTGGTGGTGGGCGCTGTGGGCCGCCATCGCGGTCGGCGTCGTCTCGCTCGTCTCGATCGCCTTCGAGCCGCGCCGGGTGAGGTCGATCGCCTATCGGCTGCGCGACGACGACCTGCTGTTCCGGCGGGGCATCATGTACCAGCGCCAGGTCGCGGTGCCCTACGGGCGCATGCAGCTCGTCGACATCACGCGCGGGCCGGTCGCACGCGCGCTCGGCCTCGCCGACCTGAAGTTCGTGACGGCGTCGGCCGCCACGGGGGTCTCGGTGCCGGGTCTCCCGATCGACGACGCCGAGCGCCTTCGCGACGAGCTGGTGGCGCTGGCGGAGTCCCGTCGGGCGGGGCTGTGACCGCTCCGGTCGCCCCGAAGACGGTCACGGCGCTGGCCGACGGCGAATGGCATCGACTCCATCCGGCGAGTCCGCTCCTGCGTGGCGGGCTCGTGTTCATCGCCGTGCTCGGGTTCGTGCTCGCGAACCTGCGCGAACGCATCGTCGACATGTTCGTGGTCGTCTTCGTGCCCGACATGGGCGACGAGTTCGACGGCCGCTACGGCGAGTGGCAGAACGACTGGGCCAATGATCCCGTGGGCGCGATCGTGGTCAGCGGTCAGACGGGCTGGGCGCTGCTCGCCGTCGCGGTCGTCGTCATCGGCGTCGTCATCGGCTTCTGGCTGTCGTGGCGCATGCACACCTTCCGCATCACGCACGAGGCCGTCGAGGTGCGCAGCGGCATCCTGTTCCGGTCCCACCGCTCGGCGCGGCTCGACCGCGTGCAGGGCGTCAACCTCAGTCGTCCGCTGTTCGCGCGCCTGTTCGGCACGGCGAAGCTCGACGTCTCGGTCGCCGGCCAGTCGGGCAACGTGCAGCTGTCGTACCTCGGGTCCGCGCTGGCCGACGGCCTCCGCGCCGACATCCTGCGCCTCGCCTCCGGAGCGCGCGCCGAGCGGGCGAAGCCGACCGCGCCGGAGGATGCCGCGAGCCCGGCGAATTCCGCGAGCCCGGCGAATTCCGCGACGGACGCTCCTGCGGCATCCGCTCACGGCCAGGTCTCCACGGTGATCGGGCGCCGGGTCGACGAGTTCCTCGCACCCGAGCTGGACCCCTCGCTCGCGCCGCCCGAGTCGGTCGTGCACCTCTCGATCGGTCGCGTGATCGGCTCGACGCTGCTCGGCGGCACGACGATCTCGATCCTCGTGTTCGTCGGCATCATCGTCGCCGGCATCGCGATGGGGCAGACCTGGGTGCTCTTCTCGTTCATCCCCGCGGTGATCGGCCTCGTCGGGTACCTGTGGTCGCGCATCACGAAGTCGCTCCGGTACTCGATCGCGGGCACGCCCGACGGCGTGCGCATCGGCTACGGCCTGCTGTCCACGGCGAACCAGACGATCCCGCCGGGGCGGGTGCACGCGGTCGCGGTCACGCAGTGGATCCTCTGGCGCCCGTTCGGCTGGTGGACGATCAAGGTCAACCTCGCCGGGCACTCGATCAGCTCGTCGAGCGAGCAGAACCAGCGCACGATCGTGCTCCCGGTCGGCACGGCCGACGACGTCCGGCGCGTGCTGGCGCTCCTGCTTCCCGAGCCGGCCGACGCACTCTCGCCGCTGCTCGCGACGGGGCTGACGGGGCGCGGCGCCGGTGCCGGGTTCACGGCGACGCCGCGGCGCGGCGCGTGGCTGCGGCCCTTCTCCTGGCGCCGCATCGGCTGGGCCGCCGAGGCCGGGGTCGTGCTGTTCCGCACGGGCGCGCTCACGCGGTCGCTCGTGCTCATGCCGTTGGCGCGCATGCAGTCGGTGGCGATCTCGCGCGGGCCAGTTCGACGCCTGCTCGACCTCGCCTCGATCCGCGTGCACACCGTCATGGGGCCTGTCGTCGTCGAACTCGGCGTCATCGAGGCGCACGCGGCACGGGACCTCTTCGAACGGCTCTCCGCCGATGCCGTGGCCTGGGCCGCGATGGACGAGAGCGACCACTGGGGCGCTTCGCGCGACGACGCCGCGTCACCCGTCGCCCCCACGGCGGCCCTCGTGGCTCCGGCACCCGCGGCGACGGCGACCCCGACCTCCGCGCCGCCGGAGTCTGCGGAGCCCGCTTCCGCGACATCCGCCCACGCACCGGAGGGTTCCCATGACTGACCGCCCCGGACGCCTCGGCGTCGGCACCATCGGCGCCGGACGGGTGGGCGCCGTGCTCGCCTCGGCACTCGCGGGGGCGGGGCACGGGCTCACGGGCATCGCCGCGGTCTCCGACGCGAGCCGTGAGCGGGCGGCGGCCATGCTGCCGTCGGTGCCGGTGCTCACGGTTCCGCAGATCGTCGAGCGCAGCGAGCTCGTGCTGCTGGCCGTGCCCGAGGAGGAGCTCGCGGCGCTCGTCGCCGGGCTCGCCGAGGCGGGCGTCTGGCAGCCCGGGCAGCTCGTGCTGCACACGAACGCGCGCCACGGCACGGCGGTGCTCGACCCGGCTCGTCGCGCGGGCGCGATCCCGCTCGCGGTGCACCCCGCCATGACGTTCACGGGCACGAGCATCGACCTCGCCCGGCTGCCGGGCACGTGGTTCGCGGTCACGGCTCCGGCTCCGGTGCTGCCGATCGGGCAGGCGCTCGTCGTCGAGATGGGCGGCGAGCCGTTCGTCGTCGCCGAGGCCGATCGAGCGGCCTACGGCGAGGCGATCGACACGGCGGTCTCGTTCTCGAGCGCGATCGTCGACCAGGCCAGCGGGCTCCTCGAGGGCATCGGCGTGCCGCGAGCCGGGGCGATCCTCGCACCGCTCGTGCGCAGCACCGTCGAGAACGCGCTCGCCCGACACGACCCGGGGCCGCGCCTGCACGAGGCGAGTACGATCGACGAGGCCGACGACGATCGGCCGCTGGGAGGTGCCACGTGACCGAGGTGGCGACGAGCGTCCGCACGATGAACACCATCGCCGAACTGCGCACCGCGCTCGACGAACGACGCCGAGGCGGGGCATCCGTCGCCCTCGTGCCGACCATGGGCGCGCTGCACGAGGGTCACCTCGCGCTCGTGCGCCGGGCCCGCGAGCTCGCCGACGTGGTCGTCGTGTCGATCTTCGTGAACCCGCTGCAGTTCGGTCCGACCGAAGACCTCGACCGCTATCCGCGCACCCTCGACGCGGATGTCGCGGCGCTGTCGGGGCTCGGCGTCGACGTCGTCTTCGCGCCCGACGTGAGCGAGATGTACCCGCGCGGGTCGGCCGCCGGCACGACGGTGAGCGCCGGTCCCGTGGGCGCCCGCTACGAGGGCGCCTCGCGGCCCGGGCACTTCGACGGCATGCTCACGGTGGTCGCCAAGCTCTTCTCGATCGCCCAGCCCGATGTCGCGGTGTTCGGGCAGAAGGACGCCCAGCAGGTCTTCCTCGTGTCCCGCATGGTCGCCGACCTCGACCTGCGCGTGCGCGTCGAGGTCGTGCCGACGGTGCGCGAGCACGACGGCCTCGCGCTCTCGAGCCGCAACCGCTTCCTCGACGGCACCGGCCGAGCCGCGGCGCTCGTGCTCGCCGAATCGCTCGACGCCGCGGCCGCCTCCGCCGACGAGGGAGCGTCGGAGCTGCTCGCCGAGGGCGTCGCCGCGTTCGGCGACCACGACGGCGTCGAGCTCGACTACCTCGTGGTCGTGGACCCCGACACGTTCCTGCCGATCGACGACGCGTTCCGAGGTCGGGCCCTCGCGCTGGTCGCCGCGAAGGTCGGCTCGACCCGGCTCATCGACAACGCGTTCGTCGAGGTCGGTCCGAGCCCGTCCGAGTAGTACCGGCGGTCGGCGCGGAGCAACCGTCCAGTCCGGCTGAGTAGGCTGGTCGGGCACGTGCCCCGCGACGAGAGAGAACGATGGCCGAGACCCAGACGGATTCCGCCCAGCCCGCAGACGAGCCCACCGCGGCGGAGATCTCCGAGCAGAAGGCGGTGCGCCTCGCCAAGCGCGAACGCCTCATCGCGGCATCCGACGACCTGGGTGGCGGCGCCTACCCGGTGCGCCTGCCCATCACCGCGACGATCCCGCAGGTGCGCGACCGCTTCGTGAGCCTCGGCGTCGACGAGGCGAGCGGCGAGCAGGTCGGCCTCGCGGGCCGCGTCGTGTTCTCGCGCAACACGGGCAAGCTCTGCTTCGCCACGCTGCAGTCGGGCGACGGCAGCCGCATCCAGGCGATGGTCTCCCTCGCCGAGGTGGGCGAGGCCTCGCTCGCCGACTGGAAGGAGCTCGTCGACCTCGGCGACCACGTCTTCGTCGCGGGCGAGGTCATCACGAGCCGTCGGGGCGAGCTCTCGATCATGGTGAAGGAGTGGCGCAT
The DNA here is from genome assembly GCF_051016555.1 of Agromyces sp. Marseille-Q5079. NCBI lineage: Bacteria > Bacillati > Actinomycetota > Actinomycetes > Micrococcales > Microbacteriaceae > Agromyces > Agromyces sp. Marseille-Q5079. The sequence goes on along the minus strand of NZ_JBPEJF010000001.1, from coordinate 308,563 downwards.
CGCCTCCAAGGCGATCCTGCCCCTGCCGAACCTGCACAACGACCTCAACGAGGAGACGCGGGTCCGCAGCCGCTACCTCGACCTCATCGCGCGCGAGCAGGCACGCAAGAACGTGCTCGACCGGGCGAAGACGAACGCCAGCCTGCGGCGCACGTTCGCCGGCCTCGGGTTCGTCGAGGTCGAGACGCCCATGCTGCAGGTCATGCACGGCGGCGCGTCCGCCCGCCCGTTCGTGACCCGCTCGAACGCGTTCGACACCGAGCTCTACCTGCGCATCGCGCCCGAGCTGTACCTCAAGCGCGCCGTCGTCGGCGGCATCGAGCGCGTGTTCGAGATCAACCGCAACTTCCGCAACGAGGGCGCCGACTCCACGCACAGCCCCGAGTTCGCGATGCTCGAGGCCTACGAGGCCTACGGCGACTACACCACCATGGCCGACCTCACGCAGCGCCTGATCCAGGATGCCGCGCTCGAGACGAGCGGCTCGCACGTCGTCACCTGGGCCGACGGCACCGAGTTCGACCTCGGCGGCGAGTGGGACCGCATCTCGATGTACGGCACCCTGTCCGAGGCCGTCGGCGAGCAGATCACCGCCGAGACCCCGATCGAGCGCTTGAAGCAGCTCGCCGACGAGGCCGGCGTCGAGGTCGAGCACCCGCTGCCCGGCAAGTACGTCGAAGAGCTGTGGGAGCACCACATCAAGGGCGGCCTCGTGCGCCCCACCTTCGTCATGGACTTCCCGCTCGACACCTCGCCCCTCGTGCGCGCGCACCGCAGCACGCCCGGCGTCGTCGAGAAGTGGGACCTCTACGTGCGCGGCTTCGAGCTGGCCACCGGCTACTCCGAGCTCGTCGACCCCGTCGTGCAGCGCGAGCGCTTCGTCGAGCAGGCGAAGCTCGCCGCGGGCGGCGACCCCGAGGCCATGCGCCTCGACGAGGAGTTCCTGCGCGCGCTCGAGTTCGGCATGCCGCCGTCGGGCGGAATGGGCATGGGCATCGACCGCCTGCTCATGGCGCTCACCGGCCTCGGCATCCGCGAGACGATCCTCTTCCCGTTGGTCAAGTGACCCGGGCGAACCGGAACGGATGCCGCGAATGAACGACTACCTCCCCAAGGGCGAACTCGAGCCCGAGCAGGACCCGAAGCGCCCCTCGAACGCACGCCTCCTCATCTGGATCGTCGTCGCCGCCGTCGGCCTCTACCTGGTGGGCTCGGGCATCTGGGGCCTCATCACCTGATCTCCTCGGGCGGATGCCGCAGCCGGCCGGCCGGCCGCGGCATCCGGATTCCCAGCAGAAGCACGTATCCTGAAGCCCTATGAATGATTTCTGGGCGAATGCGATCTGGTCGCTCGCGCCGACCGTGCTCATCGGACTCATCTTCTGGTTCGTGATGCGCTCGATCCTGCGCGCCGACCGCACCGAGCGTGCCGCATATGCGCAGATCGAAGCCGAGGAGCGCGCGAAGCTCGGACTCGAGCGCCGCCCCGACCGCGGCGCAGAGCGCACTGCCGACTGACCTCGATGACGTCGGAGGAGGCCGCGACGGTCACGGCGATCGTGACGTTCGCGCTGCTCGCGATCGACCTCGTCATCCGCGTGATCGCGATCATCGTGGTCCCGCGCAATCGCCGACCGACCGCCGGCATGGCGTGGCTGCTCGCGATCTTCTTCATCCCGTACATCGGCGTGCTCTTCTTCCTGCTCATCGGCAATCCGAAGCTGCCGAAGAAGCGGCGTGAGAAGCAGGCGCAGGTCGACGAGGTCATCCGCGACTCCACGCACGGCTACGAGCGCGTGAGCGACTCGCGCACCTGGCCGTCGTGGTTCGAGGGCGTCGTGCACCTGAACCGCAACCTCGGGTCGATGCCGCTCATCGGCTCCAACAGCGCGAGCCTCATCGGCGGCTACCAGGAGTCCCTCGACGCGATGACCGCGGCGGTCGCCGACGCCGAGCGGTACGTGCACGTCGAGTTCTACATCCTCGCGCTCGACCCGACGACCGAGCCGTTCTTCGCCGCCCTCGACGATGCCGTCGCGCGGGGCGTGAAGGTGCGGGTGCTGCTCGACCACGTCGCGTCGCTCCGCTCGAAGGGCTACCGCAAGACCCTGCGCCGGTTGCAGCGGTCGGGCGCCGACTGGCGCCTCATGCTGCCCGTGCAGCCCTTCCGGGGCCGGTACCAGCGCCCCGACCTGCGCAACCACCGCAAGATCCTCGTGGTCGACGGCGACGTCGCCTTCATGGGCTCGCAGAACATGATCGACCGCAGCTACAACAAGCGCGGCAACATCCGACGCGGCCTGAAGTGGAAGGAGCTCGTCACGCGGGTCGAGGGGCCGATCGTGTCGGGCCTCGACGCGATCTTCCGCACCGACTGGTTCCTCGAGTCCGGCGAGGAGCTCACCCGCGACATCCCCGACGCGTTCGACCAGCCGAGCGAGGCGCAGGATCTCGACTGCCAGGTGGTGCCGAGCGGACCCGGGTTCCCCAACCAGAACAACCTCAAGCTCTTCCTCGCGCTGCTCTACGCCGCGAAGGAGAAGCTCATCATCACGAGCCCGTACTTCGTGCCCGACGAGGCGATGCTCTACGCGATCAGCGGTGCCACCCAGCGCGGCGTGCACGTCGAGCTCTTCGTCTCCGAGATCGGCGACCAGGCCCTCGTCTACCACGCGCAGCGCTCGTACTACGAGGCGCTCCTGCGGGCGGGCGTCAAGATCTACATGTACAAGTCGCCGTACATCCTGCACGCCAAGCACTTCACGATCGACGACGACGTCGCGGTCATCGGCTCCAGCAACATGGACATCCGCTCGTTCGAGCTGAACATGGAGGTGTCCCTGCTCGTGCGGGGTCGCTCGTTCGTCGACGAGATGCGCGCGGTCGAAGACGGCTATCGCGCCGACAGCCGCGAGCTCACGCTCGAGGACTGGATGCGCCAGCCGATCCGCTCGACCGTGCTCGACAACCTCGCCCGGCTCACCTCGGCGCTGCAGTAGCGCGCGGATGCCGCGAACGAGCGAATCTCGCGAGATCGTTTACGCAGACGCAACAAATCCCTCTGGAAAGCGCCTCCGCCGACTGCCAGAGTGATATGTACCGCCGTACGACGCAGGATTCCATCACCACGGAACGCCGTCGATCGCGCCTGCCCGCCGACCGCGGCATCGGGTGCGCCGACCCACCATCCGAACTCGCATGAATTGGAGCACCATGTCGTTCCATCGCATCATCGCCGGAGTCGGCGTCGCGGGGGTCATCGCCGCGACGCTCGTCGTCGGCACGGCACCGGCCGTCGCCCTCGAGATGACGACCGCGATCCCGATCTCGACCCCGATCTCGCCGCTCGTCTCCCCGCCGAAGAGCTATCCCTCGCAGCCGGTGCTGCCGGTCGAGCCCGACAACCCGGCCGATGCGTCCATCGCCCGCGGCGCGACGCCGTACGACGACATCGCGCCGAAGCTCAACGCGCTCATGGCGAAGAGCGACCGCATCTCGGCCCAGGTCGTCGGGAAGTCGGCACTCGGCCACGACATCCACCTCGTCACGCTCACGGCGAAGGAGACCCCGGCGCAGACCCGCAAGCAGGCCGAGTTCCGCGAGCAGATCAAGCACGACCCGGTCGCGGCCGCGAAGAACAAGCCGCTCCAGAACCAGTACAAGGTGCCCATCTGGTTCAACGGCAACATCCACGGCAACGAGTGGGAGGGCGCTGACGCGATCCTCGAGTCCGTCGAGTACCTCGCGACGGCACCGTGGCCCGAGGTCAAGGACGTCCTCCAGAACTACCGCGTGTACTTCACCGTGACGAACAACCCCGACGGCCGCATCCTCGGCCAGCGCGCGACGGGCGACGGGTTCGACGCCAACCGCGACCTGATCACGGGCGTGACGCCGGAGGCCCGCGTCATCCGGGACCTCGCCGGCGTCATCCAGCCCACGTTCTACGTCGACCTGCACGGGTACACGGGCATCCTGCAGGTGGAGCCCTGCGGCCCGCCCCACGGCGAGAACTACGAGTACGACCTGTTCCTGCCGCACGCCTACGAGATGGCGCTCGAGATCGAGAAGGCGGTCACCGCGGCGGACATCCCGGGCAACACCTACCAGGATGCGAACGGCAACCCGACCACCGAGAACACGGGCAAGATCCTGATCCCGTTCCGCGACATCCGCAGCGGCTGGGACGACTGGCCCCCGATCTTCACGCCGCAGTTCGTCGCCTATCAGGGCGCGGTCACGAACACCGTCGAGCTGCCGCTCGGCCGCACCGGCGACCCGGCCACGAACCAGGCCAACTCGAAGATCGACGTCGAGGTCGCGGGCGTGGTCGTCGACACGGCGGTCGACTACGTCGCCGAGCACCGCGACGCCCTGCTCGCGAACCAGATCGAGATCTTCCGTCGGGGCGTCGCCGGCGAGCCGATCGAGACGATCCCCGCCGACGTCGACCCCGCACAGGTGCCCGAGCCGAACTCGTGGGCGGATGTCTGGGACGAGACCGATGTCTACGCCACCGAGCTGCCGCGTGCCTACGTGATCCCGGTCGACGAGACCCAGCGATCGGTGACGGATGCCGCGACCCTCGTCGACCAGCTCGTCGCGAACGGCGTCGAGGTCTCGCGGGCCACGAGCACGTTCACGGCGGAAGGCGTGGACTACCCGGCCGGCACCTACGTCGTCGACATGCACCAACCGCTCCGGGGCATGGCCAACGTGCTGCTCGCCGACGGCTCCGACATCTCGGAGCGGGTGCCCGACATGTACGACATCTCGGCGTGGAGCCTCGCGTTGCTCTGGGGTGCCGATGTCGAGGCGATCGGCTCGACGACGGATGCCGCGTTGCCGGTCGCGGTCGAGCACGTGACCGAGTCGGCGCCCACGGGCTTCGTGCCCGCCGTCGGCGCGTACCTCGAACTCGCCACGAGCGGGGTCGCGGAGTACCAGGCGGTGAACGAACTGCTCGAGGCGGGCATCGCCGTGACGGCGTTCGAGGACGGCAGCGTCATCCTCGGCGCGGATTCCGCGACCCGCAGCGCGGCGAGCGACGTCGCCGACGCCTACGGCGTCGCGTTCACCGAGTCCGACGGATCACGTCTGGCGACCGAGGAGAGCGTCGAGCTCGAGGACCTCACGGTCGGCTACACGGGCACGCAGGATGAGCGCGTCACCCTGGGCAAGCTCGGCTTCGACGACCTCGTGCCGGTCACCTCCGCGACGCTCACGAGCGGCGCGGTCGCGCTCGACGACGTCGACGTGCTGTGGGTGGGCGCGAACCTCGCGTTCAACGCGTCCCAGGCGGCGGGTCGTGCCGAGGTCGCGGAGTTCCTCGCGGCGGGCAAGGGCGTGGCCGGCAAGGGGACCGCGATCGCGGCCTTCTCGAACACGTTCGGACTCGTCACCTCGACGGCCACGCAGGGCACGAGTGGATCGAACGGCATCGTGTCGGTGTCCGACGTCGAGGGCGGCCTGCTCTCGACCTACCCGCAGGACACGGCGTTCGTCTATCCGGCGACGTGGTACTCGGGCCTCGGCGCGAACGCGACGGTCGAGCAGACCTACGCTGCCGGCGACCCGTTCGTCTCGGGGCACTGGCGTGCCAGCGCCGGACGTGCTCAGGCGGATGCCGCGGGCAAGCCCTCGATCGTCTCGGCCGAGTCCGCGGCGGGCAACAAGGTGCTCATGTTCGGCACGTCGCTGAACTTCCGCACGCACCCCGTCGGCGGATTCAGCCAGCTGGCACGCGGCCTCTTCTGGGCGGCCGGATGACGCGCCCGCCGGTCGGGTAGCCGCAGAGCGGCGCGTCGGGGCCATCTCCGTGGGAACGGGGGTGGCCCCGACGCGTGTCGTCCTTCGCCGGCGACGGCCGTCGTGGCCATCGTGGAGTCGTGGCTACGCGCGCGGCTTCAACCGCACCGTCGGCAGCTCGGGCGCCGGGAGCGGGGGGCCGTCGAAGCCCTCGACGGTGCCGAAGCGCCCGTCGGCGTCGCCGCCGGAGATGACATCGGCCTGCCATTGCCGTCGGAACTCGGCGACCTCGTCGTGGTTCCGCCCGATGAAGTTCCACCACATCACGAGCTCCTCGCCGAACGGGACGCCGCCGATGAGTATCACTCGGACGGGCGCGCTGCTCGCGGCCCGCAGGCGGACGCCCTCGTGTCCGAGCGCGACGTAGCCGAGTTCGCTCCGTTCGAGGTGCGTCGAGTGGCCGGTGACCGCGATCGGGTCGGCGTCGGCCGGAGCGTCGTCGGCCTCGCCCTCGATGGGCGGGATCGTCGCCGTGACGGGGCCGAGGTCGACGAGCAGGCCGTGCTCGAACGACGGGTCGAGCTCGATCCACGCCTCGCCGCCCGCCGGCAGCTCGATCTGCGCACCGACGAGGGGGGAGAAGACGGTCACGGATGCCTCGGCGTCGACGCCCGGCAGCGATCCGGCGAACACGCGCACGATGGCGTCGTCGATCGCCACGGGCTCCGTGTCGGCATGCTCGAAGAACGGGGCGACGCGTCGCGAGGCATCCGGGAGCGCGACCCAGAGCTGCACGCCGTGCAGCCTCGTCGTGCCGGGCGTGGAGACCTCGGAGTGGGCGATGCCTCGGCCGGCGGTCATGAGGTTGACCGCGCCGGGGCGCACGAACTCGGCGCTGCCCGTGCTGTCGTGGTGCTCGATCTCGCCCTCGAAGAGCCAGCTGACGGTCTGCAGCCCGGTGTGCGGGTGCGGCGGCACGAGCATGCCCCCGGATGCCGCCACCTCGTCGGGCCCGTAGTGGTCGGCGAAGCACCAGGCGCCGATCGTCGTGCGACCGCGCTGGGGGAGCGTGCGCCGCACGTTCATGGCCCGCGGCCCGCCGAGCGGCACGTCGCGCGGCGCGAGCACCTGGATCGCGGTCGCATGCGAGGGCGCCGGAGGACCCACCAGCTCGACGGGGTCGCGTTCGAGATTGCTCATGCCCGCATGCTAGCGCCGACGCGCGCCGACGTCGGCCGAACCGATACCATTACGGCATGCGCTCCTCCCTCATCCTTCGTCGCGCGGGCGTCGTGGCCGTGGCCGTGGCATCCGTGTTCCTGCTCTCCGCCTGCAACCCCAGCCCCCGGGCCGTCGAGAACTTCGCCGGCATGCCCGTGAGCGACCACGTGGGCGAAGAGGGCACCGGAGACGACGAGGGCGTCGCCGACGAGGAGTCGGCCACCGAGGGCCTGTCCGCCCAGTGGCTCGGCGACGGCGGACAGCTCGCCGTCACGATCTCGGGCAGCTCGACCTGCCCGCCCGTCGGCACGCGCGTCAACGTCGAGGACCGCGCCGGCGAGGGCAACCGCGTGTCCGTCGACCTCGCCGAGCAGCCCGCAGACCAGGTGTGCACCATGGACTTCGTGCCGCACACCACGATCTTCTGGAGCCCCGTCTTCGTGACCACGACCGAGCCGCTCGTCGTCGAGGTCGGCGACCAGTCGATCACCGTCCCGATCAAGTAACCGGGCGGGCGCGGCGCACCAGCAGTTCGCCGATCTCGCAGTCGAGCGCCTCGCAGATCGCCTGAAGGGTCGAGAAGCGGATGGCGCGTGCGCGGTCGTTCTTCAGCACGCTGAGGTTCACCACCGTGACGCCGACGAGCTCGCTCAGGCGGGCGAGGGTCATGCCGCGGGCTTCCAGCAGTTCGTCGAGCCGGCAGTGCACATCGGATGCCTCGTCGGGTTCGGCCGGCGCCATCAGACGAGTCCTTCGCTGTCGCGCTGCAGGCGCTCGCCCACCTGGAACGCCGCACCGATCGCGGCGATCGCGAGGATGCCGAACATCGCCCCGAAGTTCGTGCCGAACGTGATGCCCTCGTACTGGTAGTCGCTGATCGCCGAGAGCGCCCCGTTCACGGACATGGTGGTGAACAGGCTGCCGACCACCCAGCCGATGGCAAGCGTGCCACCACCCCAGCCGATGATGCGCACCGTGCTCCGGGTGAACGCGCGGCCCCGGGCGAGGTTCCAGCAGAGCAGCCCGAGCAGGGTGATGCCCGCGATGATCGCGAGTCCGTAGACGATCGGCTCGGCGACGATGGCGAACTGCGTGGCCGCGGCCGGATGCGGCACGATCACGGTCGCCTCGTCGACCGCGACCTCGATCGGCGCGCCGTCGGGGCCGATCGGCAGGTCGGCGGTCTCGCCGACGAAGGGCACGCGCACCGGGACGTCCGTGCCCGGCAGCACCTCGACCAGCCGGGCGAGCATCGTCCAGGCGGCGACGGCGATGCCGATGAGGCCGAGCACGATCGTGACGTAGAGGCCGACGCGGTCGCTGCGGCCGAGGCGCGTGCCGTCGGTGTTCGTGGACATGATGGCTCCTTCATCCGTCGCTGGACCTCGCGTCACAGCATATCGAAAAACGATGGTATCGATGATCGATAGGTTACGAAGTCGGATGTCCCGCTGTCAAGCCCCGGTGCGCCCACGGCGAACACCGGCCCACGCGGCATCCGTGCTGGTTACGCTCGATGTATCGGCGCCCCCTGCCCTGAGGGGTCGAGAGGAGTAGAGCATGTTCGAGAGATTCACCGACCGAGCCCGTCGTGTCGTCGTCCTGGCCCAAGAAGAGGCCAAGATGCTCAATCACAACTACATCGGCACCGAGCACATCCTGCTCGGGCTCATCCACGAGGGTGAAGGCGTCGCCGCCAAGGCACTCGAATCGCTCGGCATCTCGCTCGACGCGGTGCGCGAGCAGGTGCAGGACATCATCGGCCAGGGCCAGCAGCAGCCGACCGGGCACATCCCGTTCACGCCGCGCGCCAAGAAGGTGCTCGAGCTCTCGCTCCGCGAGGCGCTGCAGCTCGGCCACAACTACATCGGCACCGAGCACATCCTCCTCGGCCTCATCCGCGAGGGCGAGGGCGTCGCAGCCCAGGTGCTCGTCAAGCTCGGCGCCGACCTCAACCGCGTGCGCCAGCAGGTCATCCAGCTGCTCTCGGGCTACCAGGGCAAGGAGCAGGTGCAGGTCGGTGCGAACGACCAGCAGCAGCCGCAGGGCGGCTCGCAGATCCTCGACCAGTTCGGCCGCAACCTCACGCAGGCCGCTCGCGAGTCCAAGCTCGACCCCGTGATCGGGCGCGAGAAGGAGATCGAGCGGGTCATGCAGATCCTCTCGCGTCGCTCCAAGAACAACCCCGTGCTGATCGGCGAGCCCGGCGTCGGCAAGACCGCCGTCGTCGAGGGCCTCGCGCAGGCGATCGTCAAGAACGAGGTCCCCGAGACGCTGAAGGACAAGCAGCTCTACTCGCTCGACCTCGGCTCCCTCATCGCCGGAAGCCGCTACCGCGGCGACTTCGAGGAGCGCCTGAAGAAGGTCACCAAGGAGATCCGCACGCGCGGCGACATCATCGTCTTCATCGACGAGATCCACACGCTCGTGGGCGCGGGCGCCGCCGAGGGCGCGATCGACGCCGCGTCGATCCTGAAGCCGCTGCTCGCCCGCGGTGAACTGCAGACCATCGGCGCCACCACGCTCGACGAGTACCGCAAGCACTTCGAGAAGGATGCCGCGCTCGAGCGCCGCTTCCAGCCGATCCAGGTGCAGGAGCCGTCGCTGCCCCACGCGATCAACATCCTCAAGGGGCTGCGCGACCGCTACGAGGCGCACCACAAGGTGTCCATCACCGACGGCGCCATCGTCGCCGCGGCGAACCTCGCCGACCGCTACATCAGCGACCGTTTCCTGCCCGACAAGGCCATCGACCTGATCGACGAGGCCGGCGCACGCCTTCGCCTCTCGATCCTGTCCAGCCCGCCCGAGCTGCGCGAGTTCGACGAGAAGATCGCCGTCGTGCGCGCCGCCAAGGAGACCGCGATCGAGGAGCAGGACTTCGAGAAGGCCGCGTCGCTCCGCGACGAGGAGAAGAACCTCCTCGGCGAGCGTCTGCGCCTCGAGAAGCAGTGGAAGGCCGGCGACGTCAAGACCACCGCGGTCGTCGACGAGGGCCTGATCGCCGAGGTGCTCGCACAGGCCACCGGCATCCCCGTCTTCAAGCTCACCGAAGAGGAGAGCTCGCGCCTCGTCTTCATGGAGAAGGCCCTGCACGAGCGCGTCATCGGCCAGGAGGAGGCCATCTCGGCGCTCTCCAAGACGATCCGCCGTACCCGCGCCGGCCTCAAGGACCCGCACCGCCCGTCGGGCTCGTTCATCTTCGCCGGCCCCACAGGCGTCGGCAAGACCGAGCTCGCGAAGGCGCTCGCCGAGTTCCTCTTCGACGACGAGGCGGCGATGATCTCCCTCGACATGTCGGAGTACGGCGAGAAGCACACGGTCTCGCGCCTGTTCGGCGCCCCTCCCGGATTCGTCGGCTTCGAAGAGGGCGGCCAGCTCACCGAGAAGGTGCGCCGCAAGCCGTTCTCGGTCGTGCTCTTCGACGAGATCGAGAAGGCCCACCCCGACATCTTCAACTCGCTCCTGCAGATCCTCGAAGAGGGTCGCCTGACCGACGGCCAGGGTCGCGTGGTCGACTTCAAGAACACCGTCATCATCATGACGACGAACCTCGGCACGAAGGACATCTCGAGCGGGCCGGTCGGCTTCGCCCTCGAGGGCGACTCCCGCACGGGCTACGACCTCATGAGCGGCAAGGTGAAGGAGGAGCTGAAGAAGCACTTCAAGCCCGAGTTCCTGAACCGCGTCGACGAGATCATCGTGTTCCCGCAGCTGTCCAAGTCCGAGCTGCTCGAGATCGTCGACCTGTTCGTGAAGCGCCTCAGCGACCGCATGCTCGACCGCGACATGACGATCCAGCTCACGGTGCCGGCCAAGGAGCGACTCATCGAGCTCGGCTACGACCCGGCGCTCGGTGCACGCCCGCTGCGCCGTGCCGTGCAGCGCGAGGTCGAAGACGCCCTGTCCGAGAAGATCCTGCACGGCGAGCTCAACGCGGGCGACCACGTGCACGTCGACTTCCAGGACGGCAAGTTCGTCTTCACGACGACCCAGCGCGCCCTGCCCGTGGGCATCGGCGTCAACACCGGGGCGGCCATCGGCACCGGGCCGGCGACGCCGGACCTCGCCGCGACCGCCGACTGAGCACCGAGCGGATGCTTGGGCCCACGCGCCCGAGGCTCCGCGCATCGCGAAGCGATGTGTGGAGTGGCGTGGGGAGGCATCCTCCGACAGGGGTCGGGCCTTCGGGCCCGGCCCCTTCGTCGTCTCGGTGCGTCATGGCCGCACGCACGCGAATACGATGAACGGATGAGCCGGTACACGGTGCGCCCGGCGCGCACGAGCGACGTTCCCCAGATCATCTCCCTGGTCGAACCGCTCGTGTCCCGACGCATCCTGCTCGGCAAGGAGCGGGTCGACCTGTACGGGGCGATCCAGGAGTTCCGCGTCGCCGAGGTGCTCGACAGCGGCGAGATCATCGGAGCCGGCGCGCTGCACGCCATGTGGGAGGACCTCGGCGAGGTGCGCACGCTCGTCGTCGCCGACGACTGGCTCGGCCACGGGGTCGGCCACGCGATCGTCGAACGGCTCGAGGCCGACGCACGCGAGCTCGGACTCAGCCGGCTGTTCTGCCTCACGTTCGAGGTCGACTTCTTCGCCCGTCACGGCTTCGAGGACATGGGTGAGGAGACCGTGGCGCCCGAGGTCTATGCAGAACTCGTGCGATCGCACGACGACGGCGTCGCCGAGTTCCTCGACCTGGCCCGCGTGAAGCAGAACACGCTCGGCAACACGCGCATGCTGAAGCGGTTCTGAATCGGCGTGAACCTCGGTTTCATCGGGCATTTCGGCGCGCCGAGCGCGCGCCCGCGGCATTCGGCCGCCGGTCGTACCCTGTGAACATGTCGACGAATCAGGCACCGGCACGACGGCACTCGCCGCAGGTGTACCGTCGGCGAAGGCTGGTCGTGCTGCTCGGCCTCCTCGCCGTGGTCGTCGCGGTGGTGCTCATCATCGTGCGCCCGGGCGGCGCGCAGGGCGAACCCGGCGCGACCCCCAGCCCGACCGCGCCCGCATCGAGCACGCCCGAGGCGACGACGATCCCGACCGAGGCGACCGCGCTCGACGGCGACCCGTGTTCGCCCGAACAGGTCACCGTCGAACCGGTGACCGACAAGACCGTGTACGAGGCCGGCGAGCAGCCGCAGCTCTCGGTCACGATCACGAACACCGGCAAGAACGTCTGCGTGCTGAACGCCGGCACCGCGGCGCAGGTGTTCACCGTGACGAGCGGTGACGAGCCGTACTGGACCTCGACCGACTGCCAGTCCGATCCCGTCGACGCCGAGGTGTCGTTGAAGCCCGGTGTCCCCGTGAGCTCGGCGGCACCCATCATCTGGGATCGCACGCGCTCGACGCCCGACACGTGCGACGGCGCCCGCGAGGCGGTACCCGCCGGCGGCGCGTCGTACCACCTGTCGGTGTCGGTCGACGGGTACGAGTCCGCCGACCTCACCAAGCAGTTCCAGCTGTACTGACGCCCGCCTGGCCGGCTCACCAACCAGCGAGTGGTGGGCGGAGCGCGCGGGTAGCGCAGGGCACCGCGGTGACGGTGACCGGGCTGCTCCCGACGTGGGCCGGCTCCCGGCATCCGGTCGGCGTGCGCTGGGTACGCTTGGGGGATGGCGCAACGCAAGAAGTCGGGTCGGCCGGGCAAGGCTGCCGAGCCCGTGGAGTTCACGTCGCCGGCACTCGCGGCCGCGCTCGAGAAGCAGGACATCGCGGCGGTCGCGCTCGCACTGCGCCACGGCAACACGGTCGTGCCGCTCGTGAAGCCGGGCCCGCGCGACAAGCCGCTCGACGGCGGCGAGGTGTGGACCTACCGCGACCCCAACACGGGAGAGGTGGCGCTGCTGCTCTTCAGCGACGCCGCGAACAAGCCCGACAACCTGCCGCCCGCGGTCGGCCTGCAGAGCCCGGCGTGGTTGCGCACGTTCCTCAAGCGCTACGAGTCGACGATCACGACGGTGTTCCTCGACATCGCGGGCCCGCACCCGATGCAGGCGCCGCCCGCGGAGCTGCTCCGGGCGCTCGAGGCCTGACCTACCGGGTCCGATCCCGCGGGCCCGGTACCGACGTGAGTCGGCGTCGGTGCTCGCGGTAACCGGATGGAAGTCGGCACCGTGGTAGCCGGCATCGACGTGAGTCGGCGTCGGTGCTCGTCGGTAACCGGATGCGAGTCGGCGCCGCTGTAGCGGGCACCGCTGCGAGCCGGCACCGATGCGAACGGTCAGAACGCGGCGTCGAGTTCGCGCTCGCGCGCCGAGGCACCTGCGGCGAGGGCCTGGCCGACGGCGGCCTGCACGCTGCCCGCCTCGACGTCGAGGATGGTCGTGTAGCCGAGGCGGCGCGCCTCGCTGCCGCGCTGCCGGGCCGAGCTCACCGGCCGCACCTCGCCCGCGAGGCTGATCTCGCCGAACGCCGCGAGGTCGTGCGGCACGGCGCGGTCGCGCATGGCCGAGGCGATGGCGATGGCGATGGCGAGGTCTGCACCGGGCTCGACGAGTCGCACCCCGCCGACGGTCGAGACGTACACGTCGTGCTCGCCGATCTGCCGGAGTCCGGCACGACGTTCGAGCACGGCGAGGATCATGGCGACGCGCGACGGATCGACGCCGTTGACCACCCGGCGCGGCTGCGGCGCCTTGGTGGCCACGACCAGCGCCTGCACCTCGACGGGCAGCGCACGGCGGCCCTCGAGGGCGACCGTCACGCACGTGCCGCTCACGCCGGCTCCGCGGCTGAGGAACAGCCCGCTCGGGTCGGGCACCTCGCTGATGCCGTCGCCGGTCATCTCGAAGCAGCCGACCTCGTCGGTGGGTCCGAAGCGGTTCTTGAGCGCCCGCACGAAGCGCAGCGCGGTCTGGCGGTCGCCCTCGAACTGGCAGACGACGTCGACGAGGTGCTCGAGCAGGCGCGGGCCGGCGATCGTGCCGTCTTTCGTGACGTGGCCGACGAGCAGCACGGGCAGCTCGCGCTCCTTCGCGAGCCGGATGAGCGTGGATGCGACCTCGCGCACCTGGCCGGGCTGGCCGGCGATGCCGTCGTTCAACGAGCTCGTGACGGTCTGCACGGAGTCGACGATGAGCAGTTCGGGCTGCACCGCGTCGACCTGGCCGATGACGGTCGCGAGGTCGGTCTCGGCGGCGAGGAACAGCTCGGGCTGCATGGCGCCCGTGCGGCCCGCGCGCAGGCGCACCTGGGCCACCGATTCTTCGGCGCTCACGTAGAGCACCCGGCGACCGGATGCCGCGACGCGGGCGGCGACGTCGAGGAGGAGCGTCGACTTGCCGACGCCGGGCTCACCGCTCAGCAGGATGGCGGCTCCGGGCACGATGCCGCCGCCCAGCACGCGGTCGAACTCGCCGACGCCGCTCGGCCAGTGCCCGCGCTCTTCGGTGGTGACCTCGGTGATCGACCGCGCGACCTGCGACGCGCCGATGGCGACGGGCTTCAGGGTGCGCGTGATGCCGGTCGGCTCGCCGGCCTCGACGACGGTGCCCCACTGCTGGCACTCGGCGCACCGGCCGACCCACTTGACGGTGCTCCACCCGCACTCGGTGCAACGGAACGCGGAGACGGGTTTGGCCATGGTGAGAGCGTAGGGCCGACCGCCGACATCGACGCCGGGCGCCGCGCGCCGGGCGTGGCATCCGCTCATCCGGTCGCCGCCGAAGGCCGGAGCGCGCTCGTTTTGGTCGATTGCGCGGTGTCGTCTAACATTGACCCCGGTACCGTGTCCGAGCGGCCGAAGGTGCAACTCTCGAAAAGTTGTGTGCGTGAAAGCGCACCGTGGGTTCAAATCCCACCGGTACCGCCACAGAACGCCCCGCCTCCCGTCAGGGAGGCGGGGCGTCCGCCGTTCAGGGGGCGTGGCTACTGCGCGGCGTCGAGGATCACGTCGACGACCTCGCCCGGGTGGCTCATCATGACCACGTGCGAGCTGTCGATCTCGACCGTCGTCGACCCGGCCCGTGCGGCCATGGCGCGCTCGGCCTCCGGCGGGATCGTGTGGTCCTCGGATGCCACGACGTACCAACTGGGGATGCTCCTCCAGGCCGGCTCGCCCGAGGGCGTGAACAGCGCCTGCAATGCCGCCGGACGCTGCGAGGCGGCCAGCACGGCGGCCTGCTTCTTCGGCAGGTCCGCGGCGAACAGCTCGCGGAAGTAGGCGGGGTCGATGTATCCGTCGGCGTCGCCCTCTGGCGCACCCGGATACGGCCGGATGACGAGGTGTTCGGCCAGTGAGGAGTGCCCGCCGCCGAGTTCGTTCGCATCGATGAGGCGCTCGCCCGCATCGAGGGCGTAGGCGGCGACGTAGACGAGCGAGACCACGTTCGGGTTGCCCGTCGCGGCATTCGTGATGACGGCCCCGCCGTAGGAGTGGCCGACGAGCACGATCGGGCCCTCGATGGTCGCGAGGATCGACTTCACGTACTCGGCATCCGTGCTGAGGCCGCGCAGCGGGTTGGATGCCGCGAGCACGGGGTAGCCGCGCTTCTGCAGGCGCTCGATCACGTCGTTCCAGCCCGAGGAGTCGGCGAATGCGCCGTGCACCAGCACGACGGTCGGCTTCGGTGCGGGCGCCGGGCGACGCGCATCCTCGATGGCGGCGGCAGGGAGCGCGACCGACACGGCGGTCAGGGCGGCGGCGCCGGCGAGCGCGAGCGCGATGCGCACCGGTCGTCTGCGCCCTCGGGCGTGTGTGCTGGGCATGGAGGTCTCCTCGCATCGGTGGACGACGGCGATGGATGCCCGGAACGGGCTCGGCCGTCCTGCACATGCTCCCGCCGGCCGGGCCGGGCCCGCACCACGCATGCCGCGTAGTCGTTGCAGCGCCGGCTCACGGCCGATGGGCGTCGCGGCGCGACGGATGCTCAGCCGAGGAGCATGCCCTCGGCCGCGTCGTTCGGCTTCGGATCCGGTTGGCGTCGCATGCGGAAGCCGTTGAGGAGACCCAGGAGGGCCGCGATGAGCGGGATGAAGAGGGCGACCTGCAGGGCGATCGGCCGCGCCTCGGTGTTGATGCGCACGATCTCGTCGGCGATCGCCTCCGGCTGCTCGACCAGCAGTTCGTCCAGTTGCACGTTCGACATGATCTCGGCGTCCTCCTCGAGGACCTGGGCGACCTGCGCCTTCTCGTCGGCGGGGAGCACCGCGCTCGAATTCGCCATGCTGGTGAACGTCAGCGAGAGCACGGCGAGCATGATGGCGCCGGCGAAGGCGAGGCCGAAGGACAGGCCGAAGGACCCCGCCGCGGAATTCACGCCGGCCGCCTCGCTCACGCGCTCGTTCGAGATCGGCGAGAGCGTGTAGTTGTTCAGCTGGGAGACCAGCAGGCCGAGCCCGGTGCCGGCGACGATCAGCGGACCGAGGAGCCACCAGCCGGAGTCCGCGCGGGGCACGATCGGGATCAGGATGCCGAGGCCGACCGTGAGCAGCACGAATCCCCAGAGGATGAGGTTCGCCGGTCGTCGCCCGCCCGCCCGACGGCCGACGAGCATCGCCACGACGAACATGCTGAGCGAGAGGGGTGCGATCGAGAGTCCGGCGAGCAGGGCGTTGTAGCCGAGCACCATCTGCAGGTAGATCGGGAGCACGATCATCGTGCCGCCGAGTGCGATCTGCTGCAGCAGCTGCCCGGTGATGCCGAGCCGGAACAGCTTCGATGCGAACAGCGCCGGATCGATCAGGGTCGGCTTTCCCTGACGCTTGCGCCGGACCAGCCAGTACGCCAGGCTGCCGAGCCCGACCAGGCCGACGGCGATCAGGATGCCGACCGCCTCGCCGCCCTCCTGCCACACGAGAATGCCGATGACGACGCCGCCCATGCCGAGCACCGACAGGACGGAGCCGACGAGGTCGATGTGCCGTGGCCCGGTGTAGGGCACGTCGTGCACGAGACGGATGCCGGCGAGGACCACCGCGATGATGACGGCCTCGAGGAGGAAGGAGACCCGCCACGACAGGAACGTCGTGATGACGCCGCCGATCAGCGGGCCGACGGCGGCGGCGATGGCGGCCGAGGCGCCGACCATGGCGTAGACCCGCGTCTGCGCCTTGCCCTCGAAGTTGCCGTGGATGAGCGACTGCATCGAGGGCAGGAGCAGCGAGGCGCCGAGGCCGCCGATGACGGCCCAGAAGAGGATGATCGGCACGAGGCTCTGCGCGAGGGTCATCGCCAACGCGCCGGTGGCGTAGCAGAGGAGCCCGATCACGTAGGCGCGCTTGCGCCCGATGAGGTCGCCGACCTTGCCGCCGATCAGGATGAACGCGGCGGAGACGAGCGCCTCGAGCGCGATCGCCCCCTGCACGCCGCTGACGGTGGTGCCGATGTCCTCGACGACCGCGGAGATCGACACGTTCATGATCGACGTGTCGACGACGAGCACGAACATCGCCATGGACAGGAGAAGCGCGAGCTTTCCGTTGAACGTCGGGGTCTCGGTGTTGTCGGGTGCGCTCACGGGGCCTCTCCTCCGAGCAGGTGACGTCTTTCGCCAAAACTAGCCCGAAAGCCGACGGAAAGTCATGCTTCTCCGGCAAGTCCTGTGGGGGTACTCTCCGAATTGGGAGCGCAGAGCACGCCGACTGCGTCGAGCCCGAGACGGAGGTTCCCGTGAGTCAGCCGACATCCCTCGTCCGCATCATCCGCCATCCCATCGCGGATGCCGAGTCCCGCGAGTCCTCCGCGCTCCTCGTCGGCACCGTCGCCTTCGTGGTCGGCGTGGTTCCCGCGCTCGTCCTCTTCTGGGGGCGCGACCTGCCGATCGCGGGCCGCGGATCCGTGGGCGACGCCGCCGCCGTCGGGTCGGCGATCGCGGCCCTGCTCGCCTTCGGGTACGGATGCCTCCTGCGCCGGGCGGAGCACCGTCGAACCCTCGCCGACGGGCGAACCCCGACCCGCGTCTGGCGTCGCCTGCGCTGGTTCGACGTCGCGGCCCTGTGCCTCGCGCACGCCGTCATCGCACTGCTCGGGTGGATCAGCCTCGCGGCGGTCTTCAGCTCGGGCTTCGAGGGGGCGCGGATCTACGCGACCGCGGCTGCGGCCCTCGTGGGGGTGGCCATGGCGATCACGGCCTACGCCGCGTTCCTCTCGGCCGTGAACCTCACGCCGATGCTGCTCTCGATCGTGCTGGCGCTCTTCCTCGTGGTCGGCACGCTCGCGAGCACCCTGAGCGCCTCCGACCCGCTCTGGTGGCAGAAGAACCTCAGCACGCTGGGCATCAGCGACGACATCTCGGCCCTGGCGTTCAACCTCACGCTGATCATCGCCGGCGTGATGGTGACCACGATCTCGCACTACGCCACGGCGTGGCTGCCGACCACCACGCCCGCCGAGGCGCGGGGCCGGAACCTGGTGCGCCTGGGCCTGATCGTCATCGGCATCCTCCTCGCCTGCGTCGGGCTGTTCCCGGTCGACGACTTCCTCGAGATGCACAACCTGTCGGCGTCGGGCATGGCGGTCGTCTACGTGGCGATGGTCGTGGCCCTCCCCGTGCTCGTGCCCTCGATGCCGAGGGTCTTCATCCTGCTCGGCTACGTGTTCGTCGGCGTCATCGTTGTGCTCGCGGTCTTCTTCATCACGGGGTACTACAACCTGACCGCGGTGGAGCTGGTGGCGTTCGCGCTCATCTTCGCCTGGCTGATCATGTTCCTGCGGAGCGCGGGATCGGTCGCCCCGACGACCGAACCCGATCCGGCGGCCGCGCCGAACGCGTCGGCGTCGCCGATCGGCACCGAATCGACGGAGGTGGGCGCATGACCGAGGCCGATGCGGCATCCGTGGCCCGGCTGGCGCCGGCGTCACCCGACTTCGAGGCACGCCGGGAGGCGGGGCGTGCCCTGCGGGCGCGCATGCCCCGCTCGAGTCACGCGGAGTGGTCGCCCTCGCCGACGCGGGCCGATCCGGTCTCGCTGCTCGAGGAGCAGGCCGCGCAACGGGACCCCGAACTCGTGCCGATCCGGCACGGACGCATGCGGGTGTCGCCGTTCGCCTTCTTCCGCGGCGCCGCGCTGATCATGGCGGGGGATCTCGCCCCGAGGCCGGACAGCGGGCTCGTCGTCCAACTCTGCGGCGACGCGCACCTCTCGAACTTCGGACTGTTCGGCACACCGGAGCGCCGGCTGGTGTTCGACATCAACGACTTCGACGAGACGCTGCCCGGCCCGTTCGAGTGGGATGTGAAGCGGCTCGCCGCGAGCTTCGAGATCGCCGGTCGGCATCGGGGATTCACCGACGACGAGCGGCGCGACCTGCGACGCGAGGCCGTCCGCGGCTACCGGGAGCAGATGCAGGGCTCGGCCGAGGCATCCGTGCTCGACGCGTGGTACGACTCCGTCGCCATCGAGCGACTGCAGGAATGGGTGCGCCGCGAACGTGCCGCGGACCATATCGGGAAGCGGCAGGTGAACCAACTCGACTCGATCGTCGCGAAGGCGTTCACCAAGGACCGGATGAAGGCCTTCTCGAAGCTGGTCGCGGTCGAGGACGGTCGCATGAGGATCATCGCGGACCCGCCGATCGTCGTGCCCATCGAGGACTTCGAGGGCGTCGGGCAGGCCGTGACCGCGGACGTGATGCACGACGTGCTGACCTCGTACCGGTCCACGCTCGTCGCCGATCGCCACCCGCTCGCCGAGTACTCCTACGTGCACATGGCTCGCCGGGTCTCCGGGGTCGGCAGCGTCGGCACGCGCGCCTGGATCCTGCTGCTCAAGGGACGCGACGACGGCGATCCGATCCTGCTGCAGGCGAAGGAGGCGCAGGCGTCCGTGCTCGAACGCTTCCTCGGGTCGAGCGAGTTCGAGAGCCACGGCGAACGCGTCGTGCGCGGCCAGCGGATGATGCAGGCGTCGGGCGACATCTTCCTGGGATGGCAGCGCGGCATCGCCGACGCGACCGGGCGGCAGCGGGACTTCTACGTGCGCCAGCTCCATGACTGGAAGGGCTCGTTCGACCCCGAGGGGATGGTGCCGGCCGGTGGGATGCTCTACGCCCGGCTCTGCGGGCAGACGCTCGCGAGGGCGCACGGGCGCACGGGCGACCGCGTGCAGATCGCGGCCTACCTCGGACGCTCGCACGTGTTCGACGAGGCGATCTCCGACTTCGCCGTGACCTACGCCGACCAGAACGAGGACGACTTCCGCACGTTCACCCGGGCGATCGAGAGCGGTCGGCTCGAGGCCGTCGACGCCTGACCCCGCTGGAGTCGTCGTTCGGCCAGCCCTGGCGCCTCGACGGGTTCGCACCGATCGCCCGAAGCCCCAGAGCCGCGATCCGGCGCACCTGGGTCACGTCGCCATGAGCGCGACCCCGGCGACGACGAGCACGGATGCCGCGACGCGCCATCCGGCGCGCCCCTCGCGAAGGGCGATCGCCCCGAAGAGGCTGACGAGCACGACGCTGACCTCCCGCATGGGCGCCACCAGCGCGACCGGGGCCATGGTCATCGCGACGAGCACGAGGATGTACGACAGCGGCG
Organism: Agromyces sp. Marseille-Q5079; assembly: GCF_051016555.1. Lineage (NCBI taxonomy): Bacteria > Bacillati > Actinomycetota > Actinomycetes > Micrococcales > Microbacteriaceae > Agromyces > Agromyces sp. Marseille-Q5079. The sequence continues at coordinate 288,107 of NZ_JBPEJF010000001.1, read as the reverse complement.
AGAGCAGGCCGAAGAGCAGCAGGCGCGGCCAGTGGCCGCGAGCGACCGCGCCGACCTCGCGCCAGCGCCGGCCGAGCGCGGCGCCGAAGAGCACGAGCTCGCCGAGCGTGCAGCCGACCATGAAGGCGACCGGGGTGACCGACCAGTCGCGCACGGCCTGGGCGTCCCAGATCGTGTAGGCGGCGATCGCGACCCCGGTGACGAGTCCCCACACGATGCCGGCGTCGAGTCGAGGTCGGCGCCCGTGCTGCGGCATCGCTGTGGATGCCGCACGTCCGCGGTCGAGCATGCCGATCGCGACGACCGCGCCGATGATCACCGCGACGCCGGCGAGCGCCCATCCCGAGGGTCGTTCGCCGAGCACGAGCACCGCGACGAGCACGCTGATCGTGGGGCCCGTGCCGCGGGCGGTCGCGTAGACCGTGGACAGGCGGCCCGTGGCGTAGCCGCGCTGGAGCACGAGCATGTAGGCGCAGTGCAGCACGGCCGAGACCGCGACGGCCAGGGCGAAGTGGCTCCACGACGCCTCGCCGAGGCCGCCGGTCAGGGGCACGAGCGGAAGCCAGAGGACCGATGAGGCGACGGCCCCCAGCCAGAGGAACGGCAGCCCGATGCGGCTCACGCCGTGCGCGAGGATGTTCCAGGCCGCGTGGCAGACGGCGGCGGCGAGCACGAGGACGAGCGCGATGGGGGACAATCCGGGACCCTTCAGGTCGCCGCGGGCGCGACGAACCGGGTCCTCCGGGCTTTTGTCCTGTCAGATGACGCCCGCCGTCGGACGGCTGGCGTGGCGCCGCTCGGACCAGGCGGACCTCACGATCCCGGAACCCTAGGCGCTATCGCGGGTGACGTTAGCACAGCCCCGTGAACGGGCCGTTCACCTGTTCACCCGTGCACGTCGGCCGGTCTCGGCTCAGCTCGGGTCGATTCGCAGCGTCGTCTGCCTCGCGACGTCGCTCGTGATCGACTGGCTCGCCGACCCGCGTCCGTACTTGGCGAAGTAGGCGTCGTCGATCGCATCGTCGTGCGAGGCGTCGAGCGTGTACGAGACCTCGCGCGTCTGCCCGCCCCAGGTGATCGTGCCTGTGCCGTTTCGCATGACGCCCACGAACCACTTGCCCTCGGGGCCGCGGACCGAGCGGGCGTAGAGCACGCCGTCGATGACGACGTGCCAGATGATGACGGGCGTTCGCAGGGATCCGTCGTCGCGGCGTCCGGCGACGCGGATCTCGCCCGCGCGGTCGAGCGTCTCGAGTTCGTCGGCGGTCCAGGTGCTCATGGTCTTCCCTTCGCGGCATCCGCTCGGCTGCGGCATCCGCTCATCATGATCCTCCCGACGCGCATCGGGAGACAGGGTCTGTCGGTACCTGTTCCGTCAGGGGCTCCCGGGCGCGGGCGCATGCGCGTGGAATGGGAACCGTCGCGATGCCGACCGGCTCGCGACGAAACCGATGCGAAGGATTCCATGAAGGCGACATTCATGTACGGCGCGGGCGACGTGCGGGTCGAGACCGTGCCCGACCCCGTCATCCGCCACGAGACCGATGCGATCGTGCGCGCGGTGCGCGCGTGCGTGTGCGGCAGCGACCTGCACCCCTACCACTCGATGCCCGGCAGCGCGCACGGCACGGCTATGGGCCACGAGCTCATCGGCGTCGTCGAGGAGATCGGCTCGGCCGTCACGACCCTGCGGCGCGGCGACCTCGTGGTCGCGCCGTTCGCGTTCCAGGACAACACGTGCGTGTTCTGCCGCGAGGGGTTCCAGACCTCGTGCGTGCACGGCGGCTGGTACGGCGGCGACAACGGCGGCCTGCAGGCCGAGCTGGCCCGCATCCCGCAGGCCGACGGCAGCCTCGTGGTGGTGCCCGGCATCGACCCGGCCATGGCCGACGAGCGACTGCTCGGGTCGCTGCTCGCGCTGTCGGATGTCTACCTGACGGGCTATCACGCGGCGCACATGGGCCGGGTCGCGCCGGGGAAGACCGTCACCGTGATCGGCGACGGCGCGGTCGGCCTCTCGGCCGTGCTCGCGTCGCGGCAGCTGGGCGCCGAGCGCGTCATCCTCATGGGCCGCCACACCGCCCGCACCGACCTCGGCGTCGAGTGGGGCGCGACCGACGTCGTCGCCGAGCGCGGCGACGAGGGCATCGCGCGGGTCATGGAGCTCACGGGCGGCGAGGGCAGTCACGTCGTGCTCGAGGCCGTCGGCCACATGCCCGCGTACGAGCAGGCGTACGGCGTCGTGCGTCCGGGCGGCGTGATCTCGCGGGTCGGCGTGCCGCAGTACGAGGCCGCGCCCATCGGGTTCGGCTCGCTGTTCGGGAAGAACGCCACCCTCACGGGCGGGCCCGCCCCCGTGCGCGCCTACCTCGAGCCCGCCATCGGGCAGGTGCTCCGCGGCGAGATCGACCCGGGTCGCGTGTTCGACCGCACCGTCTCGATCGACGACGTGCCCGCCGGCTACGCGGCGATGGACGCCCGCGAGGCGCTGAAGGTCATGGTCGCCTTCTGAGCCCCACCGGTTCATGATCGAACACAGAGCGAAGGAGCAGCAGATGCACACGCGAACACTCGGCCAGGGCCTGGAGGTCTCGGCCATCGGGCTCGGGGCCATGGGCATGTCCATGAGCTACGGCCCGAACCCCGGCGACCGCGACGACATGATCGGCGTGCTGCGGTACGCCGTCGAGCAGGGGGTGACCTTCATCGACACCGCGGAGGTCTACGGCCCCTGGGTCAACGAGGAGCTCGTCGGCGAGGCGATCGCCCCGATCCGCGACCGGGTCGTGATCGCGACGAAGTTCGGCTTCAATCTCGTCGACGGGCAGATGCGGGGCACCGACTCGCGCCCCGAGCACATCCGCGAGGTGGCGGATGCCTCGCTGCGGCGTCTCGGCGTCGACGTGCTCGATCTCTTCTACCAGCACCGGGTCGACCCCGACGTGCCGATCGAGGACGTCGCCGGCACGGTCGGCGAGCTCGTCGCCGAGGGCAAGGTGCGCCACTTCGGGCTCTCGGAGGCCGGAGCCGGCACCATCCGCCGCGCGCACGCCGTGCACCCCGTGACCGCCGTCCAGAGCGAGTACTCGCTCTGGACCCGCGACCCCGAGGCCGAGGTGCTGCCGACGGTCGCCGAGCTCGGCATCGGCTTCGTGCCCTTCAGCCCGCTCGGCAAGGGGTTCCTCACGGGATCCGTGTCGGCCGACGCGACCTTCGCCGAGGGCGAGATCCGCGCCAGGGTCCCGCGCTTCGAGCGCGAGAACCTCCTGGCCAACCAGGCGCTCGTCGATCACGTGCGCGCGCTCGCCGAGGGTCGCGGCGCGACACCCGGCCAGGTCGCGCTCGCGTGGCTGCTGGCGCAGCATCCGTTCATCGTGCCGATCCCGGGCACGCGTCGCCGCGAGCGCATCGACGAGAACGCGGGCGCGACGTCCGTCGCCCTCTCGGCCGACGACATCGCCGATCTCGACGCGCTCGTCGACCGCATCGGCGTGGCCGGCAACCGCTACGACGACGCGGGCATGGCCGCGGTCGGCCTGTGACGCACGAACGAATCCATCACGAAGGAGAACAGGGACGATGAGCACCGAGCTGCAACCGAAGACCCCCACCGTCAAGGGACCCGAGGCGTGGTTCACGGGCGACGTGTACTTCAACGCGTACTACGCCGGCGAGCAGCCCTCGCGCACCCGCCTGAACCTCGTGCGGTTCACGCCGGGCGCGCACACGGCCTGGCACCGGCACGCCGTCGGCCAGACGCTGCACGTGACCGAGGGGCTCGGATACGTGCAGAGCCGCGGCGAGGAGCTCATCGTGCTCCGCCCCGGCGACACGGTGTACACGCCGCCGGGCGAATGGCACTGGCACGGTGCGACGGCCGAGCACTTCATGTGCCACCTCGCGCTCTGGGAGTCGCCCGGCGCGGGCGAACCCGAGACGGAGTGGGGCGACCTGTTGGCCGATGGGGAGTACCCCGGGAGCTGATCACGGCGACGAGCGGATGCCACGGCGCGGCATCCGCTCGTCGCGTGGTCGTCAGCCGGCGGCGGGCGACGGCGCGTCGGCCGTGAGGGCGGCCTCGTTCGTCGCGGCCCACGACGCGAGCAGCTTCAGGGCGTCGGCCGACGCGGAGCCCGCCGGCGCCGTGTAGACGTTCAGCACGAGGCCCGGCTCGCTCGGCAGTTCCATCGACTCGTAGTTCAGGTCGAGATCGCCGACGACCGGGTGGTGCAGGCGCTTCAGCCCGCTGCGGTGGAACTTCACGTCGCGCGACGCCCACCGCTCGCGGAACAGCTCGCTCTGCGTCGACAGCTCGCCGATGAGCCGGATCAGGTCGGGATCGTGCGGGGTGCGCCCCGCCTCGAGCCGCAGCATCGCCGCGGCATCGTGCGTGATCTGGTCGTAGTCGCGCCAGAACTCCCTCGCGGCCGGGTTCAGGTACGCGAACCGAGTCGTGTTGACCGGGCGGCGCGGGTCGTCGAAGACGGGGGAGTACAGGGCGCGCGCGAGCAGGTTGGCCGCGAGGATGTCGTGGCGCCCGTTGCGCACCCACGCCGGGGCGTCGCCGATGGCGTCGAGCACCTGCTGCACCGCGGGCCGGACCGTGTTCTTCGGCTTCGAGGCGCGCCGGGGCGCCGGCCCGGCGGCACGGGCCAGGTCGAAGAGGTACTCGCGCTCCGCGTCGTCGAGCTGCAGCGTGCGCGCGAGCGCGTCGAGCACGCTCTCGGATGCCCCGGCCAGGTCGCCGCGCTCGAGGCGCACGTAGTAGTCGACCGAGACGCCCGCGAGCATCGCGACCTCCTCGCGTCGGAGCCCCGGCACGCGGCGGTTGCCTCCGTACGCGGGCAGCCCGGCCTGTTCGGGCGTGATGCGGGCGCGGCGGGAGCTCAGGAACTCCTTGATATCGGCGCGGACGTCTTCCATGCCTCCACGCTACGTCGGACGGCGCGCGCAAGGGAGGCCCTGCGGGAACCACGTTCGCGCGGCGACAACGGGGTCGGCGCCGACGCCGCGAGGACGTCGCAGGGCCGTTCCTGCCCGCAGGGGCGGCTGCTAGCGTGGTTGGCTGCCCCGCGGCATCCGCGGTGCCCACCGCAGGGGAGGAGATCGCATGCGCGACCCGGTCGAGCTCGACGACGGCATCGTCGTGCGGTTGCTCGCCGACGACGACGGGCCCGCGCTCGCCGAGGCGTACCGGCGCAATCGCGAGCACCTCGCGCCGTGGGAGCCCGAGCGCTCCCCGGGCTTCTTCTCCGATGCGGTGCACGTGCGCGAGGTGAGGGCGCTCCTCGAGCGGTACGCGTCGGGCCGGGCGATCCCGCTCGTGCTCGTCGACGACGACGACGAGATCGTCGGCCGCGTGAACCTCTCCGACATCGTGCGCGGCGTCTTCCTGAACGCGAACCTCGGCTACTGGGTCGACGGCCGACTCACCGGTCGCGGGCTCGCGACCACGGCGGTCGGCGTGGCCCTCCACGCGGCCCGCGAGCACGGCCTGCACCGCGTCCAGGCGGGCACGCTCGTGCACAACGCCGCCTCGCAGGCCGTGCTCGAGCGCAACGGCTTCGAGCGCATCGGCCTCGCACGCCGATACCTGCGCATCGCCGGGAGCTGGCAGGACCACGTGCTGTTCGAGCGCCTGCTCGAGGACTGAGCCGTCGGTCGAGGGCGAACGTTTCGATCGCGTTAAGCCTGACCCGAACGTCCCGTCCTGGCTTGACCGGGCCACGGTCCGCGTGAGTAATATGTCACCCACTACAAAGTGCCGTAGTGTGATGTGTCACACGGTACAGAAGGGCCTGAATCGTCATGTCAGACATCGTCGTCGGATCGACCGCGCATGCGACCGCCGCTGCGAGCGCGACTCCCGCGGGCGTTCGCCGCCCGGCCGTCGCCCCCATCGCGAGTGCGCGGGTCCCGCTCGGCGCCGACGCCGCGCGGATCACCGGCGGCGTGCTGGCGACCTGGCAGCGGCGCAATCGCGACGAGACCGTGCCGCACACGCTCGGCGAGCTCCGCACGGCCGGCAACCTCGAGAACCTCCGCCGCATCGCCGAGCCCGAGACGCTCGCGCGGACCGCCTACCGCGGCCGCTACCCGTTCCTCGACACCGACGTCTTCAAGACGCTCGAGGGCCTCGCCTACGAACTCGCCCGGCCCGCCGGTGAGCGAGCGGATGCCGCGACCGAGGCCTTCTACGAGGAGGCGGTCGACCTCATCGAGCGGGCCCAGCGCGAGGACGGCTACCTGAACTCCTACTACCAGGCGCCCGACGTCCCCAAGGAGCCGTGGGAGGACCTGGCCTGGGGGCACGAGCTCTACAACCTCGGCCACCTGATCCAGGCCGCCGTCGCCGCCGCCCGCCAGCTCGGCGACGAGCGCCTGCTCACCGTCGCGCGCCGCTTCGCCGACCTCGCCGTCGAGCGCTTCGGCCCGACCGGCGCGGAGGCCGTGTGCGGGCATCCCGAGATCGAGATGGCCCTCGTCGAGCTCACCCGCGAGACGGGGGACGACCGCTACCTCGACCTCTCCCGTCGCTTCATCGACCGGCGCGGGCACGGCACCGTCGAGCTCCGCGTGTTCCCGGCCGAGTACTTCCAGGACAGCGCCCCGCTCCGCGAGCTCGACTCCGTGACCGGGCACGCGGTGCGCATGACCTACCTCGCGGCCGGTGCTGCGGACGTCGCCCTCGAGACCGGCGACGCCTCGCTCGACGCCGCCATGCGCCGGCTCTGGGACGACATGCTCGCCTCCAAGCTCTACATCACCGGCGGCCTCGGCGCCCGGCACTCCGACGAGGCCATCGGCGACCGGTTCGAGCTGCCGTCGGAGCGCTCGTACAGCGAGACCTGCGCGGCGATCGCGACCATGCAGTGGGCGTGGCGCATGTTCCTCGCCTCGGGCGAGGCCGCCTTCCTCGACACGTTCGAGACCGTGCTCTACAACGCCTACGCCGCCGGCCTCAGCGACGACGGCCGGGCGTTCTTCTACGACAACCCGCTGCAGCGCCGCCCCGACCACCAGCAGCGCACGGGTGCCGAGCCCGAGGGCGAGCTGCTCCGCCGCGGCTGGTTCGTCTGTCCCTGCTGCCCGCCGAACATCATCCGCTGGACCGCCGAGCTGCAGGACCACCTCGCCGTGCTCGACGGCGGAACCCTGCACGTCGCCCAGTACGCGACCTCGGACCTCGACGTCGACGGGCTCGCCCTCTCCGTCACGACCGACTACCCGTGGGACGAGCGCATCGCCATCGACGTGCGCGCCGCCGACGGGCGCACTCGACTGGCCCTGCGCATCCCCGCCTGGTGCCGGGGTGCGAGCCTCACGATCAACGGCGAGCAGGTCGAAGCGGATGCCGCGGCCGGCTGGCTGCACGTCGACCGAGTGCTCGCGGCGGGCGACCGGCTCGAGCTCACGCTGCCGATGCCCGTGCGCGCGCACGGCGCCGACCCGCGCGTCGACGGTCTGCGCGCCTCGCTCGCCGTCGCTAGAGGGCCGGTCGTCTACTGCGCCGAGCAGGCCGACACCGACGCAGACCTCGACCTCGTGGTCGTCTCGCCGGCCGCCGTGCCGACGGCGCGCACCGAATCCCGCCGCGTGACCCCGAACAGCGAGGCGAGCACACGCGTCGTGCTGCTCGACGCCGGCGTCGCGCCCCTGCCGACCGACGGGCTCTACCCCGAGCTCGTCGCCGATCGGGTGACGGATGCCGCGGCATCCGCCGCCACCACCGTCACGCTCGTGCCCTACCACCTCTGGGGCAATCGCGGGGCGGCGGCCATGCGCGTGTGGCTGCGCCGGGCCTGAACTGCACCACCCGTCGTCGGGGCGTCCGCCCCGAACGCAGAAGAACCCGAACACAGAGAGAGAACAGAGCATGAAGAGACGCACTGCGTTCCTCGGACTCGCGATCGCGACGTCCATCGCCCTGGTGGGCTGCACCGCCTCGAACACCGGGTCAGGGTCGACCGACGGTGTCGGGGGCCAGCCCGTCGAGGGCGGAACCCTGCACGTGCTGCAGAACACGGACTTCTCGCACCTCGACCCCGCGCAGGGCTTCGACGGCGGCGTGAACAACTTCTACCGCCTCATCTACCGCACGCTCACCACGCAGGGCGTCGGCGAGGGCGCGAAGGGCACCGAGATCGTCCCCGACCTCGCGACCGACACCGGCACGCCCAACGAGGACGCCACCGTCTGGACCTTCACGCTGAAGGACGACATCTTCTTCGAGGACGGCACCCCCATCACGAGCGCCGACGTGAAGTTCGGCGTCGAGCGCTCGCTCGACCCCTCGATCTCGATCGGCTCGCCCTACGCGAAGATCGTGCTCGACATGCCCGAGGACTACCAGGGCTTCTACATCTCGGGCCCCCTCGACACCATCGAGACGCCCGACGAGAAGACCATCGTCTTCCACCTCAACCAGCCGTACGCCGACTTCGCGGCCGTGGTCGGGCAGGCGCCGTTCACCCCGTTCCCGGCCGACGAGGGCGTGACGACGACCTCGATCGACCAGCAGCCCATCGCGTCCGGCCCGTACCGGGTCACCGAGTACCAGCGCGGCAGCACGCTCGTCCTCGAGCGCAACGAGCACTGGGATGCCGCGACCGACGACGTGCGCAAGGCGTACCCCGACTCGTTCGAGTGGACCTTCGGGCTCGACGGCGCCACGATCGACGAGCGCATGATCGCCGGCCAGGGCGCCGACAAGGACGCCATCGCGGGCTCCGTGCAGGCGGCCTCGATCGCGCGCATCCAGACCCCCGAGATCCAGGAGCGCACCATCCAGGGCCTCCAGGGCTGCACCACCTACATGCCGCTGAACACCACGAAGCCCGGCATGGACAACCCGCTCGTGCGCCAGGCGATCAACCTCGCCGTGAACAAGCAGGCCGTCAAGGACGGCACCGGCGGCAGCCAGCTCGCCGACATCGCCACCACGATGATGCCGCCGACCGTCGCGGGCTTCACCGAGTTCGACCTCTACCCGAGCGAGAACTCCGAGGGCGACCCCGAGGCCGCGAAGGCGCTGCTCGCCGAGGCGGGCTACCCCGACGGATTCGAGTTCACCCTCGACATCCGGAACAACCCGAAGATGCAGGCGCAGGCCGAGGCGATCCAGCAGGCGCTCGCCCAGGCCGACATCACGGTCGAATTCAACCTCATCGACTCGGCGACCTTCTACGAGGTCATCGGCACGACGTCGCAGCAGCACGACGCGGCGATCACGGGCTGGTGCCCGGACTGGGCCTCGGGCGCGACCTTCCTGCCGCCGATCTTCGAGGGCACCCAGATCTTCGAGAAGGGCAACTCGAACGTCGCCCAGCTGAACGACCCCGACGTCAACCAGCGCATGACCGAGATCCGCGCGATGACCGACGTCGAGGAGGCCAACGCGGCCTGGGGCGCGCTCGACGAGCAGATCATGGAGCTCGCACCCGCCGTGCCGCTGCTCTTCGAGAAGGCCGTCATGGTCGTCGGCTCCAACATCGCGGGCGCCTACGCGCACGCGGGCTTCTCGGGCGGCATCGACTACGTGTCGGTCGGCCTGGCCAGCGCCGAGTAGGTCCCATGTCGACGGTTCCCAGCGAGCTGGCCGTCGAGACGGAGCCGAAGGGGGTGCTGCCCACGGGCAGCGCCCCCACCCCCGCTCGACGCGTGATCTCCACGCTCAGAAAGTCCCCCGCAGTCGTCTTCAGCGTCTGCATCATCGTGTTCATCGTGCTGCTCGCGGTGTTCGCGCCCGTGCTCTCGGCGATCACCGGCTGGGATCCGTACGAATTCGACCCGACCGCCATCGACTCCGACCTCGGCGGCATCCCGATCGGCCCGCTCGGCGGCATCAGCGCGTCGCACTGGCTGGGCGTCGAGCCCGGCAACGGCCGCGACATCCTCGTCCGCATCGCCTACGGCGCGCGCGTCTCGCTCATGATCGCCGTCTCGGCGACGATCATCACGACCACCTTCGGCGTCATCCTCGGCATGATCGCCGGATTCTTCGGCGGTCTCGCCGACCAGATCATCTCGCGCGTCATGGACTTCCTCATGGCGTTCCCCTCGCTCATCTTCATGATCGCGCTGCTGTCGGCGCTGCCGTCCGGCAATCGGCCCGCCCTGCTCGTGCTCGTGCTCAGCATCTTCGGATGGCCGTACACCGCCCGCGTCATCCGCGGCCAGGCCATGTCGTTGCGCAACTCCGAGTTCGTCGAGGCGGCCAGGGCCTCGGGCGCTCGGCCGGTCAAGATCGTGTTCCGCGAGGTGCTCCCCAACCTGAGAGGCACCATCATCGTGCTCGCGACGCTCGCCGTGCCCAGCTACATCGGCACCGAGGCGGGGCTCTCCTTCCTCGGCGTCGGCGTCATGCCGCCCACCCCCTCGTGGGGCCAGATGATCTCGACCGCGGTCGGCTGGTACGCCGTCGACCCGATGTTCTTCCTCATTCCCGGCACGTTCCTCTTCCTCACGGTGTTCGCGTTCACTGTGCTGGGCGACAACCTGCGCCGCGTGCTCGATGCGGGGGATGCCGCGTAATGGCCCTCACCATCCTCCGTCGTCTCCTCGCCGCCGCGGGTGTGCTGCTGCTCATCTCGCTGTTCACGTTCATGATCTTCTTCTGGCTCTCGCCCGACCCCGCGGTGCAGATCTGCGGCAAGACGTGCACGCCCGAGCGCATCGACCAGATCCGGGCCCAGCTCGGCCTGAACCTGCCGTTCTGGGAGCAGTACTGGCAGTTCCTCTCGGGCATCTTCACCGGCCGCACCTACGGCGAGGGCGCGGCGGCGATCGAGTGCGCCGCTCCGTGCCTCGGGTTCAGCTTCCAGACGAACCAGCCGGTGACCGACATGATCGTCGATCGGATGCCGGTCTCGGTCACGCTCGCGGTCGGCGCCGCGGCCCTGTGGCTGCTCGCCGGCATCGGCGGCGGCCTCCTCAGCGCCGTCAAGCAGGGCACCGGCTGGGACCGCGGCGTCATGATGTCGGCGCTCGCCGGCATCAGCCTGCCGAACTACTTCGTCGCGCTGCTCCTGCAGTACCTGCTCGTGGTGCAGCTGCGCTGGCTGCCGTTCCCGCAGTCGGTGACCTTCGCCGAGGATCCGCTCCTCTGGTTCCAGTCGTACCTGATGCCGTGGCTCGTGCTCGCCTTCGGGTACGCGGCGATGTACTCGCGCATCGTGCGCACGAACGTCATCGACACGCTCGGGCAGAACTTCATGCGAACGGCCAGGGCCAAGGGCCTCGACGCCCCGGTGGTGCTCCGACGCCACGCGCTGCGCCCGTCGCTCACGCCCGTGGTCACGCTGTTCGGCATGGACTTCGCCGGCCTCCTCGGCGGCGCGCTCATCACCGAGACGGTCTTCGGCCTGAACGGCGTCGGCAAGCTCACCGCCGATTCGATCGCGAAGAACGACCAGCCCGTGATCATGGGCGTGACCCTGCTCGCCGCGGCGCTCGTGGTGATCGCGAACATGGTCGTCGACGTCGCGTACACGTACCTCGACCCGAGAGTGAGGGTGAAGTCCGCATGAGTCTCACCGCACCGCGAACCATCTCGATCCCCGTGCCCGGGGCGACCCTCCTCGAGGTCGAGCACCTCACCGTGACGTTCCCGACCTCGGCCGGGCCGGTCGAGGTCGTGAAGGACGCCTCGTTCCGCGTCGAGGCGGGCGACACGCTCGGCATCGTCGGCGAGTCCGGGTCGGGCAAGTCGATGACCTCGCTCGCGATCATGGGCCTGCTGCCGCGCGGCGGAACCGCGACCGGCAGCATCCGCCTGAACGGCCACGAGTTGCTGGGACGCACCGACCGCGAGATGCGGCGCGTGCGCGGCGACAAGGTCGCGATGGTCTTCCAGGACCCGCTCTCGTCGCTGAACCCGTACTACACGGTCGGCCTCCAGATCGAGGAGGCCTACCGGGCCCACAACGGCGGCAGCCGCAAGGACGCCCGCAGGGTCACCATCGAGGCGCTCGAGCGCGTGCGCATCGCGGATGCCGCGCGTCGCGTCGACCACTACCCGCACCAGTTCTCGGGCGGCATGCGCCAGCGCATCATGATCGCGATGGCCCTCTGCCTCGAACCCGACCTGCTCATCGCCGACGAGCCGACCACGGCGCTCGACGTGACCGTGCAGGCGCAGATCCTCGAGTTGCTCGCCGACCTCCAGCGGGAGACGGGCACGGGCATGATCTTCATCACGCACGACCTCGCGGTCGTCAGCCAGGTCGCGCAGGACGTGCTCGTCATGAAGGACGGCGCGCAGGTCGAGAGCGGCACGGCCGAAGAGATCTTCTCGAACCCGCGGGCGCCGTACACCCGCGCCCTGCTGGCCGCGCTGCCTCGCATCGACGACCCGTTCGAGGAGCTGAAGGGAACGATCCGATGACCGACGCCATCCTGACGGCGAGCAACCTGACCAAGGAGTTCACGACCCGCGGCGACGGCGCCTTCATCGCGGGCACGAACACCTTCACGGCGGTCGACGACGTGAGCTTCGAGGTCCCGCGGGGCAGGACGCTCGGCATCGTCGGCGAGTCCGGCTCCGGCAAGTCGACGACCGCGCGCATCGTCGCGAAGCTCATCGATCCGACGCGCGGCACGCTCGAGTTCGACGGCGTCGACGTGACGAAGGCGAGCGGCCGGGCCCTGGCGTCGTTCCGGTCGAACGTGCAGGTCGTCTTCCAGGACCCGTTCTCGTCGCTGAACCCGCGCCACACGGTCGAGAAGATCATCACGGCCCCACTCGACTACCAGGGCATCTCGCCGAAGGGCGGCAAGCGCGCACTCGTGCGGGAGTTGCTCGACCGTGTCGGGTTGAACCCCGACCATGCCCAGCGCTATCCCGCCCAGTTCTCGGGCGGCCAGGCGCAGCGCATCGGCATCGCCCGGGCACTCGCCGTGAGCCCGAAGCTCGTGATCTGCGACGAGGCGGTGTCGGCGCTGGACGTCTCGGTGCAGGCCAAGGTCATCAACCTCCTGAACTCGCTGCAGGCGGAGCTCGGCCTCAGCTACGTCTTCATCGCCCACGACCTCGCGGTCGTCCGCCAGATCGCGGACACCGTGGCCGTGATGAGCCGGGGGCGTATCGTCGAGCAGGGCGACCGGGACGCGATCTTCGAGCGCCCCCAGCACGAGTACACGAGGGCGCTGCTCGCCGCGGTGCCGAAGATCGACCCCGAATGGGAGCTCCGACGTGCTCGGATGCTCGCCGAGGAAGGAGCCGGCGCGTGATCACCGCCGAGTACACGATTCCGGGCATGCACGTGCGCGACCACGTCGTCGAGGTGCCGCTCGACTGGTTCGACGACGACGACGCCCGCACGATCCAGGTCTTCGCGCGCGAGCTCGTCGACCCCGTCAAGCGACGCGACGACCTGCCCGTGCTGGTCTACCTCCAGGGAGGCCCGGGTGGCAAGGGCCCACGGCCCACCGGTCCCGACGGTTGGGTCGGCGAGGCGCTGAAGGAGCATCGGGTGGTGCTCCTCGACCAGCGCGGCACGGGCCGCAGCTCGCGCATCGACGGCCGCCTCATCACCTCGATCGGGGATGCCGCGGCGCAGGCCGAGTACCTCGCCCACTTCCGCGCGGACTCGATCGTGGCCGACGCCGAGCACCTGCGGAAGGCCGTGTTCGGCGGCCGCCGCTGGTCGACCCTCGGCCAGAGCTACGGCGGATTCATCACGCTGGCCTACCTCTCGCACGCCCCCGAGGGCCTCGCCGCCTGCTACGTCACGGGCGGCCTCGCGAGCGTCCGTCCTGATGCCGCGGAGGTCTACCGACGCACGTACCCCCGCGTCGAGGCGAAGAACCGCGAGTTCCGAGCCCGCTATCCGCATCACGAGGCCACGCTCGCGCGCATCGCCGACCGCCTCGACTCGGGCGACGTGCTCCTGCCCGGCGGCGACGTCCTCACGGTGCGCCGGTTCCAGAGCCTCGGCATCGACTTCGGCATGAAGCCGGGATACGAGCGCCTGCACTTCCTGATTGACGAGGCCTTCGACGCGGCATCCGACGAGCTCACCGACACCTTCCTCGCACAGGTCGAGGCGCGCAGCTCGTACAGCGACAACCCGCTGTTCGCGGTCATGCAGGAGTCGATCTACGCGTCGGATGCCACGGGCGCGACGAACTGGGCCGCGCAGGCCGAGCGCGACCGGCTGCCGCAGTTCGCCGAGTCCGCCCGGCCGCTGCTCATGACCGGCGAGATGATGTACCCCTGGATGTTCCGCGAGATCCGCGCGCTGCAGCCCTTCGAGGCGGCCGTCGAGCTGCTCGCGGCGCGCACCGAGTGGAGCGCGCTGTACGACCTCGACCGCCTCGCCGCGAACGAGGTGCCGCTCGCGGCGGCCGTGTACTACGACGACATGTACGTCGACGCCGGCCTGCAGCTGGAGACCGCCGAGCACGTCGGCAACGCCCGCGCGTGGGTGACGAACGAATACGAGCACGACGGCATCGGGGCGGAGCGGGTCGTCCCGCGACTGTTCCGACTCGTCGACGAACTGGGCGGACCGATCCGCGACCGAGCAGAGGAGCACGCAGCATGACCGAGGCCACCACCACCACGACCTCCCACGCCGGCCACGGCCACGAGGGTTCGGCGCAGGCGTCGGCGTCCGCAGCCGCGTCGATGCCCGCGCCCGCCACCCGCGATCCCCGCCTCCCGAGGCTGCGCGAGGTGCCCGCGTTCCTCGAGTACATGGCGACCGGATGGGACACCCCCGATCGCACGCCCCCGACCGAGCCCGGCGTCGCCGCGGCATCCGCTGCCCATCGGGCCCGCCTGAGCGCCGCGCTGCCCGGTCGCACGATCGTCGTGGCCGCGGGCCGCGCCCCGGTGCGGGCGAACGACACGAACTACGACTTCCGGCCCGACAGCGACTTCTTCTGGTTGAGCGGATGCTCCGCCGAGGACGCCGTCGTCGTGCTGACCCCCGCCGGAACCGGCCACGACGCGACCCTCTTCGTTCCGGCACCCGCGTACCCCGGCAACCCCGACTTCTTCGCGAACGCCGCGCACGGCGAGCTCTGGGTCGGCTCGGCGCCCGACATGGGCGACTGGGCCGCCGCGCTCGAGATCGACGTGCGCCCGCTCGAACGACTCGCCGAGGCCGTCGGGCGAACGGGCGAGGTGCTGCTGACCGGCACCCTGAACTCCGGGCATCCCGCGCTGTCGGGCGTCGCACGGTCGACGGAGCTCGGCCGCGTGCTCGCCGAGCTCCGCATGATCAAGGACGACTGGGAGGTCGAGGAGCTGCGGCGCGCCGTCGACAGCACCGTCGAGGGGTTCCGCAGCGTCATCCGCGAGGTGCCGAACGCGATCGAGTTCGGCGGCGAGCGCTGGCTGCAGGGCACGTTCGACCGACACGCGCGCACGTTCGGCAACGGCCCGGGCTATTCGACGATCGTCGGGTCGGCGGAGCACGCGCCGACCCTGCACTGGGTCCGCTGCGACGGGCCGGTGAAGCCCGACGAACTGCTCCTGCTCGACATGGGCGTCGAGAACCGCACCTACTACACGGCGGACGTGACGCGGACGTTCCCGGCATCCGGGACCTTCAGCTCAGCGCAGCGCGAGGTGCACGACCTCGTCGAGCGATCGCACCGCGCCGGGCTCGCGGCCGTGGCTCCAGGACGGCCCTTCACCGACTTCCACACGGCCGCCATGGAGGTCATCGCGAACGGCCTCTCCGACTGGGGGCTGCTGCCCGTCTCGGTCGACGAGGCGCTCTCGCCCGAGGGTCAGCATCACCGTCGCTACCTCGTGTGCGGCATCGGCCACCACCTCGGCCTCGACGTGCACGACTGCGCCCAGTCGAGCTACGAGGCGTACCAGGGCAGCGTCATGACGCCCGGCATGGTGCTCACGGTCGAGCCGGGCCTGTACTTCCACGCGTTCGACACGACCGTGCCGCCGGAGCTCCGCGGCGTCGGAGTTCGCCTCGAAGACGATATTTTGGTCACGACCGGCGGCTCCGAGGTGCTGTCGGCGGCGCTGCCGATCGACGCGACCGGCATCGAGCAGTGGATGCGAGCGCAGTGACCTGCACCTCGTCAGCACCTCCGACAGAGAGGACATCGAGATGGCCGTCACGGCGATCCGACCGGTCGAAGCACAGCTGAGCCTCCGGGCGCGCGTGGAGCAGGCGCTGTCGGCGGCGATCATCTCGGGCGAACTCGCGCCCGGCGAGCTGCTGACCGTGCCGACGCTCGCGGCGCAGTTCGACGTCTCCGCCACGCCCGTTCGCGAGGCGATGCTCGACCTCGAGAGCCGCGGGTTCGTCGAGCCCGTGCGCAACAAGGGATTCCGCGTCACCACGGTGAGCCCAGAGGCACTGCGCGAGATCGTCGAGGTTCGCCAGCTGCTGGAGCCGCCCGCCATGGAGGAGCTCGCCCGCCGGTTCCCCGCCGACCGGCTGCCCGCGCTGCAGGCGCTCGCCGAGCAGATCGTCGACGGTGCGAGGTCGGGCGACCTGCGGAGCTACCTCGAGGCCGACCTCGAGTTCCACCTCGCCCTCACACGGCTGCTCGGCAACCGGCTGCTCGTCGCCACCGTCGCCGACCTGCGCTCGCGCACCAGACTCGTCGGCCTCTCCGACATGCTCGAGACCAAGCGCCTCGACGAGTCGGCGGCCGAGCACCTCGTGCTGCTGCGTCACCTGGCCGAGGGCGACGCCGCAGCGGCGCGGGCGCTCATGCACCGGCACATCCACCACACGCTGGGGTGGTGGGCGGGCAACCCCGAGGGGGAGTAGCCCGCTCCGACCTCGCGCGGCCCGCGCGCCGTCAGGCGCCGAGCACGCCATCGGGGTCGCGCAGCTCGACGCGCGCGCGACCGTCGGCCGTCTCGCCGAGGGCCTCCGCGGCCCACCGGAAGATGCGCGCCGCCGGCTCGCCCACCCGGGTCACGGAACCGAAGTCGAGCGTGATGCTCCGCTCGGACTCGAGCAGCGGCAGCAGGCGGGTGAGCACCTCCTCGGCGTTGCCGAACGTCAGGTCTCCGCGCAGCATCGCGACGACGTCGTCGCCCGCGACCTCGGAATCGGCGCCCGCCCCGCCGACCGAGATCTCGCCGATCGGCGACAGCGGCGCATCGCGGTGCTCGAGCATGTGCAGGCCGTGCCGTTCGCTGAGCTCCTCGAGCATCGCGACGCCGCGCACGCTGTTGCCGCGCCCGTCGAGCCTCGGACTGAACGTTCCGATGCCGAACTCCTCGGGCTGCAGCGCCGCGATTCCGCCGCCGACCCCGCTCTTGGCGGGCAGCCCGACGCGCACGAGCCATTCGCCCGACGCGTCGTACATGCCGCTGCTGGTCATGACCGCGGTCGTCCATCGGGCGACGTCCTCGCTCACGACCCGTTCGCGCGTCACGGGGTTCACGCCGCCTCCCGCGAGCGTGGCGGCCATGATGGCGAGGTCGCGGGCGGTGACGGTCACCGCGCACTGGCGGAAGTACGCGGTCGTCGCGACCTCGGAGGTCGAGGCGAGCGTGCCCGCGGCGCGCGCGAGGTACCCGAGGGCCCGATTGCGGTCGCCGGTGTCGGCCTCGGACGCGAACACCGCCTCGTCGACGTCGAGCGTGCGCCCGGCGAACGCCGAGAGTCCGGCGTCGATCACCGCGAACTTCTCGTCGGCGCCGTCTCCCCGGATGAGCGAGGTGGTCACGATCGCGCCGGCGTTGATCATCGGATTGAGCGGTCGTCCCGTCGCCTCCTCGAGGCTGATGGCGTTGAACGGCTCGCCGCTCGGCTCGAGGCCGACGTGCCGGGTGACGGCCGCGAGTCCCGACTGCTCGAGCGCGAGGGCGAAGACGAACGGCTTGGACACCGACTGGATCGTGAACTCCGCGTCGCTGTCGCCCGCCTGGTGCACGGTGCCGCGCACGCTCGCGAGGGCGATGCCGAGCTGTTCGGGGTCCTCGTTCGCGAGTTCGGGGATGTAGGTGGCGACCGCGCCGGAGGTCTTCGGCCGTGCATGCTCGAGGACCGAGCCGAGCACGGCGGCGAGTGCGGAATTCAGCGGGCTCGGGGCGGACTCTGCGGCGGCCATGCCGTCAGCCTAGGTGCCCCGGTCGTCGCGGCGGTCGGGACACGGCGTCGGCGGCGCGGGGATTGCGCGCCGCATGGCGTCGCCACGACACTGAACGCATCGATGAGCCGGCGCGCCGTGCACGAGGGCGTTGAATCCGCCATCGATATGTGACATATTACTGTTGTCGGACCAGACGCGGAGAGGAGCGCCCATGACCAGCGACGTCGTCATCGTGGGCGCGGGCATCATCGGTGCGGCCTGCGCCCGGGCGCTCGCCGTCGCAGGGCTGCGCGTCACCGTGCTCGAGCGCGGAGCCGCGGCATCCGGAACCAGCGCGAAGGGCGAGGGCAACCTCCTCGTCTCCGACAAGGGGCCGGGCGCCGAGCTCGAGCTCGCGGTCTACGCGTCGTCGCTCTGGCCGAGCCTCGTCGCCGAGCTCGCCGACGAACTCGGGCCCGCGTTCCCGGCGCTGGAGTACGAGCGCAAGGGCGGACTCGTGGTCGCCACGACCGAGGCCGGCGCCGAGCCGCTGCTCGCCTTCGCCGAGGGCCAGCGCGCCGCCGGCGTCGACGCCCGCGCGGTCCGCATCGCGACCGCCCTCGAGCTCGAGCCGTGGCTGAACCCCGCGATCACCGCGGCCGTGCACTACCCCGACGACGCGCAGGTGCAGCCCGTCATCGCCACCGAGGCGCTCCTCGCCTCCGCGCGCAGGCACGGTGCCGTCGTGCGCACCGGCGTCGAGGTCACCGGCGCGACGCGCGACGCATCCGGGCGCATCGTCGGCGTCACCACCACCGAGGGCGACGTGCTCGCGGGTGCCGTGCTCATCGCGGCCGGCCCCTGGTCGGGCGAGGTCGCCCGATCGTTCGGCGCGACCCTGCCGGTCCGGCCGCGCCGCGGCATGGTGCTCGTGACCAGCCGCATGCCGCACCGGGTCTTCCACAAGGTCTACGACGGCGACTACTTCGGTGCGACGCAGTCGTCGGATGCCGCGCTGCAGACCTCGAGCGTCGTCGAGTCCACCGCCGCCGGAACCGTGCTCCTCGGCTCCAGCCGCGAGCAGGTCGGGTTCGACGAGCGCCTCCGCGTCGACGTGATCCGGGAGATCGCCGGAAAGGCGCTGCGCCTCTTCCCCTTCCTCGCGGACGCCTCGATCATGCGCACCTACGGCGGGTTCCGGCCGTTCATGCCCGACCACCTGCCGGTCATCGGCGAGGACCACCGCGCCGCGGGACTCTGGCACGCGAGCGGGCACGAGGGCGCCGGCATCGGGCTCTCGCTCGCGACGGCCGAGATGCTCGTCGCCGGCATGCTCGGCTCCGAGCCCCCCATCGACGCCGCGCCGTTCGCCCTCGATCGGGCGAGCCTCGCCCCCCACCTGGAGGAGGTCTCCTGATGGCCGCACGCATGGTGCCCGCCAAGCGCGATCCGATCCGCCCCGCGCCGGCGAACCCGATCGTGATCTCCATCGACGGCGACCCCGTCGCGGGCGTCGAGGGCCAGACCATCGCGGGCGTCGTGCTCGCGGCCGGCCGGCTCGCCTGGCGCAGGACCTCGGTCGACGCCCGTCCGCGCGGGCTCTTCTGCGGCATCGGCGTCTGCTTCGACTGCATCGTGACCGTGAACGGCGAGCGCGACGTGCGCGCGTGCCAGCGGCGCGCCGGCGACGGCGACGTCGTGCGCTCGCAGCACGACGAGCTCCCCGAGGTCGCGCGATGACCGCCCGCACGGTGCTCGTCGTCGGCGCGGGGCCGGCCGGCCTCGCCGCGGCCAGGGCGGCGCGCGAGCGCGGGGCATCCGTCACCCTGCTCGATGCCGCCGACGCCACGGGCGGCCAGTACTGGCGGCACCTGCCCGAGGCCCGGCCGTCGGCGAACGAGCGCGTGCTGCATCACGGCTGGTCCACCTACCGGGCGCTGCACGAGGAGCTCGAGCGCGACCCCGGGTGCGAGATCGTGCTCGGCGCGCAGGTCTGGGCGATCGAGCAGACCGATGATGCGGGTGCTCCGGATGCCGCGGGCCGGGCCGCCCCCGTCGCCGTGCACGTGCTCGTGGGTCCGCCCGACGGCGCGCGCCGCACCGGGCGCACCTTCCGGCCCGACGCACTCGTGCTCGCGACCGGCGCCCACGACCGCACGCTGCCGTTCCCCGGGTGGGACCTGCCCGGGGTGTTCACCGCGGGCGCGGCCCAGGCCTTCGCGAAGGGGGAGCGCGTCGCGCTCGGGGAACGCGTCGTGATCGCGGGCGCCGGCCCGTTCCTGCTGCCCGTCGCGGCCTCCGTCGCGGCCACCGGCGCGCGCGTGCTCGGCGTCTACGAGGCGAGCCGCGTCCCGGGCCTCGTGAGGGGCTGGCTGCCGAAGCCGTGGCAGCTCCTCGGCGCCGCGAAGAAGGGCGGCGAGCTCGCGGGCTACGTGGGCACGCACCTGCGCCACCGCATCCCCTACGTGACCGGGCGGGCCGTCGTCGCCGCCCACGGCACCGACCGGGTCGAGGCCGTGACCATCGCCGACGTCGACGCGAACTGGGCCCCGATCGCCGGAACCGAGCGTCGCATCGAGGCCGACGCGGTGTGCGTCAGCCACGGCTTCACGCCGCGCCTCGAACTGCCGATCGCCGCGGGCTGCGAGCTCACGGGCGACCGGTTCGTCCGCATCGACGACGGCCAGCAGACGAGCGTTCCCGGGGTGTACGCCGCGGGCGAGATCACCGGCATCGGCGGCGTGGACGCGGCCCTGGCGGAGGGCGCCATCGCCGGACACGTCGCGGCCGGCGGCAGCGCCGACGACACCGGGATCGCCGCGGCCGTCCGCGCCCGATGCACCTTCACCGGCTTCGCCGCCCGCATCGAGGCGGCGCACGGCATCCGCCCGGGCTGGAGCGGCTGGCTCGAGGACGACACGCTCGTCTGCCGCTGCGAGGAGGTGCCCTACGGCCGCCTCCGCGAGACGCGCGAGGCGACCTGCGGCAGCGGCCTGCGCTCGATGAAGCTCACCACGCGCGCCGGGCTCGGCATCTGCCAGGGCCGCATCTGCGGGCGGACGGTCGAGGAGCTCGTCGGCGCGCCCGCGGCATCCGTCACCACCGACCGCCGGCCCATCGCGTCGCCGATCCGCATCGGCGAGCTCGCGGCGGGCCACCACGAACCATCGGACCACGCGTCCGAGACCCTCACCACCGACGTCCGGAAGGGACACCCATGACCACGCAGAAATTCGACCTCGGCGGCGTCGTCGTCGCGACGACCCTCGCCTTCAAGGAGGACGCCTCCGCACCCGCCGGCCTCGCGGTCGACTACGACCGGTTCGCCGAGCACTGCGACTTCCTCATCTCGAACGGATGCCGCGGCGTCGGTCCGAACGGCTCGCTCGGCGAGTACTCGTCGCTGACCGACGAGGAGCGCCGCAAGGTCATCCAGGTCGCCGTCGAGGCCGTCGACGGGCGCGGCCTCGTCGTCGCGGGCGTGCACGGCGTGGGCTGGCACCAGGCCGTGAAGTGGGCCGAGTACGCCAAGGAGGACGGCGCCGACGGCGTGCTGCTGCTGCCGCCGACGATCTACCGCGCGAACCGCGCCGAGGTCATCGAGCACTACTCGCGCGTGAACGAGGTCGGCCTGCCGATCATGCTCTACAACAACCCCTTCGACACGAAGGTCGACCTCACGCCCGACCTCGTCGCCGAGCTCGCGCAGCTCGAGAACGTCGTTGCGATCAAGGAGTTCACGGCCGACATCCGCCGCGTGCTCGAGATCAAGGAACTCTGCGACATCGACGTCATCGCGGGTGCCGACGACCTGCTGTTCGAGTCGCTCGTCGTGGGCGCGACCGGCTGGTTCGCGGGCTACCCGAACGCGTTCCCCAAGGAGGCCGTCGAGATCTACGACCTCGTCAAGGCCGGGCGCATCGACGAGGCGCGCACGCTCTACACGCAGCTCGTCGCGGTCTTCCGCTGGGACTCGAAGACCGAGTTCGTGCAGGCGATCAAGCTGTCCATCGACATCGCCGGGCAGAGTTACGGTGGACCGACACGTCCTCCGCGCGGCCCGCTGTCGGCCGAGCACGAGGCGCAGGTGCGCCGCGACACGCAGAAGGCGCTCGACTACATCGCGAGCCGCTGAGCTCGCGCCGAATCGGACTGAAGGGCTGGAGGACGAATGCGCTCGAACCGGGTGATCTCGGCCGTCGACTCGCACACCGAGGGCATGCCGACCCGTGTCGTGACCGGAGGCGTCGGGGTCATCCCGGGCGCCACCATGAACGAGAAGCGGCTCCACTTCATGGAGCACCTCGACGACCTGCGGCTGTTCCTCATGAACGAGCCGCGGGGGCACGCCGCGATGAGCGGCGCCATCCTCCAGCCCCCGACGCGGCCCGACTGCGACTGGGGCGTCGTCTACATCGAGGTGAGCGGGTGCCTGCCGATGTGCGGGCACGGCACCATCGGCGTCGCGACGGTGCTCGTCGAGACGGGCATGGTCGAGGTCGTCGAGCCGGTCACCGAGATCCGCCTCGACACGCCCGCCGGCCTGGTGATCGCGCGCGTCGCGGTGAGCGACGGGCACGCCGACTCCGTGACGATCGAGAACGTGCCGAGCTACGTCGACGTGCTCGACACCACCGTCGAGGTGACGGGCTACGGCACGATCCCGTACTCCATGGCCTTCGGCGGCAACTTCTACGCCATGGTCGACCTCGACGCGGTCGGGCTGCCCTACGAGCGCTCGCGCCAGCAGGACATCATCGCCGCCGGACTCGCGATCATGGAGGCGATCAACGAGACCGCCCCGCCGCGGCATCCGAGCATCGAGGGCCTCGACCACTGCCACCACGTCGAGTTCATCGCACCGGGGTCGGATGCCGCGCTGTCGCGCCACGCCATGGCCATCTACCCGGGTTGGTTCGACCGGTCGCCGTGCGGCACGGGCACGTCGGCGCGCATGGCCGAGCTCTGGGCGCGCGGCGAGCTGGCCCTCGACACCGACTTCGTGAACGAGTCGTTCATCGGCAGCCGGTTCGTCGGGCGCCTCATCGCCGAGACCGAGGTCGACGGCCGCCCGGCCGTGATCCCGACCATCACGGGTCGCGCGTGGGTCACGGGAACCGCGCAGTACCTGCTGGATCCGAGCGACCCGTTCCCGACCGGATTCCAGTTCTGACGATCGCGCACGCGCACCCGCGCCCCGTTCCGACCAGCCCGACCGCGGCGCCTCGTCGCACCCAGGAGAGAGCATGACCCCCGAACTCGAGACCATCGCCGCGAACGCAGCGGCTGCCGCCCAGCCGTTCGCCGACACGAACCCGCGCGATCGCGCGCGGGCGCTCGTCGCCGTCGCCGACGCGATCGAGGCGAACGCCGACGCGCTCGTGCCGATCGCCATGGCCGAGACCGGGCTCGCCGAGGCGCGCCTGCGCGGGGAGCTCCGCCGCACGGCCGTGCAGCTGCGGCTCTTCGCCGAGGCCGTCGCCGACGGCGCCTACCTCGACGTGCGCATCGATGCGGCCGACCCCGAGTTCGCGCTGGGGCCGCGCGCCGACGTGCGCCGCTACCTCGTGCCGCTCGGACCGGTCGTGAACTTCGCCGCGTCGAACTTCCCGTTCGCGTTCTCGGTCGCGGGCGGCGACACCGCGTCGGCCCTCGCCGCCGGATGCCCGGTGATCCTCAAGGGTCACCCCGGGCACCCCGAGCTCACCGGACGCACGGCGGCGATCGTCGCCGAGGCGCTCGCGGCCGCGGGCATGCCCGACGGCGTGTTCCAGGTCGTCATGGGCCAGGAGGAGGGCGTCTCGATCCTCCAGGACCCGCGCGTGAAGGCCGGCTCGTTCACGGGCTCGATCCCGGCCGGGCAGTTCCTCGCCGGCATCGCCGCCGCACGCGAGGTCCCCATCCCGTTCTTCGGCGAGCTCGGCAGCCTGAACCCCGTCTTCGTGACCGAGGGCGCGCTCGCCGAGCGCACCGACGAGATCGTCTCCGGCTTCGTCACGAGCGTCAGCGGGTCGGCGGGCCAGCTCTGCACGAAGCCCGGCTTCGTCTTCGCGCCGACCGGTCACGGTCTCGACCAGGGCATCGCGGATGCCGCGGCATCCGTCGCCCCGCACCGACTGCTGAACCCGCGCATCGCCGAGGGCTACGTCGCCCGGCGCGAGGCCGTCCTCGCATCCGCGGGCGTGCGCGCCATCGCGGAGGGCCGCGTCGAGATCGACGGTGCCGGTCAGGGCTGGGTCACCCCGACCATCGTCGCCGTCTCCCTCGACGACCTCGTCGCCGCCCGCGCGACGCTGCTCGAGGAGTCCTTCGGCCCGCTCGCGGTGGTCGTGGAGGTCCCGCCCTCCACCGACCTCGCCGCGCTCGTGCCGACGCTGCTCGACGGCAACCTCACCGCCACCGTGCACGCCGCCGCGGGGGAGGCCACGCCCGAGCTGCGATCGCTCGTCCGGGTGCTCACCGAGCACGCCGGGCGGGTGCTGTTCGGCGGATGGCCGACCGGGGTCGCCGTCACCCCCGCCATGCAGCACGGCGGACCGTGGCCGGCCACCACGAACGACTCGTCCACGTCGGTCGGCACCGCCGCGATCACCCGGTTCCTGCGGCCGGTCGCGTACCAGGGCGCACCCGAGGAGCTGCTGCCCGAACCACTGCAGACCGCGAACCCGTGGGGCGTGCCGCAGGCCGTCTCACCGGCCGGCGAGTCGACCGGGTGGGGTGCGAACCTCTGACGCGCCGAATCAGCGCTTGCGCGCAGGCCCCGCGAGTGGTTGGTTGAGGAACAACGCCAGAGTAAGGAGCACATCATGGGTTTCTTCGCATTTCTGATCCTCGGCCTCATCGCCGGGGCGATCGCCAAGCTGATCCTGCCGGGCAAGCAGGGTGGCGGCTGGTTCATCACGCTGCTGCTCGGCGTCGTCGGAGCGTTCCTCGGAGGCTGGCTCGGCAGCCTGATCTTCGGGGTCGGCCTCAACGAGTTCTGGTCGTGGAGCACGTGGCTCCTCGCCATCGCCGGGTCGATCATCCTCCTGCTGATCTACGGCCTCGTCACGCGCAACAGCCGCAAGGCCGCGTAGCGGGCCACGACATCGGGTCGCGAACGAGCGGATGACGGTCGATCCGTCATCCGCTCGTTCGCGTTCGGCGTCACATTCCCCCATCGGCGGCGGGTCCGCCGGTGCTAGCGTGAGAACGCGATCGCACCATGCGTCATCGCCCGGAAGGAGACCGTCGTGGAACACGTCGTCGCCCTCCTCCGCCTGATCGGCGGGCTGCTCGAACCGCAGCTCGCGGGCGACGGGCACGTCTCCATGCTCGTCATCGGGGCGATCGGCATCGCGGCCGTCGCGGTCCTCGTCACCGCGTACCGGGCCGTGCCCGCTCTCGTCGGCGCCGATCCGACGGGCGCCGCCGTACGACTCCGGCAGACGGCCGATCCCGGCCGGCTCATCGCCCAGAGCGACCCCGACGCGGCAGGGCGCCCGCGCCCCAGGGCGCCGGGACGCGGCATCCAGGCCGCGTAGCGACATCCGCCCACCCGACCCGCGAACGCGGGTGCACCGGCGACCCCTGCCTCGCGGCCAGACGGATCCCCTTCCGCTCCGACCGCTAGGACTCCCTTGGACCTCTACGCCTTCCCGCCCATCGCCGCCGTGCTCGACCTCGCCTACGGGCTGCTCATGGCGCTCTCGAACCTCCTCGAGCCCCTCGCGGGCGCATCGAGCGCCGCGCTCGCCATCGTGCTCGTGACGCTGCTCGTGCGGGCCGCGCTCATCCCCGTCGGCATCTCGCAGGCCAAGGCCGAGCGCACGCGTGCCCGGCTCGCCCCGAAGCTCGCCGAGCTGCAGCGCAAGCACAAGGCGAACCCCGAGCGCCTGCAGCGCGAGATGATGGCGCTCTACGCCGAGGAGGGCACCTCGCCCCTGGCGGGCTGCCTGCCGATGCTCGTGCAGATCCCCGTCGTCGGCGTCATCTACGCCCTGTTCATCCTCCCCGTCATCGCGGGGCACCCCAACGAGCTGCTGACGCACACGCTGTTCGGCGTGCCCCTCGGGTCGAGCCTCGCCGGGTCGCTCGCCGCCGGCACGGTGACCCCGACCGTCGTGGCCGTGTTCGGGGCGATCGTGCTGCTCATCGCCCTCGTCGGCGAGATCACGCGTCGCGCGTTCCGACCCGTGCCCGGTGCTCCGGTGGTTCCGGGAGCTCCGATCGGCGCGCCGTCCGGGGCATCGGCGGGTGCGTCGACGGGGGCGGGGATGTCGCCGGCCGGCGTCGCGCGCATGCAGGGCGTGCTCGGCCTGCTGCAGTTCATCACCGCGGTCGTGGCGATGTTCGTCCCGCTCGCCGCGGCGATCTACCTGCTCGTCACGGTAACGTGGACGCTCGGCCAGCGCCTCGTGCTGCGCCGCGCGTACCCGGCCGTGCCGCCGCAGGTGCCGCCCGCACTGCCGGCGTGAGTCGCGCCGACGCCTGGGGTCGGGGCCCGATGCCCGACGTCAGGCGTCGGCGAGTGCGGCGAACCGTCGCAGCAGCTGTTGCGGCTCGGTGACGGATGCCGCGGCCAGCCGCTCGCTCACCGCGCGCAGCTCCGCTGCGGGGAAGTACCCGTGGTGGCGGTACACGTTCGCGCGGGCGACGAAGTCGGTCGCCGTGACCTCGGGGTGGAACTGGGTCGCGTAGACGCCGCTGGTGCCGACCCGGTAGACCTGCACGGGGCACGCGACGGACGAGGCGAGCAGCACGGCGCCCTCGGGGAGCCGCTCGGTGGCCTCCTTGTGCCCGACGAGCGCGTCGAAGCGCCGGGGGAGGACACCCGTGAGCGGGTCCTCGACGCCGGCCTCGGTGAGCGTGATCTCGACCGCGGCGGCATCCTCGCCGTGCTCGGTGCCCACCTCGCCCCCGAGCAGGCGGGTCAGCACGCCGATGCCATAGCAGGTGAAGAGCAGCGGACGGCCACCACCGAGGGCGGACTCGGCGACGCGCGCGAGGTCGTCCTCGACCCGCCGCTGCACGGGGTGCTTGTGCTCGTCGGCCGTGGTCACGTTGTACGGGCTGCCGCCGACGACGACTCCCGCGTAGCGCGCGAGGTCGGACGACCGCAGGGTCTCGACGTCGAGGCGCACATGTTCGAGGCGGTCGGAGTCCACGCCCATCGCCCGGCGGACCGACTCGTACTCGGGCCCGACGGCCTCGACCTCGGGCCGCGCCGAGAGGAACAGGAACGGCCTCGCCCCGGTCATCGACCTCTCCGCTGGTTGCGCTGCTTGCCGCCGGTTCGCGGCGCCGGCCGCGAGGTCCTGCCGCCCTTGCCCGACTTCGCGCCGCCCTTGCCCTTGCCGGCCTTCGCCGCCTCGGCGGCGCGTCGTTCGGCGGCCGCCTTCTTGGCCGCCTTCGCGGGCGAGAGCGCCGGCTCGTCGTCGTCACGGCCGCGCGAGCTCTTCGCTCCGCGGCCGCGCACGACGCCGACGAACTCCTGGATGTCGGCGTCGTCGCGCGCGAGGGTCCAGACGAGCGCGATGCGCGTGGTCGCGCCATCCGTCACCGGGATGGCGACGACGTCCTTACGTGCGTGCAGGCGCGCGACGCCGTGCGGCAGGATCACCATGCCGGTGCCGGCGGCCACGAGTTCGATGGTCATCGCGGCGTCGTCCTGCACCGGGGCGAGCGGTTCGTCGGCGAGGTCGGCGAGGGTCAGCGACGTCTCGTCGGCGAACGCGTGGTCCTTCGCGAGCACGACGACGGGCTGCTCCTCCCACAGCGGGATGACGTGCAGGCCCTCGTCGTCGACCGGCAGGCGCACGAACGCGACGTCGACCTCGCCGTCGCGCAGACCGGCGAGCTGCGACGCCTCGTCGACCCGGTGGGCCTCGAGCGGCAGGTCGGGTCGCCGCTCGTTCCAGGCCCGGAGCCATCGTGCGGGGCTGACCCCGGCGACATAGCGCAGTTGCAGGGTCATCTCGCCCCCTCCTGTACCGCGGAAACGCCCACCACAGGCTATCGCGCCGCAGCGGTCGGTCGTGGGCCGCGCGCGGGCGCGATCCACCGAGCCGCGGATCCGGGCGATGACGGAGGCCAGAGGGGACGGCGGCGGATGCCGTACACAGGTGGACCGGCTAACGTGTGAGGGTGAACGCCTCCCAGTCGATGAAACCCGAGACCGCCGCCAAGAAGCTCGGGATCCTCCTCGACGCGACCCCCGAGGAGTTCCGCGAGGGCGACGTCACGCGCGCCGAGCTCGCCGAACTGCAGGCCGACCCGCCCGCGTGGCTCGAGACGCTGCGTCGTGAGGGCCCGCACCCGCGCACGGTCGTGGCCGCGAAGCTCGGCATCTCCAACTCCGGTCTCGCCCGCGGCGGCGTCACCGAGCCGCTCACGAGTGCCGAGATCAAGTCGCTGCTCGAGGCGCCGCCGCAGTGGCTCGTGCAGGAGCGCGCCACGCAGGCCGCCGTGCGCCAGGAGAAGATCCGCGTCGGCGAGCGCGACAAGGAGCGCGCCGCGCGCTGGGCCGCCGAGGGCCGCACCTCGGGCGGCGGCGGTGGCGGCGCCGGCGTCTGATCCGTCAGGCCGCGTACTGCGCGCGCACGAACGCCGCGACATCCGCGAGTTCGAGCTCGGAGACCGAGTGGGCGAGCCCCTCGTAGATGCGCTCGTCGAGCGACGAGTGCGACGGCAGCCAGGTGCGGGTGCGCTCGACCGAGGCATCCGGAATCACCGTGTCGGCCGTGCCGCGCCCCCAGAACACCGGCGGCGCGAGCTCGGCGAGCCGCGCGTCGCCGTCGCCCGGGCGTTCGCCCGGGAGCACGAATCCGGCGAGGCTCACGGCGAACGCGAAGCGCTCGGGCGCGCGCCGGAGCAGTTCGAGCGCCATCGCGCCGCCCTGCGAGAAGCCGAGCAGGCCGACGGATGCCGCGTCGGGCGCGACCCGGTCGAGCCACGCGAGGATCGCGTCGGTCGCGGCATCCGCCCCCTGCACCGACAGCTCGGCACCCTCGGCGAGCAACGGGAACCAGGCGTACCCGTAGCCCGTGAACTCGGGTGCCCGCAGCGAGGCGAGCGTCGGCTCGAGCGGGAGGTACGGGCCGAGGCCGAACAGGTCGCCCTCGTTCGAGTTGAAGCCGTGCAGGAGCACGAGCAGCGGCCGGCCGGCACGGTCGGCTTCGGAGGCCGACCAGAGCACCGCCTCGTCATCGATTCGCATCCACGCATCGTATCCCGGCCGGGCTGGGGCAGAATCGAGGCATGAGCGTGCGCACCCCCGACCCCGACTGGAACGGCGACGAGCCCGTGAACCAGCCGGCGTCCAACCCGACTCCCGGCTGGCTGACCGACATCGAGTTGGCCGAGATCCGCGGGCGGCTGCCCCTGCTCTACGTCGAGGCGGTGCCGGTGCGCGTCGACGGGCTGGGGCAGGTCACCGAGGTCGGCGTGCTCCTCCGCGCGAACGCGGTGGGCGAGATGACCCGCACGCTCGTGTCGGGACGGGTGATGTTCGGCGAGACCGTGCGCGACGCCCTGTTCCGCCACCTCGAGAAGGACCTCGGGCCGATGGCGTTCCCGCTGCTGCCCGCGAGCCCCGTGCCGTTCACGGTGGCCGAGTACTTCCCGATGCCCGGCATCTCGCCGTTCACCGACGACCGGCAGCACGCCGTGTCGCTCGTCTTCGTCGTGCCCGTCACCGGCACGTGCGAGCCGCGCCAGGACGCGCTCGAGGTCACCTGGATGACGCCCGCCGAGGCCTCCTCCGACGCGGTCGGCGATGAGTTCGAGGGCGGCCGCGGCCTGCTCGTGCGTCAGGCGATGGCATCGGTCGGCGCGCTGCGCTGACGCGGGTTCCTCGGCTCGAGCACGACCACCGCGGTCTCGCGGCTGCGGCGGGCCGACAGCGCCTCGATGTCGTCGCCGAAGGTCTGCCAGGCGGCCCACAGGCGTGCCCGCTCCGCGCCGACCGCCGCGTGCGCCCGCACGAGGCGCTCCCCGGTCGGCAGCACGACGGTCGCCTCGGGGTGTGACAGCAGATTGAGCCACCAGGCCGGCTCGGGCTCGGCCCAGCCGTTCATCGCGAGCGTGACGAGGTTCGGGCCGTCCTCGAAGTACGCCACGATCACCGATCGTTCGCGGCCTGTACGGCGACCCGTCGTCGTGAGGCGCATGGTGCCCCACCGCTCGGGCTTCGGGGGCCAGAGGCCCTTGCGGCCGCGCGTGACGCGGTAGATGCCCCGATGTACGACCCAGGCGCTCCGCACGAACCAGCGGGGTGGGAGTCGTGGGGGCCGGCCGGCCTGGGCCGAGGGTGCGTCTCTCGCCGTGTCGTCCATCGTGGACCGCCCTCCTCGCCCGTGCTCCGCGGGCGGTCCCACAGTTGCCGAGCGGGCGCGCGGCGTCAATCGGCCGATCGGCCGAGTCCGGGCGGCCGGCTCGGTCGATCGGGCGATCATGCGGCGTGGCCGTGTTCACCCGACCGCGAGCAGCAGGACGGGCGGCGCGGTGATCCCGCGTCGCCCGTTCGTCGGTTCGAGAGAGCGGATGCCGCGGCATCCGCTCGGGCTCATGCCCGCCGTCGTCGAAGCGATGCGTCAGCGCACCATCCGGAGTTCGTGGATGACCTCGCCGAGGAACGGCTCGTCGTGCGAGGCGCCGTCGGCCGTGAAGCCGTTGCGCTCGTAGAAGCCGATCGCGTGCGTGTTGGCCGAGGGCACCCAGAGGGTGACGGCCTCGTCGCCGACGGTGGCATCGAAGAGCTTCTGCCCGATGCCGTGGCCGTGGTGCGAGTCGAGCAGGTGGATGAAGAACAGCTCGCGCTCGCGGGGCGCGTCGTCGTCGCGGGCCGGCCCGGCGCCCGCGAAGCCGACGATCTCGCCGTCGACGAGGGCGGCGAAGTAGGTGTGCGCATCGCCCTGTCCGAGCCGGTGGGCCCAGAGCTCGGCCATGCGGCGGGGGGAGAGGTTCGCGAGGGTGGCCTCGTCGACCAGTTGGTCGTAGTCTTCGTGCCAGCACTGGGCGTGGACACGCCCGAGTGCTTCGGCGTCGGAATCGCGGACCGGACGGATCACAAGGGCTTCGGCAACGACTTCGGTGCTCATACCGAGAGGCTAAGCCAGGGTGCGGCGCACGACAAATCGAGGCGGCTGTCGCGCTGGATCGTTGTCCATCGGTGACAATGCGTCGTCGCCGGGCGACTCTCCCGTGCCCGTCGGCGTGGCATGGCACCCGCCCGCAGACGAGGACGGCCCCGGCGAGCGGATGCTCGTCGGGGCCGTCCGGGCGCTCAGGCGGTGATCAGCCCTGTGCGCGGCGGTTCGTGCGCGCGGGCTGGCCGACGAGGCTGCCGACGCGGAGCGGCTGCTTCGCGGGGCGACCGGATGCTCCGCGCTGCGCGCCCGTGGTCTGCGCACCGCGGCTGTGGCCGGAGCCCTGCTTGGGCGCGTTGGACTTCGCCTCGGCGGGACGGCCGGAACGGTCGCGACGGGGAGCGCCGGGAGCGACATCCGAGGATCCTGCGCCGCCGGTGCCGCGTCCGCCGCGACGGCGTCCGCCGCCCTCGGCACGGGCCTCGCGGGCGACGGGTGCGCCGTCGCGGGCCGCGCGCTTGCGCTGCGCGTTCGCGCCCTGCGAGCGACCGCCGCCGCCCTGCTGCTGCACGGCAGCGCGGGGAGCGGGCTTGACGTAGGGAGCGACGTCGCCGACGAGCTTCACGACCGACGGGGACTTCGCGGTCACGCGCTCGGGGACGACCTGGATCGCGGCCTTGCGGAGCAGGGTCTTGAGGTCCTGCTTCTGCGACGGGAGGCAGATGGTGACGACGTCGCCCTCGCTGCCGGCACGGGCGGTGCGGCCCGAGCGGTGCAGGTACGCCTTGTGCTCCATGGGCGGGTCGACGTGGATCACGAGCTCGACGTTGTCGACGTGCACGCCGCGGGCCGCGACGTCCGTGGCCACGAGGACCTTGACCGAGCCGTCGCCGAACGCGGCGAGGTTGCGGTCGCGCTGCGGCTGCGACAGGTTGCCGTGCAGGTCGACCGCGGGGATGCCCTGGTCGGTGAGCTTCTTCGCGAGCTTCTTGGCGTGGTGCTTGGTGCGCATGAAGAGGATGCGGCGGCCGGTGCCCGAGGCGAGCGCGGTGATGAGGTCGTTCTTCGCGTCGACGTCGTCGACCTCGAACACGTGGTGGGTCATCGCGGCGACGTGCGAGGTGGCCTCGTCGACCGAGTGCAGCACCTCGTTGTGGAGGAAGCGCTTGACGAGCTTGTCCACGCCGTTGTCGAGGGTCGCCGAGAAGAGCAGGCGCTGGCCCGACTGCGGGGTCTTGTCCATGATGCGCGTGACGACCGGCAGGAAGCCGAGGTCGGCCATGTGGTCGGCCTCGTCGAGCACGGTGATCTCGACGGCGTCGAGGGTCACGAAGCCCTGCTTCATGAGGTCCTCGAGGCGGCCGGGGCAGGCCACGACGATGTCGACGCCGGCGCGGAGGGCGTCGACCTGGCGCTTCTGGCTGATGCCGCCGAAGATCGTGGTGGTGGTCATGCCGTACGCCTTGGCGAGGGGGCGAGCACGGCGTCGATCTGGGTCGCGAGCTCGCGGGTGGGGGCGAGCACGAGGCCGAGGGGCGGCCGGGGCGGCGCTTGCCGCCGGCGAGCTCGCCGCCGAGGCGCGCGGCCATCGGGATGGAGAACGCGAGGGTCTTGCCCGAGCCGGTCTTGCCGCGGCCGAGCACGTCGCGTCCGGCGAGCGTGTCGGGCAGGGTGTCGACCTGGATCGGGAACGGGCTGGTCTTGCCGTCGGCGGAGAGTGCCGCGACGATGGGCGCGGGCACGCCGAGCGTGCTGAAGGTGGTGTCGGTCATGGGTGCCTTTCGGGGCGCACCGCACGGTGACGCCGCCGTACGTGCGTTCGCATGTGCGTTCGCGTGGTGCGGCGGATCGGCCCGGCGGTGGGATTGGCGAAGGCGCCGGTCGGCGCATCCGTTCGCCGTATGAGAGTCAACGGGCCCCCTCTGAGAGGGCGGCCCGGAAAGCGTTTCTACGACGCAGGCGGCGCGTTCGTCGCGCACACCATCGATCAGCATAGCGGATGCCGCCGGATCGAGGCTGTGAGCGCCGGTCGCGGTCAGCGGGGGAGCAGTTCGCCGACCGGGATCTTCTCGCGCACCGTGTTGCCGGGCTGCGCCAGCGGGCACGACCACGAGGGGTCGTAGGCGCACGACGGGTTGTAGGCGAAGTTGAAGTCGATGATGAGCGAGTCCACGCCGCCGCCGGGCCCGAGGTCGGCGCCCTTCACGGTGTCGAGCAGGTAGCGTCCGCCGCCGTAGGTGCCGCCGGGCGCACCCGCGAGGCCGTCCTTGACCGGCACGAACAGGCCGCCCGCGTACTGGCTGAGCCGCCACACGTCGAGCGTGCCGAGGTACGGGATGCGGACCGTGCCGAGCAGCGAGAACCGGATCCTGCCGTCGGTCGCGCTGTCGACGACGAGCTTCTGCGGCTCCTCGGCGGGCCGCACCTCCAGCTCGAAGCGCCAGTCGGGGTCGTACGACGCGATCGGCAGGCCGGTGAAGGATGCGCGGTCGTCGGGCAGCAACGGCGACTGCGGATGCCCCGCGAAGAGCTCGTCGCGACCCGATCGCCACAGTTCGTGGCCGGCGGCCGGGTCGTGCGCGCTGAGCTGGCGCACCCCCGAGTACAGGCCGAACACGCGCCGCCGCCAGTCGGCGAGCTGCAGGGTGGGCAATGAGTCGGTCATGCGGGCAGTCCTCTCGGTGCGGCGTCGTCGGGTGCTCCGGAGCCCGATCGGCTCGCGGCATCCGCCGTACCGGGCGGATCGAAGGACCAGGTCGGGGCGAGCGTGCGCAGGCGTCGCCCGCGCCATTGCCAGAACGCCCACGTCGGGTACCAGGCCACGGCGTCCAGCGCCCCCGCGTGGGCGATGAGGCGGTCGCGGTAGAGGGTGCGGCCGCCGGGCAGGGCCGAGACGGCCATCCGGTGGTCCCATCGGTCGAAGAGGGCGAACGGGCCGCTGATCGCGCCACCGCTGTCGCGCAGCATCCGCACGCCGTCGGGGAGGTTCCCCGGATAGCCGAGGTCGATGACCTCCTCGCCGATCGGGACGCGTCCGAACGCGCGCGGCTGCACGCGGTGGCGCCCCTCCGACCAGGTCGTGGGCAGCCCCTCGTCCTCGAGAGATCCGAAGTCGAGCCAGGGCGCCACGACCTCGCGCAGCACCGCGGGGCTGTGCAGGGCCCGCCACGCGGCATCCGGAGTGCACTCGAGCTCGAGTTTCAGCAGGACCCGCATGAGCAGACCATACGACCGGCGGATGCCGCAGCCAAGCACCCGCGCGGATTCGCGGTCGGCGCGCCGAACTCGCGCCCACCCCGCGCCCGTAGAATCCGGGCATGCCCGACGGACTCTGGTGGTTGCCCTCCCTCCTCGTGCTGGGCGTGGCCGCGATCGCCCTCGTCGGCGGCGTCGCCGGGTTCCGGCGCCTCGGTGCCCGCCGCGAGCAGGCCGCCCTGGAGGCAGGCCGGGACGACGAGGTGCGGGCCAAGTCGCGTATCGTGCAGGCCGATTCCGCGGTGCGCGACGCGCTCGGCGAGGTGCTCTTCGTCGAGGCCCAGTTCGACGCGGCGACGGCGGCGTCGATGCGCGAGTCCGTCGACGCGGCGCAGCGGCGCCTGCGCGAGGCCTTCCTCCTCCAGCAGCGGCTCGACGACGCCGAGCCCGACACCGCCGCCCAGCGACGGGCCTGGGCCGGGCGCATCATCGAGCTGTGCGACTCGGCGCTCGCCACCCTGCGCACCGCGGATGCCGCGCTCGACGCCCGGCGGCAGGCCGAGCGCGGAGCCACGTCCGACGCCCCCGTGCTCGGCGGCCGACGTCGTGCGCTCTCGGCGCGCGGCGCCGCGGCGGCCGAAGCGCTCGACCGCCTCGGGCTGCGGTTCGCGCCGTCCGCGCTCGGCAGGGCGCGGGCCGCGCTGCACCGTGCGGAGGCCGCGCTCGCCGCCGCGGCAGACCGGCTCGAGACCGCCCGGGGGCGCCTCGATCGTGGGCAGGGGGCCGCCGAGGAGACCGCGGCGGCGGCGGGGCTGCTCGATCGCGCGGCGCGCACGCTCGACGAGGCCGAACGCGTCGAGTCCGACCTCGAGGTCGCCGCCGACGACGCGCTGACGCAGGCGGCCGATCTCGCGTCCGAGCTCGACGCCGCCCGCACCGAGCGCGACGCGACCGACGATCCCGAGTCGCGCGCGGCGCTGGCCAGGGCCGTCGACGCCGCCGCCGAAGCCCGAGGCGCTTCCCCCGAACGCGCGTCGGACCCGTTCGCGGCTCGCGATCGACTGCGCGTCGCCCGCGATCGGCTCGAGGTCGCACGGGCCGCGGCGCGGGCCTCGCAGTCGCGACTCGACGGCGCCCGGGGCGCGCTGGCCGGAGCGATCGCCATCGCCGAGAGCCAGCTGCGGGTGGCGGGCGACGCGATCCGGCGAGGCGGCACGCGGGTCGGCGCCGACGCGCGCACACGGCTCGCCGAGGCGGAGCGCCAGCTCGTGATCGCGCGTCAGGAGCCCGACCCCGTCGCCGCGCTGGACGCCGCGCGGCGGTCGGCGTCGCGCGCGAGCGACGCCGAGGCGCTGGCCGCGTACGACCTCATGACGGGTCGCTGAACGTCACGCAGCGGTGGCGGCGGCGCGCTCGGGAGTAGCCTGTCGCGGTGAGCGAAGCGACGAACGCCCTCGGGCAGGCGAAGTACCAGGTCCGGTTCGACTGGGGGGTCGAGGGTGCCGCACGCATCCTGCCCGGCGCGCACATCGTCGTCCTCGTCGACGCCCTGCTCGCCACCACGCTGGCGGTCGTCGCGGCCGAGCACGGCGAGACCTTCGCGGTGTCCGCCCACGCCGGCGGCGACGCGGCCCGGGATGCCGCGGGCACCGAGACCGCCGCGATCGCCGAGGCGCTCGCCGGGCACGACGTGGTCGTGCTCGCCGCGTCGCTCCGCAATCGCGAGGCCGTCGCCCGACGCGTCCTGGCGCTGCAGGAGGCCAGGGGCGAGCGACTGCTCGTCGCGGTCGTCGCCGCGGGGGAGCGCGCCGGCGCCGACGAGTCCGCCGACGCCGCGGCCTCAGGCGGCGGCATCCGCTTCGCCATCGAGGACCAGCTGACCGCCGGCGCCGTGATCGACGCCCTCGTGCGGCTCGGCATCGATCACACGTCGCCCGAGGCCGCCGTCGCCTGCGCCGCGTTCGAGGGTCTCCAGCACGCTGCGGTGCACCTCATCAGCGCATCGGGCAGCGGGGCGCGACTGGCCGAGGCCGGCCGCAAGCCCGACGCGCGTCTCGCGACGCAGCGCGACGTGACCGACCTGGTGCCGGTGCTGCGCGAGGGCGTGTTCGGGGCCTGAATCGACGGGGTGTCGTGGCGTCGCCGCGTCGGGGCGACGCGACGCGTCAGGCGGCCGTCTGCTCGACGAGCCGGTTGCCCGCCTTGCGGGCGCGGTGCGCGCGCACCTTGGCCCGGTTGCCGCAGCGCTGCATCGAGCACCAGCGGCGCGTGGCCGCGCGCGACGTGTCGAGGTAGACCATCGTGCAGTCGGGGCCGTCGCACTCGCGGAGCCGGCCCTCGTTCTCGGGCGAGAACACGTCGACCGCGTCACGGGCGATGGTGGCGAGGGCCTGCGACACCGTGTGCACCGAACGGCCTGCCTGGCGGGTGCCGCCCGAGAGCGAGGGCGGGATGTCGGGCGTCGCCGCGTAGAGGTTCACGATGTCGACGTCGGTGCCGCGGAGCTGCTCGCCGCGGGCCGAGCACCGTGCCATCCTGGCGACCGCGTCTCGGAGCGCCACCGCGTCGAAGAGGTCGCGCGACCGGGCCGTGCCCATCTGCACCGGGAAGCGGTCGCGGAGCCACTCGGTCAGGTCGTCGGGGGCGTGCAGTCGCTCGTGCGGCGGGGCGTCGTCTGCGGGGGCCTGCTCGCCGAGCGAGCCCGTGGTGGCGAAGTCGAGCGCGAACGAGCCGGAATCGAACCACCACCGCACGCCCTCGGGGGAGACGAGCCATTGTCCGACGGGGATCGCAACGGTGGAGACGGGCACCCGGCAATGCTAGCGCTCTGCGGGCACCCCTGGGACCGCTCTCCCGAGCGTGCGGACGCGCTCTGCGAGGGGGAGCGAGGATGCCGCCCCGCGCGCATTCCGGAAGGCGCATATGCGCGCCGTGGCGGGCGTGGATCCCGGCGACGCGGAGCGCCGACGACGTGCCTCGGCAGCGCTGCGCCGGGTCGGATCAGCTCGCGGCGCTCGCCGCACGGCGCCGCACGGCGGCCGTGATCTCGCGGCGTCCCCACACGATGAGGTTCGCCCGGTCGAAGCCGCGGTGGCAGACGCCGCAGCTGAGCGGCCGCGTCGGCTGTCGGTAGCGGAAGTGCTCGTGGCCGGCGGGGCATCGCCCGACCCAGGGGGCGAGTTCGTGCGCGACCTCGCCGTCGTGGGTGCGGCGGCCGATGTAGCCGAGCTCTGCGGCGACCCGGCGCCACTTCGGCCCGTGGCCCGCGCGCGGACCGGCCATGGCGTGGGCGACCTCGTGCAGGAGGATCTGGTGGATCTCGTCGTCGTCGTACCTCGCCGCGAGGTAGCGCGAGACCGAGATGCGCTTCGACGTGTAGTTGCAGAGGCCGGCGCGCTTCTTGGCGTTGTCGAAGCCGAAGCTCCAGATGGCCGGATCCAGGTGCAGCACGATGAGCGCATCGGCCCAGCGTCGCACCCGTTCGAGATCCGCCATGTGATGAGAATAGTCCCGGTGAGGTCCCGATCGGGAGGTCTTCAGCCGCCGGTGAGTCGCACGCGGAGCAGGCGATCATCGCCCGCGATCGGGCTCCCACGGCCGTCGGTGTTGTTCGTGATCACCCAGAGCTCGCCATCGGGTCCGGGCACGGCGTCGCGCAGTCGTCCGAACTCGCCGGCGAACGCGGCCTCGGCTGCGGGGGCACCCGTGCTCGCGGGGGCGGCGACCCAGAGGCGCTCCCCGCGGAGCGCGGCGAGGAAGAGCGAGTCGCCGACGACGGCGAGCCCGCTGGGGCTGGCCTCGGCGGTCGACCACTGCAGCACGGGGTCCGCGTACCCGGCCGCCCCGGCGCGCCCCTCGACCACCGGCCAGCCGTAGTTGCCGCCGGGCACGATGAGGTTGAGCTCGTCCCACGCGTCCTGTCCGAACTCGGCGGCCCAGAGGCGGCCCTCCGCGTCCCAGGCGAGACCCTGCGGGTTGCGGTGCCCGATCGAGTACACGAGGGTGCCGAACGGGTTGCCGGCGGCGGGCCCTCCGTCGGGCGTCATCCGCAGGATCTTGCCCGAGAGCGAGTCGGGGTTCTGGGCCGCGTCGCGGTCGCCGCCGTCGCCGACGGTCGCGTAGAGGTCGCCGTCGGGACCGAACGCGAGGCGCCCGCCCTGGTGGTTCGAGAGCCCGCGGGGGATGCCCGCGAGCACGGTCTCGGCCGCACCGAGCCCGAGCGACCCGGGAGCGCCCGTCAGCGGCATCCGCACGATGCGGTTCTCGGCTGCCGCGGTGAAGTACGCGTAGACGTGACCGGCGCCGCCGTCGTCGCCGGGGCGATATGCGAGGCCGAGCAGGCCGCCCTCGCCCCCGGGCACGACGTCGGCGACCGTCGCCGCGACGCGGAGCGAGCCGTCGCCCAGCACCTCGACGATGCGAGCGGTGTCGCGTTCGCTGACCAGCACGCCCCCGCCCGGGAGCCGGAGGATCGACCACGGCGCCTGCAGTCCCTCGGCGATGGTCTCGACGACCCCGGTCGGGCGCTGCACGACGGGCGGTGCCGTCGGCGAGGGGGAGGGGGTCGGTGCGGGCGTCGTCGCGCTCGCCGTCGGCGATCCCGGCGGCGTCGAGGGCGGCACGGTCCGCTCGGACGGGGCCGAGCAGGCCGTGAGCGCCGCCACGACGGCGATCGCGGCGGACGCGGTCGCGGTCGCGCGGACGACGGTGGCGATGCGCACCTGCCCAGTCTGCTCGTCGCTTCGGCAGAATGGAACGCATGCAGCCGACGATCGACCTGAACAGCGACCTCGGCGAGAGCTTCGGGGCATGGCGCGTCGGCGACGACGACGCGATGTTCCAGGTGATCACGAGCGCGAACGTGGCCTGCGGCTTCCACGCGGGCGACGCCCTGACCATGGCGCGGAGCTCTGCGGCGGCGGCGCGCGAGGGCGTGACGCTCGGCGCCCACCCCGGCTACCGGG
The DNA here is from genome assembly GCF_051016555.1 of Agromyces sp. Marseille-Q5079. Classification (NCBI taxonomy): domain Bacteria; kingdom Bacillati; phylum Actinomycetota; class Actinomycetes; order Micrococcales; family Microbacteriaceae; genus Agromyces; species Agromyces sp. Marseille-Q5079. Next base: position 248,872 of record NZ_JBPEJF010000001.1, on the reverse strand, counting down.
ATCTCGTGGGCTTCGGCCGGCGCGCGCTCGACACGAGCCCGGCCGAGATCGCGGCCGAACTCCTGGTGCAGCTCGGCTCGCTCGACGGGGTGGCGCGCGCCTCCGGCATCCGGGTCCACTACGTGAAGGCGCACGGCGCGCTGTACCACCGGCTCGTGACGGATGCCGCCGCGGCCCACGCCTTCGCGGACGCGGTGGCCACGTACGACCCGGCGCTGTCGGTGCTCGGTCCGCCCTCGAGCGAGCTCGAGCGGGCCGCGGATGCCGCAGGCCTCCGGTTCGCGCGCGAGGCGTTCGCCGATCGCGGGTACCTCGCCGACGGATCGCTGGTGCCGCGCGGCGAGCCGGGCGCGATCGTCGACGACCCGGCGGCGGCCGCAGACCGGGCGATCGAGCTCGCCGAGACGGGCGGCATCACGGCCGACGACGGCAGCCGGGTCGAGCTCCGTCCCGATTCGCTCTGCCTGCACGGCGACACCCCGGGGGCTGCGGCCATGGCCCGCGCGGTGCGCGACGCGCTCGAACGCGCGGGCGTCGAGATCCGGGCGTTCGCATGAGCCGCCGCCTGCTGCCGAGCGGAGAATCGGCACTGCTCGTCGAGTGCGACTCGCTCGACGAGGTGCTCGCCCTGCACGACGCGCTCGCCGAGGCCCGGCCGCCGGGCGTCGTCGAGCTCGTGCCCGCCGCACGCACGCTGCTCGTCGCCGTCGACCCCGAGCGGATGCCGCTGGAATCCGCCGCGACCTGGATCCGCCGCATCCCCGCTGAGGCCGGCTCGCGGGTGGCCGGGGCGCACGCCGATCCGGTGACCGTCCCGGTGACCTACGACGGCGTCGACCTGGCTGCGACCGCTGCCGCGCTCGGGGTGTCGGTCGAGGCGCTCGTCGCCCGGCACTCGGGCATCGAGTGGCGGGTCGCGTTCGTGGGCTTCGCTCCGGGCTTCGGCTACCTCGTGAGCGACGAGTGGCCGTTCGAGGTGCCCCGCCTCGACGCGCCGCGCCCGAAGGTGCCCGGCGGGTCGGTCGCGCTCGCCGGGGCGTTCGCGGGCGTCTACCCGAGGCAGAGCCCGGGCGGCTGGCGCATCATCGGCAGCACCGGCGCGACCCTGTGGGATCCGGCCGCCGCCGATCCCGCGCAGTTCGTGCCGGGCCGCACCGTGCGGTTCGAGCCGGCCCCATGACCGGCGGCCCGGGGCCCCTCGGCCCCGGAACCCTCACGATCGAGCGGCCGGGCGCACAGACGCTCGTCGAGGACCTCGGGCGACCCGGCCTCGCGCACCTCGGCGTGCCGGCCTCGGGCGCGCTCGACCGCGGCGCACTCGCCCTCGCGAACCGCCTCGTCGGCAACCCCGACCATGCCGCGGCACTCGAGATCGTCATGGGCGGCTTCCGCGCACGCGTCGACGCCGAGACGTGGTTCGCCGTGACGGGCGCGTGGGGCGACGTGCGGCTCGACGGTCGGCGCATCGCGCCCTACACGGCGGCGCGGGCGACCGCGGGCGCGGTGCTCGAACTCGGGACGCCTGATCGCGGCATCCGCTACCTGCTGGCGTTCCGCGGCGGCCTCGAGGTGCCGCCCGTGCTGGGTTCGCGCTCGCGCGACACCCTCTCGGGCATCGGCCCCGAGCCCCTGCGCGCGGGCGACGTGCTGCCGATCGGCGCGGAGCCCGCGGCATCCGTGCCGCTGCTCGATCGCGAGGCCGCGTTCCCGCCGCCCGCCGGTGCCGTGACCCTCGCCCTGCTGCCCGGCCCCCGGGCCGACCGGTTCACGGATGCCGCGCACCGCACGCTCTACGAGCGCCCCTGGCGCATGTCGGAGCAGGCCGACCGCATCGGCGCGCGGCTCACGGGCGACGCGCTCGAGCGCCTGATCCCCGGCGAGCTCCCGAGCGAGGCGACCGTGCCCGGCTCGATGCAGGTCGCAGGCGACGGTCGTCCGACGATCCTGCTCGCCGACCGGCCGGTCACCGGCGGATACCCGGTCATCGCGGTGGTGAGCGCGGCATCGCTCGACCGGCTCGCGCAGGTGCGGCCGGGCCAGGAGGTGCGCTTCCGCCACGCGTGAGCGGCTGGGCGCCGCGAGTCCTGCCGGCCGCGCGAGTCCTGCGGGGCAGCGCGATTCCTGCGGGCAGCGCGCGAGTTGCGGACGCCGACCGAGCGGCGTCAGCGCTTGAGGAAGATCGACCGCGCCGGCGGCGGGGACGGCACCGCCGTGGCATCCGTCACGACCGGGGCCCCCGCGACGAAGTTGCGGAGCTCCGCGCCGTCGAGCATGCGCGCGGGCGCCGGATCGCTCGCGAGCCGCCGCGGCAGGCCCGCGAACGGCAGTTCGGCGTTCGACGCGTACATGACGACGTTGCCGAAACGGCGCCCCTTCAGCATCGACGCGTCGGCCGCGATCGCGACGTGCTCGAAGACGTGCGCGAGCGTGGCCGCCTGCGACCGGGCGAACGCGAGGCCCGCGCCGTCGGCGACGTTCGCGACCGCGATGCCCTGCGGGGCGAGTCGCTTCGCGAGCAGCTCGTAGAACTCGACGCTCGTCACGTGCGCGGGCGTGCGCGCACCCGAGAAGATGTCGACGATCGCGATGTCGACCGCGCCGTCGAGGCCGGCGGGCAGCTTCGCGAGCACCTCGCGGGCGTCGCCGTGGCGAACCCGCACCTGCGCCCCGCGCGGCAGCGGCAGGTGCTCCCGCACGAGGTCGACGAGTTCGGACTCGAGCTCGATGACCTGCTGCCGCGAACCGGGCCGGGTCGCGGCGACGTACCGGGGGAGCGTGAGCGCGCCGCCGCCGAGGTGCAGGGCCGTGATCGCCTCGCCCTCCGCCCGCACGAGGTCGACCGCGTGTCCGATGCGGCGCACGTACTCGAAGCCGAGCCAGTCGGGTCGGTCGAGCTCGACATGCGACTGCGGGGTGCCGTCGACGTAGAGCGTCCACGAACCGGGCACCTGGCGGGACTCCTCGAGGTGCGCGAGGTGTCCGCTCACCGAGAGGCGGCGTTCGAGTTCGGGGTCGGAGGGCACGGATGCCACGCTACCGGCCCCCTGCGCTCAGCAGGCGCCCCAGAGCACGAAGTCGAGCTTCGCACCGGCCAGCACCGTGACGGGGAACGGCCCGCCCGCCTCGAGCCGCATCGCGATCGCCGCGGGCAGGGTTCCGGAGGTCGCGACGAGCACGGTGTTGCCCTCCTCGCCGCCGTCGATCACGTGCGTGTCGGCGACCGCGAGCAGATCGGCGCCCGGATCGGCCCGCGCGAACGCACGCGCCGAGGTGCGCAGCCTCGCGAGCCCCGCGGCATCCGCGATGTTCACGACGACGACGCCGTCGTCGCGCAGCAGCCCGAGGCACGCGGCGAGGAAGTCGGGGTCGTCGACGAACGCGGGCGCGTCGAGGTGCGTGTACACGTCGACCACGACGAGGTCGAAGCGCTCGCCGCGTGCGGCCGAGGCGCGAACGGCCTCGGCCGCGTCGACGATGCGCACCTCGATGCCGGATTCCGGCCACGGCGCCCTGGCCCGCACCACCTCGATGAGCTCGGCGTCGTGGTCGACGACCACCTGGATCGATCCCGGCCGCGTGGCGTCGACGTACCGGGGGAGCGTCAGCGCGCCGCCGCCGAGGTGCAGCGCCGCGATCGGTGCCCCCGACATGGCGATCGCGTCGACCACGTGGCCGACGCGGCGCAGGTACTCGAAGAACAGCCGCGTCGGATCCTCGAGGTCCACGTGCGACTGCGCCGACCCGTCGACGAGGAGCGTCAGCCCGTGCGAGCTGAAGACATCGGCCTCGAACTCGATGCGCGTCATGCAGGCATCGTCCCACGCGGCGGGGCCCCCGGTCCCGGGATGCTGCGCTGCTGCTGGGGCAGCCGTTGCCCGCTCGTCTCGGACGGGCCGTCGTCGTTACTCGGCCGGCGATTCCGCGGCGTCCGCGTGGCGCGCCTCGAAGTCGTCGAGGGCCGCTTCGAGCAGCGCCGTGCGATCCAGTCCGGTGCGCTCGGTCAGTCCGGCGATGCGCTGCTCGAGGGCGTCGGGAGCGGATGCCTCGGCCGGGCCCCCATCGAGGCGCGGCGCGTCGGAACCATCCGTCGCGCCCGTGGCGGGCGTCTCCGCGCTCGCCACCGGCTGCTCTCGAACGAGCAGCGCGACCACGGGGAGCACGATGGTGCCGAGTGCGTCGACGATCGCGATCACGCCGAACCACCGCCAGTACTCGCCGCCGTCGTCACCCGGGATCTCCCAATCGCTGAGGAGCGGGAGGACGAGCATCACCGCGACGACGGCGATGGCCGCGAGCGTGATCGCGAGCGCGGTGCGCACGGCGCGGCGCCGCCGGCCCGACAACTGCAGGAGCAGGTTCGCGTGCGCGAGGCTCGCCGCGATGATCGACGTGATGCCGAACCATCGCCAGAGATCGACGGGCCATCCGCCTCCGTCGTCGTACCACGGGGTCCAGATCAGCAGCAGGCCGATGACGAGGGCGACGGCGCTCGCGCCGAGGCCGACGAAGCCGACCACGCGAACGGGGCGCCCGACCACGCTGAGATGGCAGAGCGCGAGGATGCTCGCGCCCGCGATGAGGAGCGTCGTGCCGAGCACTCGGCCCTGCACCTCGCCGAAGTCGCCGCTCAGGAGCGTCACGATCCCGACCACGGCCGTGATCGACAGCGACGCCACGAGCGCGACGATGGCGATGCGGCGGTAGCCCCGCAACGCCTTCGCAGCGGGCGCGGGCGTCGGTGCGCCGGCTGCCGGTTCGGTCGGCGCGTGTCGCAGTTCGGGTGCGTCCTGGGTCACTCGGACCTCCTCGTCGTCGCGGTCGGCGGAGCGCCGTGCAGACTCGGAATCGTATGCGGATCGGCGGTTCTGGGGGCGCATCACGCGCCGTCGCGGCATCCGAATTCTGGGTTATACCTGAGACCGCCGCACAAATCAAGAATCGACTGGACATGGCGCGTCGCAAAGTATATGGTTAACCTTTGCGCTCCCAGACCCACTATGCCTTCATATTGCGGTCGGCTTCGCATGTCGGGTTCAAATCCGGCATCGGCACGCGTCTCGGGGCAATTCTCTCCGCTACCGACAGTGAACCGGCCCGACGGGGCCGATGGAGGTTATTCACTTGGCTGCTGCGCGCAACGCGACCACGCCCACTCCCAAGAACGGACGCGGTGCAAGCCGTCTCTCGTTCGCCAAGGTCACCGACACCCTCACCGTACCCGACCTGCTCGCCCTGCAGACCGAGAGCTTCGACTGGCTCGTCGGCAACGATGCGTGGAAGGCACGCGTCGAGGAAGCAGTCGAGGCCGGCCGCAAGGACCTGCCCGAGGCCACCGGACTCGAGGAGATCTTCGAGGAGATCTCCCCGATCGAGGACCTCGGCGAGACCATGCAGCTCTCGTTCACGAACCCCGAGCTCGAGCCGCCGAAGTACACGATCGACGAGTGCAAGGAGAAGGGCAAGACCTTCTCCGCACCGCTGTACGTGAACGCCGAGTTCATGAACCACCTCACGGGTGAGATCAAGACGCAGACGGTCTTCATGGGCGACTTCCCGCTCATGACCGCGCGCGGCACGTTCGTGATCAACGGCACCGAGCGTGTCGTCGTCTCCCAGCTCGTGCGCTCGCCCGGCGTCTACTTCGAGCGCACGCCCGAGAAGACGAGCGACAAGGACATCTACTCCGCTCGCGTCATCCCGAGCCGCGGTGCCTGGCTCGAGTTCGAGATCGACAAGCGCGACCAGGTCGGCGTCCGCATCGACCGCAAGCGCAAGCAGAGCGTCACCGTGTTCCTCAAGGCCCTCGGCCTGACGAGCGAGGAGATCCTCGAGCAGTTCGCCGGCTACGAGTCGATCGCCCTCACCCTCGAGAAGGACAACATCCTCACGAAGGAAGAGGCGCTCAAGGACATCTACCGCAAGCTCCGTCCGGGCGAGCAGGTCGCTGCCGAGGCCGCGCGTGCGCTCCTCGACAACTTCTACTTCAACCCGAAGCGCTACGACCTCGCGAAGGTCGGTCGCTACAAGATCAACAACAAGCTCGGCCTCGAGGCTCCCCTCACCGACTCGGTGCTGACCGTTGAAGACATCGTCGCGACGATCAAGTACCTCGTCGCCCTGCACGACGAGCGCACCACGCTGCCCGGCCGTCGCAACGGCAAGGACATCGAGCTGCGCCTCGACGTCGACGACATCGACAACTTCGGCAACCGTCGCATCCGCGCGGTCGGCGAGCTGATCCAGAACCAGGTCCGCACCGGCCTGTCCCGCATGGAGCGCGTCGTCCGCGAGCGCATGACCACGCAGGACATCGAGGCGATCACCCCGCAGACCCTGATCAACGTGCGCCCCGTCGTCGCCGCGATCAAGGAGTTCTTCGGCACGTCGCAGCTGTCGCAGTTCATGGACCAGAACAACCCCCTCGCGGGCCTGACGCACAAGCGTCGCCTCTCCGCGCTGGGCCCGGGTGGTCTGTCCCGTGACCGCGCCGGCGTCGAGGTCCGTGACGTCCACCCCTCGCACTACGGCCGCATGTGCCCGATCGAGACCCCTGAAGGCCCGAACATCGGCCTGATCGGCTCGCTCGCGTCGTTCGCGCGCATCAACTCCTTCGGCTTCATCGAGACCCCGTACCGCAAGGTCGTCGCGGGCAAGGTCACCGACGAGATCGAGTACCTGACCGCCATGGAGGAGACCGGCGAGATCATCGCCCAGGCGAACGCGCCGCTCAAGTCCGACGGGCACTTCCAGGAGGACCGCGTCCTCGCCCGCAAGACCGGCGGCGAGGTCGACCTCATCCCCGCCGACGAGATCGGCTACATGGACGTCTCGCCGCGCCAGATGGTGTCGGTCGGTACGTCGCTCATCCCCTTCCTCGAGCACGACGACGCGAACCGCGCCCTCATGGGTGCGAACATGCAGCGTCAGGCTGTGCCGCTGCTCCGCAGCGACTCGCCGTTCGTCGGCACCGGCATGGAGGGCTACGCGGCCATCGACGCCGGTGACGTGGTCACCGCCGACAAGGCCGGTGTCGTCACCGAGGTCTCGGCCGACGCCGTCACCGTCCAGCTCGACCAGGGCGGCACGCAGACCTACTACCTGCGCAAGTTCGACCGCTCGAACCAGGGCACGTCGTACAACAACCGCGTGGTCGTCACGGCCGGCGAGCGCATCGAGGTCGGCGAGGTCATCGCCGATGGTCCCGCGACCGACAACGGCGAGCTCGCGCTCGGCAAGAACCTCCTCGTGGCGTTCATGCCGTGGGAGGGTCACAACTTCGAGGACGCGATCATCCTCAGCCAGAACCTCGTGAAGGACGACGTGCTCTCGTCGATCCACATCGAGGAGTACGAGGTCGACGCCCGCGACACGAAGCTCGGCAAGGAGGAGATCACGCGTGACCTCCCCAACGTCAGCCCCGACCTGCTGGCCGACCTCGACGAGCGCGGCATCATCCGCATCGGCGCCGAGGTCCGCCCCGGCGACATCCTCGTCGGCAAGGTCACGCCGAAGGGCGAGACCGAGCTCTCCGCTGAGGAGCGCCTGCTCCGCGCGATCTTCAACGAGAAGAGCCGCGAGGTCCGCGACACGTCGCTGAAGGTGCCCCACGGTGAGCGGGGAACCATCATCGCCGTCAAGGAGTTCTCCTCCGAGAACGACGACGAGCTCGGCTCGGGCGTCAACCAGCGCGTGGTCGTCTACATCGCCCAGAAGCGCAAGATCACCGAGGGCGACAAGCTCGCCGGCCGCCACGGCAACAAGGGCGTCATCTCGAAGATCCTGCCGGTCGAGGACATGCCGTTCCTCGCCGACGGCACTCCGGTCGACGTCATCCTGAACCCGCTCGGCATCCCCGGTCGAATGAACTTCGGCCAGGTGCTCGAGACCCACCTCGGATGGGTCGCCAAGCAGGGCTGGAAGGTCGAGGGCAACCCGTCCTGGGCCAAGAAGCTGCCGAAGGACGCGCACGAGGCCGCCCCCGGCACCAAGGTCGCGACCCCGGTGTTCGACGGCGCCTTCGAGGAGGAGATCGCAGGTCTGCTCGACTCGACCCTCCCCAACCGCGACGGTGAGCGCCTCATCGACTCGACCGGCAAGACGCACCTCTTCGACGGTCGTTCGGGCGAGCCCTTCCCGTACCCGGTCTCGGTCGGCTACATGTACATCCTGAAGCTGCACCACCTCGTCGACGACAAGATCCACGCTCGTTCGACGGGCCCGTACTCGATGATCACCCAGCAGCCGCTCGGTGGTAAGGCGCAGTTCGGTGGTCAGCGATTCGGTGAGATGGAGGTGTGGGCCCTCGAGGCCTACGGCGCCGCATACGCGCTCCAGGAGCTCCTCACGATCAAGTCCGACGACATCCTCGGCCGCGTCAAGGTGTACGAGGCCATCGTCAAGGGCGAGAACATCCAGGAGCCCGGCATCCCCGAGTCCTTCAAGGTGCTCATGAAGGAGATGCAGTCGCTCTGCCTGAACGTCGAGGTGCTCTCGGCAGACGGCACCGCGGTCTCCCTCCGCGACACCGATGACGAGGCATTCCGCGCAGCGGAAGAGCTCGGCATCAACATCTCCGCGCGCTTCGAGTCGTCGAACATCGACGAGATCTAAGCCTGGCCAGTAGACGACTACAGAGACTTTCCAAGGAGAGAAATTGCTCGACGCAACCACATTTGACGAGCTTCGCATCGGTCTGGCCACGGCAGAGGACATCCGCAAGTGGTCCTACGGTGAGGTCAAGAAGCCCGAGACCATCAACTACCGCACCCTGAAGCCCGAGAAGGACGGCCTGTTCGGAGAGCAGATCTTCGGACCGAGCCGTGACTGGGAGTGCGCGTGCGGCAAGTACAAGCGCGTTCGCTTCAAGGGCATCGTGTGCGAGCGCTGCGGCGTGGAGGTCACCAAGTCCTCCGTGCGCCGTGAGCGCATGGGCCACATCGAGCTCGCCGCTCCCGTGACCCACATCTGGTACTTCAAGGGCGTCCCCTCGCGCCTCGGGTACCTGCTCGACATGGCGCCCAAGGACCTCGAGAAGGTCATCTACTTCGCGGCCTACATGGTCATCGACGTCGACGACGAGGGTCGTCACGCCGACATGCCCGGCCTCGAGAACGAGATCCGCCTCGAGATCAAGACGATCGGCGACCAGCGCGACGCGCGCATCGCCGAGCTCATGAAGCGCAAGGAGGACGAGCTCGCGGCCCTCGAGGCCGACGGTGCGAAGTCCGACGTGCGCAAGCGCGCCGAGGCCGCCGCCGACAAGGAGATGACCGGCGTCCGCAAGTCGGGCGACGAGCAGATCGCGCACCTCGAGCGCGTGTGGGAGGACTTCCGCACCCTCAAGGTCGGTGACCTCAAGCCCGAGGACTCGGTCTTCCACGAGCTCCAGGACCGCTTCGGCATGTACTTCGACGCCTACATGGGCGCCGAGGCCATCAAGAAGCGCCTCCTCGCGTTCGACCTCGCGGCCGAGGCCGACGACCTGCGCCTGCAGATCGCCGAGGGCAAGGGCCAGAAGAAGATCCGTGCCATCAAGCGCCTGCGCGTGGTGAGCTCCTTCCTGCAGACCGGCAACTCGCCGGCCGCGATGGTGCTCGACGTGGTCCCCGTGATCCCGCCGGAGCTGCGCCCGATGGTGCAGCTCGACGGTGGCCGCTTCGCGACCTCCGACCTCAACGACCTCTACCGTCGTGTGATCAACCGCAACAACCGCCTGCGTCGTCTGCTCGACCTCGGTGCTCCCGAGATCATCGTGAACAACGAGAAGCGGATGCTGCAGGAGGCCGTCGACGCGCTGTTCGACAACGGTCGTCGTGGCCGCCCGGTCACGGGTACCGGCAACCGCGCCCTCAAGTCCCTGAGCGACATGCTCAAGGGCAAGCAGGGTCGATTCCGTCAGAACCTGCTCGGCAAGCGCGTCGACTACTCCGGCCGTTCGGTCATCGTCGTCGGCCCGCAGCTGAAGCTGCACCAGTGCGGTCTGCCCAAGCAGATGGCGCTGGAGCTCTTCAAGCCGTTCGTCATCAAGCGCCTGATCGACCTGAGCCACGCTCAGAACATCAAGGCCGCCAAGCGCATGGTGGAGCGTTCGAACCCGCACGTGTGGGACGTCCTCGAGGAGATCATCCGCGAGCGCCCCGTGCTGCTGAACCGCGCACCCACCCTGCACCGTCTCGGCATCCAGGCGTTCGAGCCGCAGCTCGTCGAGGGCAAGGCCATCCAGCTCCACCCGCTCGTCTGCGCCGCGTTCAACGCGGACTTCGACGGCGACCAGATGGCCGTGCACCTTCCGCTGTCGGTCGAGGCCCAGGCCGAGGCGCGCATCCTGATGCTCGCGTCGAACAACATCCTGAAGCCGTCCGACGGTCGCCCGGTGACCCTGCCCTCGCAGGACATGATCATCGGCCTGCACCACCTGACGACCCAGAAGCCCGGCGCAGCCGGCGAGGGCCGTGCGTTCTCGTCGATCGCCGAGGCGATCCTCGCGTTCGACCAGAACCGTCCGGGTCAGATCGAGCTCGACCTCAACGCGACCGTGCGCATCCGTCTCGACGGCGTGCACTTCGCGGAGGGCGACGCCCCCGAGAACTTCGTCGAGGGCAAGCCGTACCTCATGGAGACCACGCTCGGTCGCGCGCTCTTCAACGAGGCGCTCCCGGTCGACTACCCGTTCTTCAACGAGCAGGCAGGCAAGGGCCAGATCTCCGCGATCGTCAACGACCTCGCGGAGCGCTACCCGAAGACCGAGGTCGCGGCGACCCTCGACCGCATCAAGGACGCGGGCTTCCGCTGGGCGACCCGCTCGGGCGTCACCGTGGCGCTCTCCGACATCATCACGCCCCCGAACAAGGGCGAGATCGTCGGTCGCTACGAGAAGCTCGCCGCGAAGGTGCAGTCGCAGTTCGAGAAGGGCCTCACGACCGACGCCGAGCGTCGTCAGGAGCTCATCCAGATCTGGACCAAGGCCACCGACGAGGTCGCCAAGGCCATGCAGGAGAACTTCCCGACCGACAACACCATCAACCGCATGGTGACGTCGGGTGCTCGTGGTAACTGGCTCCAGGTTCGCAACATCGCCGGTATGCGCGGTCTCGTGAACAACCCGAAGGGTGAGATCATCCCTCGCCCGATCATCTCCTCGTACCGCGAGGGGCTGTCGGTCGCGGAGTACTTCATCGCGACGCACGGTGCCCGCAAGGGTCTGGCCGACACGGCCCTCCGTACGGCCGACTCGGGCTACCTCACGCGTCGACTCGTCGACGTCTCGCAGGATGTCATCATCCGCGAGGAGGACTGCGGCACCGGCAAGGGCCTCGAGCTCCCCATCGGCGCTGTGGACTCCGAGGGCGTGCTCGTGCGCGACCCGAACGTCGAGAACTCGGTGTTCGCCCGTTCGCTCGCGGCCGATGCCGTGAACGCCAAGGGCGAGGTCGTCGCCGAGGCCGGTGAAGACGTCGGTGACGTGCTCATCGACAAGCTCATCGCGGCCAACGTCGAGTCGATCAAGGTCCGCTCGGTCCTGACCTGCGAGTCCGCCGTCGGTGTCTGCGCGAAGTGCTACGGCCGTTCGCTCGCGACCGGCAAGCTCGTCGACATCGGCGAGGCCGTCGGCATCATCGCGGCCCAGTCGATCGGCGAGCCCGGCACGCAGCTCACGATGCGTACCTTCCACACCGGTGGTTCGGCCTCGGCCGACGACATCACGCAGGGTCTTCCCCGCGTGCAGGAGCTCTTCGAGGCGCGTACCCCCAAGGGTGCGTCGCCCATCGTCGAGGCCGCCGGTCGCATCACGATCGACGAGTCGGACCGCCAGCGCAAGGTGATCCTCACGCCCGACAACGGCGACGAGCCGATCGCGTACAACGTGCTCAAGCGTTCGACCCTCCTGGTCGAAGACGGACAGCACGTCGAGCTCGGTCAGCAGATCATCGTCGGCACGGTCGACCCCAAGGAGGTCCTCCGGGTCAAGGGCGTGCGCGAGGTGCAGAAGCACCTCGTCGACGGTGTGCAGGGCGTCTACCGCTCGCAGGGTGTGCCGATCCACGACAAGCACATCGAGGTCATCGTCCGCCAGATGCTCCGCAAGGTCACCGTCGTCGACCACGGCGACACCGACCTGCTCCCGGGCGAGCTGGTCGACCGGTCGAAGTACAACGAGATCAACCGCGCCACGCTCACCGAGGGCAAGAAGACGGCGTCGGCCCGTCAGGAGGTCATGGGTATCACCAAGGCTTCGCTGGCGACCGAGTCGTGGCTCTCGGCCGCGTCCTTCCAGGAGACGACCCGCGTGCTCACGCAGGCCGCCATGGAGGGCAAGTCCGACCCGCTGGTCGGCCTCAAGGAGAACGTGATCATCGGAAAGCTGATCCCCGCGGGCACCGGTCTGAACAGGTACCGGAACGTCGCGGTCGAGGCGACCGAGGAGGCGAAGGCGGAGCGGTACCCGAACCGCATCTTCACCGACGACGCGTCCTTCACCGAGGGCGACCTGAGCTTCGTCGACTTCGATGCGTTCTCGAACGACGACTTCACGCCGGGCAACTACAGCTAGGCGCGATTCGCTCGACCGAAGGGCTCCGGGGTTCTCCCCGGGGCCCTTCGGCGTACCCGGGCGCGGCTCGGCTCTGAGAAGCACCGCGCGCGCTCCCCGGCGGGGACGCCGCCCGTTGCTAGCATGGGCCGACCGACCGCGGGTGCGTGGCGCCCGGAAGGAGCGCGATGATGAGCGACACGACGAGGGACCCCGACGAGACCGGCGCGATTCCGGCCGACGAGGGTGACACGACCGAGACGCCGACGACTGCGGATGCCGCGGCCGACGTTCCCGCCGAGAAGTCCGCGTCGACCGGGGCCGACGACGTCGCCGACGCAGCCTCGGAGCCCGAGCCCGTTGCAGCACCCGAGCCGGTGGCGGATGCCGCCGCGGAGACGCCTGAGGCGCCGCCCGTCCTCGACGAGCCCGCGTTCGACACCGCGGCCGACGCGGAGGCGGCTCGCACAGCTCGCCTCGACGAGGCCGTGCAGCGCGCCAATGCCGGGGCCCCGGCATCCGAGGAACCCCTCGTGACCGCTTCGGAACCGACGACACCCGTCGAAGCCGTGCACGGTGAGCCCGTGTACGCGGAACCCGTCGACGCCGACCTCGTCGACGCGGAGGTCGCGCCCGAGCCGTTGCCCGTGCCGGTCGCGGCCGACAGCGTCCGGCGGGAGACCTACGTACCGCCGGCGCCCGAGGCGGTCGCCGCGGCCGGGGGAGCGGCGACGCTCGCCGCCGAGCCGGTGCCGGTGCCGGCGCCGCAACCGCAGACGATCTACGTGCAGGCGCCCGTTCCGCCGAAGAAGCAGGGCAACCGCGGGTTCGGCGTGCTCGTCGCCGCGATCGGCGCGGTCGCCTTCGCGGTCCTCTACGCGGCGGTCGCCTACCTGCTGCTGCTCGGCCGCGGCGACAACACGAAGGCGACCGACGTCTTCGTGTCGTTCCTCGGCAGCGCCGTGTTCTGGGTCCCGCTCGTCGCCGTGTTCCTCGGGTTCGCGGTCCTGGCTGCGATCGTCAATCGCGGGCCGTGGTGGGTGTACGCGGTGTTCGGCCTGCTGGTGGGCGTGTTCGTCTACTTCTCGTACATCGGCGCGGCGCTGCTCACCGTGCAGGCCTGGACCCTCACGTACGACGAGGCGATGACCTTCATCGCCGGGCGCTGGCTCGATCCGTTCGCGATCGCGGCGGCCGTCATCGCCCGCGAGATCCCGATCTGGTTCGGCGGATGGATCGCGGCGCACGGGCGCACGGTCACCGAGCGCAATCGGCTCGCACGCGAGGCCTACGACCGCGAGCTCGCGGCCGGTCCCCGGCCCGTCGCCTGACCGCGACGGCGAGGCGAGGGCGTCAGCCCTCGGGGCAGGCGAGCTCCTCGGCGGCCGCGGAGGGATCCGCGTCGACGCCCCAGTCGGCGAACGTGAAGCTCGCGTCGCCGCTCTCGTCGGCGGCGGTGAACGTGCGGGGGAGCGGCGGTCCGTATCGCTCGACCGTGAGCACGCCGAGCGCGGCCCCCTCGCCGATCACGATCTCGAGCGCGTCGTCGTCGCGGACGGGATCACCCACCGCGAGCGGCGCGCTCTCGAGCAGGGTCGACACGAGTGCAACCGGATCGAGCATCGGCGCCCAACGCTCGACGACGGGCTCGGCGCCGACCGTGCACACGACGACGCCGGCGGTCTGCGGGGCGTCGATCGACTTCGCGTAGGCCGTGTTGCCGAGGACGTGCGCGACGTTGCCGTCGACCACGATGCGGGCCGAGGAGGAACCGGCGCCGACCCGGGCGTCGAACGATCCGGCGCGCCCGCGGAAGTCGACGGAGAGTTCGCGGCCGCGTACGAGGTCGGACTCGGGGTCGGGCCGCGTGGTCTCGGTGAAGCTGCCGGCGGCGTGCACCGGACCCGCGGCGCGCACGGCGGCGAGCACCTCGTCGGCGATGCCGTCGCCCGAGACGAGCCAGAGGCCGTTGCCGTCGGCCTCGTCGAAGGATTCGAGGTCGACGCCCGCGGGCGGGGTCGGTGCGGGCGGCGCCTGGGCGCAGCCCGTGAGGAGCGCGACCGAGAGGCCGGCGAGAGCCCAGGTGCCGAGCACGGCTCTCCGCCGGAACGGGGTGCGTCGCATCACGCGTCCGCGTCGGCCGCGCAGATCCCGGCCCCGCGCTGGGCATCGAGCGAGGCCGCGTCGAGGCTGACCTCCGCGGTCTGGTCGGCCGGACGCACGACGAAGCACGTCGAGTCGTCGGCGACGCCGGCCGCGGCCGGAATCCAGGCCTCGGTGCCGCGCACGAGCTGGGTGAGATCGGTGACGGCGCCGTCGCCGTCCACGGCGTAGAGCGCGTATGCGGCGTCGGGGCCGCCCCAGTCGAGGTGCAGGTTGCCGCCCTCGACGGACGCCGTGAGTCCGTCGACGCGCACGGAGTCGTCGGTCACGATCGAGACGATCCACCAGGCCGAGGCCGCGCCGAGGGCGACGATCGTGAGGATCATCGAGACGAGGAACGCCGGATGCCGCCACCAGCTGCGCTCGCGCTCGGGGGCCTCCGCGAGTTCGGGGAGGACACTCGTTCCGGCGCCGAGAGCGCGGGCGCCGGCGTGCTCGCCGAGCGCCGGCTGGCCGGGCGCGTGCCCCAGGACGGCGTGGCCGGAGGGTGGCATGAGCCGATCGGTCATCGCCGTTCCTCCTGGTCGCCGCGGTCGGCGGCACCGACCGCGTACCATGCTATATCGACCCCCGAACGAGGTCGGTCCATGGGAGGAGCACGGTGAGGCGCATGGCACGGATGAGGTCGCTCCTCATGGTCGTGCCGGTGGTCGTGCTGCTCCTCGGCGTCGGTGGGGCGCCCGCGCTCGGCGCCGACGACGTGGTCGCACCCGAGTCGGCGAACGCCGCCGAGATCGAGGTCCCGTACCTCGAGACCGCCGAGATCCAGCCGTCGCCGCCGTGGCGCATCGCCGACTGCGCTGGCCCGACCGCCGCGACGCCGCTCGTCGTCGCATGCGACGCGGAGCACATCCAGCTGTCCGCGCCCGACTTCGATCCCGAGGCGGGCGTCACCGTCCTCCCGGTCGAGCTCACCGACGGCACGGTGTCGATGACCGTGGCGTATCGGGTGAGCCTGGGTGCCCCGCCGGCGCCAGAGGCCGCACCGTCCGCGAACGTGCGGCCCGTGGCATCCGGAAGCCTCCTTCGCATCCCGTTCTCCGACCTGGGCACGACCTGCACGCGCTGCGCGGGCGGCGCCGGACTCGTCGCCGTCGGGGTCGAGCCGGCTTCGGCCGGAACGGCGTGGGCCACCCCGACGCACCTCGTGTTCCGTGCCTCGTCGACGTTCACGGGTCCCGCCGAGATCGGCTTCGGCATCGTCGACGAGTTCGGCACGACGAGCGAGGGCACCATCCCCGTCGGCGTCTACCGGGCGGATGTCCCGCTCATCGCCCTCGACGTGTACGCGGCGCTCGACGACGACGGCGACGCCGAGATCGACCTCGCATCCCTCGTCACGTCGATCGCCGGCGACGACGTCGTCTTCGTCGGCTGCGGTGCGGCGCTGCACGGCAGCGTCGCGTGCGATGCCGACGGCACGGCGCGGTACGCGGGCTCGGGCGCGGTCGACCAGTTCGGCTTCCAGGTCGCCGCGGGCGGCGAACAGGCGTCCGGGTCCGTCACCCTGGTCCCCGCCGACACCGACCTGAACCTGCCCTCCTCGGGGCCCGTCCCGACCGCGCCGACCGGCGCGCACGGCGACGAGCCCGTCACGACCCCGTTCACCCCGCCGGCGCCCAGCGAGCACGTCGCCGCCGACGGGCCGTTCGACGCGTTCATCGCCGTCCTCGACCGCACCGGCCGATGACGACCACCCCCGAAAGGCAGCACCCATGAGCCTCCGACTCACGCTCGACCAGCGCGCCGGCGACGCCGCAGGCTCGTGGATGCTCGACGTCGACGAGGGCACCACCGTCGGCGAGGTCGCCGAAGCGCTCGGGGTGCCCGAGTCGATGCTCGGCGCCGACCCCGCCCCGACGACGCCGCTCGCCGACAGCGCGGTGCTCTCCGGCGGCCAGGTGCCGCAGGCGGTGCACACCGACACCCCCGTCGGCGGCCTTCGACTCGAACTCGTGGGCGGGCCCTTCTCGGGCGACTCGCTGCCGATCGTGCGGGGTTCCGCGATCACGATCGGCAACGGGGCATCCGTCGGCGTCTCGATCGCCGATCCCGCCCTGCTCGCGCACCACGTGACCGTCACGGTCTCGCCGGGCGGCGCCGACGCCGACGGACGACCCATCCGCCTCGTCGCGACGGTCGAGCCGGTACAGGGGGCCGCGGTCTGGGTCAACGGCGTCGCGATCACCGAGGTGACCGAGGTCGTGCCGGCCGACCTCGTGCAGGCCGGCTCCAGCGTCTTCCGGCTCGGCGTCGCACCGGCCGGTGACGCCGACCTGACGCGAGACGCGCTCGGCGCCCGGGGATTCAACCGGCCGAGCCGCATCCGACCGGCCGCTGAGCAGCCCGTCGTCGCGCTCCCCGGCGACAAGCCCGACGACCCCGACCAGTCGCCGATGCCGTGGCTGTCGGCGATCATCCCCGTCGTGCTCGGGGTCACCATGGCGCTCGTCTTCGGCAGGCCCATCATGCTGCTGATGGCCGCCGCGAGCCCGATCATGGTGGTCGGCTCCTTCCTGGCCAACCGCAAGCTGGCGAAGAACAAGGGGCTGAAGACCGAGCAGCAGTGGATCGACGAGGTGAGGGCGACCGAGGCGCGCATCGGCGACCTCGCCAAGCGCCAGCGCATCGAGTCGTGGTACCGCCTGCCCGACCCCGTCGTGCTCTTCGACATCGCGACCCGGCCCCTCTCCCGACTCTGGGAACGGCGACGCACGGATGCCGACGCCCTCACGGTCCGCCTCGGCGTGACCGAGGTGGCCCTCGACGTCCGCTTCGAGGGCGGCGGCAAAGACCGCACGAGCGCGCGCCGCGTCGGCGTGGCGCCCGTCCCGGTCGCGGCCGACCTGCGCTCAGGTCCGCTCGGCATCGCGGGTCCCGTGGACGCGACCCGCAACCTCGCCCGCGTGATCGTCGCCGGCTGGGCGACGATGCGGTCGCCGCGTGACGCCGAGCTCGTCGTGCTCTGCCCCGACGACGCCGAGGACGCGTGGGGCTGGGTGCAGTGGCTCCCGCACGCGCAGCCGGCCGGGGCCGCCGCATCGGTCGGCAACTCCGACGACTCGCGACGCGAACGGCTGCGGGAGCTCGCCGAGCTGCTCGAGTTGCGCATGCGCATCGCGGGGCAGCGCGGGGCCGAGCCGCCGAGCAGCGTGCTCGTCGTCGTCGACGGTGCCCGCCGCCTGCGCATGCTGCCCGGCATGGTCCAGCTCCTCGAGCACGGGGCCGCGCACGGCATCCACGTCGTCGCCCTCGACACCGAGCGCGCGCGACTGCCTGAAGAGGCCAAGAGCGTCGTCGCGATCGACCCGTCCGACCCCGCGGTCGCCCGGGTCGAGACCGGCACCGACTACCACCCGGTCGTGCTGCTCGACGGGCTCTCCGTGCCCCGGGCGGAGCTCATGGCGCGCAGCCTCTGCTCGCTGCGCCACGTGAGCGGCGTCGGCGACGACGCGATGCTGCCCTCGACCGTGCGATTCGCCGACCTGCTGGCGATCGACCTCGACGACCCCGAGCCGCTCGTGCGCCGCTGGCAGACGCAGCCGCGCAACACGTTCGTCGTGGTCGGAGCGACCGGCGAGGGGGAGTTCGCCGTCGACATCTCGCGCGACGGTCCGCACGCGCTCGTGGCCGGAACCACCGGTTCGGGCAAGTCCGAGTTCCTCCAGGCCCTCGTGGTGAGCCTGGCGCTCGCCAACCGCCCCGACGCGTTGAACTTCGTCCTCGTCGACTACAAGGGCGGCTCCGCCTTCGCCGACTGCGAGCGGCTGCCGCACACCGTGGGAATGGTGACGAACCTCGACGCGCGCGAGACTGAGCGCGCCCTCGCATCCCTCGACGCCGAGCTGAAGCGCCGCGAGAAGGTCCTGCGCGACATGGGCGCCAAGGACGTCGATTCCGCGTGGGCGAGGGATGCCGACACGGCGGCGCGTCGTGGCCTCGCCCGACTGATGATCGTCATCGACGAGTTCGCCGAGTTGCGCACCGAGCTTCCGGAGTTCATCGACGGGCTCGTGCGCATCGCCCGCGTCGGTCGATCGCTCGGCGTCAACCTGGTGCTCGCGACCCAGCGGCCCTCCGGCGTCGTCACGCCCGAGATGCAATCGAACATCAACCTGCGCGTCGCGCTCCGCGTGACCGATCGCACCGACTCGTCCGACATCCTCGGATCCGGCGAGGCCGCGCTCATCAGCCCCACGACCCCCGGTCGCGGGTTCGTGCGGACGGGCCCCTCGTCAGCACCCGTCGCGTTCCAGACGGCCCGCGTCGCCGGCATCCGCCCCGGTGTCCAGCGCAGCGTCAAGGTGCTGCCCCGCAAGGCGCCGCTGCAGTGGGACCTGCTCGGGTTCCCCGCGAAGTACCCGAAGGCCGCGTCCACGCAGGCGCAGATCACCGACCACGACGACACCGACCTTCGCGCGCTCGTGAACCTCATCACCGCGGCGACCCAGCAGCTCGGCATCCCGAAGAACCCGTCGCCGTGGCTCGTGCCGCTGCCGGCCGTCCTCCCGCTCGAGAAGTTCCAGGACCAGCCCGTGCCGGAGCGCTCGATCGTGCTCGGCCTCGAGGACGTCCCGGGCGAGCAGTCGCAGCGCAGCCTCACCTGGAATATCGAGACCGACTCGCACGTGCTCTTCCTCGGCGGTTCCCTGTCGGGCCGCACGACGGCGCTGCGCACCATGCTCGGTCAGCTGGTGCAGGAGTTCACCCCGGCCGACCTGCACCTCTACGTCATCGACTTCGGCAACGGAGCCCTGCTCCCGCTCGTGGACGCGCCGCACACCGGCGCCGTGGTCACCCAGCTCGACTCCGACCGGCTTCCACGCCTCGTGCAGCGGCTCCTCGAGGAGCTCGGACGGCGCCAGTCGGTGCTGTCGGCCGCCGGCGTCGGCCACATCTCGGAGCAGCGCGCCCAGTCGGATGCCGCGACCCGCCTCCCGTACGCCGTCGTCGTCGTCGACGGCTGGGAGCGGATGCTCTCGACCATGAACGCCGACCAGCTCGTCTCCTTCCGCGACCAGTTCATGCGCGTCCTCCGGGAGGGCCCTGCGGTCGGCGTCCGCGTGCTGATCACGGGCGACCGCGGCATCTCGGGCGACAAGGTCTCCTCGTTCATCGACGAGCAGTACGTGCTGCCGCTGCGGGACCTGTCCGACTACCGCACGGCCGGCATCCTCGCGAAGGACGTCCCGATGGACCTCCCGCCCGGACGCGTCCTCTTCGGTGCTGCGGGCGCGGAGGCCCAGCTCGCGGTGCTCGTGCGCGACACGAGCGGCGAGGCGCAGACGACGGCACTGCGCCGCATCGTCGAGCAGGTCCACGACCACTTCGATCAGTTCCCGCAGCTCGCCGGCCTGCCGCAGCCCGTCCGCGTCGACCCGCTGCCCGGTCATTTCGCGCTCACCGCCGCGTACGACCTGCCGCTCGGCGACTCCGGCCCGGCCGATGGTCCGGTCGTCGCGGTCGGCGGCGACGTGCTCTCGCGGTTCACCGTCGACTGGCCCGCCGAGGGCGGACTGCTCGTCACGGGTCCGCGCAAGTCGGGCCGCTCGTCGGCGCTGGCCGCGATCGTGCACCAGCTCGCGTGGCGCAAGACGCCGCTCGTGGTGGTCGCACCGCGCGAGTCCGTGCTCACCGAGGTCGCGGCAGGGCACGGCGTGCCGGTGATCTCCGCCGGCGACACCGATCCCGCCACCGTCCAGCAGGTGCTCGACGCGGCCGGTGAATTCGTCACCGTGGTCGTCGACGATGCGGAGCAGTACAAGAATGCCCCGATCGAGCACGCGCTCACGGGCGCCAAGCATCGTGCGGTGTTCATCGTCTCGGCCGACTCGGAGTCGCTGTCGACCCTCTTCGGCGGCCCGGTCGTCGAGGCGAAGCGCGCCCGTCGGGCGCTCGTGCTCCGGCCCGAGTCCGCCGTCATGGGCACGCAGGCCATCGGGTCCCCGATCCCCAAGTTCATGCTCGGGCGTGGAACCGCCGGATACGCGGTGTTCACCACGCCCTCGGGCTGGCTGCCCGTACGGGTGCCCGACATCCGCCAGTGACCCGGCGGCGACGCACGTAGACTGACCCGGGCGAATCGCCCACTCGAGGAAGGACCGACTCGTGGCTTCTGCCCGCTGCGTCTATTGCGATGCGACGCTGCAGCCGAACAGCATGTACTGCGTCGAGTGCGGCCAGCTCATCCCGCAGCAGCCCGCACGTCCGCCGGTGCCCGCGCAGTTCGAGGCGCCGCAGCGCGTCGTTCCGGCGGTGGCTCCCGCGCAGGTTCCGGGTGCACCGGCCGGTGCCGTCGCTCCGGTTCCGCTGCCCCGCACGCTGCCATGGCAGCAGTCCGGAGCAGGGGCGGATGCCGCGGCGCAGGCCTCACCGGCCCCGGTCGCGCCCGCAGCGGTCGAACGCGTCGAACTCGCGTTCTCCACGGGGCAGCGCGTCGTCGTGTCGGGCAGTGCCGTGATCGGACGCAAGCCGGCCGATACCGCGCTGGCCATGGGGGTCCGCGCCGTCGAGGTGCAGGACGACACCAGGTCGGTGTCGCGCGTGCATCTCTTCGTCGACGTGGCCGACGGACGCATCCACGTGGGCGATGCCGGTTCGGCGAACGGCGCCCGACTCGAACGGGCGGGCCGCTTCCAGCAGCTCGAGTCCGCCGGCACGCGGGTCGAGGCGGTCGTCGGCGACACCGTCTGGCTCGGCGACCTGTCGTTCGAGATCCGCCCCGCCTGATCGAGGTCCATCGCGGCGCGCGGCCGGACGCGTCGGGATCCGGCCGCCGCCCAGTCCGGCTCGGGCCCGAGCGGTTCCCCGCTCAGCAGCGCTTGGGCCCAGTCGCGCTCGGGCTCAGCAGATCGGACTCAGCCGAGCTCCGCGGGCCAGTCCGGATCGAGGAGCGGCCCCTTCCACTTCATGAAGCCGAAGGTCGACTCGTGCATCGCGTGCGGGATGCCGCGGGCCTGCGCCTCGGCGAAGAGCACCCGCACGACGGCCTGCACGGTCTCCTCCGACAGCACGGAGTCGAGCAGGAGCGGCAGCAGTCCCCGACGCAGCCCGTCGGCCCACCGCCCGTACAGGCTGACGCGCTTCGCGGCGCCCCGGTCGGGGAATCCCGCGCGCAGCGCCTCGCCGTCGCGCACCGCGATCTCGCAGAGGATGGTGCCGTTTCCGGCCTTCAGGGCGAGGGAGCCGAACCAGCCGAACACCGGGACCGAGCGAAGCCGGGCGGTGCGCGCCCGGTCGTTGAGCACTCCGATGAAGACGACGTCGGACCACGGGATGAAGGGCGAGTTCGCGAGGGCCACGCCGCTCTCGGAGACCGAGCACGCGACGGCACCGTCGCCGGCGAGGAGTCGGAGGATGCGTCCTCGGAGCACGCTCGTCACGATGAGCGAGATGCTGAGCAGGCCGAACACGACGACGAGCGTGATCGTGAACCAGGACCCGAATCCGGTCGCGAGCATGACGGCGATGCCCACCGCGGCCGCGGCGACGAGCAGCGCGCCCGTCGTGATGAATCCGGTGTTCCAGCTCCGTGCCGAGTTCGCCTTCACCGGGTCGACGAGGGCCTGGAACCCCGCCTGATCGGGTGTCGCGTCGAACGTCATCAGCCGAGCAGCGTGGGGTCGATCGTGCCGGCGCCGCCCGCGCGCCGCGAGAAGTCCTCGGGAGCGAGGCGCTTCAGGTCGACGAACGCCCGGTCGCGCATCGTGATGAGCGGCCACGAGGGGGCTTGCGACCCCTTGCCGTTCTGGATGGTGACGTACGCCAGTCGATCGGCATCCGCCCGGTAGACGGCCACGCGGATGCCGCCCTTCTTGTGGTTCGGAACGGGGAGATACTGCGCGGGGTCGCCCGTCGCGAAGCGCGCGTGCAGGGCGTCGGCGACGTCGGGGCCGCCTGCGACGAAGAAGTATCGCGGCTTCAGCCTGGTGCCGGTCTCGACACGCTCCCACCGATGCGAACCACCGATCGCCACCCACGCGAACGCCACCGTGAAGAAGGCCGTGACCAGGACGAGAGCCGGTGCCACGATGCCGCGAAGGCCCGAGCGCCGCCCGGTCATGTCGCTCGCATCGTCGCGGATCGCCTCGAAGTTCGCGAGGACGAGCACGAGGCCGACGAGCGCGAGCACCGACAGGATCGCGAAGACGGTGGTCGGAACCGTGGAACGCGCGTAGCGGAACAGTTGGGGGCGAGCGGCGAGAGTGGCGTCGTCGGGGCGCACGAGTGGCCTTTCCGTCAGGAGATGGGGGACGCCTCGACTGTACCCACTCGGAGCACGGGGAGTCCTGCCCATCGGAATCCGGTGGTGTAGCCGGTAACGTGTTCGACGCACGGGGATTCGGAGCGGGCCTCCATTCCCGGCTCAACCGAGGCATCCACTCAACGGAGGAAAATCATGGCGGAGATCCGCGTCACGTCCGACTCGCTCGCCGGCGTCGCCGGGCAGCTCTCGAGCGGTTCGCAGTCCATCGAGTCGCAGCTGTCGAACCTGAAGTCGCTCGTCGAGGGACTCATCTCCGGCGACTGGTCGGGCACGGCGTCGCAGAGCTTCAACGAGCTCTACTCGCAGTGGGACCAGGCTGGCCTGCAGCTCAAGGAGTCCCTCCAGGGCATCAGCGACCTGCTCAACCAGGCCGCACTGTCCTACGAGGACAGCGAGAACGCGATCGCCGGCACGTTCAACGGCTGACATCGTCTGACACGAGCGCCGGGGCCGACACGCCCCGGCGCTCATCCGGTGGAAAGGGAACCTGGTGGTCTCATTCAGAGTCCGCGCGACCGCGCTGAGCGAGGTGGCGGCGCTGCTCGGCACCGTGCTGTCGACGTTCGACACCAACCTGTCGACGGTCGACGCGCAGGTCAAGGGCACCGTCGACGTCACCTGGAAGGGCGAGGATGCCGAGAGCTTCGCCGAGGGGTGGGCGACGTTCATGACCACGGCCGGGTTCGTGCGCCAGTCGCTCGCGGCGCTGCAGTCCGGTCTCATCGCCGCTGACGGGTCGTACACGCAGAACGAATCCGGCGTACAGCGCTCGTTCAACGGCCGTGCGCCCGCCGTCGCCGCGATGCGGTCGAACTCGGGCAAGCTCGGGGCGAGCGTCGAGCGAGGCGAGGAACGCGCCGAGGACATGGCCGAGTTCTTCGGCCGCGACTACGCCGGCGACGGCGAGGCCGAGCTGTACGGCGGCGGCATGCTCGGGGCTCGCAAGAGCACCGGCCAGGCGACCGGCGGCGGTGCCGGCGACAGCGACCGCGACGGCGACGACGACTCGATCGGCGACGGCGTCTTCCGCGTCGGCGAAGACGGCGAGCCGGCGCAGGTCGACGGCGTGGCGCCGGTTCAGATCGGCGAGGTGCCCGTCATCGACGCGTCATCCGAGAACGCGACAGGGGAGAACGATGTCTGAGCAGCAGGCCGACACGGCCGACCTCAAGGCGCTCGCCGACATGCTCGGCGAACTCGTGACGTACTGCACGGCGCTGAAGCAGGGGGCGAGCGGGTTCGCCTACATGCTGCCGGCCGAATGGCAGGGTCCGGCGATGAGCAACTTCATCAGCATGTTCGAGAAGTGGCAGCTCGGTGCCGAGGCCATGTCCCAGGCGGCCGAGGGGCTTCAAGACCAGGTCGACGGCGCGCACAAGGCCTACACCGAGACGATCGAATCGCTCGACGAGTCCTGGAGCAAGCTCGCCTCGGGTCTCAGCGCCTGAGCATTCTCTTTCCCGGCGCGGCCGGTCGAGGCGTTCCTCGACCGGCCGCGCCGGCCTGATGCCCGGAGATTCATCGATGCCCCACCTCCAACTCGACGCTGCTCGCCTCTCGAACGACGGCACCGCCCTGTTCTCGATCGCGCAGTCGGTGTCGTCTGCGGTTCGGGCGTGCGAGTCTGCGTTGGGTGGCACGGGTGGGATGGCCGGTGATGATGAGTCGGCTGAGGTGTTCGCGCACGGGCAGGATGGCGAGCCGGGGTACGACCAGTATTCGGTCGATGTGATGAAGTCGGCGCTGGGCATGGCGAATGCGTTGCGGATCGTGGATGCCGCGTTGGGCAACACGGGTCGTGCGTATGACGGTGCGCAGTTGGTAGGGGCGTTCAAGCCTGCGGCGTCGTCGGGGATTCCTGAGGAGACGCCGTCGATCGTGCCGCCGTCGGCGTCGGTGCCGACGTCGCTCGGCAAGGGTCCCGAGGGTCCGTTGGGGGAGTTCGGCGATTTCCTGAAGGATGCGCTGGCGATGCTCGGCGTGATGCTGCCGTCGGCGGATCGGGGCAAGCTCTCGAACGCGGAGTCGGCGTGGAGTGAGTTGTCGGGTGCGATGACGCGGGCGCAGTCCCGCGTCGATGGCGCCTTCACGAGCGTGTCGTCGATGACGTTGCCGCAGAAGTCGAGCATGCTCTCGTGCCAGCGGTCGCTGGGGTCCTCGTTCGGCAAGGTCGCCGATTCGGCGGACTCGATGGCCGGGTTCGCGCGGGGCATGATCGACGCGGTCGACAAGGCGTGGGAGGAGATCGGCTGGTTCATCGCGCAGATGGCGGTCGAGATCGCGATCGAGATCGGTGTCGGCGCTCTGCTCGGCATGGTCACCTTCGGTGCGGGTGCGGCGGCGATGGCGGCGAAGATCATGTTGACCGTGACGCGGTGGGCGATCAAGATCGCGACGTTGTGCCGCAAGCTGCGCACGCTGATCATGATGGCGTTGCGTGCGGCGCGTATGGCGATCCGTGGCGGCATCCGGGTGGCTCGTGAGTCGATCTCCGCGGGTCTGGCGAGTGGTATCACGACGGTGTCGTTCAACTCGGTGCGTGGTGCGTTGGATCCGAACTACCAGCCGCAGAACGTGTTGAACGCGGCGCTGTCGGCCGCGGCCGGCGGTGCGACAGGCGGAACGTTCTCGGGTGCGGCAGGTCGGTTGACGAGCAGCGTGCCTTCCGGTGGCATGCAGCAGGTCACGCATTTCGCGGCCGAGGTCGGTGGCGGTGCGATCGACGGCCTCGGCGAAGGACTGGCGGGCTCGGCGTTGTCCGGTCAGGCGTTCGAACCGTTGTCGGCGATGGCCGCGGGCGCGTTGCTCGGCGGAGCCCTGTCGGGCCGACCAGGCGGGGCGCATTCACCTTCATCGCCGTCTGCGCCCTCGGCACCGGGCGGTTCGAGCAGCCCCGTGGCGTTGCACGACATCGACACGAGCGGCGTCCCGTCGGGCACCGGCACGAATGCGAACGGGGGTACTCCCGGCGGCAGTGGTGCGGTGGGCATCTCGAACGACGCCCCGACGACGGGCTCCGGAGGCGGTGGGTCGAGCACGTCCGGTGGCGGTGGCCAGGTCGACGTGTCCAACGACGCACCGACCCCGAGCGCTGGCGGCCCCGATGTCGCGGGTGCTGGTGATGGTGGTGGTTCGGTCGACCTGCCCGGTGCGGTTGATTCCGGTGGTGTGGATCTGCGTGACGGGTCCACCGCGAACGTTCCTGCAGCGGATGCCCCGACCGCCGATGCTCCTGCAGCGGATGCCCCGAATGCGGACGCTCCACCCGCTGAAGCTCCGACGGCGGCTGGAGCGCTGAGCGCGGATGTGCCCACGCAAGGCGCTGACGTACCGGCCGCTGACGCCTCGACGCATGCGGATGCGTCAGCGGCGGATGCCCCGACTGACACGGATGCTCCGACGCACGCCGAGGCGCCGACGCCGGACGCCCCGAAAACGGACGCACCTGCTCACTCGGGTACCCCGACTCCGGATGCTCCGGCCGAGCCTTCGCCGTCCTCTGCTCCCCCCGAGGCGTACCTCGTTGACTCGGGCGGCGCGCCGGCGTCGGATGTCTCGCCGCACACGGTCACCCTCGCCGATGGAACGACGCACGACGTCCGGAGCTCACGTGCGCAGATAGCGGCCAGCCCTGATGCCGAGGCGGCCGTCGAGGCGGCGGCGGCTCGCGAAGGGCTCTCGATCCAGGAGGCGCACGACCTGATCTACAAGACTCCGGTCGACCAGCTCACGCCCGATCAGGCGCAGGCGCTCGTGCGGATTCGCGACAGCGTGCCGCCCATCCGCGATGGCGAGACGATGCAGAAGGTGTTGGCGATCAAGCACGAGCAGGGCATGTTCGATCCAAACAACGACTTTCGCGCCGAGGTGTCGGGGTTCGTCGCACGTGCTGCTGACACGCAGCGTCTGGAGACGCCCGACGACCTGCTGCACGGCATCGGCCTCGACTATGGTCTCGACGCGACGGGCAAACCGACAGCCAATCACGACTTCATGAATCCTGATGGTTCGGCCAAGCCGATGCTCGCGGTTCGGTTCGAGAAGACCGCAGAAATAGACCCGCAGGTGCCGATGAAGCATCTCGGTGACCAAGCCGGTGAGCCTGATCGATATCACCCTGGCAAAATGGATGCGCCCGGCGGCTTGAACCCGTATCTCGGCAACGGGTTCGTGGGCAAGGGCGGCAAGGAGATCGTTCCCGAGTACCATCTCGAGAACAAGGTGGAGAACGCCTTCCGGCCGGGATCGGAGCTCTGGCGCGTCGAGCCGGATGGAACGGAGACGTTGATCGGTGTCTTCTCCGGAGGGGTCTGGGTCCGTGTCGTCTGAGTGGCCTGATGAGTGGGGGCGTCCTGGTCCTGACTGGGTGCGTTCGGGCGGCCCCTATGCCGAGTGGCGTGGGGAGTGGTTTCGGAGCAGCATGCCGGGCACGGACGGCACGCTCGAGTTGTATTCGACGCCGCAGCAGCTTTCCGCGATGGACTGGCTCCCAGAGGCGGCGAATGTGGCCGGTACCGTGAAGTTGCGTGTCGAAGACTTGGCGCGGTTGATCGCGACGCGGAGTTTCGTCTCGTACTCGGGGCGTCGGGGCAGACTGATGGCGACGATGTTCCCGGACGGGCAGCGATACGGATGGGTTGAGATGTCCGCGCCGGGCGCGAGCGCCGCACTCGAGTATGCCGGTGATGAGTACGAGTGGGCGGCTGCGCTTCCGGGTTTCGAGGCGAGGGACGTGCGGGATTCGTACGGCTATGGCGTTCGGGGACGTGTGCCGTTGTCGGAGGTCACCGACTTCACGCAGGAGATCACCGAGTATCCGGTCGGGACGTCACCGCGGCCGAGTGCAGAGTGAGCCGGCGGTCCGTGTCGTCTGAGTGGCCTGATGAGTGGGGGCGTCCTGGTCCTGACTGGGTGCGTTCGGGCGGCCCCTATGCCGAGTGGCGTGGGGAGTGGTTTCGGAGCAGCATGCCGGGCACGGACGGCACGCTCGAGTTGTATTCGACGCCGCAGCAGCTTTCCGCGATGGGCTGGCTCCGAGAGGCGGCGAATGTGGCCGGTACCGTGAAGTTGCGTGTCGAAGACTTGGCGCGGTTGATCGCGACGCGGAGTTTCGTCTCGTACTCGGGGCGTCGGGGCAGACTGATGGCGACGATGTTCCCGGACGGGCAGCGATACGGATGGGTTGAGATGTCCGCGCCGGGCGCGAGCGCCGCACTCGAGTATGCCGGTGATGAGTACGAGTGGGCGGCTGCGCTTCCGGGTTTCGAGGCGAGGGACGTGTGGCATCCGTACGGGTACGGTGTCGACGGCGACGTGCCGTTGTCGGAGGTCACCGATTTCACGCAGGAGATCACGCAGCATCCGATCATTCCGTCGACTCGGTAGCGGCGACAGTGCTCGGTAATGTGAGGTCGATCCAGAAGGGCGGCGAACGTTGACGCAGTTCGTGCAGAAGGCAGTTCTTCCCGCGCGGGAGCGCGCGTGGCTGAGTTTCGGCGACGAGGTCGTCTGCGGGTACGTGGTACGCGCCGAAGACGCGGTCTGGGCTGATACGCCCGAGAAGATCCACCGTCTGCACGGGCTCGGGTTCCCGGGGTCGCCGCTGTCGCCGACGTTCCCATTTCTCGATGTCGTGCGGATCCCGGTGACCCCGTTCCTCCAGCTCGAGAACGCGACGGGCGGCACGAGCCCCCATGAAGCGCAGCTGACCGGTGGGCGCTTCATCGACCACCCGCCTTTCTCGGGAAACGGGTTCGTCACCGGGGTCCCCGAACGCATCGTGCCGTTGTGGTGGCTGCATCCGACCCGGATTCCGGCCGGTGCGGAGGTCTGGCGCGTGTATGCCGACGCGCACGAGGAGCTCGTCGCCGTGTTCCCCGATGTCGCGAGCGGATGGCAGACGGTGGGCGAGTACGCGTTCGAGCCCGAGGGTCGGCGTGCGCCGTCTCCGGTCCTGAACGTCTTCGGTGACTGGAACTCGCACCGGGTGTTCGCCGACCGACTGGCCGACGGTCGCACGGCGATCGCCTCGTTCGAGGAACTGCCGGGGATGACCCGGTCGCGACGGGGCCTGTGGGGGGCGCGAGTCGAGTCCGACGAGGTCACCGCAGTGTCCGCGGTCCGGTTCACCTGTTCATGGAATGGCATGCCGTTCCAGATCATCGACCGTTTCGACGGCAACGGCGGCGTCACGGCGCAGTTGGTCTATCTCGGCGGTGACGTCCTGCAGGCTGAGGCGTCGCGCCTGACCAAGACCGACGCGGGCGTCTACGAGGCATCCGTGCCGTGGAATGAGCTCACCGAGGTCCAGGGCGTCGAGGTCGTACCGACCGCGTGATTCGCGCGGCCGTGACGTGACGTGGCGTCGACCGGTGGGGATACCATTCCTCGAGACGTTGCCGCGCGAAGGACGCCGGCGCATGGAGAGTCCTCCCCATGGCGAGGACGCGGTCCATATGGTTCCCTGAAACAGTCGGAACCTCACCACCCACCATGAGCTCGGGAGTTTCATGTCGCACATTCAGCTCGACGCGGCGCGGCTTGCCGCGGATGGCACCGCCCTGTTCTCGATCGCGCAGTCGGTGTCGTCTGCGGTTCGGGCGTGCGAGTCTGCGTTGGGTGGCACGGGTGGGATGGCCGGTGATGATGAGTCGGCTGAGGTGTTCGCGCACGGGCAGGATGGCGAGCCGGGGTACGACCAGTATTCGGTCGATGTGATGAAGTCGGCGTTGGGCATGGCGAATGCGTTGCGGATCGTGGATGCCGCGTTGGGTAACACGGGTCGTGCGTATGACGGTGCGCAGTTGGTGGGGGCGTTCAAGCCTGCGGCGTCGTCGGGGATTCCTGAGGAGACGCCGTCGATCGTGCCGCCGTCGGCGTCGGTGCCGACGTCGCTCGGCAAGGGTCCCGAGGGTCCGTTGGGGGAGTTCGGCGATTTCCTGAAGGATGCGCTGGCGATGCTCGGCGTGATGCTGCCGTCGGCGGATCGGGGCAAGCTCTCGAACGCGGAGTCGGCGTGGAGTGAGTTGTCGGGTGCGATGACGCGGGCGCAGTCCCGCGTCGATGGCGCCTTCACGAGCGTGTCGTCGATGACGTTGCCGCAGAAGTCGAGCATGCTCTCGTGCCAGCGGTCGCTGGGGTCCTCGTTCGGCAAGGTCGCCGATTCGGCGGACTCGATGGCCGGGTTCGCGCGGGGCATGATCGACGCGGTCGACAAGGCGTGGGAGGAGATCGGCTGGTTCATCGCGCAGATGGCGGTCGAGATCGCGATCGAGATCGGTGTCGGCGCTCTGCTCGGCATGGTCACCTTCGGTGCGGGTGCGGCGGCGATGGCGGCGAAGATCATGTTGACCGTGACGCGGTGGGCGATCAAGATCGCGACGTTGTGCCGCAAGCTGCGCACGCTGATCATGATGGCGTTGCGTGCGGCGCGTATGGCGATCCGTGGCGGCATCCGGGTGGCTCGTGAGTCGATCTCCGCGGGTCTGGCGAGTGGTATCACGACGGTGTCGTTCAACTCGGTGCGTGGTGCGTTGGATCCGAACTACCAGCCGCAGAACGTGTTGAACGCGGCGCTGTCCTCGGCTGTGGGCGGAGCCGCGGGTGCAGGATTCTCGGGTGCGGGCGGCCGGCTGACCGGTGGCGTGAACCCGGGTGCGATGCAGCGGGTGACGCATATCGCGGTCGAGACCGGTGGCGGTGCGGTCGATGGGCTCGCGTCGGGCCTGGCGGAGTCGGGCCTGTCCGGTCAACCGTTCCAGCCGTTGTCGGCGATGGCGGCGGGAGCGTTGCTGGGTGGCGCGTTGGCTGGTCGTCCGGGCGGCGGGCACGGGCCTTCGACACCGGGTGGTCCGGGCGGTTCGGGGGGTCCTGGCGGTGCCGGGACCGACATCGACACGAGCGGCATCCCGTCGGGAACGGGCACCAGCGCGAATGCGGGCGCTCCCGGCGGCGGTGGCTCGGTGGACATCTCGAACGATGCGCCGACCCCGGGCACCGGTGGCGGTGGGTCGAACACGTCCGGCGGTGGTGGATCGGTCGACGTGTCCAATGACGCGCCGACTCCCGGTTCCGGTGACGGCGGTGGCGGCACCGGCGGTGACGGCGGCGGTTCGATCGATCTGCCGAGCGCGGTCGACTCGAGCGGTGTCGACTTGAGCAACGGCGGCTCCGGAGCGGATGCCCCGACTGCGGACGCCCCGACTGCGGATGCCCCGACGCACGCTGATGCTCCTGCTGCGGATGCTCCGACTGCGGATGCCCCGGCTGCAGATACTCCGTCGCACGCTGATGCTCCTGCGGCAGACGCCCCGAGCCACGCCGATGCTCCGACCCATGCGGATGCCCCGTCGCAGGCCGATGTTCCGACGCACGTGGATGCTCCTACGGCGGATGCCCCGACCCATGCGGATGCCCCGTCGCAGGCGGATGCCCCGACGCATGCGGATGCTCCCACGGCGGATGCCCCGACGCATGCGGATGCTCCCACGGCGGATGCCCAGACGCATGCCGATGCCCCGACGCAGGCCGATGTTCCGACGCAGGCCGACGCTCCGACGCATGCGGATGCTCCCACGGCGGATGCTCCAACCCATGCCGACGCCCCGACGCACGCGGACGCCCCGACGCACGCCGATGGTCCCGCGGTCGAGTCGCAGCCGGCCGACGCGCAGGCGGCGGCTCACGCGGTGGACGCGGGAACCGCGGCCCCGACCGACGCCGACATCGCGGCGTCCGCCGATGCAGTGACCGATGCCGGCCCCGAGGCGAATTCGCCCGCTGACGAGGCCGGTTCAGATGCGGCATCCGATGCCGATGCGAACGACGGCATCGACACCGACGGCCTCGATGTCGAGGACGCTGCGGCGGCCGGCGGCGCGGCCGTCGCGGCAGGCGCCGCGGCACTCGCATTCAAGCCGTCCTTCCTCCCGTCGCACACGCCCGGCGGTTCGGCGCCCGCGGCCCCGGCCCCGAACGGCTCGACGCCGGCTGCAGCCGGCCAGTCCGGAACGCCCTCCGCCGACGCGCCGACGAACGGCTCGTCGTCGACGGGTCAGGGCGACGGCGCCAACCAGGGCGCCGGCGATGGGCAGACACCGCCCGCGAAGGATCCCGCTGCGAACAACACGACCACGCGCAGCGTCGAGGAGATCGATGCGGCGCTGCAGTCGATCAACCCGAACTTCGACCCGTCCGACCCCGCGAACGGCTACGCCACCAACTGCGGCAACACGTCGTCGAACCTCAACGACTTCCTGAACGGCTCGTCGAGCGTCGAGGCGTCCACCGGCACGCTCGACGTCGCGCAGATGGAGGCACGCACCGGAAACCCGCAGACGCCGATGACGCCCGACCAGATCGCATCCACGCTGACCGCGATGGGACCGGGCTCGCACTGCGTGGTCGGCATCGACCGGTCGACCGGCGACGGCCACTGGTTCAACGCCTACTTCGACGGCGACACCGTGTGGGCACTCGATGCGCAGACCGGGACCCGCACTCCGTGGCCGCCGGCCGAACCCGACGCCACGAACTGGGATGCCTCGATCCAGCCCGAGCTCGTCACGAACCCCGACGGCACGACGCCCAACGCGACCCCGGCGGGTCCGGATGCAGCGGCGTCGACGCCCGACGCGCCGGCACCGGCGTCGGCCGCTCCGGCGACCGTCGCCGACCCGTCGACGGGAAGCGCCGCCGACTCGGCGCCGAGCACGACCGGAACCGACTCCGACGCGGCGGCCGATGAGCCGCAGCGCGGGTGGTCCAGCAAGGCGACGGTCGGCCCTGATCACGCCTCCGACGGCTCGGACGGACCGGGCAGGACCTACAACGGCTACGACATCTCGGAGCTCACGCCCGAGATCCGTGCCCAACTCGACGCCCTCGCCGCCGAGGCCGACTCGCCCATCGTCAGGAACGCCGATGGCACATACGCGTTGAGCACGCCGATCGACGTCGACGCCTTCACCCGGACGAACCCGGATCACGACTGGGCGGAGTTCCAGCGGCAGGTCGGCCTGCAGCAACAGGGGCTGAACCAGCTCACGGTCGCCGAATGGCGTCACAACGTCGAGTTCTATCGTCGCGAGAACCGCGTCGCCCAGAGCCAGCAGGGCCGCGCGATCAAGGCGCTGAAGAAGCTCGGGGTGCCGTTCACCAATCCCGCGGTGCTGCACGGCCCCGACCAGTCGGCCGGCGGTCGCGCCAACCGATTCGACGGTGCGGGCGACTCCCCGGTGAACAGTTCGCTCGGCGGCGCATGGAGCGGTCGGCGAATCGCGGACCTCACCTCGGATGTCCTCGGGGTGTACGTCGAGGTCGACCCGAAGCTCCTCGCGCACGTCCACATGAACGTGCACCTGGGTGCGACCGATGCCCTCTCGACCCCGAACGCGACCGCGACGCAGGCGACGCTGACGGGAGCCCGACCGATCACCGGCCCGGCGACGACGAGCGGTGCGACTCCGAGCGCCGCTGCTCCGGGCGGGCCGGGCGCTCCGGCGCCGGCGAGCGGGTCGACGGGTGCGTCGACCACGTCGGCTCCGGCGGCCGCCAGCGCGCCGGCGACCCCGACGACAGCGGCTTCTCCTGCAACGCCCGCGCCTGGCACGGCGGCGGGCTCGTCGGCTCCCACCGCTGCTGCGGGTTCCGGCCCGTCGGCACCGACCTCCCCGACCGCCTCTCCCTCGACGGCGAACCCGGCGACGACCGCCTCGAGCGGTTCGAACCCGACGACGGCCCCGTCGACGAGGGCGGGCACCTCCTCGCCCCTGACCGCGCCGACGACGCCCGCGGCCGGACTGGGTGCCGGGAGCCCGGCGGCGACGACCGGTGAAGGTGGAGACCCCAGCCACGCGGGCGCCGTGCCCGGAGAGGCCAGGGCCTCTCACTCGAGCGAGACCGCCTCGGCGGAGTCGCCCGAATCGGAGCAGACCGGGGCTGACCAGTCGCCCGAATCGGAGCCGGTCTCGCCCGAGCAGTCGGCCG
This sequence comes from Agromyces sp. Marseille-Q5079, assembly GCF_051016555.1. NCBI lineage: Bacteria > Bacillati > Actinomycetota > Actinomycetes > Micrococcales > Microbacteriaceae > Agromyces > Agromyces sp. Marseille-Q5079. The sequence goes on along the minus strand of NZ_JBPEJF010000001.1, from coordinate 214,928 downwards.
ATTCGGAGGCGCACGCTCCGGTCGACGACGCGGCAGCTTCGGACGTGCTCTCCGACGACGCCGGCGATGGCGACGATGCGGCCGACCCGACGGCCGCGGCCCGCCACGGGCGCCACGCGATCCTCGACAACGCGTACGCCTGGCGCGGCCCCGAATCGGCCGCGGCGAGCGTCGCCGCCGTCAACCAGGGTTTTCGACTCAACGCTCGCTATAGGTTCAACTGCCACTTCGTGGTCAACGCACTCGAGCTCCGGCTCCGGGGTTATGACGTCGAGGCGAGCCCGACTGCGCCGGGCAGGCCCGTCCCCGAGATGCGGGGTCCGTTCGCGATCGCGCGCGACTGGCAGCAGGCCGATGGAACGACTCGCGAGTTCGAGCCGCTGGCCGGGCACGGGAACACGGTCGATGAGGCGCTCGCGCATCTCACCGCCGACTGGGAGATCGGTGCACGCGGCTTCATCGGCGGCATGTACACGAGCGGTGGTGGCCACATCTTCACGATCGTCAGGGAGGCCGACGGGCTCAAGTTCTACGACGGGCAGTCGAACATCATCGACGCCTCGGCCTATCTCGCGCAGATGGACTTCAACCCGTCGTCCGGAGACCCCGGCCTCGGTATCACTGTGCTCCGGGTCGACGATCTCGAGCCCACCGAGCGGATCCTGAAGACCTCGATGCGGCTCGAAGAGGGCGCGGCGGTCCGTGACGCGTACTTGACCCAGACGAATGCGGCCCGACTGCGGGACCGCGACGTCGCGATGGGCATGCATTGGCAGCACCACAACGCGCTGGACATCCACCAGCTCGACGCCGTCGTCGCTGATCCGACCACGGATGCGGTCACGCGTTCCCGGGCGGCGGAAGTGCGTCGCGGTCTCTACGACCAGTACGTGCGGCTGCGGCAGTGGGAGCAGTATTTCCTGCAGCAGATGTCGCCGCCGCCGGCTGGCGGGAACGCAGGTGCGACGACTCCGAATGCGGGAGACTGAACCCATGCTCACACTGGATGAGGCGCGAGCCGCCTTCGATCGTTACGCGGCGCGGGAACCACTGCTCGTCGAGGGAACGCTGTACGTGAAGGAATGGTACGAGGACGACTCCGACTTCCTTCCCGTCTGGGGTGCCCGCGAGTTCTACGTGGACAACGACCATTCGTACGCCCGCTGGGACCAGCGAGTGGTGTTCATCGACAAGCGGACCGGCGAGGTGCGCGTCGAGTTGATGCCCGACCACCTCGCGAAGACCGGTGCGATGACGCGGGTCTCCGCGGAGGCGTGAGCGGGCCCGGGCTCGGCATGGGTACGGAACTGCCGATCGACTGAGACCCGGGCGCGGACCTGGTCACCCGCGCCGCGCAGCGCCGGCGGTACGCTCGAGGTATACGACCGAAGGGAACACCGATGCTGGATGCCGTGACGATCGCCTTCGTCGAACAGGCGGTCGCCCTCCCGCCGCAGGTGCTCACGGAGGCGTTCGGCCGCCAGGTCCGTCTCCGTGCCAAGGGCGGCAAGGAGGCGAGTCGTGCCGCGGTCCCGTCCGCGAGCGAGAACTCCGATCTCGAGCATCGGCTCAACACCGCGCTCCGCGCCCGCACCGATGAACTCGACGGCATGATGATGGAGGCGTACGCGGTCATCCAGACGGCGGCGCGCGCGGTCCTGAAGCGCGCGAAGCTGACCGAGGAGCAGTACGACGTACTCGTGCGCCCGTTCGCCGACGCCGGGGTCGAGGTGCCGTCGTACCGGGTCGCCGAGGCGTGACCGGCGTGACCTCGTTTCCTGCGGTACGACGCGCGTCAGCGCGGATCGACTCGCTCGAGCACGCCGGAGCCGACCAGATCGCGGATCTGTAGGCCTCTGGAATGACGACGATCGATCCTTCCCTCGGGGCGTTCCTCGCCACCGTCTCGCTACTGGCTCCCGAGCAATTCGACGCGATTCGCGTGAATGGACGCCGGATGGGCCCCGCGCGCCGCATCGCGGCACGCAAGGCCGCGAAGCTGTCGGCCTCCGAGTTCAGCTCGCTTGACAAGCGCGTGCGAGACACGATCCAGCGACACGACGCGGAGCTCGGCCGGATCGGAGACGGTGCGCTGACCGCGGCGATCAACGACACCTTGCTCGCCGCGCATGCGGTCGGGTACGCCGACCGGCTCTCCGACGAGGAGTACTCGGTGCTGGTTGCGCCATTCGTCGAAGCCGGCGTGCCGGTGCCGCCGCGACAACTGAGACCCTGACCCTTCTGTCGTATGGACGAGTTCGTCGTCTTCGTCGACGAGCGCATCGGCGCGGTTCGGCGCCAGAAGGAGGTGCCGGTTTCGACGTGGTCACGGCCCGCACCGCGCTCGATGGAAGGGCCACTCCAGTAGGCTCTCGCCAGACATGGACGGGTCGGGCGGCCCTGCTGCTCGAAGAAGTGAGGAGGCGGCGTGTCGTTGTTGCCCGTAGAGGTCGAAGCGTTCGTGGATGCGGCATCCGTGCTGAGCGCCGAAGCCTTCGATCGCATCCGGCGGGCGGCCGCGGCCGCCACCGCGGCCGGTTCGCTCGACCCGTCTGCTGCGCCCACCTTGTCGGCTTCGGAGTTCAGTGCCCTCGACAGGCGCGTTCGCGATCTCATCTCCCCCCGGGCTGAGGAGCTGACCGAGAAGCCCGGCGGTCTGCGGTCGGCGATCGCGCTCACCAATCTCGCGGCGCGATCGATCTGGCGGCGCGAGCGGATCGCGGCCGACCAGTACGAGGCGTTCGTCGGCCTGTTCCGCGCCGAGGGTGTCGAAGTCGGACCTGGCGATGGCTCCCGGCGGCTGCGGAGGTGAACCGATGACGACCGATCCGGCGAAGGCGGTCGAGGAGTTCCTGCTCGCGGTCGGCACCCTGCGTGGTGATCAGTTCGCGCAGGTCGGTCGCGCGGCGATCGCGGCCGGCGCGAAGGCCCGATCGACCGCGCGGAGGTCGGCGAGGCTCTCGGCCGCCGAGGCGGGTGCGCTCGAGAAGGCGGTGCGTCAGGCGATCGAACCCCTGCACGGGGAACTCCTGGCGCTCGGCCCGGGCGCCCTCGCTTCCGCGATCTCCGACACCATGTCCGCGTCGCGAGCGATCCTGAAGCGGGCCTCGCTCACGCCCGAGGAGTACGCCGTGCTGACCGGCCCGTTCGCCACGGTCGGGGTCGCCCTGCCGCCCGCCTGATGCGCGAGATCGAGGAAATCGGTCCGGAAGCAGCTCACGCGACGAGGTCATGGTCGTCCGTCGCATGGGCATGGCTCCCCATTGGCGGGCGGCGGGGGATGGATAGACTCGCCGGGGTGGCTCGGCCACCGTCCGTTCGGGTTCGGCGCGAGGCATCCGCCGCCCGTGTTCCTGGAGGAAGGCCACGATGACCTCGTTCCGCACATTCGACCCGGTCGCACCGATCAGCGACGAGACGATCGAGCGCTATCGCGCGCAGGTGCCCCCCGAAGTCGCCGAACTCTGGCGCTCGCAGGGTGCAGGCTTCGTCGGCACCGACGGGTTCTTCCGGGTGGTCGATCCGGCCCGCGCCGCCGAGATGCTCGCGGATGTGCTGAGCGTGCCCGACGGCGCGACGGTGCTGTTCACCACCGCCCTCGCCGACGTGATCGCGTACGCCAACGGCCTCTACCTCGTCTTCAAGCCGCGGTTCGGCGCGCTGGACGTGATCCAGGACACGAGCTTCGACGAGCTCGTCGCCCACCTCGAAGACCCGGCGCAGCGCGACGAGGCGTGGGAGTGGGAGCCGTACCCCGCAGCGCGCGACCGTGAGGGCATTCCCGGGATCGAGGAGTGCTACGGGTTCGTCCCACTGCTCGCCATCGGCGGACGGGCCGACGCCGAGCACCTGCAGCGTGGCGGACTCTACGAGCACCTCGCCGTCATCGCGCAGTTGGCCGGACAGCCCGAGGTCCGCCGGGTGATCGAATTCGCCCCTGCGGCGCCGTCGGATGCCGCGGCCGACCAGGATCGCCTCGTATCGGTCGGGCTCGCGCTGTTCGCGAAGCTCACCGATGCCACGAACCTGACCGTCATCCACCTGCCCGACGGACTGGGCGTCTGCATCGTCCACGCCGTTCGTGGCGGCGGCAAGATCTACGTCGCGCCCGATGAATCGGCACTGTTCGTCGGCTCATCCGTCGACTACGAGGCCGGGCTCGGCGCGTTCCGCGACGGCGTGCGCACTCCGCTCGAGAAGTTCGACATCGACCGCGGCGGAAACCGCTGATGGCGGACACCCTCGAACAGCGCTGCGAGCGGCTCCGCCAGCCCGTCACCGAGCTCGTCGCCATGAGCCTCGCGGCCGTCTACCGATCGCAGGACCTTCCCGAGCTGTCACGTGCGATCGGCGCGGTCCGCGCGATCCTCGCCGAGGACGCCTCCGAACTTCCTGCCGGCGCGTTCCGCGAGTGGCTGCCGACGGCGCTGCGCAACCTCGACCGCATGGGCGAGGCCGTCGACGCCGGCGACGGGGCGAAGTCGTACGCGATCCTCACCGACAAGCAGGACGGCTTCATCCGCCTCACCGACGGCTGCGCCGGGTTCCCGGGCTGGTCGGCGACCGGCTGACCGCCCGTTCTTCCGAGCGCATTCCTCGCCGATCCGGCGACGGCGACCGGCTTCGTCGAAGGATGTCGTCGCCGAGAACACGATTCGCGGACGAGATGGTGACGAAGATGGGGGAGACCGAGTCGATGCTGACCCTCCACGACGCCCGCGCCGCGTTCGCGCGGTACCTCGCTGTCCACCCGCTTCCCGTCGTCGGCACCTTCCATATTGACGGGTGGTACGAGGACGACGACGATTTCCTTCCGGTGTGGGGTTCGCGTGAGTTCTCCGTCGACCACAGGCGCGAGTTCGGGCGCATGGACAGCCTCGTCGTGTTCATCGACAAGCGCACCGGCGAGGTGCGTCGCGACCTCCGTTTCGGACACGTCGAGAAGCTTCGTGCGATGACCCCCGTCGAAGACCGCGACGGCGTCTCTTGAAGCGCGCCTCGACAACGCCACGAGGAGGGCGAACGTGACCACCACCCCGAACGCCGATGTGCGGGCCTTCCTGGTCTCGGTGCAGACGTTGTCAGCGGGGGAGTTCGCTCAGGTCGGTGTGGCAGCGCTCGAGATCGGCGCATCGGCACGGATCGCGGCCCGCAAGATGGCGAAGTCCTCCGCGGCCGACTCCCGTGCGCTCGAGAAGGCCGTCCGCGACGCGCTGGAGCCGGTGCATGACCGACTCGCGACGCTCGAGCCGGGCTCGATTCGAAACGCCGTCGCCGACACCCTCTCCGCAGCACGCGCGATCACGCACCGAGTCGACCTGACCGCGGAGCAGTACGACGCGCTGGTGGGACCCTTCGTCGTCGTCGGCGCCGCGGTCCCACACCATCCGAACGCAGGAAGGCACTGATGACGACGTCCCGTCATTTCGACCCCGCCGCCGCTCGACGGCCTGCGCTACATCGTGGCAACCGCGACCGCGACCGCGACCGCGACCGCGACCGCGACCGCGACCGCGACCGCGACCGCGACCGCCGAAGGACGTCGGACGCGCCGTGCTCCGTTGCGACCGCGCACCCGAGCCCGCACTGGAGTGCGTCGTGAGCGGGACGCTACGTCTCTCGGGTTGGGCGACGTTCAGGGGCGAACGGGTCGAGGTCGGGGAATCGAAGGTGCCGGGTTGCCTGGAGGTGTTCGCCGAGCACGAGTTGCTCGCCGATTTCGATCCGCATCCGCCCGACATGACGTACATGTACTCACGGGATTCGAGAGGGCTCGCGGATGTCCCGGTCGAGCAGCTCTCGCGCATCGTGCTGGTCGAGGAGCGAAGCACCCCGATCTCGGTGATGTCCGATGCCGACGTCGGGGTGTTCGCGTCCGTCGACGGGGCGTGGGCGCGGTTGGCGAACACTTCGGGCTTCGTGCGCGACGGCGAGGCGATGCTCCAGCTCCTGCGGACGGACGGACAGGGGGTCGTCCGGGTGACGGATGTCGCTCGCGCCGACGTCGGCACGGTCGAGCGGCGCGAGGTCCGCGGGGACTGGCGTGGTGTCGAGGTCGTCGTGGTGGCGGCCGGTCCCCAGGGCGTGCTGGTGAAGGGCAGTGGCCACGCGAGGCCGCAGACAGAAGAGGGCGTCCATCCGGCGGACGTCCGGTCCCCGCGCGAGCCCTGGTCGGCGCTGGTCGAGCCGGCCGAGGTGCAGCCGCTGGAGTCGTCGTCGTGGCGTCGTTCGCTGGAACCGGCGAGCTTCCCGTCGCCGATCGCCGAGGTCGATGGGGTGTGGTGGCCGCTGGGTTCGGTGTCGGTGGTACCCGATGGTCGGGTGACCGGTGCTGCGGGGGAATGGTTCGTGGTGCAGACCTGGGTTGCGCCTGATCCGTCGATGAGGTGGTACCCGGGTACGCGGCTCGGCGGATCCCCGTGGCGGCGGTGCGTGACGGAGGCGGAACTCGCTCGCGTCGAGTGGCCGGAGACGAGTGCGCTCGTCGATGGGGAACGGGTGCGGATCGACTGGATCACCGACCGTGACGTCCTCGCCTTCGATGGTCAGGGGGCGCTCGTGCCGTTCGAACGGATCGAAGCCATCGGGTATACGTCGGGGCCGGCGTCGCTGCCGTCGGTGCCCGAGATCGGCTACCGGCGCACGTACCTCGAACTCATCGGCGTCGACGGACTCGACGAACTGGGCCAGGGCCCGGGGCGCGACGGCGCGACCGTGATGCAGAAGGCGGTGACGCCGGAGCAGGCGACGGCGATCATCACGCACGGACTCGACGTGATCACGGGCCTAGTGGTGACTCGGGCCGATGCGGCTGCAGCGCGAACGCCGGCGGAGCTCTTCGAGGTGCACGGATTGGGCTACGACGGTTCGCCGTTCGTGGCCGATGAGCCGGTGAACGTGCTCCTGTTCGAGTCGACGCCGGCGATGCGGTTCGAGCGGGCGGCAGAGGAAGACCGCCCGGCCGTGCCGGGGTGGTGGCTCGCGCCGACCCGAGTTCCGCCTGGCGCTCGTCTGGTGGAGTTCCAACGGGGCAAGGAGCCGAGAGTCTCCATGACGTACGGCGATGTCGGCACGGGATGGCTCGTGCCCCGTCCGCTCCCTCGTCGGCCGGCCGAACCCTCGGCATGCGTCGGCACGCAGGCGACGATGAACGGTGTCACCCGCCCTGCGGATGTGATCGGCGACCGGGTCGTGTTCGTCGAGCCGCCCGACGGGACGCGGGTGGAGGTCCCGCGCGACGCGGTGGAGGCGGTCTCCGTGGTCGAGGTGCTCGGTTCCTGGAACGGCCTCGATATCCAGGTCGTCGCGACCTGGTCGGGCGACGAAGGCCGGCTGTGCCGCGTCGTGCTGCTCGGGCACGATGCCGAGCGCGCTGCGGCACACGGCCTGTCGATGGTCGAGCCGGGCGTGTACGAGGCAACGGTGCCCGAGGCCGAGCTCGACGGCCTGCGCACGGTCGTGCGGCCATTGGCGGAGGCCGAGGCCGAGGCGTAGGCCACGCCGTCGGACTTCGCGGTCCGGAGTCGGCAGGCGGGCGGGACCGCGCGGCGTCATCACGCGTACGCTCGAGAGCATGGACCCCCGCCGGAACGCCTGGACCGTCGCTGGTTTCGCGGCGGCGCTCGACCTGGCGCTCGTCGTCTGCGCGTACGGATTCGTGAGCCTGCTCGCCGACGTCGAGGTCGTGGCCGACGCCGAGGTCGGCGTGCTCGTCGCACCCGTCGCGGTCGGGGCATCCGTGCTCGCGGTGCTGCTCACGTTGGGCCTGCGCCTCGTGCGGCCCGAGCGGATGGCGGCCACCGTCGTGCTCACCGCGGTCGGGAGCTGGCTCGCGCTCGTCGTCGTCGCGGTCGTCGGGCATGTGGTCTCCTCGACGGGGTCGGTCATGCAGTCCGTCGCGTTCGGGGTGCTGTACGGCTTCGGCTGGTTCGGACTGCTGGTGCCCGTCGCCGCCGCGATCGTCGCGGTGCTCGCCGTCCTCGTCGCACGTGGGAGGCAGCACGGCATGGCCCGGCCCCGATGGCCTTGGGAGCGCGACGAGGACGAGTGACGGATGCCGCGTCAGGCCGGGTCGTCGACGTAGACGGTCTCCGTGGCGGCGCACGGCACCGCGCCTGCGGTGAGTTCGGCGATGCGCGCCGCGAACGCGGCGACCTCCGAGGGCGCGACACCGACGTCGATGCGCATGTCCGCGCCGTACTCGACGTGCAACGGCACGTGGCCGATCCGGCGAAGCTCCGCCTCGAGCGCCGGACCGCGCTCGTAGTCGGCGCGCACCTCCATCCTCGTGCGGAGGCTCCGGCGGACCCTGGTCGCCGCTCGCGTGGACTCCTGCACCGATGCCGTGTACGCGCGCACCAGGCCGCCGGTGCCGAGCAGCACCCCGCCGAAGTACCGGGTCACGACCGCGACGACATCGCCGAGCCCCTCGCCGCGGAGCGCCTCGAGCATGGGTTGCCCCGCGGTGCCCGACGGCTCGCCGTCGTCGCTCGAGCGGGCGAGCTCGCCGTTCGCGCCGACGAGGAACGCCGTGCAGTGGTGCCGAGCCTTCGGCTGTGCAGCGCGAACGCCCGCGATCACCTCGCGCGCGGCATCCTCGCTCCCGATGCGGGCGAGCGTGCAGATGAAGCGGGACCGCTCGATCTCGATCTCGGTCTCGACGCGTGCGGCGATCGTCTCATAGCTTCCGGATGCCGCGGCCATCCCGCCATTCTCCACGAGCGGCGTGCGCCACCGGCCCGCGCCGACGCGCCCTGACGCGCCCTCGGCACGCCTCTCGGCGCGCCAGTCGACCGCCGTGGCGGGGCGTCGGCGCGCCCGCGGCGCTATCGTGAACCACGTGGAGGGTTCGATCGAGGCGCGCGTGAGCCACGAGGTCGATCGCTGGCTGCAGTGGCTGCCGCGATGGCGACCGGGCACGCACCGTGCGCGCGTCCGACTCTGCCAGCGCTGCTTCGGCTCGCCGATCCTCGCCGCCGCCGGGCTCGACGTCGATGTGCCGCATCCGGTGCAGCACGCCTTCTCGATGCGCATGAAGGGGGTCATCGACCTCGCCGTCGACGACTACACCGCCCGCAACCTGCCCATGCTGCACCGCGAGATCCGGCTCGCCGAGGAGCGCAAGGCCAGGCGGCCGTATCGCGCGGGGGAGGGGCTCGACCCCGAGTACGCCGGCCTCGACGTGGACCCCGAGCCCGTCGCCGACCAGCCGTTCCTGTTCACGCTCGGCGGACTCGAGGAAGCGGCCGCGGCCGAGGCGGCGGAACCCGCCCCCCGCCCCTTCACGCCCGAGGAGAAGGAGGCGCTCCGCGAGGAGGTGCGCCTCGCCGACGACTTCGCCAAGCAGCTCGGGCGTCGCATCTGCGTCGAGCTCGCACAGCACCGCTACCGCATCGGCAACGCCGTCGAACGCCTCATCGAACCGCAGGTCGCCGACATGCTCGCCGACCTCGACCGCGAGCTCGATTCGCCCGGTTGGCCGACCTGAGCAGGACCTGCGAGACGGCTGGGCAGGCGCCCGTGGCATCCGCCCTCATTTGACCGCAAGGTTACGCGGGATTACCATAGATCGGGTGTGCGCGTTTCGGCGTGCTCACGCAGGGCTGCCGCGCCATCTTGCGGTCCGCCCCCACGGCATACCCACCACTGACATGATCACGCAGTTCTGCGTGGTCGGTGGGTCGTGATGTGAAATCCATCAAACGCTGTCACCGTGCAGCACCAACAAGGAGAAGCAGTGCCAACCATTCAGCAGTTGGTCCGCAAGGGTCGCTCGCCCAAGGTCACCAAGACCAAGGCGCCCGCCCTGAAGGCCAACCCCCAGCAGCGCGGCGTGTGCACGCGTGTGTACACCACCACCCCGAAGAAGCCGAACTCCGCGCTCCGCAAGGTCGCTCGTGTGAAGCTCTCCAACGGCACCGAGGTCACCGCCTACATCCCCGGTGAGGGCCACAACCTGCAGGAGCACTCGATGGTGCTCGTTCGCGGCGGTCGTGTGAAGGACCTCCCGGGTGTCCGCTACAAGATCATCCGCGGTGCCCTCGACACGCAGGCCGTGAAGAACCGCAAGCAGGCTCGCAGCCGCTACGGCGCGAAGATGGAGAAGAAGTAATGCCTCGCAAGGGACCCGCTCCGAAGCGCCCCGTCGTCGCAGACCCCGTCTACGGCTCGCCGGTCGTCAGCCAGCTCGTCAACAAGATCCTCGTCGACGGCAAGAAGGACCTCGCTCAGCGCATCGTCTACGAAGCGCTCGAGAACGTGGCCACCAAGTCCGGCCAGGACGCCGTCACGGTGCTCAAGAAGGCGCTCGACAACGTGCGCCCGACCCTCGAGGTGCGTTCGCGCCGCGTCGGCGGTTCGACCTACCAGGTCCCCGTCGAGGTCAAGCCGCACCGCGCCAACACCCTCGCCCTCCGCTGGCTCACGAGCTACGCGAAGGCCCGTCGCGAGAAGACGATGACCGAGCGTCTCACCAACGAGATCCTCGACGCGTCCAACAGCCTCGGTGCAGCCGTCAAGCGTCGTGAAGACACGCACAAGATGGCCGAGTCGAACCGCGCATTCGCCCACTACCGCTGGTAGCAGGCCGAGCGGATGCCGCGGCTTCGGCTTGCGGCATCCGCTCCCCTTCCCCTTTCGTTCCTGAACATCCGGAGGAACCCCCGTGGCACAAGACGTGCTCACTGACCTGAACAAGGTCCGCAACATCGGCATCATGGCGCACATCGATGCCGGCAAGACCACCACGACCGAGCGCATCCTGTTCTACACGGGCGTCAACCACAAGATCGGCGAGACCCACGACGGTGCCTCGACGACCGACTGGATGGAGCAGGAGAAGGAGCGCGGCATCACGATCACGTCTGCCGCCGTGACCTGCTTCTGGAACAAGAACCAGATCAACATCATCGACACCCCCGGCCACGTGGACTTCACGGTCGAGGTGGAGCGTTCGCTCCGCGTGCTCGACGGTGCGGTCGCCGTCTTCGACGGCAAGGAGGGCGTCGAGCCCCAGTCCGAGACCGTCTGGCGTCAGGCCGACAAGTACGAAGTGCCCCGCATCTGCTTCGTCAACAAGATGGACAAGCTGGGCGCCGACTTCTACTTCACCGTCGACACCATCGTCAGCCGCCTGGGCGCCAAGCCGCTCGTGCTGCAGCTGCCGATCGGTGCCGAGTCGAGCTTCGAGGGCGTCGTCGACCTGGTCGAGATGCGCGCACTCACGTGGCGCGGCGATGCCAAGGGCGACGTCGAGATGGGCGCCAAGTACGCCATCGAGGAGATCCCCGCCGACCTCGTCGAGAAGGCCGCCGAGTACCGCACCGCGCTGCTCGAGACCGTCGCCGAGACGAGCGACGAGCTCATGGAGAAGTACTTCGGCGGCGAAGAGCTGACCGTGGCCGAGATCAAGGCCGCGATCCGCAAGCTCACCGTCAACGGCGAGATCTACCCCGTGCTCTGCGGCTCCGCGTTCAAGAACCGCGGTGTCCAGCCCATGCTCGACGCCGTCATCGACTACCTCCCGTCGCCGCTCGACGTTCCCGCCATCGAGGCGCACGACGCTCGCGACGAGGAGAAGGTCGTCATGCGTCACGCGGATGCGACCGAGCCGTTCACGGCTCTCGCGTTCAAGGTGGCCGTGCACCCGTTCTTCGGTCGCCTCACCTACGTCCGCGTCTACTCCGGCCGCCTCGACAGCGGTGCCCAGGTCATCAACTCGACCAAGGGCAAGAAGGAGCGCATCGGCAAGATCTTCCAGATGCACGCCAACAAGGAGATCCCCGTCGAGTCGGTCACCGCCGGCAACATCTACGCGGTCATCGGCCTGAAGGACACCACCACCGGTGACACCCTGTGCGACCCGAACAACCAGGTCGTCCTCGAGTCGATGACCTTCCCCGAGCCCGTCATCGAGGTCGCGATCGAGCCGAAGACGAAGGCCGACCAGGAGAAGCTGGGCACCGCGATCCAGAAGCTCGCCGAAGAGGACCCGACGTTCCGCACCGAGCAGAACCAGGAGACCGGTCAGACGGTCATCAAGGGCATGGGCGAGCTGCACCTCGACATCCTCGTCGACCGGATGAAGCGCGAGTTCAACGTCGAGGCCAACGTGGGCAAGCCCCAGGTCGCGTACCGCGAGACCATCAAGCGCGCGGTCGAGAAGCACGACTACACCCACAAGAAGCAGACGGGTGGCTCGGGCCAGTTCGCGAAGATCCAGTTCGCGATCGCGCCCCTCGAGATCGAGGGCGACAAGACCTACGAGTTCGAGAACAAGGTCTCCGGCGGCCGCATCCCGCGCGAGTACATCCCCTCGATCGACGCCGGTTTCCAGGACGCCATGCAGTACGGCATCCTGGCCGGGTACCCGATGGTCGGCGTGAAGGCGACGATCCTCGATGGTGCCGCGCACGACGTCGACTCCTCGGAGATGGCGTTCAAGATCGCCGGCTCGATGGGCTTCAAGGAAGCCGCTCGGAAGGCGAACCCGGTTCTGCTCGAGCCGCTCATGTCCGTCGAGGTCCGCACCCCTGAGGAATACATGGGTGATGTCATCGGCGACCTGAACTCGCGTCGCGGTCAGATCCAGTCGATGGAGGATGCCGCAGGCGTGAAGGTCGTGCGTGCGCACGTCCCGCTCTCGGAGATGTTCGGCTACATCGGCGACCTGCGGTCCAAGACCTCGGGCCGTGCGGTGTACTCGATGGAGTTCGAGAGCTACGCGGAGGTCCCGAAGGTCGTCGCCGACGAGATCGTCCAGAAGAACAAGGGCGAGTAGCCCTCCGACGCACGAACCACCCGGTTCGCGTAACATATCTACAAACCCCGTAGACCGCCGGTCGCAATCCAGCGCCCGGAGGCTCTACACGAGTCCTGAGGAGGACCCACAGTGGCTAAGGCCAAGTTCGAGCGGACCAAGCCGCACGTCAACATCGGAACGATCGGTCACGTCGACCACGGCAAGACCACGCTCACCGCGGCGATCTCGAAGGTGCTTGCTGACAAGTACCCCTCGGCGACCAACGTTCAGCGCGACTTCGCGTCGATCGACTCGGCTCCCGAAGAGCGTCAGCGCGGCATCACGATCAACATCTCGCACGTCGAGTACGAGACGCCGAAGCGCCACTACGCGCACGTCGACGCTCCTGGTCACGCCGACTACATCAAGAACATGATCACCGGTGCGGCTCAGATGGACGGCGCGATCCTCGTGGTCGCCGCCACCGACGGCCCGATGGCTCAGACGCGTGAGCACGTGCTGCTCGCCAAGCAGGTCGGCGTGCCCTACCTGCTCGTCGCGCTGAACAAGTCCGACATGGTCGACGACGAGGAGATCCTGGAGCTCGTCGAGCTCGAGGTTCGCGAGCTGCTCTCGAGCCAGGGCTTCGACGGCGACAACGCCCCCGTCGTCCGCGTCTCGGGCCTCAAGGCTCTCGAAGGCGACGAGAAGTGGGCCGACTCGGTCCTCGAGCTCATGAACGCCGTCGACGAGTCCGTGCCGGACCCGGTGCGCGACCGCGACAAGCCCTTCCTCATGCCGGTTGAAGACGTCTTCACGATCACCGGTCGTGGCACCGTCGTCACGGGCCGCGCCGAGCGTGGCACGCTGAAGATCAACTCCGAGGTCGAGATCGTCGGCATCCGCCCGACGCAGAAGACCACGGTCACGGGTATCGAGATGTTCCACAAGCAGCTCGACGAGGCCTGGGCCGGCGAGAACTGCGGTCTCCTGCTCCGTGGTACCAAGCGCGAGGACGTCGAGCGCGGCCAGGTCGTCGTGGCCCCCGGCTCGGTCACCCCGCACACGGACTTCGAGGGCACCGCGTACATCCTGTCCAAGGATGAGGGTGGGCGTCACAACCCGTTCTACGCGAACTACCGTCCGCAGTTCTACTTCCGCACCACCGACGTCACCGGCGTCATCACGCTGCCCGAGGGCACCGAGATGGTCATGCCCGGCGACACCACCGACATGACGGTCGCGCTGATCCAGCCGATCGCCATGGAGGAGGGCCTCGGCTTCGCCATCCGCGAGGGTGGCCGCACCGTCGGCGCCGGTACCGTCACGAAGGTCATCAAGTAAGTCCTTCGCGATCGCGACCTTGAACGGGGTCGGACCTTCGGGTCCGGCCCCGTTCTGTCGTTCCAGGCCCTCGAGCGAGGTTCGCGGCCCGGAATGACGGGCCGGAATCGACGGGCCCGAACGGGACGGATCGGACTCACGGTTCGGCGTAACCTGCCGGACATGGCGTACCCCCCGTATGCGGGTTACGCTCGAGGGGATGGCAAACGACCAGCTCGATCGACGAACGACGACGATCCGGCCCGAGGTCCAAGCGCTCCGGGCCGTCGCCGTCGCGGCCGTCGTGCTCCATCACGGGTGGCCGGCCGTCGCACCGGCGGGGTACATGGGCGTCGACGTGTTCTTCGTGGTGTCGGGGTACCTGATTACGGCGCTCCTGGTCCGTGAGGTGGAGCGCACCGGGCGCCTGTCGCTCTCCTCGTTCTACGTGCGCCGGGCCCGTCGCATCCTCCCGGCCGCGATGACCGTGCTCATCGCGGTCTCGATCCTCACGCTCGCCCTGGCCCCGTACCGGGACTGGGCCGCGTACTTCCGCGAGATCGTGGCCAGTGCCTTCTACGTCGAGAACTGGCGGCTGGCGATCGACTCGCAGAACCCGGCGTCCGCGGCGCTCGAGTCGACGCCCGTGCAGCACTTCTGGTCGCTCTCCGTCGAGGAGCAGTTCTACCTCGTCTGGCCGCTGCTGATCCTCGCGGCGCTGGCCTTCGCGCGCCTCCGGCGCGGGCGCGCGGTGCCGATGCTCGCGGTGGTGCTCGGAGTGACCACCGTGGCATCCTTCATCGCCTCGCTGGCCCTCACGGCCGCCGACCACAACCTCGCGTACTTCTCGACCTTCGGTCGCGCGTGGGAGTTCGGCGTCGGGGGACTGCTCGCCCTGGTGCTCGGCTCGAGCCGGTTCAGGGCCACGGCGGCGCCCTCGCTGCGGGCGGCGGCATCCTGGGTCGGCATCGCCCTCATCGTCGTGCCGATCGCGACGTTCCGCGACGACGCGGCCTTCCCCGGGCTCTGGGCCCTGCTCCCGGTGACCGGGACCCTCGCGATCATCTGGGCCGGGATGCCCGAGCCGCGGTGGTCGCCGGCGGCGCTCGTGCGGCTGAAGCCGGTGCAGTGGACCGGCGACATCTCGTACTCGCTCTACCTCTGGCACTGGCCGATCTTCATGTTCACGCCGATGCTCCTCGGCATGCCGAGCCCGCCGTGGCTCATGGTGCTGCTCGTCGGGCTCTCGCTCGCCGTGGCCGCGGCATCGAAGCGGTGGATCGAGGACCCGTTCCGACGCCGCACGGGCGCGGTCGGGGCGCATCCGCGCGTCGTGATGGCGGCATTCACGGCGGCCCTGATCGGAGTGCTGGCCACGGGGGCGTACGCGCCGCAGGTGGCGGCGGAGGAGATGCAGGTCTGCCGGAGCACCCGCGACGCGGAGTGAGCGGATGCCCCGGCGCACTCGGGCAGCCAGGGACTCGGCCCGCACGGCCGTCGTGTCGGCCGGAGTCAGCCGTCGACGTCGACGTCGACGATCTGGCGCTCGAGGTCGATGTCGTGCTCGACGCTCCTGGCGACGGTGCAGCTGCGATCGATCGAGGCGTCGATGAGGCGTTCCAGCTTCGCGCGCTCGTCGGCGTCCAGGCCGGCGAGGGGGAGCAGGAGCTCCTCGACGATGCGGTCGTACCGGTTGTCGGGCTCGGACGTGCCGTGCGCCCAGACGGTGTACGCGACATCCTCGCCCAGGCGGCGAGAGATGACGCGGTCGGCGCTCATGCCCGCGCAGGCGGCCAGCGCGAGCTTGAGCAGCTCGCCGGGCGTGAAGTGCCCCTCGGCCTCGGCATGGCCGATCCGGATGGTGGCGCCGCGTTCGTTGAGGCCCTCGAACGTGCGATCGCCGGTGCGGGCGACCGAGACGCTGCCCGGTCCGATCCGCTCGCTGATGCGGTGCGCGCGGGCGAGGTCTTCTCCATCGGTGGTCATGTTCCGATTCCATCATGTCGGCCGAGCTGACGCGGAAGTCCGGTGCGCGCGCCCGGAAGACTCTCAGGCCTGCGTGGGAGAATCGGGCTACCGATGAGCGGTATTCGGCCATCCGCAGCGGCCGGGAGCGTGCGCGACACGCCCGGGTTGCAGCAATGTGCCGAATATGGCAAACTTGGTGAGTTCAACATTTCGAGCGCGCGTTACGGCACGCGCTCGAATCACTGCCAGGCAGTGCATAACCACCCGCGCACAGGCGCGATGTCCACGGACACGATGCCAGGGTGCGCAAGGGGTCAGGTTAGGCCGCGGGCAGCAGAACACTGAACCGAATCCCACACAACACGCCATGGGCGATCCATGTCTTCCGCCAGGACGACACGCCCGGGCGCGGGGGTCGGGGATACGGCTCGCGGGTCGAGCGTGCCGAGGTCACCGAGTCACGGTGGTTTCGACAGGCTCGATCACGGCCTTTGACAGATGAACAGTGGTTGCTTCACCAGAAGTCGCTACGCGGCGTCCAATGCCCTCGGAAGGGGTACGACGCCTTGACAGAGAGAGAGTCCGAGATGGCGGGACAGAAGATCCGCATTCGACTGAAGTCGTATGACCACGAGGTCATCGACAGCTCGGCGCGCAAGATCGTCGACACGGTGACCCGCGCGGGCGCCACGGTCGTCGGCCCCGTGCCGCTTCCGACCGAGAAGAACGTGGTGTGCGTCATCCGTTCGCCCCACAAGTACAAGGACAGCCGCGAGCACTTCGAGATGCGCACCCACAAGCGCCTCATCGACATCGTGGACCCGACGCCCAAGGCCGTCGACTCGCTCATGCGTCTCGACCTGCCGGCCGACGTCAACATCGAGATCAAGCTCTGAGGTAACAGATGTCTTCCGCTACCAAGAACGTGAAGGGTCTGCTCGGCACCAAGCTCGGCATGACCCAGGTGTGGGACGAGAACAACAAGCTCGTTCCCGTGACCGTCATCGAGATCGCCCCCAACGTGGTCACCCAGCTCCGCACCGTCGAGCGTGACGGCTACGAGGCTGTGCAGATCGCCGCCGGCGCCATCGACCCGCGCAAGGTCAACCAGCCCGCGACCGGCCACTTCGCCGCCGCAGGCGTGACCCCCCGCCGCCACCTGACCGAGGTCCGCACCGCGGATGCCGCGTCGTACTCCCTCGGCCAGGAGCTCCCCGTCGAGGGTGCCTTCGAAGCCGGCCAGCTCGTCGACGTCGTCGGCACGAGCAAGGGCAAGGGCTTCGCCGGTGTCATGAAGCGCCACAACTTCAAGGGCGTCTCCGCCTCGCACGGTTCGCACCGCAACCACCGCAAGCCCGGTTCCATCGGTGCCTCGTCGACGCCCAGCCGCGTCTTCAAGGGCATGCGCATGGCCGGCCGCATGGGTGGCGAGCGCGTGACCGTGCTCAACCTCCGCGTGCACGCCGTCGACGCCGAGAAGGGCCTGCTGCTCGTCAAGGGCGCCGTCCCCGGTGCGCGTGGCCGCCTCGTTTTCGTCCGCAACGCAGTGAAGGGGGCGTAGTCCATGGCTACCGCGACCAACACCATCGACACCCTCGACGTCACCGGCAAGAAGTCCGGCACCGTTGAGCTCCCCGCCGAGCTCTTCGACGTGCAGACCAACGTGCCGCTGATCCACCAGGTCGTCGTCGCCCAGCTCGCCGCCGCGCGTCAGGGCACCCACAAGACCAAGACCCGTGGTGAGGTCTCCGGCGCCGGCCGCAAGCCGTTCAAGCAGAAGGGCACCGGCCGCGCTCGTCAGGGCTCGATCCGCGCTCCTCAGATGACCGGTGGTGGCATCGTCCACGGCCCGCAGCCGCGTGACTACGCGCAGCGCACCCCCAAGAAGATGATCGCCGCCGCCCTGCTCGGCGCCCTCTCCGACCGCGCACGCGGCGGCCGCATCCACGCGGTCGAGGGCTTCGTCGCCGGCGAGGTCGCCAAGACGAAGGACGCGCTCGCGCTGCTCACGGCAATCGCCCCGGCGAAGCGCCACCTCGTGGTGCTCACGCGCGACGAGGAGCTCTCGGAGCGCGCCGTCCGCAACATCCCGACCGTGCACGTGCTGCGGGTCGACCAGCTGAACGCCTACGACGTGCTCGTCTCGGACGACATCGTCTTCAGCACCGCTGCGCTCGAGGCGTTCATCGCCGCGAAGACGGCGAAGAAGGAAGAGGTCTCGGCATGAGCGCCGCACACAACAAGGACCCGCGCGACATCATCATCGCGCCGGTCGTCTCGGAGAAGAGCTACGGCCTGATCGACGAGGGCAAGTACACGTTCACCGTGGACCCCCGCTCGAACAAGACCGAGATCAAGCTCGCCATCGAGAAGATCTTCAACGTCCAGGTGGCGTCGATCAACACTCTGAACCGTCAGGGCAAGACCCGTCGTACGCGTTTCGGCATGGGCAAGCGCAAGGACACCAAGCGCGCGATCGTCACCCTCAAGTCCGGCTCGATCGACATCTTCACGGCTGTCGGCTAAGGAGCAGAGGAAGAACATGGCTATTCGTAAGTACAAGCCCACGACGCCCGGTCGCCGCGGTTCGTCCGTCGCCGACTTCGCGGAGATCACGCGCTCGACGCCCGAGAAGTCGCTGCTCAAGCCGCTCTCGAAGACCGGTGGTCGCAACAACCAGGGCCGCATCACGACCCGTCACATCGGTGGTGGCCACAAGCGCCAGTACCGCGTGATCGACTTCCGTCGCAACGACAAGGACGGCGTGCCGGCCAAGGTCGCTCACATCGAGTACGACCCCAACCGCACCGCCCGCATCGCGCTGCTCCACTTCGCCGACGGCACCAAGCGTTACATCCTCGCTCCGGCGAAGCTGTCGCAGGGCGACCCCATCGAGTCGGGCCCGAACGCCGACATCAAGCCGGGCAACAACCTGCCGCTGAAGAACATCCCCACCGGTACCGTGGTGCACGCGATCGAGCTCCGCCCCGGCGGCGGTGCCAAGATGGCCCGCTCGGCCGGTGCGTCGGTGCGTCTCGTCGCCAAGGACGGCCCCTACGCGCAGCTCCGTCTGCCGTCGGGCGAGATCCGCAACGTCGACGCGCGCTGCCGCGCCACGATCGGCGAGGTCGGCAACGCCGAGCAGTCGAACATCAACTGGGGCAAGGCCGGCCGCATGCGCTGGAAGGGCGTCCGCCCGACCGTGCGTGGCGTCGCCATGAACCCGGTCGACCACCCGCACGGTGGTGGCGAGGGCAAGACGTCCGGTGGACGTCACCCCGTCAGCCCCTGGGGTCAGAAGGAAGGCCGCACGCGTAAGCGCGACCTCCCCAGCGACAAGCTCATCGTCCGTCGTCGCACCGTCGGCAAGAAGCGCAAGTAGGAGTAAGAGAAGATGCCTCGCAGTCTTAAGAAGGGCCCCTTCGTCGACGAGCACCTGCTTCGCAAGGTCGTCGTCGCAAACGAAGCCGGTTCCAAGAACGTCATCAAGACGTGGTCCCGTCGCTCGATGATCATCCCGGCCATGCTCGGGCACACGATCGCCGTGCACGACGGCCGCAAGCACATCCCGGTGTTCGTCACCGAGACCATGGTGGGTCACAAGCTCGGCGAGTTCGCCCCCACCCGCACCTTCCGTGGACACGTGAAGGACGACAAGAAGGGTCGCCGCCGCTGACGCGGGGGCGAAAAAGGAGGAGAGAAATGGTGGAGTCGATCGCACGCGTGCGTCACATCCGCGTGACCCCCATGAAGGCCCGTCGCGTCGTCAACCTGATCCGCGGCAAGCAGGCACAGGAGGCACTCGCCATCCTGAAGTTCGCACCCCAGAGTGCGAGCGAGCCGGTGTACAAGCTCGTCGCCTCGGCCATCGCGAATGCTCGCGTCAAGGCCGATGCAACGAACACCTACCTGGACGAGCAGGACCTCTACATCAGCCGCGCATTCGTCGATGAGGGCACCACCCTCAAGCGTTTCCAGCCGCGTGCTCAGGGTCGTGCCTTCCGCATCAACAAGCGAACGAGCCACATCACCGTCGTGCTCGCCACTCCCGAGGAGGGTACGAAGTAATGGGTCAGAAGGTAAACCCGTACGGCTTCCGTCTCGGCATCACCACCGACCATGTGTCGCGGTGGTTCTCCGACTCGACCAAGCCCGGACAGCGCTACGCCGACTACCTCGCCGAGGATGTCAAGATCCGTCGCCTGCTCCAGACGTCGCTCGACCGCGCGGGAGTCTCGCGCATCGAGATCGAGCGCACCCGTGACCGTGTGCGTGTGGACATCCACACCGCGCGTCCCGGCATCGTGATCGGCCGCCGCGGCGCCGAGGCCGAGCGCATCCGCGCCGACCTCGAGAAGCTCAGCGGCAAGCAGATCCAGCTCAACATCCTCGAGGTCAAGAACCCCGAGGCCGACGCCCAGCTCGTCGCCCAGGGCATCGCCGAGCAGCTCACCGCACGTGTGGCGTTCCGCCGCGCGATGCGCAAGGGCCTGCAGGGCGCTCAGCGCGCCGGCGCCAAGGGCATCCGGATCCAGGTGTCGGGCCGCCTCGGCGGCGCCGAGATGAGCCGGTCGGAGTTCTACCGCGAAGGCCGTGTGCCCCTGCACACGCTTCGCGCGAACATCGACTACGGCTTCTACGAGGCGAAGACCACCTTCGGTCGCATCGGTGTCAAGGTCTGGATCTACAAGGGCGACATCACCAACAAGGAGCTCGCCCGCGAGCAGGCTTCGCAGAAGCCCTCCCGCGGCGACCGCAATGACCGTCCCCGCCGTGCGCCCAAGGCGCAGGAGCCGGTGGCAGCAGGAGTTGAGGCATAACCATGTTGATTCCCCGTCGAGTCAAGTACCGCAAGCAGCACCACCCCGGCCGCTCGGGCCAGGCCACCGGTGGCACCAAGGTGTCGTTCGGTGAGTACGGCATCCAGGCGCTGACGCCCGCTTACGTGACCAACCGTCAGATCGAGTCCGCTCGTATCGCCATGACGCGTCACATCAAGCGTGGCGGCAAGGTGTGGATCAACATCTACCCCGACCGTCCGCTCACGAAGAAGCCGGCCGAAACCCGCATGGGTTCCGGTAAGGGTTCGCCCGAGTGGTGGGTCGCGAACGTCAAGCCGGGACGGGTCCTCTTCGAGGTCTCGGGCGTCTCCGAGGAGCTCGCCCGCGAGGCCATGACCCGTGCCATCCACAAGCTGCCCCTCAAGGCACGCATCATCAAGCGCGAGGAGGGCGACGCATAATGTCCGTCGGAACGAAGGAGCTCGCCACCGTCGAGCTCGACACCTTTGAAGACGAGCGACTCGTCGACGAGCTGAAGAAGGCCAAGGAAGAGCTGTTCAACCTGCGCTTCCAGTCGGCCACCGGTCAGCTCGAGAGCCACGGCCGCCTGCGCGCGGTCAAGCGCGACATCGCCCGCATCTACACGGTCATCCGTGAGCGCGAGCTCGGCATCCGTGCCACTCCCGCACCGGTCGAGGCTCCGGCCAAGGCTGAGAAGAAGACGAAGAAGGCCAAGGCCGAGGCTGCTGCCCCGGCCGAGACCGAAGAGACGAAGGAGGCCTGATCATGGCTGAGACCAAGAAGGCTGCTGCAGCCGAGGTCGCCGAGTCGGCCGAGCTCGTTCGCGGGTACCGCAAGGTTCGTCGTGGCTACGTCGTCAGCGACAAGATGGAGAAGACCATCGTCGTCGAGGTCGAGGACCGCGTGAAGCACCCGCTCTACGGCAAGGTCATTCGCCGCACCTCGAAGATCAAGGCCCACGACGAGCAGAACTCCGCCGGCATCGGCGACCTCGTCGTGATCACCGAGACCCGTCCGCTCTCCGCCACGAAGCGCTGGCGCCTCGTCGAAATCGTCGAGAAGGCCAAGTAAGCCTCTGGCTTGCTTGTTAGAAGGAGACAACAGTGCTTCAGCAGGAATCACGAGTCAAGGTCGCCGACAACACCGGCGCCAAGGAGCTGCTCACCATTCGCGTGCTCGGCGGGTCCAAGCGTCGCTACGCCGGCCTGGGTGACGTCATCGTCGCCACGGTCAAGGACGCGATCCCCGGCGGCAACGTCAAGAAGGGCGATGTGGTCAAGGCCGTCATCGTCCGTACCGTCAAGGAGACCCGTCGTCCCGACGGCTCCTACATCAAGTTCGACGAGAACGCCGCGGTGATCCTGAAGAACGATGGTGACCCTCGCGGCACCCGTATCTTCGGACCGGTCGGTCGCGAGCTTCGCGACAAGAAGTTCATGAAGATCATCTCGCTGGCACCGGAGGTTATCTAGTCATGGCCAACATCAAGAAGGGTGACCTCGTTCAGGTCATCTCGGGCCGCAGCCAGGCTCGCGGCGGAGACCGCGGCAAGCAGGGCAAGGTCATCGAGGTGCTCGTCGCCGAGAACCGCGTCGTCGTGCAGGGTGTGAACTTCGTCACCAAGCACGTGCGCGTCGGCCAGACGCAGCGCGGTTCGAAGACCGGCGGCATCGAGACCCACGAGGCGCCGATCCACGTGTCGAACGTGGCTCTCATCGACCCCGAGACGAAGAAGCCGACCCGCGTCGGCTTCCGCGAAGAGCAGATCACGAAGGACGGCGTCACCAAGACGGTCCGCGTTCGTTACGCAAAGAAGTCAGGCAAGGACATCTGATGACCGACACGGCTACGCAGGCTGGCAAAATCCAGCCGCGACTGAAGACCAAGTACCGGGACGAGATCTCGAAGACCCTCACCGAGGCGCACGGCTACACCAACGTGCACCAGGTCCCGGGCCTCGTGAAGATCGTCGTGAACATGGGTGTCGGCGAGGCAGCACGCGATGGCAAGGTCATCGACGGCGCGATCGCCGATCTCACCAAGATCACCGGTCAGAAGCCGCAGGTCACCAAGGCACGTAAGTCCATCGCGCAGTTCAAGCTGCGCGAGGGCCAGCCCATCGGCGCGCACGTCACCCTCCGTGGCGACCGCATGTGGGAGTTCCTCGACCGTCTGCTCTCGCTCGCACTGCCCCGTATCCGCGACTTCCGCGGTCTCTCGGACAAGCAGTTCGACGGCACCGGCAACTACACCTTCGGTCTCACGGAGCAGTCCGTGTTCCACGAGATCGACCAGGACAAGATCGACCGCGTTCGCGGCATGGACATCACTGTGGTGACCACGGCCAAGAACGACGACGAGGGTCGCGCGCTGCTCAAGGCGCTCGGCTTCCCGTTCAAGGCCACCGAGTCCAAGTGAACCTCGGATGCCGCGGGCTCGCCCCGCGGCATCCGACCCGGTTCCGGCATCCGTCGGAACCAACCACCACAGGTCAGCACTCGTGTAACGGATGCTGAAACCTGGTGAACGTTAGGAAACATCTGTCATGACGATGACCGACCCGGTCGCTGACATGCTGACCCGCCTTCGCAATGCGAACTCGGCGCACCACGATTCCGTGAAGATGCCGAACTCCAAGCTCAAGTCGCACATCGCCGAGATCCTCACCAAGGAGGGTTACATCGCCGGCTTCGAGATCTCCGACGCCCGCGTCGGCACGGAGCTCACGCTGACCCTCAAGTTCGGCCCGAACCGCGAGCGCTCGATCGCTGGCATCAAGCGCGTCTCGAAGCCCGGCCTCCGCGTCTACGCGAAGTCGACCGAGATCCCCAAGGTGCTCGGCGGCCTCGGCGTCGCGATCCTGTCCACCTCCAGCGGTCTGCTGACCGACCGCCAGGCCGAGAAGAAGGGCGTGGGTGGGGAAGTCCTCGCCTACGTGTGGTAGTTCCATGTCACGAATCGGACGACTCCCCATCGACATCCCCGCCGGTGTCGAGGTCAAGATCGACGGCTCCGCCGTCGCCGTCAAGGGCCCCAAGGGCGAGCTCGCGCTCACCATCGCGTCGCCCATCGAGGCCAAGGTCGAGGAGAACCAGGTTCTCGTCACCCGCCCCGATGACGAGCGCGCGTCGCGCTCGCTGCACGGTCTCACCCGCACGCTGATCGCGAACCAGATCATCGGCGTCACTCAGGGCTACTCCAAGGGCCTCGAGATCGTCGGTACCGGTTACCGCGTCGCGCAGAAGGGTTCCGCGGTCGAGTTCGCACTCGGCTTCTCGCACCCCGTCACGGTCGAGGCCCCTGCGGGCATCACGCTGACCGTCGAGGGCAACAACAAGATCACGGTCGCCGGCATCGACAAGCAGGCCGTCGGCGAGACCGCTGCGAACATCCGCAAGATCAAGAAGCCCGAGCCCTACAAGGGCAAGGGCATCCGCTACGCCGGCGAGGTCGTGCGTCGCAAGGCCGGAAAGTCAGGTAAGTAATCATGGCTGTGAAGACCAAGACGGCTGCGCGTTCGCGCCGCCACACCCGCCTTCGCAAGAAGGTCGTCGGCACCGAGCTGCGCCCGCGCCTCGTCGTCACGCGTTCGGCCCGTCACGTGTTCGTGCAGGTCGTCGACGACAGCAAGGGCCTGACCGTCGCCAGCGCCTCGACCATGGAGGCAGACCTCCGTGCGTTCGACGGCGACAAGACCGCCAAGGCCAAGAAGGTCGGCGAGCTCGTCGCTGAGCGTGCGAAGCAGGCCGGCATCGAGTCGGTCGTCTTCGACCGCGGCGGCAACAAGTACGCCGGTCGTGTCGCAGCGATCGCCGATGGAGCGCGAGAGGCAGGGCTCAACCTGTGAGTGAGAACACTGTTAAGGAGACCGAGGTGACTGCAGAGGCACCCGTCGAGACGGCCGCAGCCTCTGAGCCGGCTCGCAACGAGCGCGACAACCGCCGTGGCGGCGGTCGCGACCGCAACCAGGGTGGCCGCGACCGCGGTGGCCGCGACGCCGAGAAGAGCCAGTTCCTCGAGCGCGTCGTGACCATCAACCGCGTGTCGAAGGTCGTCAAGGGCGGCCGTCGCTTCAGCTTCACGGCGCTCGTCGTCGTGGGTGACGGCAACGGACTCGTCGGCGTCGGCTACGGCAAGGCGCGCGAGGTCCCGACCGCGATCTCGAAGGGCGTCGAGGAGGCGAAGAAGAACTTCTTCCGCGTGCCTCGCGTCGGTTCGACGATCCCGCACCCCGTGCAGGGTGAGGCGGCCGCCGGTGTCGTCCTCCTGCGTCCGGCTTCGCCCGGTACCGGTGTCATCGCCGGTGGTCCGGTGCGCGCCGTCCTCGAGTGCGCGGGCATCCACGACGTGCTGTCGAAGTCGCTCGGCTCGTCGAACACGATCAACATCGTGCACGCAACCGTCGAGTCGCTGAAGCAGCTCGAGGAGCCGCGCGCCGTGGCCGCCCGTCGTGGTCTCGACTACGACCAGGTCGCACCGGCCCGTCTGCTGCGTGCCGAGGCTCAGGCGGCCGAGGCCGCCGCAGCAGCGAAGGCAGGTGCCTGATGGCCAAGCAGCTCAAGGTGACCCAGATCAAGTCCAAGGTGAGCGAGAAGCAGTACCAGCGTGACACGCTGCGCAGCCTCGGGCTCAAGCGAATCGGCCAGTCGGTCGTGCGTGAGGACAACCCGCAGAACCGCGGGTACGTCAACACCGTCGCTCACCTCGTGAAGGTTGAGGAGATTGACTAATGGCTGACGAGAAGATCGACGCCGCCGCAGAAGCCCCCAAGAAGGCTCCCGCGAAGAAGGCGGCTGCAAAGCCCGCCACTGAGAAGGCCGCCCCCAAGGCGACCGCTGCCAAGAAGGCGCCGGCCAAGGCCGCCGCCGCGAAGGCCGACGACGCAGCTGCCGAGAAGGCTCCTGCGAAGAAGGCGCCCGCGAAGAAGGCCGCCCCCAAGGCGGACGTCGCCGAGAAGCGCGAGCCCGTGCTCAAGGTGCACCACCTTCGTCCGGCCCCCGGTGCCAAGAAGGACAAGACCCGCGTCGGACGCGGTGAGGGTTCCAAGGGCAAGACGGCCGGTCGCGGCACCAAGGGTTCGAAGGCCCGCAACAACATCCGCCCCGGCTTCGAGGGTGGCCAGCTTCCGCACCACATGCGTGCGCCGAAGCTGCGTGGCTTCAAGAACCCGTTCCGCGTCGAGTACCAGGTCGTGAACCTGGACAAGCTCGCAGAGCTGTACCCGAAGGGCGGCGACGTCACCATCGCCGACCTGGTCGACAAGGGTGCCGTCCGCAAGAACGAGCGCGTCAAGGTGCTCGGCAACGGCGACCTCCAGGTCAAGCTCAACGTCGCGGTCGACAAGGTCTCCGGCTCCGCTGAGCAGAAGATCGTCGCCGCCGGCGGTTCGGTCAAGTAGACCAAAGCACCACAACCGGTTCGAGCCTGTCGGGACCTCGCGTATGATTCACGGGGGTCTCGACAGGCTCGAGCCATATTTGGACTGACTCCACGACGGAGCAACAGGAGGACGAGTGTTCAACGCCATCGGGCGGATCTTCCGCACGCCGGATCTACGCCGCAAGCTCGGGTTCACGCTGGGCATCGTCGCCCTGTTCCGACTCGGCTCGTTCATTCCGGCGCCGTTCGTGGACTTCAGCAACGTGCAGGCCTGTCTTGCCGCCAGCCAGACCACGACGGGCCTCTACGAGCTCGTGAACCTCTTCTCCGGCGGAGCGCTGCTCCAGCTGTCGATCTTCGCGCTGGGCATCATGCCCTACATCACGGCGTCGATCATCGTGCAGCTGCTCCGCGTGGTGATCCCCCACTTCGAGACCCTCTACAAGGAGGGCCAGTCGGGCCAGGGCCGCCTCACGCAGTACACGCGTTACCTGACCATCGCCCTCGCGGTCCTGCAGTCGACGACGCTCATCACGGTCGCACGCTCCGGCGCGCTCTTCCCGTCGAGCGACCCGTCCTGCTCGCAGCTGATCACGAACGACGCCTGGTACGCGATCCTCCTCATGGTCATCACCATGACCGCCGGTACCGGCCTCATCATGTGGATGGGCGAGCTCATCACCGAGCGCGGCATCGGCAACGGCATGTCGCTCCTGATCTTCACGTCGATCGCCTCGAGCTTCCCCGGCTCGCTCTGGTCGATCGCGCAGGCCCGCGGCCTCGACACGTTCTTCGTGGTGCTCGCCGTCGGAATCCTGGTGGTCATCGCGGTCGTCTTCGTCGAGCAGTCGCAGCGTCGCGTGCCGGTGCAGTACGCCAAGCGCATGGTCGGTCGGCGCACGTACGGCGGCAACAACACGTACATCCCGATCAAGGTCAACATGGCCGGCGTCGTGCCCGTCATCTTCGCCTCGTCGCTGCTGTACCTGCCCGCGCTCATCGCGCAGTTCAACCAGCCGGCGGCGGGCGAAGAGCCCCAGGCGTGGGTCGTGTGGATCACGAACTACCTCACCAAGGGCGATCACCCGCTCTACATGCTCCTGTACTTCCTGCTCATCGTCGGATTCACGTACTTCTACGTCGCGATCACGTTCAACCCCGACGAGGTCTCCGAGAACATGAAGAAGTACGGCGGCTTCATCCCCGGCATCCGTGCCGGCCGCCCGACCGCCGAGTACCTCGACTACGTGCTCACCCGCATCACCCTGCCGGGCTCGTTCTACCTCGGCGCGATCGCCCTGCTCCCGCTCATCGCGTTCAGCCTCGTCGGCGCCAACCAGAACTTCCCGTTCGGCGGCGCCTCGATCCTGATCATCGTCGGCGTCGGTCTCGAGACCGTGAAGCAGATCGATGCGCAGCTCCAGCAGCGCCACTACGAAGGGCTCCTCCGATGACGGCGTCCGCCACCGACTCTGCCAGGTTCCTCATCGTGGGACCTCAGGGCTCCGGCAAGGGCACGCAGGGCGTGCTCGTCGCGGAGGCGTTCGGCGTGCCCCAGGTGGCCACGGGCGACATCTTCCGTGCGAACGTCGCGGGCGGCACCGAGCTCGGTGTCCGCGTGCAGGCGATCATCGAGGCCGGTGACCTCGTCCCCGACGAGCTCACCAGCGAACTCGTTCGCGACCGCCTCGAGCAACCGGATGCCGCGCGCGGTTTCCTGCTCGACGGGTATCCCCGCAACCGCGGGCAGGTCGACGACCTCGCGGCGTTCCTCGGTGGTCGCGGCGAGTCGCTCGACGCCGTCATCGAACTCGACGTCCCCCGTCAGGAGAGCATCTCGCGACTGCGCGATCGTGCCGTTCAGCAGGGGCGCACCGACGACACCGAAGAGGTCATCGCCAACCGTCTCGCGATCTACGAGCGCGAGACCGCTCCGATCCTCGACGTGTACCGCGAGCAGGGCGTCGTGGTGAAGGTCGACGGCGTCGGCACGCTCGACGAGGTCACGCAGCGCATCTTCGACGGACTCGCGGGCCGCGGCCTGGTCGTGAGCGGTTCCGGCGGCAACGGCGCCGCAGCCTGACCCGCGTGTTCCGCCGGTCGATCTACAAGTCGCCGCAGGAGCTGCGCGACATGCGCGCCGCCGGTGCGGCGACCGCCGCCGCGCTGGCTGAGGCACGTCGGCTCATCCTGCCGGGAGCGACCGGCCTCGACCTCGACGCGGCCGCGGAGCGGGCGATCCTCGATCGAGGCGGACGCTCGAACTTCAAGCTCGAACCCGGCTACCGCCACACGCTCTGCGTGTCGGTCGACGACGACGTGGTGCACGGCATCCCGGGAGACCGTCCGTTCCGGCCGGGCGACATCGTCTCGGTCGACGGCGGCGCCGAGGTCGGCGGATGGAACGGCGACGCGGCGTTCACGACGGTGATCCCCGACCCCGATCGGCCCGACGTCGTCGCGGCGCGAACGCGACTCAGCGAGGTCACCGAGGCCGCGCTGTGGCACGGCATCGCGGCGCTCGCGAGCGTTCGGCGCCTCAACGAGGTCGGATTCGCCATCGAGGAGTTCGTCGAAGGCGAAGGCGAGTTCGGCATCCTCACCGACTACGTCGGCCACGGCATCGGCCGGTCGATGCACGAGGAGCCGCCCGTGTTCAACTACCGCGTCGACCGGCGCGGTCCGGTCGTGAAGCCCGGACTCGTCGTGGCGATCGAGCCCATGATCGTGGCGGGTTCGATCGAGACCTTCATCCGCGACGACGGCTGGACCGTGACGACGTCCGATGGCGCCGATGCGGCGCACTGGGAGCACTCGGTCGCCGTGCACGCCGACGGCATCTGGGTCCTCACCGCCGAGGACGGCGGTGCCGCGGCGCTCGCGGCGTTCGGCATCACGCCCGTTCCGATCGGCTGAACGGCCTGGTTGGGCCCTCGCGGCGACGACGATCGGGCTGCGGCATCCGCCCCGAAGCGCGAGTTCCGTGCGAGGACTAGGGTGAAACGCGGGGGAGTCGACGCGGAGCACTCGAGACCGCTCCGAGCGGCACGACGGGGAGGACGACGGATGCTGATCAGGGGTACGGGCATCGGCGGGGGAGTCGCGGTCGGCACGGTGGCCCGAATGGCGGACCCGCTTCCGGAGCCCGAGGACCGGCGGAGCACCCTCGGCGTCGATGCCGAGATCGACCGGGCGAACCAGGCGCTCGCCCGTGTCGCGGCGGACCTCGAGGAACGCGGCGACGCCGCGGGCGGCCCCGCGAAGCAGATCCTCGAGGCGCAGGCGCTCATGGCGAAGGA
Source organism: Agromyces sp. Marseille-Q5079 (assembly GCF_051016555.1). Classification (NCBI taxonomy): domain Bacteria; kingdom Bacillati; phylum Actinomycetota; class Actinomycetes; order Micrococcales; family Microbacteriaceae; genus Agromyces; species Agromyces sp. Marseille-Q5079. The sequence continues at coordinate 185,418 of NZ_JBPEJF010000001.1, read as the reverse complement.
TCCGACGCTCGTCGGTCAGGTCGTCGAGCGCATCGGCGAGGGCGCCACGGCCGAGCGCGCCGTGTTCGAGGGCCTCGCCGGCTATCGCGAACTCCTGGTCGGCCTCGGCGGCTATCTCGCCGAACGTGCGGCCGACGTCGACGACGTCTCCCAGCGGGTCAGGGCGAGCCTCGCCGGCGTGCCGACGCCCGGCGTGCCCGATCCGGGGCATCCGTTCGTGCTGGTCGCCCGCGACCTCTCGCCGGCGGATGCGGCGACGCTCGATCCCGAGCAGGTGCTCGCGCTCGTGGCCGGTGAGGGCGGCCCCACCTCGCACACGGCGATCATCGCCCGTGAGAAGGGGCTCGTCGCGGTCGTCGGCGCCCCCGAGGCGCTCACGCTCCAAGACGGTGCGGATGTCATCGTCGACGCGGCGCACGGGACGGTCACGCTCGAGCCGACGGCCGACGAACTCGCCGCCGCGACGGCGCGCATCGCGGAACGGGCGGCCCTGGCCGAGGCGCCGGTGCAGCCGGGCGCCCTCGCCGACGGGACGCCGGTGCCGCTGCTCGCGAACCTCGGCTCGACCGACGGGCTCGACGACGCCCTGCGGCGTGGCGCCGAGGGGGTCGGCCTCTTCCGGACCGAGTTCCTCTTCCTCGAGGCCGACGAGGCGCCGTCCGTCCAGGCCCAGCAGGAGCAGTACACGCGCCTGCTCGCGGCGTTCCCGGGGCGCAATGTGGTCGTCCGCGTGCTGGACGCCGGCGCCGACAAGCCGTTGGCGTTCCTGGACACGCAGGACGAGCCGAACCCCGCCCTCGGACTCCGCGGCATCCGGTCGCTGCGCGCATCGGAGCAGGTCCTGCGCGACCAGCTCACGGCACTGGCGAGGGCGGATGCCGCGACCGACGCCGTTCTCGAGGTCATGGCGCCCATGGTGGCCACGGTCGACGAGACGCGGTACTTCACCGCGCTGGCGCGGGAGCTCGGCATCCGGACCGCCGGAGTCATGGTCGAGACGCCCGCCGCCGCGCTGACCGCGGACCGCATCCTCTCGGTGGCCGACTTCGCGTCGATCGGCACGAACGACCTGGCACAGTACACGATGGCCGCCGACCGGCTGCTCGGCTCGGTCGCGCACCTGCAGGACCCGTGGCATCCGGCCGTGCTGCGACTGGTCGGAGAGGTCGGCGCCGCTGGAGCCGCGCTCGGCAAGCCCGTCGGCATCTGCGGCGAGGCCGCCGCCGACCCGCTGCTCGCGGTGGTGCTCGTGGGGCTCGGCGCCACGAGCCTCTCGATGTCGCCGTCCGCTCTCGCCGACGTTCGCGCCTCGCTCGCGGAGTTCGGCCGTGCCGATGCCGAACGACTGGCCCGCGTCGCCCTCGCGGCCGAGGGCGCCGACGAGGCCCGCGCCGCCGCCGAGGCCGAAGCCGCGGCGATCCACACGGCGGAATGACGCCGCCGGTGAGCGCAGCCGACCGCGCCCGGTGCCTTCGCGTTCCGGCGTGAGCGTCGCACGCGGAGGGGCGACCGTGCTCGACTGGCTTAATCGCCCGGAATGACCTAGAGTTGACCCTTGGTGCTCTGCACGTGTGCCTTGGCATGCCCGACGACTCGTCTGGCGGCCCGGCATTCGCTTCGAAGCATCATCGCACGACCAGCATCCCAAACTCCAAGCGATAGTGAGGCTATGGCCAAGAAAGACGGCGTCATCGAGATCGAAGGCTCGGTCGTCGAGGCTCTCCCGAACGCAATGTTCCGGGTCGAGCTGACGAACGGACACAAGGTACTCGCACACATCTCAGGGAAGATGCGCCAGCACTACATCCGAATCCTCCCCGAGGACCGCGTGATCGTGGAGCTGAGCCCCTACGACCTGACGCGCGGACGCATCGTCTACCGCTACAAGTAAGCGCTGCTGGAAAGTAACGGCCCGAGGCACCCCGCGGGCACGAAGACAGCGAAATCAAGGAAACACTCATGAAGGTCAACCCCTCCGTCAAGCCCATCTGCGACAAGTGCAAGGTCATCCGCCGCCACGGCAACGTCATGGTGATCTGCGAGAACCCGCGCCACAAGCAGCGCCAGGGCTAGTCAGAAGACTTCGGGCCGCCCCTCGGGTGCGACTCGTCCCCCATAACTGAACATCGCATATCGGCAACACCAGAACCGCCTCATCCAGTGGATGAGGCGGGGACACCTCGGGGCGGAGGCCCGGGCACCGGTGTTGCTCCACACCTCCACTTCGAAAACAGGAGAAGCCACCCATGGCACGTCTTGCAGGAGTCGACATCCCGCGCGAAAAGCGCGTGGAGATCGCACTTACCTACATCTACGGCGTCGGCCGCACTCGCGCGCTGAAGACGCTCGCGGACACCGGCATCGACGGCAACATCCGCGTCAAGGACCTCAGCGACGACCAGCTCGTCGCGCTGCGCGACTACATCGAGGGCAACTACAAGGTCGAGGGCGATCTTCGCCGCGAGGTTGCCGCCGACATCCGCCGCAAGGTCGAGATCGGCTCGTACGAGGGCATCCGCCACCGTCGTGGCCTCCCGGTCCGCGGTCAGCGCACCAAGACCAACGCTCGTACCCGCAAGGGCCCGAAGCGCACCGTCGCCGGCAAGAAGAAGCCCGGCCGCAAGTAACCGCTCGTCGCCAGATCTAGGAGATTTCACACATGGCAGCATCCAAGGCGGCTACTCGCAAGCCGCGCAAGAAGGAAAAGAAGAACATCGCCGTGGGCCAGGCCCACATCAAGTCGACGTTCAACAACACGATCGTCTCGATCACCGACACCACCGGTGCGGTCATCAGCTGGGCTTCGTCCGGTGGCGTCGGCTTCAAGGGTTCGCGCAAGTCGACCCCGTTCGCCGCTCAGCTCGCCGCCGAGTCGGCCGCGCGTCAGGCGCAGGAGCACGGCATGAAGAAGGTCGACGTCTTCGTCAAGGGCCCCGGCTCGGGCCGTGAGACCGCGATCCGCTCGCTTCAGGCCGCTGGCCTCGAGGTCGGCAGCATCAACGACGTGACGCCCCAGGCTCACAACGGATGCCGCCCGCCGAAGCGTCGCCGCGTCTAGTCCCACTCACGCTGGTCGAGCAGGGCGCGCAGCGCTCGTATCGGGTCCCCGCGGCATCCGCGAGTCCCGATACGGCCCTGCCGGGCCTGCTCGACCGGCGGACCAGTTCTCTCACAACTCAAGATCCTCGAACTCGCAGGTGTCATATAGCGGACACCCTGCCGAAAGGAATCCACAGTGCTGATCGCACAGCGCCCGACGCTCACCGAAGAGAACATCTCGGAGTTCCGTTCGCGTTTCGTGATCGAGCCCCTCGAGCCGGGCTTCGGTTACACCCTGGGCAACTCGCTCCGGCGTACGCTCCTCTCGTCCATCCCGGGCGCGGCCGTCACGAGCATCCGCATCGACGGCGTGCTCCACGAGTTCTCGACCGTTCCCGGTGTGCGTGAAGACGTCACCGAGATCATCCTGAACATCAAGAACCTGGTCGTCTCGAGCGAGCACGACGAGCCCATCACGGCGTACCTGCGCAAGCAGGGTGCCGGCGAGGTCACCGCAGCCGACATCTCGGCTCCGGCTGGCGTCGAGGTGCACAACCCCGAGCTCGTCATCGCCACGCTCAACGAGTCGGCGAAGTTCGAGCTGGAGCTCACCATCGAGCGCGGCCGCGGCTACGTCTCGGCCAGCCAGAACCGCAACGAGTACTCCGAGGCCGGCCAGATCCCGGTCGACTCGATCTACTCGCCGGTCCTCAAGGTCACGTACCGCGTCGAGGCCACCCGTGCCGGTGAGCGCACCGACTTCGACCGCCTCGTGGTCGACGTCGAGTCCAAGCCGGCCATCAGCCCGCGCGACGCGATCGCGTCGGCTGGTCGCACGCTCACCGAGCTGTTCGGCCTCGCCCGCGAGCTCAACGTCGCCGCAGAGGGCATCGAGATCGGCCCCGCGCCGGTCGACGCCGTGCTCTCGAGCGAGCTCTCGATCCCGATCGAAGACCTCGACCTCTCGGTGCGCAGCTACAACTGCCTCAAGCGCGAGGGCATCAACACGGTGTCCGAGCTCGTCGCCCTCTCGGAGTCGCAGCTCATGAACATCCGCAACTTCGGCCAGAAGTCGGTGGATGAGGTCAAGGACAAGCTCACCGAGATGGGTCTTTCGCTGAAGGACTCGGTTCCCGGTTTCGACGGCGCCCACTTCTACACGGGCTTCGAAGAAGAGAACTAGTCGACCGCGCCCGTCGCACTCACCCCCGAATACTGGAGATAACGAACCATGCCGAAGCCCACCAAGGGCCCCCGCCTCGGCGGCGGACCTTCGCACGAGCGGCTCATGCTCGCAAACCTCGCGGCTGCGCTGTACACGCACAAGTCGATCACCACGACCGAGACCAAGGCGAAGCGCCTTCGTCCGCTCGCCGAGCGTCTCATCACGTTCGCCAAGCGCGGCGACCTGCACGCCCGTCGTCGCGTCCTCGCCGTGATCGGCGACAAGGCCGTCGTCCACGAGCTCTTCACCGTGATCGCTCCCCAGGTCGCCGACCGTGAGGGTGGCTACACCCGCATCACGAAGATCGGCAACCGCAAGGGCGACAACGCTCCCATGGCCGTCATCGAGCTCGTCCTCGAGCCCGTGACGCCGAAGGTGCGCGCCGCCAAGCCGGCTGCCGCGCCGGTCGCCGACGAGGCTCCCGCCGAGGAGCCCGTGGTCGAGGCCGAGGAGACCACCGAGGCCGCCGACGAGACCGTCGAGACCGAGGCTGCTGCCGACGAGGAGTCGGCCGACGCCAAGTAGTCGACCCGCATGAGAACGGGCCCCGGTGCACTGCACCGGGGCCCGTTCTCGTCCCCGGCGCGGCAGCGGTACGGCGTCCGACCGCGCCGGACGCGGCCTTGTCCACAGCGGACGGGGTCCGTTGCGCATCTGTGCCAGAATCAGGCTCGGTTCGGGCGCATCCGCCCGTCGAGGTGAAGGGTGCGCGCAGTTGCGAACACAGGTGAGAATCCCCGAAGACCGCGATCTCTCGATCGACTTCGCGCGGGCGCTCTGCCTCCCGGTCGTGGTGCTCCTGCACGCGCTGCAGATGGGAATCGGGGGCGATCCGCTTCGCGCCTTCAACGCCCTCGCGGGGTTCGAGCCGCTGGCCTGGGCGACGTGGCCGCTCATGATCATGCCCGTCTTCTTCATCTGCGGCGGGTTCGCGTCGATCACGCAGTGGCGCCGCCTCCGCGGCCACGGTGAGACGGTCGCGCACTACCTCAGGGTGCGTGCGGTGCGACTCGCGCAGCCGGTCGTCGCCCTCACGGCGGCCGTCGGCGCGGTGCTGGCGCTGATGCTCGCGTGCGGGGTCGACGCCGGGTTCGTGCAGAGCTTCGCGTTCCGGCTCGCCGAGCCGCTCTGGTTCATTCCGGTCTACCTCATCTGCACCGCTGCGGTCCCGGCGATGTCGTGGCTCCACCGGCATGCGCCCTGGGCGACGTACCTCGGTCTCGCGGCTGCAGCGGTGCTCGTCGACATCCTGTCGCGGGGGTTCGATCTGCCGCTCGGGGCGCTCAACTGGATCTTCGTCTGGCTCTTCGCCCAGCAGCTCGGCTTCGGCCTGCGCGACGGCTGGTTCTCACGGCGATCGCCGTGGCTCCTCGTCGCCGTCGCCGCCTTCGCCTACGGGTTCATCGGGTTGCTGGTCGGCGTGTTCGGCTACTCGCACGACATGCTCGACAACCTCAATCCGCCGAGCGTGGCCATTCTCGCCCTGGCGCTCGGCCAGGCCTGCCTGTTCGCGCTGCTGCAGCCCGCGATCCGGCGCCTCGTCGAGCGGCGTGCGGTGCTCGGGGTCGTGATCGTGTTCGGCGTGTACGGCATGGTGATCTACCTCTGGCACACGTTCGCGATGGCGGTCGTCACCGGTGGCCAGCTGTTGCTCGGGCTCCCGTTCCCGCCCGTGCTGTCGCCCGAGTGGTGGGCGACCCGCCCGACGTGGATCCTCGCGATCGCGCTCGTCGTCGCCGGCTGCTGCCTCGTCGTGCCGAGGGTCGAGTCGAGGTGGCCGAAGCCCGTCGAGCGTCGTACCCCGCTCGCGGCCGTCATCCTGTGGACGACCTGCGCGGTGGTCGGCGTCGGGGTGTTCCTGACGCTCGGCTACGTTCCGTGGCAGCACGGCCTCGCGGGCTGGTCACTCGTGACCCTCGCAGTCGTCGCCCTCATCGTCGGCGGGCCCGGAGCCCGCTCGCCTGGTGCCCGCGCGGGCGAGATCGAGTCGGCGGCGGCGGCCTCCGCCCGCGCGGTGTAGCGCGGTGCTCCGGCGACGGGGCGCCGCAGCCGAGCGGATCCGCCGTGCCGAAAGCGCGGCCCGCGGCGTCCTAGGCTTGTACGCATGAGTGCGATCGATGAGTCCGAGGTGCCGGCGGCCGACGTCGGCCCCGGGGCATCCGCCGTGCGCATCAGGCTCGACGTCGCATACGACGGCACCGACTTCTCGGGCTGGAGCCGGCAGCCGCGCCTGCGCACCGTGCAGGGCGTCATCGAGGACGCGCTGGCGACGCTGTTCCGCCGGGCGGGCGAGCGGCCGCGGCTGACGGTCGCGGGCCGCACCGACGCAGGCGTTCACGCGCGGGGTCAGGTCGCGCATCTCGACGTGTCGGCCGCGGCGCTCGCATCGGTGACCTCACGGCGACGTGGCCACCGCGAGGAGGCTCGCGATCCGGCCGCCGTGCTCGTGCGCCGGCTCACCGGCATCCTCGGTGCCGACTCCGACGTGGTGATCGCGCGCGCGTCGATCGCGCCCGATGGATTCGACGCCCGCTTCTCGGCGGTCTGGCGCCGCTACGAGTACCGGGTGGCCGATGCGTCGGCCGGGCACGATCCGCTCGTTCGCCGCAACACCGTCTCGTATCCGCGGCGCCTCGACGTCGAGGCGATGGACGCCGCGGCGGGCTCGCTGCTCGGCCTGCACGACTTCGCCGCATACTGCAAGCCGCGCGAGGGCGCGACGACCATCCGCACGCTGCAGGTGTACCGCTGGCGCCGGGACGCAGACGGCGTGCTCGTCGCATCCCTGCAGGCCGACGCGTTCTGCCACTCCATGGTGCGTGCGCTCATCGGGGCCTGCGTCGCAGTGGGGGAGGGCCGGCTCGAGACATCCGACCCGGTCGTGCTCATGCGGGCGGCCGAGCGCACCAGTGCGTTCAAGGTCATGCCGGCGAAGGGGCTGGTGCTGACCGAGGTCGGATATCCGGGCGCCGATGAGCTCGAAGCCCGTGCAAGGCAGACGAGGGCGCGTCGCGAATTGCGCGTGGATGGGGTCGTCGGCTAGGCTGTCTCTTTGGTATCGCCATCTGCGTCGATACCCGAAGTTGAGCCCTCCACCGGGTCGCTCGTCCGCATCGCGGGGGAACGCCCATCGGAGTGGGATTCACGAACCCCTCACTCGATCAGAAAGCAGCACTACTGTGACGCGCACGTACACCCCCAAGGCGAATGAGATCCAGCACGACTGGGTCGTCATCGACGCCACCGACATCGTTCTCGGTCGTCTCGCGAGCCACACCGCAGCCCTGCTGCGCGGCAAGCACAAGCCGACCTTCGCGAACCACATGGACACCGGTGACTTCGTCATCATCGTCAACGCCGAGAAGGTGGCCCTCACCGGCCAGAAGCTCGAGCAGAAGAAGGCCTACCGCCACTCGGGCTACCCGGGCGGCCTGAAGGCCGTCGGCTACGCCGAGCTCCTCGAGAAGAACCCCGTCCGCGCCGTCGAGAAGGCGATCCGCGGCATGCTCCCGAAGAACTCGCTCGGGCGCGCCCAGATCAAGAAGCTGAAGGTCTACGCGGGCGCGGAGCACCCCCACGCCGCTCAGCAGCCCAAGCCGTACACCCTCACCCAGGTCGCGCAGTAGTTCCGGCGCCCTCGACGTTCTCGAAAAGGATTCACACCACCATGGCGAAGATCGCAGACCAGCTCGACGCGGCTCCTGAGAGCTACACGACTGAGAGCACCCCCGCGGCTGCTCCCACCACCCCCCGTCCCGTGCTCAACGTGTCCGGCGCAGCCGTCGGCCGTCGCAAGCAGGCCATCGCGCGCGTGCGCGTGGTTCCGGGCGCAGGCAACATCACGGTCAACGGCCGTGAGTTCGCCGCCTACTTCCCGAACAAGCTGCACCAGCAGCTGATCACCGACCCCTTCACGGTGCTCGAGCTCACGGGCTCGTACGACGTGATCGGCAAGATCACCGGCGGCGGCCCCTCGGGCCAGGCCGGCGCTCTGCGCCTCGCGATCGCGCGTGCGCTGAACGAGATCGACCGCGAGAACAACCGTCCCGCCCTGAAGAAGGCCGGCTTCCTCACCCGTGACGCCCGCGTCATCGAGCGCAAGAAGGCCGGTCTCAAGAAGGCCCGCAAGGCACCTCAGTTCTCGAAGCGCTGATCCGGGTCTCCGGTTCTCCGAATGCCTCGGCTCTTCGGAACTGACGGGGTCCGGGGCCTGGCCAACCGTGAACTCACGGCTGACCTGGCCCTGGGCCTCGCCCAGGCGGCTGCCGCCGTCCTCACGCAGGGGCGGCACGCCGATGAACTCCGCGCCGCGGGACGTCGTCCCGTCGCGGTCGTGGCGCGCGATCCGCGCGTCTCCGGTGAATTCCTCACCGCTGCCGTCTCAGCAGGCCTCGCGAGCTCCGGCGTCGACGTGCTCGATGCCGGTGTCATCCCGACGCCCGCGACGGCATTCCTGATCGATTCGATCGGGGCCGACTTCGGGGTCATGATCTCCGCGTCGCACAATCCCGCGCCCGACAACGGCATCAAGTTCTTCTCGTTCGGCGGCACGAAGCTCCCCGACGAGGTCGAGGACCGCATCGAGTCCTTCCTCGGCAAGCAGAAGCTCGCTCCCATCGGCGGCGGGGTGGGCCGCATCCGGCGCTTCGCCGATGCCGAGGACCGCTACGTCGTCCACCTGCTCGGCACGCTGCCGAACCGCCTCGACGGCATCCACGTCGTGCTCGACTGCGCCCACGGCGCGGCGGCGGGCGTCTCGCCCGAGACGTTCCGCGATGCCGGCGCGAAGGTCACCGTGATCGGTGCTGATCCCGATGGCATGAACATCAACGACGGGGTGGGCTCGACCCACCTCGACCAGCTCTCCAGGGCCGTGCTCGAGCACGGCGCCGACGTGGGCATCGCGCACGACGGCGATGCAGATCGCTGCCTCGCCGTCGACGCCGACGGCAACATCGTCGACGGCGACATGATCATGGCCATCCTCGCGGTGGCGATGCACGACCGCGGCGCCCTCACCGACGACACCCTGGTCGTCACCGTGATGTCCAACCTCGGCCTGCGCCGGGCGATGGCCGAGCGCGGCATCCGCGTCGTCGAGACGAAGGTCGGCGACCGCTACGTGCTCGAGGCGCTCGCGGCCGAGAACCTCGCACTTGGGGGCGAACAGTCGGGCCACGTCATCATGAGCGAGCACGCGACGACGGGCGACGGCGTGCTCACCGGCCTCCACCTGGTCGCCGAGATGGCGCGAACCGGCAAGTCGCTGGCCGAACTCGCGAAGGTCATGACCGTGTACCCGCAGGTACTCGTCAACGTGCGCGGCGTCGACCACCACGCCATGGCCGGCGACGAGGCGATCGCCGCCGCCGTCGCCGCGGTCGAGGCCGAGCTCGGCGACGGCGGCCGAGTGCTGCTCCGTCCGTCGGGCACCGAGCCGATGGTTCGCGTCATGGTCGAGGCGCTCAGCCAGGAGGACGCCGAACGCCACGCGGCATCCCTCGCCGAGGTCGTGAAGGCCCGACTGGCACTGCCGGCCTGATCCATCCGTCGCGTCCGCTCCGATGTCGGAGTCGGCCGGGGCGCACGTACCGGCGGATGCCGCGAGCAGTCGCGCGGCCCGATCAGAGCTTGCGGAGCAGCACGGTCGACACCGAGTGGTCGGCGCTCTTGCGCAGCACGAGCGAGGCGCGCGACCTGGTCGGGCGGATGTTCTGGAGCAGGTTCGGCTCGTTGATCGACCGCCAGATCTCGCTCGCCCGTGCGCGGGCCTCGTCTTCGGTGAGGCTGGCGTACCGGTGGAAGTAGGAGCGCGGGTTCGCGAAGGCGCCGCGCTGCAGCTTCAGGAACCGCTCCTCGTACCAGCGGGCGATGTCGCTCGTGCGCGCGTCGACGTAGATCGAGAAGTCGAAGAGGTCGCTCACGGCGAGGCGGTGGCCCGGTCCGGGTGGCTGCAGCACGTTGAGCCCCTCGACGATGAGCACGTCGGGTCGCCGCACGGTCACGGCGGCATCCGGCACGATGTCGTACGCGAGGTGGGAGTAGAACGGGGCCCGCACCTCGGGCGCGCCCGCCTTGATCTCGCTCACGAATCGGAGGAGTGCGCGACGGTTGTAGGACTCGGGGAAGCCCTTGCGCGTCATGAGCCCCCGACGTTCGAGCTCCGCGTTCGGGAAGAGGAACCCGTCGGTGGTGATGAGTTCGACCCGCGGCGTGTGCTCCCACCGGGCGAGCAGTTCGCGCAGGACTCGGGCGATGGTCGACTTGCCGACGGCGACCGAGCCCGCGACGCCGATGACGAACGGCGTGGACTCGACACGCTCGCGGAGGAACTCGCCGGTCGCGCTGCGGAGGGCCTTCGTGCCGCCCACGTAGAGGTTCAGCAGCCGGCTGAGGGGCAGGTACACCTCGGCGAGCTCGCGCATGTCGAGCGGTTCGCCGAGGCCTCGGAGCTGCACGATCTCGGTCTCGCTGAGCGGAGCGGGCACGGACGGGGCGAGCTCGGACCAGTCGGCACGGGGGAGCTCGATAAAGGGCGAGAACTGCGAGACGGGAGTCGACGAGGTCTGCGGATCCGGCACCTCGACAGTCTAGTGTCGCGGTGCTCGCCACCCGGAGAACGGGAGGCGGCCGGAGGGCGCACAGCGCGGGCCACGTAGAATCGACCCCATGTGTGGAATCGTCGGATACGTGGGTGCTCGCAGCAGCATCGACGTGCTCATGGGAGGCCTGAAGCGCCTCGAATATCGCGGCTACGACTCGGCGGGAGTGGCGATCGTCGACGACGACGGCGTGATCGAGACCGCCAAGCGGGCCGGCAAGCTCAAGGTGCTGGCCGACGAACTGGCGGCGCACCCGCTGCACGAGGGGCGCACGGGCATCGGGCACACGCGCTGGGCCACGCACGGCGGGCCGACCGACCGCAACGCGCACCCGCACCTCGGCGACGAGGGCCGCCTCGCCCTCATCCACAACGGCATCATCGAGAACTTCTCCGAGCTCAAGCACGAGCTCGAGGCCGAGGGCTTCACGTTCGAATCCGAGACCGACACCGAGGTCGCCGCCGTGCTCCTCGGCCGTGAGGTGCGTCGCACCGGCGACCTGCGCGAGGCGTTCCGCCTCACCGTCGCCCGCCTCGAGGGCGCCTTCACCCTGCTCGCGGTGCACCGCGACGCACCCGGGCTCGTTGTCGGCGCCCGTCGCAACTCCCCGCTCGTGATCGGCCTCGGCGAGGGCGAGAACTTCTTCGGCTCGGATGTCGCGGCCTTCGTCGAGTACACGAAGCGCGCCGTGGCGATCGGCCAGGACCAGATCGTCTCGATCACGGCCGACGAGGTCCAGGTCACCGACTTCGACGGCGTCCCCGTCGAGGTCGAGCCGTTCGAGGTGGCCTGGGATGCCTCGGCCGCCGAGAAGGGCGGCTGGAGCTCCTTCATGCGCAAGGAGGTCTCCGAGCAGCCCGAGGCCGTCGCGAACACGATCCGCGGCCGCATCGTCGACGGCGAGGTGCACATCCCCGAGCTCGAGTCCTTCGGCGACGAGGAACTGCGTGGCATCCGTCGCATCACGATCGTGGCGTGCGGCACGGCGTCCTACGCCGGCCAGGTCGCGAAGTACGCGATCGAGCAGTGGGCGCGCGTGCCCGTCGAGGTGGAGCTCAGCCACGAGTTCCGGTACCGGGAGCCGGTCATCGACGACACCACGCTGGTGCTCTCGATCAGCCAGTCCGGCGAGACCATGGACACGCTCATGGCCGTGAAGTACGCGCGGGAGCAGGGCGCGCGCACGATCTCGATCTGCAACACGCAGGGTGCGACGATCCCGCGGGAGTCCGACGCGGTCGTCTACACGCACGCCGGACCCGAGGTCGCGGTCGCGTCGACGAAGGCGTTCGTCGCCCAGATCACGGCGCTCTACCTGTTCGGACTGCACCTCGCGCGCGTGCGCGGCACCTTGTCGGAGCAGGCGCTCACCGAGGCCCTCGCCGAACTGCAGGCGATCCCCGCGAAGATCGTGACGGTCCTCGAGGAGTCCGAACGCGTCGCGCAGCTCGCGCACTGGATGGCCGACACCCGTTCGGTGCTCTTCCTCGGGCGCCACGTCGGGTTCCCGATCGCCCTCGAGGGCGCGTTGAAGCTCAAGGAGCTCGCGTACATCCACGCCGAGGGCTTCGCTGCGGGCGAGCTGAAGCACGGTCCGATCGCGCTCATCGAGCCGGGCCAGCCCGTCTTCGTGGTGGTTCCGAGTCCTCGCGGGTCGGCCAGCCTGCACCCGAAGGTGGTCTCCAACATCCAGGAGATCCGTGCGCGCGGTGCGCGGGTCATCGCGATCGCCGAGGCCGGCGACGCCGCGGTGCTGCCGTTCGCCGACGAGGTGATCCGCATCCCGCTCGCGGCTCCCCTCTTCGAGCCGCTCCTCGCGGTCGTGCCGCTGCAGATCTTCGCCATGGAGCTCTCGCAGGCGAAGGGCCTCGACGTCGACCAGCCGCGCAACCTCGCCAAGTCGGTGACGGTGGAGTGAGCCGGTCCGGGAGGCCTTCGTGATCATCGGCATCGGCATCGACGTGGTCGACATCGCCCGCTTCGAGCGGTCGATCACGCGGACGCCGGCGCTCGTCGAACGTCTGTTCGCCGAGAGCGAACGGGGGCGTCCCGCCCGATCCCTGGCCGCCAGGTTCGCGGCGAAGGAGTCCCTCATCAAGGCGCTCGGCGGCCATGCCGTCGTGCGCTGGCATGAGATGCGCGTCGTGCAGGACGTCGAGGGCAACCCCGACTTCGAGCTCTCGGGCGGGCTCGCCGAGCACGTCAAGACGCTCGGCGTCGACCGGGTGCACCTCTCGATGAGCCACGACGCGGGCATCGCGAGCGCGTTCGTGATCCTCGAGGCCGGAGCGGGGGCATGACCGCGGGCTCCGACGCGCCGGCGCGCGAGGCTCGCGTCGACCTCGATGCGGTGCGTCGCAACGTCGCCGCGATCGCCGAACGCGTGCGGCCCGCCGAGGTCATGGTCGTCGTGAAGGCCGATGCCTACGGGCATGGCGCCGTTCCGGTCGCCGAGGCGGCGATCGACGCAGGGGCCGCCTGGCTCGGCGTCGCCGACCTCGCCGAGGCCTTCGCGCTCCGCGATGCGGGCATCACCGCGCCCGTGCTCGCCTGGCTGCACGCACCCGATGCGCCGTTCGTCGAGGCCGTCGTCCGCGACATCGACCTCGGCATCTCCTCCGCCGACCAGCTCGAACTCGCCGCGCGCGCGGCGGGCGAGGCCGGGTCGACCGCGAACGTGCACCTCAAGATCGACACCGGCCTGAGCCGCAACGGGGTGCCCCCCGAGCAGTGGGAGGCCGTCGTGGCGGCGGCGGCCGAGCACGAGCGCGCCGGCCGCATCCGGGTCCGCGGCGTGTTCAGCCATCTCGCCAACACGAGCCCGGCAACGGATGCCGCCCAGTGCGCTGCGTTCGAGCACGCGCTCGCCGCGGCATCCGCCGCCGGACTCGAGCCCGACGTGCGGCACCTGGCCTCGACCGCGGCGGCGCTGGAACGCCCCGACGCCAGGTTCGACCTCGTGCGCATCGGCATCGGCACGTACGGCGTCTCGCCGTACGGCGACGGTCGCACGGCCGCCGACCTCGGCCTGACGCCCGCGATGACCCTGCGCGCGCGGGTCGTCGCGGTCCGGCGCGTCGAGCAGGGGACGGGCGTCTCCTACGACCACACCTGGCACGCCGAACGCGCGACCACGCTCGCGCTCGTGCCACTCGGCTACGCCGACGGCGTGCCGCGCCAGGCGTCCGGTCGCGGCGAGGTGCTGCTCGCCGGCCGTCGCCGGCCCGTGGTCGGCCGCATCGCCATGGACCAGTTCGTCGTCGACGTCGGCGACGACGAGGTCGCGGTCGGCGACCCGGTCGTGCTCTTCGGCGATCCCGCGACCGGGGCCCCGTCGGCCGACGACTGGGCCGCCGCCGCGGACACGATCGGGTACGAGATCGTGACGCGCATCGGCGCCCGCGTTCCGCGCACGTACCCGGAGCCCGCCTAATGCGCGTCGAGATCGCGGATGCCGCGGGCATGGAGGAGTTCGGCCGCGACCTGGGTGCGCGCCTGCGCGCCGGCGACCTGCTGATCCTGGCCGGCCCGCTGGGTGCGGGCAAGACCACGCTCACGCGCGGCATCGGTGCGGGGCTCGGCGTGCGCGGCCCCGTGCAGTCGCCGACCTTCGTGCTCGCGCGCACGCATCCGAGCCTCGTCGGCGGCGCGCCGCTCGTGCACGTCGACGCCTACCGCCTCGGCAGCGCCGAACTCGTCGAGGACCTCGACCTCGACTTCGCCGGCTCGGTGGTCGTCGTGGAGTGGGGCGAGGGCCTGCTCGACGGGGTGAGCGAGTCCTGGCTCGAGGTCGGGATCGAGCGTCCCCGTGGGGCCGGCGAGGCCCCGGATGCGGCGCAGAGCGCCGATGGCCTCGACGACGCCGACGCGGAGTTCCTCGGCGTCGACGAGCCCCGCATCGTCTCCCTGCGCGGGTTCGGCCCGCGCTGGGCGGACACCGCCTACGCCGACCCTCGGTAGGCTTGACGCATGCTGCTCGCGATCGACACCTCGACGGGCACGAGCGTCGCCGTGGTCGACCACGATGCCGGCGTGATCGCCGAGGTCGGCACCCCCGACACCATGCGGCACGCCGAGGTCGTCGGCGAGCTCATCCGCGAGGCGCTCGAGGCGGCCGGGGTCGCGCCGGGGCGGCTCTCGGGCGTGGCGGGCGGCATGGGTCCCGGCCCGTTCACCGGACTCCGGGTCGGCATCGCCGCCGCGCACGCATTCGCGCTCGGCATCCGCCGCCCGTTCGTGCCGGTCGTCAGCCACGATGCCGTCGCCTTCACGTGGTACCGCGACGGCGGCACCGGCCCCATGCAGGTCGTGACCGATGCGCGCCGCCGCGAGTTCGCGGTGTCCGCCTACGACGGGCTCGACGAGGCGGGGCTGCCGGTGCGGGCGATCGGTCCCGTGCTCGTGCCGCGCGACGAAGTGCCCGAGCGCGACGGCACCCGCGTCGACGCGTCGACGGTGTCCGCCGGCGGCATCGGCATGGTCGCCGAACTCGCGTTCGCCGCCCGGCGGCTGCCGCTCACCGGAGACGCCCCGCTGTACCTGCGCGCGCCCGACGTCACGCCGTCCGCCGGCAAGCGGGTGCTGCGATGAGCGCCCTGATGCGGCGAGCCCGTGCCGCCGACCTCGACGAGATCATGGCCCTCGAGCGCGCCACGTTCGCGACCGACGCCTGGTCCGAGTCGATGATGCGCGCCGAGATCGAGGGCGAGCACGGCTACTACCTCGTCGCCGTCGACGACGAGGCCGACGACCCCGAGAAGCGGCTCATGGGCTACGCCGGGCTCTACGCACCCGCCGGCACCGGAGACGCCGACGTGCAGACGATCGCCGTCGCGCCGTTCACGCGCGGCATCGGGCTCGGTCGCGGGCTCATGCACGCTCTCATCACGCATGCTCGGCGCATGCACGTCGCGCGCGTCTTCCTCGAGGTCCGGGCCGACAACCCCATCGCGAAGGCGCTCTACGACTCGCTCGGTTTCGTCGAGATCGGCATCCGGCGCGGCTACTACCAGCCCGACGGGGTCGATGCCATCGCGATGCGCCTCGACGTGCCCGAAGCGGTGGCCAGGCCCGCGGTGACGGACACCGTACGCCGACCCGCATCCGGCACCGCCACGACGCCGGCCCGCGGCATCCGCTCGTCGACGGCCGGAGGCGCCGCATGAACCGCGACGAACCCCTCGTGCTCGGCATCGAGACCTCGTGCGACGAGACCGGCATCGGCATCGTGCGCGGCACGACCCTGCTGGCGAACGTGATCGCGTCCTCCATGGACGAGCACGCGCGCTACGGCGGGGTGGTGCCCGAGGTCGCCGCCCGGGCCCACCTCGAGGCCCTCGGTCCGTCCATCGACGCGGCGCTCGAGGAGTCCGGCGTGGCGCTCGACGACCTCGACGCGGTCGCCGTGACCAGCGGCCCCGGCCTCGCCGGTGCGCTCATGGTCGGCGTCGGCGCGGCGAAGGCGCTCGCGCTCGCGCTCGAGAAGCCGATCTACGCCGTCAACCACCTCGTCGGGCACGTCGGAGCCGACCTGCTCGACGCCGATGCCCCGTTGGAGACCCCGACGATCGCCCTGCTCGTCTCGGGCGGGCACACGTCCCTGCTCGTCGTGCGCGACCTCGTCTCCGACGTCGAGTTGCTCGGCGAGACGGTCGACGACGCAGCCGGCGAGGCGTTCGACAAGGTCGCGCGCGTGCTCGGCCTGCCCTACCCCGGCGGTCCCGAGATCGATCGTGCGGCCGTCGGCGGCGATCCCAAGGCCATCCGGTTCCCGCGCGGGCTCACCCAGCCGAAGGACCAGGCGGCGCACCGTTACGACTTCAGCTTCTCGGGTTTGAAGACCGCCGTGGCGAGATGGGTCGAGCAGCGGGAGGCCGCCGGCGAGCCGGTGCCGATCGCGGATGTCGCGGCGAGCTTCCGCGAGGCGGTCGCCGACGTGCTCGTGACCAAGGCGATCGCCGCGTGCACCGACCTGGGCGTCCCACGGCTCCTGCTCGGCGGCGGCGTGATCGCCAACGCACGCCTGCGCGAGCTCGCGCAGGAGCGGGCGGATGCCGCGCGCGTGGCGCTGCGCATCCCGCCGCTGTCGCTGTGCACCGACAACGGGGCGATGATCGCCGCGCTCGGCGCGCAGCTCATCATGGCCGGGCACGAGCCGTCGGGCCTCGGCTTCGGCGCCGATTCGACGCTGCCGGCCACCGAGGTGCAGGTGGCCTGACGCCGCCGGTCACGGGGTGTGCGGGGGGTGCGTCCCGCGCTAAAGTGGCGAACGGGGGCGGATGTCGCTTCCGCACGCATCGATCCGAAGCGGCCGCGACCGCTTCGGCACAGCATCGAGGAGATCATCGTGACCGATCCGAACGTTCCGAGCAAGCCCGAGGGCACTCCCGAGGGCGCGCCCGACGTGCCGCCCGTGCCGGATCTTCCCGAGACGACCGACGCCGCGGCTCCCGAGGCGCCGAGCGCACCCGAGGCCCCGGCCGCGCCGCCGGCCGCTCCCGCCGTCGATTTCGGCGCGGCCGCGCCCTCGGTCCCGCCCGTGCCGCCGGCGCCCGCCTACACGGCGCCCGAGGCGCCTGCTGCGCCCGCCTACGGCGCCCCGGCGGCGCCCGCGTACGGCGCACCCGCTGCGCCCGCCTACGGCGCGCCCGCGTACGGGTCCAGCGAGGCCTCCAAGACCAACGTGCTCGCGATCGTCTCGCTCGTCGCCTCGCTCGTCGGGTTCTTCACTGGCGTCGGCTTCATCGTCGGCATCGTCTGCGGTCACATCTCGCTCAGCCAGATCAAGAAGACGGGCGAGCAGGGCCGCGGCATGGCCATCGCCGGCCTGGTCATCGGCTACATCGGCCTCGTCGTCACGGTGATCCTGACGATCGTGTTCATCGCGATCTTCGCCTCGCTGGCAGCGGTCGGCGGCTCGTACACCTACTGATCCGACCACAGAGACGGAAAGGCCAGACCATGAGCGATCCGACGCCACCCGCAGGGGGATCCGAGCCGCAGGTCCCGGGCGCACCCGGGAACCCCGGCGCCCCCGAGACGCCGAGCGTGCCCGAGGTGCCGAGCGCGCCGAACCCGCCTGCCGCGCCCGAGGCGCCGGCGCCCCCGGCACCGCCGGTCCCGCCGTCGTACGGCGCGCCGACGACGCCGCCCGCGCCCCCGGCCCCGCCCGCGTACGGCGCACCTGCGGCGGGCTCGTACGGTGCCCCGGAGGCTGCCGCGCCCGCATACGGCGCGAACCCGTACGGCACCTCGCAGCCGTCGAAGCCGACCCCCGTGTACAGCCTCATCTCCCTCATCGCAGGAGTCATCGGGCTCATCGGGTTCTTCGTGGTGTTCATCCCGATCGTGGGCGGCATCATGCAGTTGTTCATCCCGGCGGCCGCGGTCGTGCTCGGATTCATCGGGCGCAAGCGCGAGCCTGCGGCCAAGGGCATGTGGCTGACCGGCATCATCCTGGGCTTCGTGGGGTTCGCGATCGGCCTGATCTCGATCATCCTGTGGTCGATCTTCATCGCGGCGTCCACGAACTCCTACACGTACTACTGAGCCGGATGAGCGAACCGTTCCGGAACGCCGAGGTGCCGGATGCCCCGCTCGGGGCATCCGGCACCACGGCTCCCGCGCCGGGGGATCGATCGAGCGGGCTCCCGCCGGTCGAGCCACTCCCGACGGTCGATCCCACGACGGGCGCCCCGATCCCGCTCGCGGTCGCACCGCGCAAGTTCGACATGCCCCTCGACACCGGTGAACTGCGCACCGTGCCCACCGGGCAACTGCTCATCGTGCACCGGCCCGAGACGTACGACGAGCCGATCGACCTCGTCGAGGAGGAGACCCAGCGCCGCGTGTACAGCTGGGTCGGCGCCGTCCTCGGCGTGCTCGGCGCCGCGGCGTCGCTGTTCGTCGGCTGGATGCTGCCGCTGTCGATCGCGGCGATCATCTTCGGCGTGTTCGGGCTCCGCCGGGAGGAGCACGGCCGCACGCTCGCGTTCGTCGCCATCGGCACGGGCGTCGGCGGCCTGGTCTTCTCCGCCGTGTGGATCGGCTACTACGCCATCGTCTACGGCGCGCTCGAGA
The DNA here is from genome assembly GCF_051016555.1 of Agromyces sp. Marseille-Q5079. Taxonomy (NCBI): domain Bacteria; kingdom Bacillati; phylum Actinomycetota; class Actinomycetes; order Micrococcales; family Microbacteriaceae; genus Agromyces; species Agromyces sp. Marseille-Q5079. The sequence continues at coordinate 166,473 of NZ_JBPEJF010000001.1, read as the reverse complement.
CCTGAGCCGCGCCGCGAGGCAGCCGCTCCACGAGGAGCGCCACGTGTCGGCCCTCCTCCCTGGTCATGACGAGCGTCGCGGATGCCGCGCCCTGCAGCTTGAGCCTCGTGCGGAGCGCCGCGGGATCGACGTCGGTGCCGCGCTTCTTGATCTCGAGCGTGCCGATGCCACGTGCGCGCAGCGCCTGCCGGAGCTGGCGTTCGTCGACCGGCAGGCGTTCGACCACGCGGAAGCCCTGGGCGAACGGCGAGTCGAAGGCGGTGTCCGCCGTGAGGTACGCGATGCCCTTCGACAGCATCCAGGCGCCGTGGGATCGGGCGAGGTCCCCGATGAGCCTGGCGCGGATGACGGCGCCGTCGGGTTCGTACAGGAAATCGCCGAGGGGACCGACGGGCGCATCCTCGCTGTCGGCCGGGGCGGTGATCTCATCGGCGCCGTGATCGCCGATCACGAGGGCCGCGCGACCCACGCCCGGCCGTGCGACGGCCCCGAACCAGACGCCGAGCTCGACGACGTCGCCGCCCACCGAGACCCACTGGGCCTCGGCGCCCGCAGGGATCACCTCGCGGTCGGTGCCGGGCCCGAGCTTGACGCCGACGGCCATGCGGTCGGCCAGGCCGAACGCGAAGTCGAGGCTCGGCGTGTAGTCCGCGGCATCCGCGAGTCGTCGGGTGCGCCCGCCGCTGGTGACGCGGCGGGCGGGGTCGAGCCACGCGCCGCCGATGCCGCCCAGGTGCACGTCTTCAGCGCGCTCGTGCAGCACGCGCGCCTTCTCGAAGGGCGTGAGGTTGAACGCGGCGACGGCCGCGGTGACCTCGTCGGCCTCGGCCGCGGTCACCTCGAGGTCGACGGCGGCCAGCGCGAGCGAGTCTCCGCCGATGCCGCAGCCGAGGTCGGCGACATGGCCGATGCCGGCCCGCGCGAAGCGGCCGGCGTGCAGCGCGGCGACCCGGAGTCGGGTGGCCTGCTCGAGCCCGGCCTCGGTGAAGAGCATGCGCGCGGCGAAGTCGCCGAACTTGGCACGCGCCTTCGCGCGCAGCTTCGACTGCGTGAGCACGGCGGCCACGAGCGAGGGGGAGTGGCCCTGACGCCTGAGGTCGGACACCGCCCCGACGATGTCGGTCTTCGCCTGCCACTCGGGCAGGGAGTCGAGGAGCCGCAGGCCCTCGGGGGAGAGCAGTTCGACGAGCTCGGCGCGGTCCACCCGGCCACGCTAGCACCCTGCTCCGACGTGTTGGCACTCACGTTGCATGAGTGCCAAATCGCGCCTAGACTCGATTTAGCACTCTCGCTCCGAGGGTGCTAACCAGTCTTCATTGAGAAAGAGGTCAACCGTGTCGGTTTCCATCAAGCCGCTCGAGGATCGCATCGTCATCAAGCAGGTCGAGGCCGAGCAGACCACCGCATCGGGTCTGGTCATCCCCGACACGGCGAAGGAGAAGCCCCAGGAGGGCGAGGTCATCGCCGTGGGCCCCGGTCGCATCGACGACAACGGCAACCGCGTTCCGCTCGACGTCGCCGTCGGCGACAAGGTGATCTACTCCAAGTACGGCGGCACCGAGGTCAAGTTCGGCGGCGAGGACCTCCTCGTGCTGTCGGCCCGCGACGTGCTCGCGGTCGTCGTCCGCTAGTCGACACGCACCTTCCGAGGCCCGGATGCCCCTTGCGGCATCCGGGCCTCGTCGTGTCCGGGCAGGCCTTCGACCGGCCCGTCCTTCGGCCGGATCTCGACGATGAACGGCAGGCGGCACGGCATCCCCCGTCGTGGGCCGGGCGTACTGTTGGCGAGTGACATCCGGCTCCGACACCCAGGTCTCCACCGCACCCGCCCGCGGCGAGCTCAGCCGATCCGGCCTCGCCTTCGCGATCGGGTCCTACCTGCTGTGGGGCTTCCTCCCGCTGTACTTCCTCGCCCTCGCCCCATCGGGCCCGTTCGAGATCGTGGGCTGGCGGGTGACGCTCTCGCTGGTCTTCTGCGCGGTCCTCATCACGGTGACCCGGGCCTGGCGGCCGTTCGTCGTGCTCGTCCGCGATCGGCGCATCCTCTTCACCATGGGCCTCGCGGGCGTGCTCATCTACGTGAACTGGCAGACCTACGTCTACGCGGCGGTGTCGGGGCAGGTCGTCGAGGCCTCGCTCGGGTACTTCATCAACCCGATCGTCACCGTCTTCCTCGGGGTGCTCGTGATGCGGGAGCGCCTGAACGCCACCCAGTGGGTCGCGGTCGGCATCTCCATCGTCGCGGTCGTCGTGCTCGCCGTCGGGTACGGCCAGCTCCCGTGGATCGCCCTCGTGCTGGCGTTCTCGTTCGGGTTCTACGGCCTGATCAAGAAGCGCGTGGGCCCGAAGGTCGACGCCCTGTCGGGGCTGACGCTCGAGACGGCATGGCTGACCCCGCTCGCGATCGTGCAGCTCGTGATCGTGAGCACCACCACCGGACTCACCATCGGCACCGTGAGCACCTGGCACACCGTGCTGCTGCTGCTCGCCGGCGCGGTCACCGCGGTGCCGCTGCTGCTGTTCGCGGCGGCCTCGCGAAGGCTGCCGCTGATCTACATGGGCTTCATCCAGTACTTCGCCCCGTTCATCCAGTTCCTGGTCGGGGTCGTGGTGCTCCAGGAGCCCATGCCGCCCGAACGCTGGGTTGGGTTCGGGCTCGTATGGCTCGCCCTGCTCGTGCTCACGTTCGACCTCGTGCGCGGTGCGCGAGCGGCACGTCGGCAGGTCGTCGAACTCACCTGATCGTCGCGCCCTGCGAGCGGATGCCGCGACCGCCCGGTCGTGTCCCGTCGCCGTCTCGCCCCCCGAACCGGGGTGGACGATCCGGGGCCCAGATGGTGGAATCGTGCGCGAAAGGGGGCTCTGGCGCCCGGAATGTGACGGATGGGTAACACTTCGTACAGTGTTATCGGGTTGTGACCGGGATTCCTTTGCGAAGCGCCACTCGCCGAATACTGTGACAGAACGGCGTGCCTCAGCCCGCCGGTTTGGATCATTTCCTTCAGTCCCAAGGAGCAACATGAGCGTATTCGGCAAGTCCCGACCGGCTCGTTCGCGCGGCAAGGTCTGGACGGGCGTCGCGATCACCGCTACGAGCGCCCTCCTCCTCTCCGCTTGCGCGAGCGGAGATGCCGATTCCGGGTCCAGCGAGAGCGCGGGTCCCCGCGACGAGCTGGCCCTCACCATCGGTACGGCCCTGCCGCAGACCGGCAACCTCGCCTTCCTCGGCCCGCCCGAAGAGGCCGGCGTCGCCTACGCCACGTCGCAGATCAACGAGGTCGCCGACACGACCGGCCTCTCGCTCGACGTCGTCTACGGCGACTCCGGCGACACCGACAACAAGGCGTACGAGACCGAGATCCCGCGTCTGCTGGGTGAAGACGTCTCCGCCGTCATCGGCGCCGCCTCGTCCGGCACGTCGCTGCAGTTCATCGACCAGGTCGTCGGTGCGGGTGTCATCCAGTTCTCCCCGGCGAACACGTCCGACGCCTTCACGACGTACGACGACAACGGGCTGTACTTCCGTACCGCTCCGTCCGACGTGCTCCAGGGCGAGGTCCTCGGCAACCTGATCGCCGAAGACGGCAACCAGACGCTCGGGCTCCTCGTGCTGAACGACTCGTACGGCACCGGCCTGGCGAAGTACGTCACCGAGGCCTTCGAGGCCGCCGGTGGCGAGGTCGTCGCGGCGCCCACCTACAACACGGGTGACACGACGTTCGACGCGCAGATCAGCGAGATCCTCGCCGCCGACCCCGACGCGATCGCCCTGGTCACGTTCGACGAGGTGTCGACCATCCTGCCGAGCCTGTTCGGACAGTTCCCCGCCGACAAGCTGTACTTCGTCGACGGCAACCTGAAGAACTTCGCCGACGCGTTCCCCGCGGGCTCCCTCACGGGTGCGAAGGGCACGCTGCCCGGTCTGACGATCGACTCGATCTCGGACTTCACCGGCGAGCTCGACTCGTTCCTCGAGTCCGAGGGCACTCCGGCGCTCGAGGACTACAGCTACGCTGCCGAGTCCTTCGACGCGACCGTGCTGCTCGCCCTCGCCTCGCTCGCGGCGAACTCGACCGACTCTGCTGCAATCGCGGAGAAGCTGATCGAGGTCTCCGGCGGCGCCGGCGACGGTGAGAAGTGCTCCAGCTTCGCGGAGTGCGCCGACATCATCGTGGGCGGCGGCACCGCCGACTACGACGGTATCTCCGGACCGATCACGTTCGACGAGGTCGGCGACCCGACCGAGGCATCGATCGGCATCTACCAGTACGGCGACGACAACAACTACGTCGCTTACGAAGGCTGATCCTGAACCCGGCCTGACCTGAATGCGAACGGCCCCGGTCCTCGGACCGGGGCCGTTTCGCGCGCCCGGCGGGGCAGGACGGCATGCTGGGGCATGACGGTGTGGCGGGCCGTCGTCAGCAACGGGCGCGGCTGGTGGGTGCGGCGCTGATCGACCAGCGCCGTGGTCGGCGAACCTCCGGGGCGGCAGGGTAGGCGCGTGGTGGGCGGGCCATGCCGGGCAGGGGCGGCTGGGCAGGGGGCAGGGCAGGGGGCGGCCGGGGACCGGACGTGGAGTGGGATCCTGACTGAGGGCCATGGCGACGTGACGTCACGGACCGTACGCCGAGTGGTCACGATCGGCGCTCTCCGGGGATACGGAAGCAGCCGTTCGTGACCTGTCGCGGGTGGGCGTCTGCGTGTCGCGGTGGCTCGTGCGTGTCCGCGCGTGCGCGGGTGCGCGCATGCCCGTGTGCGCCTCTGACCGTGCGCCCGCATGCCCGCATGCCCGTGTGCATGCGTGCTTTCCCTTCACGCCACGCAGCTTGGCGCGGCGCGGCGCGCGACGACGGCCGGCGGGGACGAGAAAGGGGCGGATGCCGCAGCATCCGCCCCTTCGTCGTGGTGTCGGTGGATCAGGTGCCGAGCGTCCCGAGGTAGAGCTCCGTGACCTTGGGGTCGTTCAGCAGTTCACGGCCGGTGCCGGTGTAGGCGTCGCGGCCCTGGTCGAGCACGTAGCCGCGGTCGCAGATCTGCAGGCAGCGCCTGGCGTTCTGCTCGACCATGATGCACGTGACGCCGGCCTTGTTGATCTCGGAGACGCGGATGAACGCCTCGTCTTGACGGACGGGCGACAGACCCGCGGAGGGCTCGTCGAGCAGCAGCACCTTCGGGTCCATCATGAGTGCGCGGCTCATGGCGACCATCTGCCGCTCACCGCCCGAGAGCGAGCCCGCGCGCTGCTTCAGGCGCTTGCCCAACTCGGCGAAGATGCCCGTGACGAACTCGAGGCGCTCCTTGTACACACCGGGGTTCTGGTAGAGCCCCATCTGCAGGTTCTCCTCGATGGTGAGGCTCGGGAACACGTTGTTCGTCTGCGGGATGAAGCCGACGCCGCGCGAGACGAGCTTGTTCGCCTTCAGCCCGGTGATGTCGTCGCCCTCGAGCGTGATGGTGCCCTGGCGAACGTTGACCTGCCCGAAGATCGCCTTCAGCAAGGTGGACTTGCCGGCGCCGTTGGGGCCGATGATGCCGATGAGCTCGCCCTGCTCGGCCACGAGGGAGCAGCCGTTCAGGATGTTGACCCCGGGCAGGTACCCGGCGTGCACCTCGTCGACGACGACGACGGGTGTTGCGGTCGCGGTCGCGTTCGTCACTTCTTCTTCTCCTCGGTGTCGGGCTCGAACTCGGCCTCGGCCTCGGCCATGCCGGCGCTCGCGAGATCCGCGGCATCGACGGTCGTCGAGGCGGCGGCATCCGTGGTCGGGTCCGCCTCCTCGGCCGTGACGCGGCCGGTCACGACGCCGAGGTCGAGTTCCTGGTGCGCGCCGAGGTAGGCGTCGATGACGGCCGGATCCTTCATGACCGTGTAGGGGTCGCCTTCGGCGACGACCCTGCCTTCGGCCATCACGACGACCCAGTCGGCGATGTGGCGCACCATGTGCATGTCGTGCTCGACGAAGAGCACGGTCATGCCCAGATCCTTCAGGTCGAGGATGTGGTCGAGCAGCGACTGCGTGAGCGCCGGGTTCACGCCGGCCATCGGCTCGTCGAGCATGACGAGCTTGGGCTCGCTCATGAGCGCCCGGGCCATCTCGAGGAGCTTGCGCTGCCCGCCGGAGAGGCTGGCGGCGAAGTCGGGCGCCTTCGTGTCGAGCTTGAACTTGGCGAGGAGACCCATCGCGCGCGCCTCGATCTTCGCGTCCTGCGACCGCCACACGGCGGGGATGAGGCTCGTCCAGAATCGCTCGCCCAGCTGGCCCTTCGCGCCGAGCTTCATGTTCTCGAGCACGGTGAGCAGCCCGAGGGCCTTCGTCAGTTGGAAGGTGCGAACCTGGCCCAGTCGGGCGACCTTGTACGCGGGCACGCCCGACAGCGACTTGCCGTCGAACGTCCAGGTGCCCTCGTTGGGCTTGTCGAAGCCGGTGAGGAGGTTGAACAGCGTCGTCTTGCCGGCGCCGTTCGGGCCGATGAGGGCCGTGATGGCCCCCCGCGGGATCTCGAGGTGCTCGACGTCGACGGCCGTTAGGCCGCCGAAGGTGCGACGGACGCCGTCGGCCACGATGATCGGGTCGACCTTGGCGACACCGGGCTTGGCGTCGCCGACGTGGAGTCCGGTGGTCTTGGCGCGTTCGACGGGTGCGCTCGGCATGGCGTGCGGGTCGTGCACGGCATCTGGGGTGGGCTCGATGGGAGCCGGGATCTCACTTGACAAAGGTCAGCTCCTTCTTGTTGCCGAGGATTCCCTGCGGCATGAAGATCACGAGCAGCATGAGCGCGACACCGACGAGGATGAAGCGCAGGGTGCCCGCCTGGATCTGCGTCATGAACGGCAGGACGCCGGCCTGGACGAGTGCGGGAAGGAAGTTGCTCAGGAAGGTCTGCAGCACCCAGAAGATGAGCGACCCGAGCAGTGGTCCGAAGACCGTCGCGGCACCGCCGAGCAGGAGGGCCGTCCAGACGAAGAACGTGAGCGAGGTCACGTAGACGCCGGGACTGACCGCGGATGGCAGTGCGTACACGATTCCGCCCGCCGCGGCGAGCACGCCACCGAGGACGAGGGCCTGGAGCTTGTACGAGAATGCGTTCTTGCCGAGGGCGCGCACGGCGTCCTCGTCTTCGCGGATGCCCTTGAGCACGCGGCCCCAGGGGCTGCGCATGAGCATCCACACGACGAGCACGGCGACCGCGAGCGTGACGAGGCCGAGGATGCGCACCCACCAGTCGTTCGCGTTGTACGTCCATGGGCCGATGCCGTACGTGCCTTCTGGCAACGGATTGGCCTCGCGGAAGCTGCCGTGGTAGCCGCTGAGGCCGTCGGCCGAGCCGGTGATGTCGTCGAACGCCGTCGTCAGGAACAGCAGGCGCACGACCTCGGCGGCCGCGATGGTCACGATCGCGAGGTAATCGCCTCGCAATCGGAGCGTCGGGACACCGAGGATGAGGGCGAACACGGCGGATGCCGCGAGGCCGATGAGTGCGCCGAGCCACCACGGGAGATCGAACGAGAGGATCGAGATCGCGTAGCCGTAGGCGCCGATGGCCATGAAGCCGGCGATGCCCATGTTGAGGAGGCCGGCGTAGCCGAAGTGCACGGCGAGGCCGAGCGCGGCGAGGGCGTATCCGATCGTCGCCGGGCTGAGGATCGACGACGCGGTGTTGGAGAGTATCTGAAGCCAGTCCATGATGCGTGCCTAACCGATTCTCTCTCGTCGGCCCAGGATGCCCTGTGGCCGGAACAGCAGGATGACGATGAGGATGACGAGCGCACCCGCGTACTTGAGGTCGTCGGGGATCCAGAGGCCCGAGACCTCGACCAGCACGCCGACGATGAGCGAGCCGATGAGCGCGCCGTAGGCCGTGCCGAGACCGCCGAGGGTGACGGCGGCGAACATGAGCAGCAGCACCTGCGCGCCCATGTCCCACTTGATGCCCGGCCGGTAGTAGGCGTAGAGCACACCGGCGAGACCGGCGAGGCCGCCGGCGATGATCCAGACGACGCGGACGACGTAGTCGACGTCGATGCCGGATGCCGCGGCGAGCGAGGGGTTGTCGCTGATCGCGCGCGTCGCCTTTCCGAGCCGCGAGCGGGTCAGCCACACCGCGAAGCCCACGATCACGACGATGCAGATGGCGATCGACCCGATGTCGATGCCGCTCAGCTGAACGGGACCGAACGAGATCTTCTGCGCCGACGCGTACGGCAGCTGGGTCGTGCCGCCGCCGATGAAGAACTGGAACGTGTAGCGCATGGCCAGCGAGAGGCCGATGCTCACGATCATGAGCTGCACGACTCCGACCCTGCGACGACGCAGGGGACGCCACAGCACCATGTCGAGCGCGAGCCCGAGCCCGGCGCTCAGCACCACGGCCAGCGGGAGGCCGATCCAGAGCGGCAGTGCCATCGATCCGGCGCTCACGAGGAAGGATGCCGCGACCGCACCGAAGGTCACCATCTCGCCGTGGGCGAAGTTGGAGATGCCGGTCGTGCCGAACACGAGCGACAGGCCGATGGCCGCGAGCGCGAGCATGAGCCCGAAGTTCAGGCCCTGCACCGTGCGCTGGAGGAACTGGTCCCAGATGCTCGTGACGTTGCGTTCGCCCTCGCCGATGAAGAAGTTCACGCTCACGCGCCCGCCGGCGCCGACCGTGACCTCCTTCTCGTTCGGAGAGTCGTCTTCGGGGTCGACGACCGCGATGCCCTCGGGGAGCGTGTCCTCGTCGAGCGTGACGGTGTACTCGTCCTTCTCGGGGACGCTCACGCGCCACTGGCCGTTCTCGTCGGTCTCGACGGTCTGCTTGCCGCCTGGCCCGTCGATCACCAACTTCACGCCTTCGAGTGGCTCACCGTCGAGTTGGACGTTGCCGCTGATGCGATATGGATCGCCCTCGGCGGCCATGGCCGGTGATGCGGACAGTGCGAAGACGCCGAGCATGGCGGCGGTCACGGCGAGGATGACGCCGAGGAGCCGGATCATGCGACCGGGTGGGTGCGCGACGACAGGGGATGGGGATCTCACGAAACCTCCAGGTTGGGACACCACGGCGACAGGAGTCCCATCGACCGTGAAGGAGACGTTATGAGCGTAGTGTGTCGTCCGTGTTTCACATGCCCCACGTTCGGGAACCGCAGCCGAATCGTGAGAAACGCGTGATATCCGCCCTGTGGCGTCGCCCGCGCGCACAGGACGCGCGTGGGGAATACTCCAAGGTCCCGCTCGCTTAGAATCGGTAGACACCGTGCAAGGCCCTTCGCGCCCGCGGCGGTGCATCTCGATGCCGACCACGCGATAAGGGGCGCCCCAATGGACCAGCACGACCCGTTCGGATTCATCGGACTCACGTACGACGACGTGCTGCTGCTCCCGGGGCCCACCGACGTCATCCCGAGCGAGGCCGACACGAGTTCCCGACTCACGCGTCGCATCACCGTCGCGACGCCGCTGCTCTCCGCGGCGATGGACACCGTGACCGAGGCGCGCATGGCGATCGCCATGGCCCGGCAGGGCGGCATCGGCATCCTGCATCGCAATCTCTCGATCGCCGACCAGGCCGAGATGGTCGACCGCGTCAAGCGCAGCGAGTCGGGCATGGTCTCGAACCCGGTGACGACCACGCCTGATGCCTCCGTGGCCGACGTCGACGAGCTGTGCGCCACCTACCGCGTCAGCGGGCTCCCGGTCGTCGATGCCGACGGCGTGCTCGTCGGCATCATCACGAACCGCGACATGCGCTTCGTCTCGGACTTCGAGAAGCGCTCGACCCCCGTCCGCGACGTCATGACGAAGACGCCGCTCATCACGGGCCGCGTCGGCATGGACCCCGACGAGGCGATCGCGATCTTCGCGCAGCACAAGGTCGAGAAGCTGCCGCTCGTCGACGACGCCGGTCGCCTCACCGGTCTCATCACGGTGAAGGACTTCGACAAGTCCGAGCAGTACCCCAACGCCACGAAGGACTCCGAGGGCCGCCTGCGCGTGGGTGCCGCGATCGGCTTCTTCGGCGACGCATGGGAGCGCGCCGAGGCCCTGCGTGATGCGGGAGTCGACGTGATCGTCGTCGACACGGCCAACGGCCACTCCGCGGGCGTGATCGAGATGGTGCGCCGCATCAAGTCGGACCCCACGTTCGATCACATCGACGTCATCGGCGGCCAGGCGGCCACCCGCGAAGGCGCGCAGGCGCTCATCGACGCGGGCGTCGACGCGGTCAAGGTCGGCGTCGGTCCCGGTTCGATCTGCACCACCCGCATCGTCGCCGGTGTCGGTGTTCCGCAGGTCACCGCGATCTACGAGTCGTACCTCGCGGCGCGCGAGGCGGGCGTGCCGATCATCGCCGACGGCGGCCTGCAGTACTCGGGCGACATCGCGAAGGCGCTGGTCGCCGGTGCCGACACCGTCATGGTCGGTTCGCTGCTCGCGGGCACCGACGAGTCGCCCGGCGACGTGGTGTTCCAGGGCGGCAAGCAGTTCAAGCTGTACCGGGGCATGGGCTCGCTCGGCGCCATGCAGACGCGGGGCAAGAACACCTCGTACTCGAAGGACCGCTACTTCCAGGCGGATGTCCCGAGCGACGACAAGCTGATCCCCGAGGGCATCGAGGGCCAGGTCGCATACCGCGGTTCGGTCGCGGCCGTGACGCACCAGCTCATCGGCGGCCTGCGTCAGTCGATGTTCTACGTCGGCGGCCGTACCATCGCCGAGCTCAAGGCGAAGGGCAAGTTCGTGCGCATCACGGCGGCCGGACTCAAGGAGTCGCACCCCCACGACGTGCAGATCGTGGTGGAGGCGCCGAACTACAAGCGCTGACGCTCGGCGCCGCTGCAGGTCAGTGCCGGCGCGGAGCGACGCGCTTCAGCGCCGCGACCGGTCACCGGGCGTCGGCCAGGCGCGTGATCGCCTCGGCGAGCACCTCGGGAGAGCATGCGAAGTTGAGCCGGACATGGCCTCGGCCGACCTCCGAGCCGAAGGCGGGTCCGCCCAGGAGGGCGACCTTGGCGCGCTCGAGGGCGATGGTCGCAGGATCATCGCCCCAGCCGAGCGCGCGCAGGTCGAGCCACGCCAGGTAGGTGGCATCCGGAACCCGGTACCCGACATCGGGCAGCTCCTCCTCGAGCAGGTCCGCGAGCAGGCGGCGGTTGTCGTCGAGGCTGGCGAGCACGCCGTCGAGCCAATGCCCGCCCTCGGTGAACGCGGCGATCGTGGCGATGGCGCCGAAGTGGCTCATGCGCCACGCGACCTCGTAGGGCATGGCCTCGCGCAGCCGGTCTCCGCGCTCGCTCGCGCTGAGGATCAGCGCGGCCTTCAGTCCGGCGATGTTGAAGGCCTTCGTGGCCGCGGTGACGGCGACGCCGTGCTCGCGCGCGGCATCCGACACGGTGAGGAAGGGCGTGTACGCGGCCGTGGGCTGCGTGAGCGGGCCGTGCACCTCGTCGCTCACGATCGTGGCGCCGACGCCCGCGGCGAGCTCGGCGAGCGACGCGAGGTCCTCCGATGCTGGAACCCACCCGGTCGGATTGTGCGGGTTGCAGAGCAGCATCGCCCGTGCGCCTGCGGCGAAGGCCGACTCGATGCCGGCCAGGTCGAACGACCACCCCTCGCGGATGCCGCCCTGCAGCGGGATCTCCTCGACGACGCCGCCCGCCTCGGTGACCAGGTCGAAGAACGGCGGGTAGATCGGGGAGGTCACGATCACGCGGTCGCCGGGCGAGATCGCCTGGCGGAGGACCTCGACGAGGCCCATCGACACGTCGGTCGTGCAGGTGACGCGGTCGGGGTCGGGGTCCCAGCCGAACCGGGTCGAGACGAACCCGCGGAACGCCTCGGCGACCGCGGGCCCGAGCGAGGAGTACCCCGTGTCGGAGCGGTCGATCGCCCGGTGCAGGGCGTACGCGATCGGTTCGGCGAGCGGGTAGTCCATCTCGGCGACGGGCAGCGGCAGCACGTCGGCTCCGTGCTCGCGCCACTTCACGCTCGTGCGTGCGCGCAGCAGGTCGATGGGGTCCGCGTCGATGCGATGCATGCCTCCAGCATGCCGCATCGATCTGTGCGCGGCCGGGGCCGTTGCGCGGCACCCGTCAGCCGCCTTCCGGCGTCGGCTCGCGACATCAGCTCGGGGACGATATCCTGATCGGCTGCCTTGTGCGCCGCGACGGATCGTCGCGAAACGGAACGGATGTCTCGCATGGGGTTCATCGACGTCAACGGCGTCTCCTTCTCGCTGCCCGACGGCCGGCCGCTCCTGGCCGACCTCGCGTTCCGCGTCGTCGACGGGCGCACGACCGCGCTCATCGGCGCCAACGGCGCGGGCAAATCGACGCTGCTGCGCATCATCCGCGGAGACCTGCGGCCCGACGAGGGCAGCGTGCAGGTCGACGGCGGTCTCGGCGTCATGGACCAGTTCATCGGGCACGGGCAGTCGGCGGCCGGGGCCTCTGCGACGGTGGCGGGGCTGCTCGTCTCGGTCGCTCCCGAGCGGATCCGTGCCGCGGCCGTCGAGCTCGAGGCATCCGAGAACGCGCTGATCGAGGCGGATGACACGGCGAACCAGATGCGCTACGCGACCGCGCTCGCCGAGTACGCGGAGGCCGGCGGCTACGAGCAGGAGGTGGTCTGGGACCACTGCACGACGGCGGCGCTCGGTATCCCGTTCGAGCGGGCGAGGTGGCGCGAGCTCGGCACCCTCTCGGGAGGCGAGCAGAAACGGCTCGCGCTCGAGGCGCTGCTGCGCGGGCCCGAGCAGGTGCTCCTGCTCGACGAGCCCGACAACTCGCTCGACGTTCCGGGCAAGCGCTGGCTCGAGGGGGCGCTCCGCGCGACGCCGAAGACGGTGCTGCTCGTCTCGCACGACCGTGAGCTGCTCGCCCGGGCGGCCGACCGCATCGTGACGCTCGAGGCGAGCCCCGCGGGCAGCTCCGCGTGGGTGCACGGCGGCGGGTTCGACGGCTACCACGCCGCACGCGAGGAGCGCTTCGAGCGCCTCGACGAGCTGCGCCGGCGATGGGACGAGCAGCACCTCGCGCTGAAGACCCTGGTGAACACCCTGAAGGTCAAGGCGACGTACAACGACGGCATGGCCTCGCGCTACCAGGCGGCGCTCACCCGCCTGAGGCGGTTCGAGGACGCGGGTCCGCCCGAGGAGCGCCCGCCCGCCCAGGCGGTGACGATGCGATTGCGGGGCTCGAGAACGGGCAAGCGCTCGGTCGTGTGCGAGCAGCTCGAGCTCAGCGGGCTCATGAAGCCGTTCGACCTCGAGGTCTGGTACGGCGACCGGGTCGCGGTCCTCGGGTCGAACGGATCTGGCAAGTCGCACTTCCTCCGGCTGCTCGCCGGCGGCGGCACCGAGCCCGACCGCCTCCTCGGCCACGTCACCACGGTCGGCGAGGCGCTCGCCCGGGTGCCTCACGAGGGCCGTGCCGTGCTCGGCGCCCGCGTCGTTCCCGGGTGGTTCGCGCAGAACCACGAGCACGCCGAGTTCCGGGGTCGCACCCTGCTCGACATCCTGCATCGAGGCGACGCGAATCGCGACGGGATGCCGCGGGAGGCCGCGAGTTCCGCGCTCGACCGGTACGGGTTGGCGGGCGCCGCGCTGCAACGGTTCGACGAGCTCTCGGGCGGCCAGCAGGCGCGCCTGCAGATCCTGCTGCTCGAGCTGAGCGGTGCGACCCTGCTGCTGCTCGACGAACCGACCGACAACCTCGACCTGGTCTCGGCCCAGGCGCTCGAGGACGCGCTCGCGCGCTTCGACGGCACCGTGCTCGCCGTCACGCACGATCGCTGGTTCGCGAGGAGCTTCGATCGGTTCGTGGTGTTCGCCGCCGACGGCCGGGTCGTCGAGGCCGATGCGCCGGTCTGGGACGAGGCCAGGGTCGAGCGCGTGCGCTGACCCGCGGCGCCCGCCCGCGGCATCCGCTCGTCAGCCGAGCGCGACCGTGACGCAGCAGTCGAGGGGGACGACCTGCTCGATCGTGCGTCCGACGAGCGGAGACGCCGTTCGGTAGGCTGGGCTGGTGACCCAGGAGATCGAGATCGGCCGCTCCAAGCGGGGCCGTCGCGTCTACGCGTTCGACGACATCGCCATCGTGCCCAGCCGACGCACCCGAGACCCCGAAGACGTCTCGACCACGTGGTCGATCGACGCGTACCAGTTCGACATCCCGTTCCTCGCCGCGCCCATGGACTCCGTGGTGTCGCCGAAGACGGCGATCATGATGGGCCAGCTCGGCGGCCTCGGCGTGCTCGACCTCGAGGGTCTCTGGACCCGGTACGAGGACCCCGAGCCCGTGCTGGCCGAGATCCGCAACCTCGCGCCCGAGCAGGCCACGCAGCGCATGCAGCAGCTGTACGCCGAGCCCATCAAGCCCGAACTCGTCACCGAGCGCCTCGCCGAGATCCGCGCGGCGGGCGTCACGGTCGCCGGTGCGCTCTCGCCGCAGCGCACGCAGGAGCTCTACGGCACCGTCGTGGCCGCGGGCGTCGACCTCTTCGTCATCCGCGGCACCACGGTCTCGGCCGAGCACGTGTCCAAGAACCAGGAGCCGCTGAACCTCAAGCGCTTCATCTACGAGCTCGACGTGCCCGTCATCGTCGGCGGGGCGTCCACGTACACGGCGGCCCTGCACCTCATGCGCACCGGTGCTGCCGGCGTGCTCGTCGGCTTCGGCGGCGGCGCGGCGTCCACGACGCGCGCGACGCTCGGCATCCATGCGCCCATGGCCACCGCGGTGGCGGATGTCGCGGGCGCGCGCCGCGACTACCTCGACGAGTCGGGCGGCCGCTACGTGCACGTCATCGCCGACGGCGGACTCGGCACCTCGGGCGACATCGTCAAGGCCATCGCCTGCGGTGCCGACGCGGTCATGCTCGGCGCCGCGCTCGCGCGCGCGACCGACGCCCCTGGCGGCGGCTACCACTGGGGCGCCGAGGCGCACCACTCCAAGCTGCCCCGCGGCCGTCGGGTCCAGGTCGGCCAGGTCGCCGCGCTCGAAGAGGTGCTGTACGGGCCGGCGCCCGCAGCCGACGGCAGCGCCAACCTCGTCGGCGCGCTGCGCCGCTCGATGGCCACCACCGGCTACTCCGACCTCAAGGAGTTCCAGCGCGTCGAGGTCGTCGTCGCGCCGTACCAGTCGTTCTGACCGGTCCGCGACGATCCGATCCGGCTTCCCGTCGATCGGATCCCGCGGGTCCCTCCTGATCCGGCCCGCGCTCCGGTAGCGTGGAAGCGGATCACGCGGTCGCCGTCTGCGATCGCGAGGATGGGGACGACGATGGCGACACAGAAGCCGGCTTCGACCGGAACCGGGCGTGCAACGGCGGCGACGCCCACGTCGAGGGCGGATGCCCCGGCAACCGTCGCACGATCGACGAAGCTCGGTCCCGACGAACGCGAGGCCGCGATCGCGCGGCTGAAGGAGAAGGAACTCGACATCCTCGTCGTGGGCGGCGGCATCGTCGGCACGGGCGCGGCACTGGACGCGGTCACGAGAGGGCTCTCCACCGGGCTGCTCGAGGCGCGCGACTGGGCCTCGGGCACGTCGAGCCGATCGTCGAAGCTCGTGCACGGCGGCATCCGCTACCTCGAGCAGCTCGACTTCCGCCTGGTGCGCGAAGCGCTCATCGAACGCGGCCTGCTGCTGCAGCGCATCGCGCCGCACCTCGTGAAGCCGGTGCGATTCCTCTACCCGCTCAAGAAGCGGTTCTTCGAGCGCCTCTACATCGGCGCCGGCATGCTGCTCTACGACGTCTTCAGCTACACGGGCGGGCGCCCTCCGGGGGTGCCTCACCACCGGCACCTCTCGAAGCGACAGGTGATGCGCGCGATCCCGTCGCTCTCCAACGACGCCCTCGTGGGCGGGCTCACGTACTACGACGCCCAGGTCGACGACGCCCGCTACGTGGCATCCCTCGCCCGCACCGCCTCGTCGTACGGCGCGCACGTCGCGTCGCGCGTGAAGGTCGAGGGGTTCATCAAGGTGGGCGAGCGCGTCGTGGGCGTGCGGGCCCACGACCTGCAGACCGACGAGCACTTCGAGATCCGTGCGAAGCAGGTCGTGAACGCCACGGGCGTCTGGACCGACGACACGCAGCGCATGGTCGGCGAACGCGGCACGTTCAAGGTGCGCGCGTCCAAGGGCATCCACCTCGTGGTGCCGCGCGACCGCATCCAGTCCGCCATGGGCATGATCTTCCGCACCGAGAAGAGCGTCCTCTTCGTCATCCCGTGGGGGCGGCACTGGCTCATCGGCACGACCGACACCGACTGGAACCTCGACAAGGCGCACCCGGCGGCCACGGCGGCCGACATCGACTACGTCCTCGAGCACGTGAACGCGGTGCTCGCGATCCCGCTCACCCGTGAAGACGTCGAGGGCGTGTACGCCGGCCTTCGGCCGCTGCTGGCGGGCGAGAACGACCAGACGTCGAAGCTGTCGCGCGAGCACATCGTGGCGCACACGGTGCCCGGTCTCGTCGTCGTCGCGGGCGGCAAGTGGACGACCTACCGCATCATGGCGATGGACGCCATCGATGCGGCGGCCGACGCGCTCGACGGGCGGGTGCCGAAGTCGACGACGCAGGACATCGCGCTGCTGGGGGCCGAGGGGTACCAGGCCGCCTGGAACAAGCGCAGCAAGATCGCGCGGGCGTTCGACGTGCACAAGGTCCGCATCGAGCACCTGCTCAACCGCTACGGCACCCTGACCGACGAACTGCTCGACCTCATCAAGGCGGATGCCTCGCTCGGCGAGCCCCTGCCCGGCGCCGACGACTACCTCGCCGCCGAGGTCGTTTACGCGGCATCCCACGAGGGCGCCCTGCACCTCGACGACGTGCTGGCCAGGCGCACCCGCATCTCGATCGAGGCCTGGGACCGCGGCGTCTCGGCCGCACCGGTGGCGGCGAAGCTCATGGGCGGCGTCCTCGGATGGGACGAGGCCCGCGAGCAGCTCGAGGTCGATCGCTACCTCCAGCGGGTCGCGGCCGAGCGGGAGTCGCAGCTCCAGCCCGATGACGAGTCGGCCGACAAGGCACGCCTGCACGCGCCCGACATCGTGAAGGTCGACTGACCGAACGGGTCGCACCGTCTCGCCGGAGTCGGCGCCGTGATGCGGCGCCGACTCCGCGACGTAGACTTGACGGCATGCCCGACGCCATCCCCTTCGCCCGCGCGCGAGGCATCGGGGCCTGATGCTGCAGATGATGCTGCGCCCGCGATGGGTGCTCGCGCTGATCCTCGCCCTCGGCGTCGCGACCGGGTTCGCGCTCCTCGGGCAATGGCAGATCGATCGGGCCGTCGAGCAGTCGACGACCGTCGAGCGGCCGACCGAGGACGTGCTCGCGTTCGGCGACCTCGTGAAGCCCGATGAACCGACCGAGCAGCTCGCCACCGCCCAGCGCGTCGAGGTGCACGGCACCTTCGTCCCAGGCGACACCGTGCTCGTCGAGGGCCGGCTCAACGACGGCGTCGCCGGCTACTGGGTGGTCGCCCACCTCGAGGTGACGGATGCCGCGCCGGGCGGCCTGCCCGTCGCCGTCGGCTGGGCTCCCGACCGCGACGCCGCGCAGTCGGCCGCCGACGCCGTCGACGCCGCGGCCGACGGATCCGAGGTCGCGGTCGTCGGCCGCTTCCTGCCGAGCGAGGCGCCCGTCGAGCCCGACGACGAGGGCGATCCGTACGCGATGACGACGGTCGCGGTCGCGCAGCTCATCAACGTCTGGGCCGGGTACGACGACCGGCCCGTCTACTTCGGCTACATCACGACGACGGATGCCGCGGCCGGCCTCGAGCCGATCGCGTCGCCGCCGCCCGAGACCGAGGTCGAGCTCAACTGGCTGAACGTGTTCTACGCGGTCGAGTGGGTCGTCTTCGCGGGCTTCGCGGTCTACCTCTGGTACCGGCTCGTCCGCGACGCGGTCGAACGCGAGCAGCAGGAGGCCGAGGAGGCCGCCGCGGCGCTCGCCGGGGTCCCGGCCGGCTCGTCGCCGCCGTCGGGCGAGCCGCCCCGGGGCTGAGCTCCCGGCTCGCACTCGGATTCGGGCCACGTAGACTGGTGACCATGCCCCTCGAGCCCAAATCCGCCGATCTGCCGCGCATTCGCGGGGCGCTGAAGCTCTACGCCGTCACGTCGGTCATCACCGGCGTCATGCTGCTCCTGCTCTGCGCCGAGATGATCGTCAAGTACGTCTTCCACTACGAGCTCTTCGCGTTCGGCCCGGCCGGATTCCTCACGCTCGCGCCCGTGGTCGACACCCCCACCGGGCTCGTCTCGACGGGCGAGGGGGTCAACCTCTCGACCGGCATCCTCATCGCGCACGGGTGGTTCTACGTGCTCTACCTCTTCAGCGACTTCCGCCTCTGGAGCCTCATGCGCTGGCCGTTCTCGCGGTTCCTGCTCATCGCGCTCGGCGGCATCATCCCGTTCCTCTCGTTCTTCCTCGAGGGCCGCATCGCGCGCCAGGTCAACACCTACCTCGAGCAGCGCGAAGCGCTCGACGCCGCGTCGCAGGCGCCCCAGACCACATCCGACGCCGACACCGTGGAGGCCCAGCCGTGACCGACCAGCCCACCGAGCAGCGTCCCGTCCTCGTCGTCGACTTCGGCGCGCAGTATGCGCAGCTGATCGCACGACGTGTGCGGGAGGCATCCGTCTACTCCGAGATCGTGCCGCACACGATCACGGCCGACGAGGTGCGTGCCCGCAACCCGATCGGCATCGTGCTCTCCGGCGGGCCGTCGTCGGTCTACGAGGAGGGGGCGCCCTCGCTCGACGAGGGCATCCTGAAGCTCGGCGTTCCCACGCTCGGCATCTGCTACGGCTTCCAGGTCATGGCCCAGCAGCTCGGCGGCGAGGTCGCGCACACCGGCCACCGCGAGTACGGCGCGACCGCGGTCACCGCGCGCACCGACGACGAGAACGCGCTGCTCGGCGGACAGCCCGAGGCGCAGATCGTGTGGATGAGCCACGGCGACTCCGTCGCGGTCGCACCCGCGGGCTTCGAGGTGCTCGCCTCGACGGCCACCACGCCCGTCGCGGCGTTCGCCAACGACGAGCAGGGCTTCTACGGCGTGCAGTGGCACCCCGAGGTCAAGCACTCGGAGTTCGGCCAGAAGGTCATCGAGAACTTCCTGCACCGTGCCGCCGGCATCCCCGCCGACTGGAACTCGGGCAACGTCATCGCCGAGCAGGTCGCCCGCATCCGCGAGCAGGTGGGTTCGGCTCGCGTGATCTCCGCCCTGTCGGGCGGCGTCGACTCGGCGGTCTCCACGGCCCTCGTCCAAGAGGCCGTCGGCGACCAGCTCACGGCGGTGTTCGTCGACCACGGCCTGCTCCGGCAGGGCGAGCGCGAGCAGGTGCAGCAGGACTACGTGGCCGCCACGGGCGTGCGCCTCGTCACCATCGACGCGGTCGACACGTTCCTCGACGCACTCGCCGGGGTCACCGATCCCGAGCAGAAGCGCAAGATCATCGGGCGCGAGTTCATCCGCGCGTTCGAGCAGGCCGAGCGCGACCTCATCGCCGAGGCCGCGGCCGATGGCCAGCCCATCAAGTTCCTCGTGCAGGGCACGCTCTACCCCGACGTCGTCGAGTCGGGCGGGGGCACCGGCACCGCGAACATCAAGAGCCACCACAACGTGGGCGGCCTGCCCGAAGACCTGCAGTTCGAGCTCGTCGAGCCGCTGCGTACGCTCTTCAAGGACGAGGTGCGGGCCATCGGCCGCGAGCTCGGCCTCCCTGAGGAGATCGTCGGGCGCCAGCCGTTTCCGGGGCCAGGCCTCGGCATCCGCATCGTGGGCGAGGTCACCCGTGATCGTCTCGATCTGCTCCGCCAGGCCGATGCGATCGCGCGCGAGGAGCTGACGAACGCGGGCCTCGACCAGGAGATCTGGCAGTGCCCCGTCGTGCTCCTCGCCGACGTGCGCTCGGTCGGCGTGCAGGGCGACGGCCGCACCTACGGCCACCCGATCGTGCTGCGTCCCGTGAGCTCCGAAGACGCGATGACCGCCGACTGGACGCGCCTTCCCTACGACGTGCTCGCACGCATCTCGAACCGCATCACCAACGAGGTGGCCGAGGTCAACCGGGTCGTGCTCGACGTCACGTCGAAGCCGCCGGGAACCATCGAGTGGGAGTGATCGCTCCCTGATCGCGAACGAACGGCCGCCCTCGGGCGGCCGTTCGTCGTTCATCCGGCATACCGATCCGCGCTCCTGACATTCGTCGCCGATGACGGCAGGATGGGAAGGGTGAATGTCGTCGAGAATGCCAAGGTCACCGTCGTCGGAGCCGGGAGCGTGGGCACCAGCCTCGCCTACGCCACCCTCATCAGGGGAGCCGCGAGCGAGGTCGCGCTGTACGACATCGCCCGCGAGAAGGTCGAGGCCGAAGTGCTCGACCTTGCGCACGGCACCCAGTTCACCGGGGCGAGCGTGAGCGGTGGTGCCGACCTCGGCGTGGTCGAGGGCTCGCACGTCGTGGTCATCACGGCGGGGGCGAAGCAGCAGCCGGGCCAGACGAGGCTCGACCTCGCAGGCACGAACGTGCGCATCCTCGAGAACCTGCTGCCCGGCCTGCTCGAGCGCGCGCCCGACGCGATCTACGTGCTCGTCACCAACCCGGTCGACGTCATGACGGTCGCGGCGCAGCGCATCTCGGGGCTGCCCGCCAACCGCATCTTCGGCTCCGGAACGGTGCTCGACACCTCGCGGCTGCGCTGGCTGCTCGCGAAGCGCGCGGGCGTCTCGACGTCGAGCGTGCACGCCGCCATCGTCGGCGAGCACGGCGACACCGAGTTCCCGTTGTGGTCGCAGGCGGGCATCGGGCCCGTGCCGATCCTCGACTGGAGGGGCGGCGAGCCGTTCACGCTGCCCGAGCTCGACCAGATCGCCGACGAGGTTCGCAACGCCGCCTACACGGTCATCAAGGGCAAGGGGGCCACGAACTACGCCATCGGACTCGCGGGCGCCCGCATCGTCGAGGCGATCGTGAACGACGAGCGCGCCGTCCTGCCGGTCAGCACGGTGCTGAGTGGCATCCGCGGGCTCGACGGCATCGCCCTGTCGATCCCTTGCATCGTCGGCGGCGAGGGCGCGTTCCCGATCGCCGAGGCGCCCATGTCCGACGACGAGGCGGACCTGCTCGAGGTCTCGGCGCGGGCGATCCGCGACTCGCTCGCCTCGCTCGGGCTCTGATCTCGCAGGTCGGCCACGACCACGACCGAGGGGCGGATGTCGCAGCACGCGGCATCCGCCCCTCGTCGCGTGCTTCGCCGGAGACGACGAAACGGGGCCGCCCGAAGGCGACCCCGTTCGTTCGAGCGAGCCGGCGCTAGTCGCGCGCGATGGCGATGAAGCGGAGGATCTCGAGGTAGAGCCAGATGACGGTGACCATGATGCCGAAGGCGCCGGACCAGCCGTACTTCTTCGGGGCGCGGTTGCGCACGCCCTGCTGGATGGCGTCGAAGTCGAGCACGAGCGAGTAGGCCGCCATGAGGATCACCAGGATGCCGATGACGATGCCCCACGGGATCTGGGTGCCCGGGATGGTCGCGCCGTACAGGCCCCACGGGTCGTTGTTGACGCCGGTCCACATGAGGATCATGTTGATGACCGCGAAGACGAGGTAGCCGACCATCGCGATGAGGAAGACCTTCGTGGCCTTCTTCGACGCGCGGACCTTGCCGCTCGCGAAGAGGGCCAGCGTGACGCCGAAGACGGCGAGCGTGCCGATGATGGCCTGCGCGACGATGCCGGAGTAGGCGCCCTCGTAGATCTGCGAGATGCCGCCGATGAAGATGCCCTGTGCGCCCGCGTACGCGAGGATCAGGGGCGGCGACGGCTCCTTCTTGAAGATGTTGACGAGCGCGAGCACGAAGCCGATGATCGATGCGACCCAGAACAGCGCCGGCATGGCGGGCGTGACGACCCAGCCGATCGAGGCGCCCACGAGCAGCACGGCGAAGGCGCCGACCGTCTTGGCGATGGTGTTCTCGACCGTCATGACCTCGCGGTCGGGCAGCGTCGCGGGCTGGTTGTACATCTCGTGCAGCTGCTGCGCCGAGACGTCTTGCGCGACGGCCTGGGCTCCCTGCGAAGAGAAGGCGGGATTCCGCGAGAAGGCGGGATTGTCGAGAGCCATGGTGTTCCTCTGCTTTCGGCTGTCGTCGGTGCGGGGGAAGGGGTCGGATGCTGCATCCGGTGCAACATCCAATCTATCCGGTGAATTCCGTGACGATGCCGTGAATTCACGCGGATTTCCGCCGTCAGCACCGGTCGCGGCGGTTACGCTGAGGCGCATGCCGGACGAACGCCAGCCGAATCCGCTCGTCATCGGACACCGCGGCGCCTCCGGGTACCGGCCGGAGCACACCCGATCGGCCTACGAACTCGCGTTCGCGCTGGGCGCCGACGCGGTCGAGCCCGACCTCGTGGCCACGCGTGACGGCGTGCTCGTGCTCCGCCACGAGAACGAGATCTCGGGCACGACGGATGTCGCCTCCCGGCCAGAGTTCGCCGGGCGGCGCACCATCCGCGAGATCGACGGGTCGCCGCTCACCGGCTGGTTCACCGAGGACTTCACGTGGGCCGAGCTCGCGACGCTGCGGGCGAGGGAGCGCCTCGGCGCGCTCCGGCACGCGAGCGCGAGCTTCGACGACCGCTACCCGGTGATCCGGTTACGGGACCTGTTCGAGATCATCGACCGAGCGGCGGGGGAGCAGGGGCGGCTCCTGCGGATGGTCGCCGAGTTCAAGCACGCGAGCCACTTCGCCTCGATCGGGCTTCCGCTCGACGAGCTCTTCGCGGCCGAGCTCGGCGCGGCCGGGTGGGGCGCCGGCGACGAGCGGCTCATCATGGAGGCGTTCGAGCCCACCGTGCTCGACGAGCTGGCCGCCCGCGGCATCCGCGGTTCCCGGGTGCTGCTCGTCGAGGGATCGGGTGCGCCCGCGGACCTCGTGCGCACCGACGGCCCGGCTGCGCCGGCATACGACTCGTTCGTGACGGGCACAGGGCTGCGCGCGCTCGCCGGCCGCTTCGACGGCGTGAGCGTGGGCGTGCCCCGCCTGCTCGGGGGGCACGGCGACGCGCGTTCGGGCACTGCCTCCGATCGCCCGCTCGTCGGCGCCGCGCTGGTCGACGCCGCGCACGCGGCGAGGCTCAGCGTCTTCACCTGGACCCTGCGGCCCGAGAACCGGTTTCTGCCGGCGCCGTATCGGCGCGGCAAGGGCAAGGCCTCGTGGGGCGATTGGATCGGCGCGTTCGGAGACGTGCTGGCCACGGGCGTCGACGGCGTCTTCGTCGACCACCCCGACCTCGGGGTCGAGGCCCGCGCCCTGGCCGCCGCCCCTTCCTGAGTCGCGCCCGCCGTGTCGGCGACCGGCCGGGAAACGACGGATGCCGCGGCGGGAAGGCTCCCCGGCCGCGGCATCCGTGATTCGGCGCTGTCGCCTACTTCACCTGGTCGCTGATCGTCTGCATGATCGACGTGTCGGCGAGGGTCGTCGTGTCGCCGATGTCGCGGCCCTCGGCGAGGTCGCGGAGCAGGCGCCGCATGATCTTGCCCGAACGCGTCTTCGGCAGCTCGTTCACGATGAACACCTGCCGAGGCCGTGCGATGGCGCCGATCTGCGTCGCGACGTGCTTGCGCAGCTCGTCGCTCGCCGCCGTGAGGTCGGTGACCCGTTCGGCCTGGCTGGCCTTCAGGATGACGAACGCGACGACCGCCTGACCCGTGGTCTCGTCGGCGGCGCCGACGACGGCGGCCTCGGCGGTCCAGGGGTGTGCGACGAGGGAGGACTCGATCTCGGCGGTCGAGAGCCGGTGCCCTGAGACGTTCATGACGTCGTCGACGCGGCCGAGCAGCCAGATGTCGCCGTCGGCGTCGCGCCGTGCGCCGTCGCCCGCGAAGTACTTGTCGCCGAACTTCTCCCAGTACGTCTCCTTGAAGCGCTCGGGGTCGCCCCAGATGCCGCGGAGCATCGACGGCCAGGGCTCGGTGACCACGAGGAGCCCGCCGTCTTCGCCCTCGACGGGGGAGCCGTCATCGCTCAGGATGTCGATCGAGATGCCGGGGATCGGGACCTGGGCGCTGCCCGGCTTGATGTCGGTGATGCCGGGCAGGGCCGAGATCATGATCGCGCCGGTCTCGGTCTGCCACCACGTGTCGACCACGGGGATGGAGCCGCCGCCGATGACGTGGCGGTACCAGATCCAGGCCTCGGGGTTGATCGGCTCGCCGACCGAGCCCAGCAGGCGCAGCGAGCGCAGGTTGAACTCGTGCGGGATCTGCCGGCCGAGCTTCATGAACGAGCGGATGGCGGTGGGCGCCGTGTAGAGGATCGAGACCTTGTACTGCTCGACGATCTCCCACCAGCGGCCGGGATGCGGGGTGTCGGGCGTGCCCTCGTAGAGCACCTGCGTGGCGCCGTTCGCGAGAGGGCCGTAGACCACGTACGTGTGGCCGGTGATCCAGCCGACGTCGGCCGTGCACCAGTAGACGTCGGTCTCGGGGTGCAGGTCGAACACGTTCTTATGGGTGAAGGCCGCCTGGGTGAGGTATCCGCCGCTCGTGTGCAGGATGCCCTTGGGCTTTCCGGTGGTGCCCGAGGTGTAGAGGATGAACAGCGGGTGCTCGGCCTCGAAGCTCTCGGCCTCGTGCTCGTTCGACGCGGTGCCGACGGTCTCGTGCCACCAGAGGTCGCGCTCGTTCCATGCGATCTCGTTCTCGCCGCGACGCACCACGAGCACGTTCGCGACCGATCCGGAGACCGACTTCGTGATGGCCTCGTCGACGACGGGCTTCAGCGGGAAGACCTTGCCCTTGCGGTAGCCGCCGTCGGCCGTGATGACGAGGGATGCCTCGGCGTCGTCGATGCGCGAGGCGAGGCTGTCGGCGCTGAAGCCGCCGAACACGACGGAGTGGATCGCGCCGATGCGGGCCACGGCCAGCATCGAGACGACGGCCTCGGGGATCATGGGCAGGTAGATGGCGACGCGGTCGCCGGAGCCGACGCCGAGGCCGGTGAGCACGTTCGCGGCGCGCTTGACCTCGTCGGTCAGCTCGGCGTAGGTGATGTCTCGGGAGTCGCCCGGTTCGCCGACCCAGTGCAGGGCGACGCGGTCGCCGTTGCCGGCTTCGACGTGCCGGTCGAGGCAGTTGACGGCGACGTTGAGCTCGCCGTCCTCGAACCACTTGGCGAACGGCGGGTTCGTCCAGTCGAGGGTCTTGGTGAAGGGCTTCTCCCACTGGAGGAGCTCGCGGGACTGGTCGGCCCAGAAGCCGAGCCGGTCGGTCTGGGCGGCCTCGGCGAGGCCGGCATCGGCGATGGCATTGGCGGCGAACTCGGGGCTCGGGCGGAATCGCCTGATCTCCTCGAGCGCGTGATCGATCTGAACGGTCATGGTTCTTCAGTCGCTCCTTCGCGAAATGGATCTTCGTTGGGTCGCCTGCCCCAAGAAGCACCCTACCTCGCACCCGCGATGCGTTTCGTTCGGTGTCGCGGACACCCGAGCGAAGCTCTTCCCCTGTGGAGAACTCACCGTTACTGTGCTTTTGCGCAGAGAAATCTGTATGTCCGCACAAATGAGGACAGAAAGTAGTTGCGAAGGCATCGGAAGGCCGTATGCTGAGTACCGCCCGAACTTCGTTTCGCGGCCTGCAGCACTCGTGATTCCCCCCAATCCTTGTGCTGCCGAGGCGGCACCTGTTCCCCCCAATGGGTGCCGCCCCCTTTCGTTAAGGGCTGCTGTTCACGAACAGCGCTGAAAGATCGAGTCCTCCTCCACAACGGTGTGGGGGAGGCTCTTTCCATTTCAGCGGTCCAACGGATGCCGCGGGCCGTCGGCCGTCCGTACCGTCGACGTCATGTCCGCCCCCTTCGTCGCCTCGCCCTCGTGGCTGGCACCCCGCCGCGACCCGGCGTGGTCCGCCGTGCCGTCGGCGTTCGCCCCGCCCGCCGCACCGGTGCGCCCGGATGCGGACCTCGCCGACGACGGCCCAGCCGCCGTCGAACCCGACCTCGACGCGTCCGGTGCCGGTGCTGCCGGCACGGGCGGAGCGCACGCCGACGCCCATGACCTCGAGGCACTGGGCCCGCTCGCGCCCTATGCGGCATCCGGCCGCGTCACCGACCTCTTCGTGAACGGGGCGACCGGGCTCTGGGTCGACCGCGGCCACGGCGCCGAACGCCAGCACGCCTGGACGGCCGACGAGGCGGCCGTGCGTGCGCTCGCGGTACGGCTCATCGCCAGGGGCGGGCGCCACATCGACGAGGCGACGCCTG
This sequence comes from Agromyces sp. Marseille-Q5079, assembly GCF_051016555.1. Taxonomy (NCBI): domain Bacteria; kingdom Bacillati; phylum Actinomycetota; class Actinomycetes; order Micrococcales; family Microbacteriaceae; genus Agromyces; species Agromyces sp. Marseille-Q5079. Next base: position 140,197 of record NZ_JBPEJF010000001.1, on the reverse strand, counting down.
CGGTCGACGTCAGGCTCGGTCGCGGCATCCGCGTGCACGCCGTGCTGCCGCCGCTCTCGACGGCCGGCACCGTCATGTCCATCCGCATCCCGCGCCCGGGGGGCTTCACGCTCTCGTCCCTCGCGCACGACGGCGCGATCACCGCAGACGAGGAGCGGCTGCTCCGCGACGCCGTCGTGCAGCGCAAGAACCTCCTCGTCACCGGGGCGGGCGGCACGGGCAAGACGACCCTGCTGGCCGCGCTGCTCGCGGAGGCGCCCTCGCACGAACGCATCCTCGTCATCGAGGACGTCGCAGAGCTCCAGGTCGCGCACCCGCACGTGGTGAGCCTCGAGGCGCGCCAGGCGAACATCGAGGGCACGGGGCGCATCGGACTCGACACGCTCCTGCGCGAGGCGCTCCGCATGCGACCCGACCGGCTCGTGGTCGGCGAGTGCCGCGGGGCCGAGCTTCGAGAACTCCTCTCGGCGCTGAACACCGGCCACGACGGCGGGGCCGGAACCCTGCACGCCAACTCCCTCGCGGATGTCGCGGCGCGACTCGAGGCGCTCGGCTCGGTCGCCGGCATGTCGCCCGCGGCCGTCGCACGTCAGGCCGTGAGCGCCTTCGACCTCGTCGTGCACCTCGAACGCCTCGACGGACGGCGCCGCCTCTCCGGCATCGGACGGTTCCGCCTGGCGGGCGACGCGCTCGCCGTCGAGGCGCTGGGTCAGGGGGAGTGGCGATGACCGGCGCGGTCGATGCTCCACGACCCGGGGCTCCGGGTTCGACGTGGGTCCCAGCCGGTGTCCGCCTCGCTCGACGGCTGCGCGAGCGGGTCCCGATGCTCCGCGCACGAGTCGATGACGCCGCCGAGGTCGACGAGGTCGCGGCCGTGGTCGAGCGCCTGGCGGTGCTGCTCTCCGCCGGGGTTCCCGCCTCGACCGCGTGGCGCTACCTGTCGGAGGCGAGCGACGCGCCGGTCCTCGACGCCGCCGCGACCGCGGCCGAGCACGGGACCTCGGTCGCGCTCGCCGTCGATGCGGCGACGAGTCCGTCGATCGCGCCTGGGCGACGGCGCGTCGAGCATCCGGGCGATCGAGTGCGGGGATGGGCCGTGCTGGCGGCTGCATGGTCGGTTGCGAGCGAGTCTGGCGCGCCCCTGAGCGCGACGCTTCGCGAACTCGGCTCATCGCTCCGTGACGAGGCGCACCTGCGACGCGAGATCCGCACGTCCCTCTCCGCTCCGGCAGCCAGCGCGCGCCTGGTGCTCGCGTTGCCCCTCGTCGCACTCGCCTTCGGGTCGGTGCTCGGCTTCGACACGGCCGGCGTGCTGCTCGGCAACCCGATCGGCGTGCTGTGCCTCCTGCTCGGCCTCGCATTCCTCGCCATTGCCCGGAGGTGGAGCGCGTCGCTCGCCCGGCGGGCCGCCGCGTTCGACGACGACGCCGGGCTGGAGCTCGAGCTGCTCGCCATCGCCATGGCGGGCGGGGCCTCCGTCGAGCGCGCGCGGGCGTGCGTCGCCTCGGCGCTCGCGGCGCACCGCATCCCGCCGGCGTCCGGAGCCGCGGTCGCCGAGACCATCTCGCTCGCCGAACGCGCCGGTGCGCCGCTCGTCGACCTGCTCCGCGCCGAGGCCCGTCGGCATCGGCGCATCGCGCGCACCGAGGCCGCCACGAGGGGCGCTGCGCTCGGGGTGCGCCTCATGCTCCCGCTCGGGGCCTGCGTGCTCCCCGCGTTCGTGCTGCTCGGGGTCGCCCCGCTGCTCATCTCCGTCGTCACGGGCACCCTCGGCGGTGCCGCATGAACGACGCCCGATCGTGCCACCCCCTCGCCGGCGAGCCGGCCCCAACGGAAGGAACCGCTCCATGTCCACCACCGCCCACCACCGCGCCCCCGACGACGACGCACCAGCAGGAGCCCTCATCGCCGACCCTGCCTCAACCGACCCGAGCCCGACCGAGCGTCCTCGCCTGCTCGAACGCGCGCGATCGCGGCTCCGCGCCGAGCGAGGCGCGGCCACGGCCGAGTACGCGGTCGCCACGATGGCCGCGGTCGGATTCGCCGGACTCCTCGTCGTCATCCTCCGCGGCGACGAGGTCCGCGGCATCCTCACCGACCTCGTGCGCAACGCGCTCACCGTCGGCTGAGCGCGAGCGCGGCAGCGTGACGGCGGAGTTCGCCGTCGCGCTGCCCGCGATCATGCTCGTGCTCGCGATCTGCCTCGCCGCGGTGCACCTGGTCGCCCTCGACGTGCGGTTGACGGATGCCGCCGCGGCCGCCGCACGATCGCTCGGCCGCGGCGAGTCGGTGGGCGAGGCGTCGGCCATCGCGGGCCGCATCGCCGCGCCCACCTCCTTCGAGACCGTCGACGACGGCACCTTCGTGTGCGTCACCCTCGGCGCCTCGGGCGGGGGACTGCTCGCGGCCCTGCCGCTGCGGAGCGAGTCGTGCGCGATGTCGGGAGGCCGCTAGTGGCGAGGGGCCGCGCCCGGGCGGCGATGTGCGCCCGCGCGACCGACCGCGCCACCGCTCACGCGTCCGCCGCGCGCCGTTCGGCCGACGGTGGCGCGGCGAGCGTCGTCGCCGTCGGCATCCTCGGGGCGGTCGTCGTGCTCGCGACGCTCTCGCTCGGCGTCGTCGCGACGTACGTCGACGTCCGCCGCGCGGCGGCCGCGGCCGATGCGTCGGCGCTCGCCGCAGCGGACGCGGCGTCGGGTGCGCTCGTGGGAACGCCGTGCGACCTCGCGGCCACGCTCGCGGTGCGCAACGGCGCACGGCTGGTGTCGTGCACGGTCGACGGCGCGATCAGCAGCGTCGTGGTCGCCGTCTCCGGTCGGGTGCCGGGCGTCGAGCCCGTGGCATCCGCCCGCGCCGGACCGCCCGGGAGCGACCGATGAACCCGCGCGTCAGTCGAGCCGGCGTCGACTCACTCGAAGACGGTCTCGAGGAATCGGTACTCAACCGCCGTGGGGCGGTCGTCGTCGTCGGCGGCGAACTCGAGACCGGCGCCCCGCCCGTAGACGTAGTGCTTGCCCTGCTCGACGTTGAGCTCGAGTCTCGGTCTGGGGTCGCCCGAGTCGAGGAAGGCGGTCGCGACCGTCTTGCCCTCGAGCGGCCCGTCGATCAGCTTCGCGGTGTAGGTGCTCGTGGAAGAGGTGTCCATGGTCTCGATTGTCCTCCGCTCCGGGCGGAACGCAAGGGTTCGAGCGGGCGTTCCCGCGGATCATCCGGCCCTGCTGGACGGCCCTCGAATCGGTGCGCTCACGGTCAGTATGTGTATGGTGTGGCTTGTCGGGGCGCATTCGTTCTCCCGGCGGCACACCGCTCGGGGGCGCGGTCCGCGTGCGATCTCCATCACGGAATACAGAGGAGTCTGGTGTCAGGCGCGAAGAAACTGGTCATCGTCGAGTCGCCGACCAAGATGAAGTCGATCGCCCAATACCTGGGCGACGGCTACGAGGTGCTCTCGTCGGTCGGTCACATCCGCGACCTCATCGAGCCCAAGAACCTCCCGCCCGAACTGAAGAAGGGCGGCCTCGGCAAGTTCTCGGTCGACGTCGACAACGGCTTCGAGCCGTACTACGTCGTCTCGGACTCCAAGAAGAAGACCGTCGCCGAACTCAAGCGCGCACTCAAGAACGCCGACGAACTCCTGCTCGCAACCGATGAGGACCGCGAGGGCGAGGCCATCGCCTGGCACCTCCTGCAGGAGCTGAAGCCGAAGGTGCCCGTGCGCCGCATGGTCTTCCACGAGATCACGAAGGACGCGATCCAGCGCGCCAAGGACAACACGCGCGAGCTCGACACGGCGCTCGTCGACGCCCAGGAGACGCGCCGCATCCTCGACCGGCTGTACGGCTACGAGGTGTCGCCGGTGCTCTGGCGCAAGGTCGGCCCCGGCCTCTCCGCCGGTCGTGTGCAGTCCGCCGCCACGCGGCTCGTCGTCGACCGCGAGCGCGAGCGCCTCGCATTCGTCTCGGCCGAGTACTGGGACCTCATCGGACGGTTCGCGCCCGAATCCGCCGCGGCATCCGCCTTCGACGCCAAGCTCGTGCGCCTCGGCGGCCAGCGCATCGCCGCCGGCCGCGACTTCGACGACCTCGGCCGGCTCAAGGGCAGCGCCGCCGTGCTCGACGAGGCGACCGCCCAGGCGCTCGCCGAGGCGCTCCGCGCGCCGGGAGTGCGCCGCACGGTCTCGAAGATCGAGCAGAAGCCGTGGACGCGCCGCCCCCCGGCCCCATTCACCACGTCGACCCTCCAGCAGGAGGCCGGCCGCAAGCTGCGGCTCTCGGCCCGCGACACGATGCGCGTCGCGCAGTCGCTGTACGAGAACGGCTACATCACCTATATGCGCACCGACTCGGTCTCGCTCTCGAAGCAGGCGATCGATGCTGCACGGGCCCAGGCGACCGCACTGTACGGCGCCGACTCGATCCCGGCCGCGCCCCGCGTCTACACGGGCAAGTCCAAGAACGCGCAGGAGGCCCACGAGGCCATCCGCCCCTCCGGCGAGGTGTTCCGCACGCCGTCGGAGCTCGCGAGCGTGCTCCGCGGCAGCGAGTTCAAGCTCTACGACCTCATCTGGAAGCGCACGGTCGCCTCGCAGATGGCCGATGCCAAGGGGCAGACGGCGACCGTGACCATCGAGGTCGGACCGACCGCGACCGACGCCGCGTCGCCCGAGGCCGCGACCGCCGCGATCGGCGGCACGATCGCCGAGTTCACGGCGAGCGGCACCGTCATCACCTTCCCGGGCTTCCGTTCCGCCTATGAAGAGGGGCGCGACGAGGAGCGCAACGCCGAGGACGCCTCTGGCGAGGCCAAGCTGCCCCCGTTGAAGGAGGGCCAGGAGATCGGCCTCGAGCACGTCGAGGCCAAGGGGCACGAGACCAGCCCGCTCCCGCGCTACACCGAGGCGAGCCTCGTGAAGCGACTCGAGGAGCTCGGCATCGGTCGCCCGTCGACCTTCGCGTCGATCATCTCGACGATCATCGACCGCGGGTACGTCACGCAGCGCGGCCAGGCCCTCGTGCCCAGCTGGATCGCGTTCTCGGTCGTGCGCCTGCTCGAGGAGCACTTCGCCGACCTCGTCGAATACGACTTCACCGCCGAGATGGAGGACGACCTCGACCGCATCGCCTCGGGCGAGGCCGACCGCGTCGACTGGCTGAACGGGTTCTACTTCGGCAACGACACGCACCGCGGGCTCCGTCAGGTGGTCGACAACCTCGGCGACATCGACGCACGCGAGATCAACTCGATCCCGATCTCCGAGGGCATCACGCTCCGCATCGGCAAGTACGGTCCGTACCTCGAGACCGTCGACCCCGAAGCCGCAGCCGACGCACCGCCTCGACGCGTCAACCTGCCGCTCGACCTCGCTCCCGACGAGCTCACGCCAGCCAAGGCGCAGGAGCTCATCGACGCGCCGGTGCAGACCGACCGCGTGCTCGGCGCCAACCCCGAGAACGGCAAGCAGGTCGTCGTGAAGGACGGCCGCTTCGGCCCCTACGTCACCGAGCTCGAGCCCGAGACGTCGGATGCCGCGACCGTCGACCCGGCGACCGGCGAGGTCGTCGAGGCGCCCAAGCCGAAGCGGGGCGCCAAGAAGCCCGTCGCGGTCAAGCCCCGTACGGCGTCGCTGTTCAAGAGCATGCAGATCGAGGAGATCGACCTCGACACCGCGCTGAAGCTCCTCGACCTGCCGCGCGTCGTCGGTCTCGACCCCGAGTCGGGCGAGGAGATCACCGCGCAGAACGGCCGGTACGGACCGTACCTGAAGAAGGCGGCCGAGACCCGGACCCTGCCGAGCGAGGACGCGATCTTCGACATCGACCTCTCCGGGGCACTCGAACTGCTGGCCCAGCCGAAGTACGGGGCCCGTCGTGCGTCGAGCGCGCTCAAGGAGTTCGCCGAGGACCCGGTCAGCGGCAAGCCGATCAAGGTCAAGGACGGCCGCTTCGGACCGTACGTGACCGACGGCACGACGAACGCCACGATCCCGCGGGCCGAGTCGGTCGAGGAGATCACCTTCGAGCGCGCGGTCGAGCTCCTGCAGATCAAGCGCGACAAGGGCCCCGCCGCGCCGCGTGCGAAGAAGGCGCCGGCGGCGAAGAAGCCTGCCGCGAAGAAGCCCGCGGCGAAGACCACGGCGGCGGCGAAGACCACCACGACGGCCGCGAAGCGGCCCGCAGCCAGGAAGACGACGACGAAGCCGAGCGAGGCGTGAGCCGCGGCGTCTTCATCACCCTCGAAGGCGGTGACGGCACCGGCAAGACCACCCAGTCCGAACTGCTGGAGTCCTGGCTGACTGGGCAGGGGCGTGCCGTCGTGCGCACCCGGGAGCCCGGCGGCACGGAGGTCGGCGTCGAGGTGCGCGAGATCGTGCTGCACCACCGGGGCGACATCGCCCCGCGCGCCGAGGCGCTGCTCTACGCGGCCGATCGCGCGCACCACGTGGCCACCCTCGTGCGCCCGGCCCTCGAGCGCGGCGACGTGGTCATCCAGGATCGCTACGTCGACTCGTCGGTGGCATACCAGGGCGCCGGGCGTGTGCTCGATCCCGAGGCCGTCCGCGGCCTCTCCGAGTGGGCGACCGAGGGCCTGCAGCCCGACCTCACCGTGCTGCTCGACCTCGACGCGACGTCGGCGCGCGCCAGGCTCGACGGCGCGCGCACCCGGTACGACCGGCTCGAGGCCGAGGCCTCCGAGTTCCACGACCGGGTCCGGGCGGCCTTCCTCGCGCTCGCCGCAGCCGAACCCGGGCGCTTCCTCGTCGTCGACGCGTCGCAGCCCGTCGAGGCGATCGCCGAGGTCATCCGCTCGCGCGTCGCCGCGCTGCTCTGACGTGCGCGCGTCGCCCGCGACGGCTCCGCTGTCGGCGTCGGAAGGTAGCGTGGAGCCGTGAGCGTGTGGAGTGAGTTGACCGGGCAGGATGCCGCGATCGCGGTGTTCCGCGCGGCCGCCGAGACGGCGGGCGGCGTGACCCCCGAGGCATCCGCGAGCCGAGTCGGCGGGTCGCAGCAGATGACGCACTCCTGGCTCGTCACCGGGCCCCCCGGTTCGGGGCGGTCCAACCTGGCGTACGCGTTCGCCGTCGCGCTCATCTCGGGGCGGCCCGACGGCGACGAGCAGACGCGCATCCAGGTGCAGGCGCGCAGCCACCCCGACCTGCACGTGCTCGCCACCGAGGGCGTCATCATCAAGCGCGACGACGTGCGCGAGATCGTCAAGCGCTCCCACTACGCGCCCTCGATCGGCCGTCATCGGGTCATCATCGTCGAAGACGCCGACCGCATGACCGAGCAGACCTCCAACTTCCTCCTGAAGGAGCTGGAGGAGCCGCCCGAGCGCACCGTCTGGATCCTGTGCGCGCCGAGCGAGGCCGACCTCATCCCGACCATCCGGTCGCGCGTCCGCTCGGTGCGGCTGCTCATGCCGAGCGTGGCCGACGTCGCCGACCTCCTCGTGCGACGCGACGGCATCGACCCCGAGCTCGCCGAGCGGTGCGCACGCGAGGCGCAGAGCCACATCGGCATGGCCCACCGGCTCGCCACGAGCGACGAGGCGCGCCAGCGACGCGCCGAGACGCTGCGGCTCGCCCTCGAGGTGCGGTCGGCGGCCACGGCGGTGTCGACCGCCGCGCGGTACCTCGAGATCGCGGGCGACGACGCGAAGGCGATCACCGCCCTCCGCGACGCCGAGGAGCGCGAGCACGCACTGCACTCGCTCGGCATCGCACCCGGGCAGGCCGTGCCCTCGGCCCTTCGCCCGCAGATCAAGGCGCTCGAAGACGACCAGAAGCGGCGCGCCACGAGAAGCCTCCGAGACGGCATCGACCGCATCCTCGTCGACCTGTCGACGCTCTACCGCGACGTGCTGCTCCTCCAGCTCGACGCGCAGGTCGAGCTCGTCAACCGCGAGCTCTTCGACGCCCTGCGCCGCGCCGCGGCATCCGCGACACCCGCGAAGACCCTCGCGACGCTCGATGCGATCCAGGAGGCGCGCGAGCGAATCGAGGGCAACGTCGCACCCGCACTCGCGCTCGAGGCCATGCTGGTCTCGGCGATCCGACGACCCGACACCGAACGAGGGGCCGCATGACCGAGCCAACCCGCCGCACGCCAGCTCGAGACCGGTCGCGAGGCCGGATGCCGCGTGGCGCGCGAGTGGCCGCCCTCGCCGCATCGCTCGCGGCGCTGCTCGCGCTCACGGCGTGCGTGCCGTCGTTCCTGAAGCCGGCGAAGTCGGAGTCGACGCCGACCGGCGAGCAGGTCGAGGCGGAGCTCGAGCCGTTCTACGCGCAGACCCTCAGCTGGGAGGGCTGCGGCGATTCCCTCGACTGCGCCACGGCGACCGCACCGCTCGACTGGAACGACCCCGCTGCCGGAGAGGTCGACCTCGCGCTCGTGCGGCACCGGGCCACCGGTGAACGTCTCGGGTCGCTGCTCGTCAATCCCGGCGGCCCCGGTGGCTCCGGCTACGACTTCATCGCCGACTCGCTCGACTACGCCGTCGGCGAGCCTCTGCAGCAGCACTACGACGTGATCGGGTTCGACCCCCGCGGCGTCGGCAGGTCGTCCGCGGTCGCCTGCTACGAGCCCGCCGAGATGGACGACTTCCTCTTCGGCATCGTGCCCGGCGAGCGCGGCAGCGATGAGTGGATCCAGAACACCCTGCAGGTCAAGACGGACTTCGGCGCCGCCTGCGGCGAGAACACGGGCGACCTGCTCGGCGAGGTCGACACGAAGAGTGCCGCGCGCGACCTCGACATGCTCCGGGCCGCACTCGGCGACGACAAGCTCAACTACCTCGGCTACTCGTACGGCACCTTCCTCGGCGCCACCTACGCGGGCCTGTTCCCCGATCGCGTCGGTCGCCTCGTGCTCGACGGGGCGATCGATCCGCAGGCGAACGAAGAAGACGTCTCCCGCGAGCAGGCCAAGGGCTTCGAGTCCGCGCTCCGCGCCTACCTCGCCGACTGCCTCGCCGGCACCGACTGCCCGTTCACGGGCACCGTCGACGCGTCGATGGACGAGATCAGCCGGCTCCTGGCATCCGTCGATGCGAGCCCGATGCGCGGCACCGACGGGCGCGAGGTCGGCGCCGACACGCTCGTGACGGCGATCGTCTACCCGCTCTACAGTGCCGACTCGTGGCCGTACCTCAGCCAGATGTTCGACGCCGTGATGCTCGGCGACGCCGACGCGGCGCTCGCATTCGCCGACGGATACTACGGGCGCAACGAGGACGGCACGTACAACGACAACTCGACCGAGTCGTTCCTCGCGATCAACTGCCTCGACTACAGCTACCAGTCCGACGTCGCGGTGATGCGCGAGAAGGCGGCGGGCATCGCCGCCGCCGCACCCGTCATCGGCCCGTACTTCTCGTATGGCGACCTCGGCTGCATCCAGTGGCCCGTCGCATCCACGGCCGAGCGCACGGCGATCCACGCCGAGGGCGCGGCGCCGATCGTGGTCATCGGCACGACCAACGACCCCGCGACGCCGTACACGTGGGCCGTCTCGCTCGCCGACCAGCTCGACAGCGGCGTGCTCCTGACGTACGAGGGCGAGGGTCACACCGCGTACAACAAGTCGAACGAGTGCGTCGACGGCGCCGTCGAGGAGTACTTCGTCAACGGCACCGTGCCCGCCGACGACACCACGTGCTGAGGGTGGTCAACGGGGCCTCGAAGATCCGGTAACATGGTCTCTCGTGCCGGTCGGTGCTTTCGAGCGCTGGTCATCACTGGCCGCCTTAGCTCAGTCGGCAGAGCGTCTCACTCGTAATGAGAAGGTCGTGGGTTCGATTCCCACAGGCGGCTCCACTTGAAGGCCCGGACGTAGTCCGGGCCTTCGGCATTTCTGCGAACGGAGCGAGCATGGCGACACCCGGTTCCATCGTGGCGGGCAAGTACGTGGCGCTCACGACCTTCCGCAAGGACGGAACCCCCGTGTCGACGCCCGTCTGGTTCGCCCTCGACGGCCCGCGCATCGTCGTGCAGACCCCCGCCGGCACGGGCAAGCTGAAGCGCCTCCGCCGCGACGACCGCGTGCTCGTCGCTCCCTGCGACTTCCGCGGGAGGGTGCGCGCCGGTGCGCCCGAGTCCGCCGGCACGGCCGAGATCGTCACGGACACCGCCGAAGCCGAGCGGCTGCAGGGCCTGCTGCGTCGCCGCTACGGCCTCCTCTACTCGATCGCGAGCGCGATCATCACGCCTCGCGGAAAGGACCGCGCCCCCGACGTGCTGCTGCGCATCGCGCTTGGCTGATCCCGGATCCCGGCGGCCTCGGTAGGCTGAGCGCATGACCGAACGACTGCGCTGGGGCATTCTCGCGACCGGCTGGATCTCGCACCTGTTCACGAGCGACCTGAAGGCGAACGGCTTCGACGTGCGCGCCGTCGGCTCGCGTTCGCAGGCCGGCGCCGACGCGTTCGCCACCGAGTTCGACATCCCGAACTCGCACGCGAGCTACGAGGCGCTCGTCGCGGATCCCGAGGTCGACGCGATCTACATCGGCACCCCGCACCCCATGCACGCGGCCAACGCGCGGCTCGCGCTCGAGGCCGGCAAGCACGTGCTCGTCGAGAAGCCGTTCACGCTGAACGCCGCCGAGGCCCGCGAGATCGCCGAGCTCGCGGCATCCAAGGGGCTGCTGCTCCTCGAGGCCATGTGGACCAGGTACCTGCCGCACATGGTGCGCATCCGCGAGATCATCGCGAGCGGTGCGCTCGGCGAGGTCCGCTCGCTCATCGCCGACCACACGCAGAAGCTGTCCGACGACCCGGCGCACCGCATCAACGCGCTCGAGCTCGGCGGCGGGGCGCTGCTCGACCTCGGCATCTACCCGGTCTCGTTCGCGTGGGACCTCTTCGGCGAACCGACCACCATCCAGAGCACCGCGACGTTCAAGTCGACCGGCGCCGACGCGCAGATCGCGGTCGTGTTCGGCTACGACGACGGTCGAGTCGCGACCACGGTCTCGGCGAGCGACCTCAAGGGGCCGAACGTCGCGAGCGTGCTCGGCACCGAGGCGCGAATCGACATCGACGCCGTCTGGTACACGCCGACGTCGTTCCGCGTGGTCGGCCATGACGGCACCGTGATCGAGACGTACGAATCCGAGGTCGTCGGGCGAGGCATGCACTTCCAGGCCGCGGCCGTCGAGCGCCTCGTCGCCGCCGGAACCCTCGCCGGCGACCTGCTGACGATCGACGAGACCGTCGCGATCATGGCCACGCTCGACGCGATCCGCGAGCAGATCGGGCTCCGCTACCCGGGGGAGTGACGCCGGCGCGGTTGCGTTGCGCGCACGTCGCGACGACTCGCGTGCAGGGGTTTTTCGGCCCGTGATCAGGCTTCGCTCTGGTGCGGCCCGTAGAATCCCCGGATGACCGACGAGACGGATGCCACGGGCGAGCCCGACGCGACCCCGCCTCCGGTCGACCCAGAGCACGCTCCCGACGCTGCTGATGCAGCGCCTGAAGGCGACGCCGAGACGGTCGCGAACGAGTCGAGTGGCGACGCCGAAACGGTCGCGAACGAGTCGAGTGGCGACGCCGAAACGGTCGCGAACGAGTCGAGCGGCGACGCCGAGACCGTCGTGTTCGCCGCAGCAGACGATGCCGAGACCGTCGCGTTCGAGCCGGGCGACGCCGCGGCATCCGCTCGCACCGAGCCGCTCGTCGATGCCCAGGCATCGGTCGACGCGGAGGCATCCGCCGACGAGATCGGCGCCGCTCAGGCCTCCGCTTCGACCGAGCCCGCAGCGCCCGCGGCATCCGCCCTCGCCTTCATCCGCCGGCACCGCCGTGCGCTCGCAGTGACCGCCGGCGTGGTCGCGTTCGCGCTGCTCGGCGTCGGCGCCGTGTTCGCCGGCACCGCCCTGAACACGCGGGAGGCGGTGCCGGTCGCGCTGGTGACCGAGACCCCGACGCCCACGCCGACCGCGGACCCCGGTCGCCCCGCGCCCGCGAACGTGGCGGCGCCGAGCGCGATCGAGACGAGGATCCGAACGTGCTCGGTCGCCGACCGGGCCGCCGACCCGCGCCTCGCGAACCTCCAGGCGCAGGTCGTGAACGCCGCGACCGGCGAGGTGCTCTACGACCGCGGCGGCAGCACGCCGTCGCGCACCGCGAGCGTCATGAAGGTGCTCACCACGGCGGCCGCGCTGAACGTGCTCGGGCCCGACTACCGCGCGACGACCACCGTGGTGAAGGGTGCCGAACCGGGCTCCGCGGTGCTCGTCGGCGGCGGCGACGTGACGCTGTCGCGCACCCCCAGCGGCAGCGAGACCGTGTATCCGGGCGCGGCGCACCTCGACGACCTCGCCGCGCAGGTGCAGGCGGCGTGGGCGGCCGACCCGTCGAACCCGCCGCTGACGAAGCTGATCCTCGACGCGAGTTACTTCGGCGGCGACGAGTACCAGGCGAGCTGGGACACCGTCGAACGCGACGACGGGTACATGTCGAACATCACGGCGCTCCAGGTCGACGGCGACCGCGACGACCCGTACTCGAACACCTCCTGGCGCAGCACCGACCCGATCGGCCGGGCCGGGCAGGCCTTCGCCGACACGCTCGGCGGCATCGGCGCCATCGAACGCGGCACCGCGCCGGCGGGCGCCCAGCAGCTCGGCGCCGTGAGCTCGCCGACCGTGGCGCAGCTCGTCGACAAGGCGCTCGTCGTCTCGGACAACACCGTGGCCGAGATGCTTGCACGCCTCGTCGCGATCCAGACGGGCTCGGGCAACACCTTCGACGCGATCAACGCGGGCGTGCTGCAGGGCCTCGCCGACTACGGCGTCGACACGTCGGGCATCACCGTCGTCGACGGCTCGGGGCTCAGCGACGACAACGCCGTGCCGCCGTCGTACCTGACGCAGCTCTTCGTGAAGATCAATGCCCGGGAGGGCAACCTCGGCGTGCTCATGGACGGCCTCCCGGTCTCGAACCAGCGTGGATCGCTCTCGTACAGCGACCGGTTCGCGGGCGACAACTCGGTGGCGGCCGGCGCCGTCTCGGCGAAGACGGGGTGGATCAACACGGGATACACCCTCGCCGGAGTCGTCCGCGCCCAGGACGGCTCGACGCTGACGTTCGCGATCTACGCGCTCGGCGACGTGACCGACGAGGCCAAGCAGGCGATCGACACGCTCACGACCGGCTTTTACCTCTGCGGCGACGAGCTCTCCAACGAGTAGCAGCCGGTGCGTCGGTATACGGCAAGCGGATGCCGCGACGCGGCGTGACTGGAAGAATGGATGCACCTGCGGCATCCGGTGGCTGCGGCATCCGTTGCCTGCCGTCGTCCGGTGCCCCGATCGGCGGGAGTGAGCCATGACCAGGGCCCTGTTCATCATCGACGTGCAGAACGACTTCACCGAGGGCGGTGCGCTCGGGGTCGACGGGGGAGCGGCCGTGGCGGCGGGCATCACGCGGCACCTCGAGGCGCACCGCAGCGACTACGCGCTCGTGGTGGCCTCCCGCGACTGGCACTCGGGCGAGAACGACAACGGCGGGCACTTCGCCGTCGATGCGGAGCCCGACTTCGTCGACACCTGGCCGGCGCACTGCGTTGCGGGCACCCCGGGCGCCGAGTACCACCCCGACCTCGCGACGGCCGGCATCGACGTGCACATCCGCAAGGGGCAGGGCGTTCCCGCCTACTCGATCTTCGAGGGCACGGATGACGCGGGCGCGTCGATCGGCGAGGTGCTGACCGCCCACGGCATCACCGAGGTCGACGTCGTCGGCATCGCGACCGACTACTGCGTGCGCGCGAGCGCCCTCGACGCGCTCGAGCACGGGCAGCACGTGCGCGTGCTCACCGACCTCGTCGCGGGCGTCGCGCCCGAGTCGTCGGCGGCCGCGCTCGCCGAACTCGGGCATGCGGGAGCCGAGATCGTCGGGTCGGATGCCGCGGGGCCGGATGCCGTCGGGCCGGATGCCGCGGGGGAGACCGCGTGATGCCGTCGGCGTCGCGCGAGGCGGTGCTCTACGCCGAGTCGGAGGATGGCGTGCTCGTGGCCTACCGGGTGTTCGACGCCCCCGCGGACGACGACGCCCCCGCGGACGACGACGCCCCCGCGGACGACGACGCGCGCGCGGAGGCGGTTCCCGCGACCGAGGACGGCCGCGCACTGCCGCCGGTGCTGCTGGTGCACGGCTTCGCGTCCGATGCCGACGTCACCTGGGCGCGCACCGGATGGGTGCGTGCGCTGAACGAGGCGGGCCGACGCGTCGTGACCGTCGACCTGCGCGGACACGGTGAGAGCGACAAGCCGACGGATGCCGCGGAGTACGCCCCGGCGGCGTTCGGCGCGGACCTCGTCGCCGTGCTCGACACCGCGGGCATCGAGCGGGTCGACGCCGTGGGGTACTCGATGGGCAACCGCGTGATCTCCGCGATGGCCGCGATCGCGCCCGGCCGGCTGCGCCGCGCGGTGATCGGCGGCGCCGGTCCGACCGAGCTGTTCGCCTCGTGGAACCTCGACGAGGTGCGCGCGCTCCTGCTCCACGACGAGCCGAGCGGGCATCGCCTCATCGACCAGGTGCTCCGGCCGGCGATCGCGTCCGGCGCCGACCGCGAGGCGCTGCTCGGCGTCGTCGAGGGGTTCGCCGGCGCGACACTCGAGTTCCCTCGCGGCATCCGTTCGCTCTTCGTCATCGGCGAGGACGACCCGGTGCCCGACGGGGCCCGGGAGCTGGCCGCGGCCTGGGGCAGCGAGGTCGTGACGATCCCCGGTCGCGACCACGTCTCGACGCTCACCGCCCGGGCCTTCAAGGACGCCGCGGTCGGATTCCTCGGCTGACGCGCTCGGCGACGGGCTGCGGCCGGCCCGGATCGGATGCGCCGGGATGAGCCGGGTACCGGTCCCCATGTCGGGCGCGCGCGAGGTCCCGTAGCGTCGTCGCGAATCCACCTCCGACAGCCGGGCCGTTTCGCGCGCCTGCGATGTGGATCGCCTGCGGCCGTGAGGGGCTCGGTCGCACGACAAGGAGAAGAATGATGAAGACGTCCATCGCGTTCGTCGCGCTCGCCGCCGTTTCGCTCGCACTGACCGCGTGCACCACGGCGCCGGCCGACTCGGGCGCGAAGAAGACCGACACGACCGTCGAGGAGAGCGCGAGCGCCGAACCGACCGAGGAGTCGGCGGGCACGGTCGAGAACGCCGTCGAGGGCGAGCTCCTGCAGCCGGGCCAGACCGTCGCGCTGGGCGACTGGGGCACCTACGAGTTCGTCGACTACGACGACAAGACCGCGGTGCTGAACACCAAGCTCGTGAGCATCGAGCCGGCGACGGCCGAGCAGACCGAGGCGCTCGTCGCGGAGATCCCCGAGCTCAAGGGCTGGAACGTCTCGCTGATCCGCTACCAGCAGCAGAAGGTCTCGGGCGACGACATCACCTACGGGGCGAACTACACCGACTTCCGCCCCGCCGACGCCACCGGTGCGAAGGCGCAGGAGGTCAGCGTCATCGGCTGGGACGAGTGCGAGTCCGAGTCGTTCACCGAGGAGTTCAATGCGGGCACGGCGGTGCTCGACCAGTGCATGGTCGGCGCCTCGGTCGAGGGCGGCGAGCCGATCGGCGGCATGCTCTGGACCGGCAACAGCTCCGCCGACGAGAACCCGTTCAGCGACTACGAGGGCGAGCCGGTGCTCTTCAAGAACTAGCAGCCTCGCGCGCATGGGCTCGCCGCGCGGCGGATCCCCGGGTTCCGGGGCTCGCCGCGCGGCGTTCGTCATGTGCGGGTGCGACGCGGCCGCGCTCCACGTGGTCGGCGCTAGAGCGTGTTGCCGAGCTTGAAGCCCTTCTCCGCGTCGCCCTCGCGCGTGTACGAGAACCCGTCGGCCCCGATCGTGACCTCCATCTCGGAGTCGTCGGTGCGCGTCACCAGGGGCTGGGGCTCGCCGTCGAGGTCGAGCACGAGGCTCGCGTCGGTGTACCAGCTGGGCACGACGGGGTTGCCCCACCAGTCGCGGCGCTGGTTGTCGTGCACGTCCCACGTGACGACGGGGTTGTCGGGGTCACCGGTCCAGTAGTCCTGGGTGTAGATCTCGACGCGGTGGCCGTCGGGGTCGCGCAGGTACAGGTAGAACGCGTTCGAGACGCCGTGGCGGCCCGGCCCGCGCTCGATCGCGTCGGAGCGGCGCAGGGCGCCGAGCTTGTCGCAGATCGCGATGATGTTGTGCTTCTCGTGGGTCGCGAACGCCATGTGGTGCATGCGCGGGCCGTCGCCACCGGTCATGGCGGTGTCGTGCACGGTGGGCTTGCGGCGCATCCAGGCGGCGTACGTGGTGCCGGCCTCGTCCTGGATGTCCTCGGTCACGCGGAACCCGAGGTCCTCCATGTACGCGACCGCGCGCGGCACGTCGGGCGTGACCTGGTTGAAGTGGTCGAGGCGCACGAGGCATCCGGGGGTCTGCAGGTCGTAGCGCCACGCGAGCCGCTCGACGTGCTCGACCTCGTAGAAGAACTCGTAGGGGAATCCGAGCGGGTCCTCGACGCGCACCGAGTCGCCGATGCCCTTGGTGAAGCCGTCGGCCCGGCGCTCGACGCGGCATCCGAGCTCGGTGTAGAAGGCCACCGCCCGGTCGAGGTCCTCGGGCGTGCGCACCCGGTAGCTGAACGCGGCGACCGCGGCGACCGGGCCCTTGCGCAGCACGAGGTTGTGGTGGATGAACTCCTCGAAGGAGCGCAGGTAGACGGCCTCGTCGTCTTCCTCGGTGACGACGAGGTCGAGCACGTCGACGTAGAAGGCGCGGGAGGCGGCCAGGTCGGTGACGATGAGCTCCATGTAGGCGCAGCGCACGATGTCGGGCGCGGGCGCCGTGGGCGTGGGCACCCGGTTCGCGGGCGCGGGGATGGGGTTCCGGTCGGTGACGACGGGTTCGGTCATGGGTGGTGCCTTCTCTTCGTTGAGCGGATGTCTCGGGGAACGGATGTCTCGGTGAGCGGATGTCTCGGGTGCGGGTCTCGAACCGGCGCGGAGGCGCCTACGCGACCGGCTTCGGGCCGACGCCGAAGCGCGGGGAGTGCGCCTCGTCGAGCGTGATGTGCACGGCCTGCTGGTCGGTGTAGAAGTCGATCGAGCGGTAGCCGCCCTCGTGGCCGAGGCCGGACGCCTTGACCCCGCCGAAGGGGGTGCGGAGGTCGCGGACGTTGTTCGAGTTCAGCCAGACCATGCCGGCCTCGACCGACTGCGAGAAGTTGTGCGCTCGCTTGAGGTCGTTCGTCCAGATGTAGGCCGCGAGGCCGTAGCGAGTGTCGTTCGCCAGGGCGAGCGCCTCCTCGTCGGAGTCGAAGGGCGTGATCGCGACGACGGGGCCGAAGATCTCCTCCTGGAAGATGCGGGCGTCGGGCGCGACATCCGCGAAGACCGTCGGCGACACGTAGTTGCCGGTGTCGAGCCCTTCGGGGCGCCCACCGCCGGCGACCAGACGGCCCTCGCCCTTGCCGATCTCGACGTAGGACATGACCTTCTCGTAGTGCTCGGGGTGCACGAGCGCGCCGACCTCGGTGGCGGGGTCGTGCGGATCGCCGACCACGATGTTCTTCGCGCGCTCGGCGTAGCGGGCGACGAAACCGTCGTAGATCGCCCGCTCGACGAGGATGCGGGACCCGGCGGTGCAGCGCTCGCCGTTGAGCGAGAACACGCCGAACACGGTCGCGTCGAGCGCGGACTCGAGGTCGGCGTCGGCGAAGACGACGGCGGGGCTCTTGCCGCCGAGCTCCATCGAGAGCCCCTTGAGGAAGGGGGCGGCGTTGGCGAAGATGAGCTGGCCCGTTCGGCTCTCGCCCGTGAACGAGATGAGCGGCACGTCGGGGTGCTTCACGAGCGCGTCGCCCGCCTCCTCGCCGAGGCCGTTGACGAGGTTGAACACGCCGTCGGGTACGCCGGCCTCGCGGAAGATCTCGGCCCACAGCGAGGCCGAGAGCGGCGTGAACTCGGCGGGCTTCAGCACGACCGTGTTGCCCGTGGCGAGAGCGGGCGCGAGCTTCCACGACTCGAGCATGAACGGCGTGTTCCACGGCGTGATGAGCCCGGCGACGCCGATGGGCTTGCGGTTGACGTAGTTCGCCTGGCGCCCCGGAACCTTGTAGGTGTCGTCGCGCTGGGCGACGATGAGGTCGGCGAAGAACCGGAAGTTCTCGGCCGCGCGCTGCGCCTGGCCGAGCGCCTGCGTGATCGGCAGCCCCGTGTCGAAGGTCTCGAGCTCGGCGAGGCGTCGGTCGCTCGCCTCGACGAGGTCGGCGATGCGGTGCAGCACGCGCGAGCGCTGGCGCGGCAGCATCCGGGGCCACGGGCCCTCGGCGAATGCGCGTTTCGCCGCGGCGACCGCGAGGTCGATGTCGGCCTGCTGGCCCGCAGCGGCCTGCACGTACGTCTCGTTGGTGACGGGGTCGAGCACGTCGAACGTCTCGCCGCCGACCGAGTCGACGAACTCGCCGTCGATGAAGTGGCGGATGCGGTCGGGCAGGCCTTCGGGAACGTGGTGGGTCATGCGCGGATCTTCCGTTCGGTGGTGGGCTCGGATGCCGGCGGCGTCGCCGGCGGGGTCTGGTGCTCCGCCTGGTAGGCGAGCACGGCGTCGAGGGTCGCGAGCCGGTGCTCGCGGGCCGCGAGCTCGATCTCGAGCGGCGCCGCGCCGCGTTCGATGAGCCCGAGGATGCGATCGTGCTCCTCGACGGACTCGTGCGCGCGGCCCGGCACGAAGCTGAATGACGAGTCGCGCAGCACCTTCATGCGGTTCCAGCCGCGGTGCACGAGCTCGAGCACGTGCGGGTTGGGGCACTCCTCGAAGAGCACGGCGTGGAACTCGAGGTTCGCGGCGGTGAACGTGTGCGGGTCGAAGTCCTGCAGGCTCCGGCGCATCCGCTCGTTGACCTCGCGCGCCCGGCGCACGTGATCGGGGGTGAGCCTCGGCGCCGACATGGCGGTCGCGGCCCCCTCGACGAGCGCGAGGGTCTGCATGGTGTGCAGGTACTCGGTCTCCTTGATGAGCGCGACCTGGGCGCCGACGTTGCGCTCGAACGTGACGAGCCCCTCGGCCTCGAGGAGGCGGATGGCCTCGCGCACGGGCACGACGCTGACGTCGAGTTCGCCGGCGATCTGCCCGAGCACGAGCCGGAAGCCGGGCACGTACCGGCCGTCGTCGATGCGGTCACGTATGAAGCGGTAGGCCTGCTGCGACTTCGATTCGCTCATCGGTGCGCCTCGCCGCCCTGTGCGTCGGCCGCGCTCGGCACGGCGGGGCGAGCGGATGCCTCGTAGCGGGCCCGCCACGCGGCGTTCATGGGGAAGAGGCCGTCGACCGGCTCGCCGGCGGCGACCTGCTCGGCCACCCACGCGTCCTCGGCCTCCTGTGCGGCGGCCTCCGCGGCGACCTCGGCGGCGATCGCCGCGGGGATCACGACGGCCCCGTCGCCGTCGCCGACGATCACGTCGCCCGGCTGCACGGCGGCGCCGCCGCAGGTGATGGTGACGTCGGTCTCCCACGGCACGTGGCGCCGGCCGAGCACGCTCGGGTGGGGGCCCTGCGAGAACACGGGGATGTCGAACGCCGCGACGGCGTCGAAGTCGCGTACGCCGCCGTCGGTGACGATGCCGGCCGCGCCGCGCACCTGGGCGCGGAGCGCGAGCACGTCGCCGACGGTTCCGGTGCCGCGCTCGCCGCGGGCCTCGATGACGAGCACCTCGCCGCGATCAACCGTGTCGAACGCCCGCTTCTGGGCGTTGTAGCCGCCGCCGAACTCCGCGAACAGGTCGGGGCGGAACGGGATGAAGCGCAGCGTCTTCGCCACGCCGACGATGCGGTCGCCCGAGTGGTTCGGCAGCACGCCCTCGATGAAGACGTCGTGGTACCCGCGCTTGCGCAGCGCCGCCGAGATGGTCGCGACGGCCGAGCGGCCGAGCAGCTCGCGCACCTCGTCGGTCAGCGCGGGTGCAGGTGCCTCGACGGTGGATTCGGCGGCCGGTCCGCCGGCGCTCGCGTCGAGCGGGGAGGCCTTGCCCGCGGCGACGGCCGCGGCGTGCTCGGCCTCGCTGCCCCACGCCTCGATGCGCTGGGCGTCGTCGACGGCGGGCTTCGCGCCGAAGTCGCCGAACGCCTGCTCGCCCTGGGTCACGGTCGTGACGAGGCGGCCCGTCGACGGCGCGCCCGGTGCGCCGGGGGCGTCGACCTCGACCTCGACGACGTCGCCGGGCACGACGACGCTCGACCCGGCGGGCGTGCCGGTGAGGATCACGTCCCCGGTCTCGAGGGTCAGGTGCTGCGAGAGGTCGGCGATGAGCCGGCCGAAGCTGAAGAGCAGGGTATCGGAGGTGTCCTCCTGGGCGAGCGCGCCGTTCACCCACGTGCGCACCCGCCAGCCGTCCTCGCCGGCGACGTCGGCCGGGATCGTCGCGGGGCCGATCGGCGTGAAGCCGTCGCCGCCCTTGTTGCGCACGTTGGAACCCTTGTCGGCGGCGCGCAGGTCGTAGAGGCCGAAGTCGTTCGCGGCGGTGACCCCGGCCACGTGTCGCCAGCCCTCGGCGGGGGACACCCGGCGTGCGGGCTCCCCGATGACGAGCGCGATCTCACCCTCGAACGCGAGCAGTTCGGTGCCGGCCGGGCGCTCGATGGTGCCGCCGGTAACCGCGAGCGATGAGGAGGGCTTGAGGAAGTAGCTCGGCTGCGCGGGGGTGCGACCTCGCTGCGCGGCCCTCGACGGGTAGCTGAGGTGCACGGCGATGATCTTGCCCGGCGTGGGGATGGCGTTCATGGACGTCCTCGTCTAGTGATATTGGAAATGATATACGATCTGGCGGGATCGGCAACCCCGTGGGGCGACCCGTCAGTAGGAGGCTCGGGGCGTGCCCGCGTCATCCGTCGCCGGCTGCGGGATGAACCGGGCCGCGAGAGCCTCGGTGCTCCGGGCCAGGAGCGCGACGTCGGCGCCGACGACCACGAGCGAGGCGCCGGCGGCGAGGTAGCGGTCGGCGGATGCCGGCACGAAGGCGTTCACGGCCGACGGCTTGCCCGCGGCCTTCGCCGCCTCGATGCCCGCGAGCACCGCCGCGATGACGTCGGCGTGCTCCTGCTGCCCGAGCAGGTCCATGGACGCGGCGAGGTCGGCCGGGCCGAAGAACACGCCGTCGACCCCGTCGACCGCGAGGATCTCCTCGACGTTCGCGGCGGCCGTCGCCGACTCGACCTGCACGAACAGCGAGACGGTCGACGACGCGTCGCCGAGGTAGCCCTCGACCCGGTTCCAGCGCGACGATCGTGCAAGGGCGCTGCCGACACCGCGCACGCCGAGCGGCGGGTAGCGCACCGCGCGCACGATCTCGCTCGCCTGCTCGGCGGTGTCGACCATCGGCACCAGCAGGTTCTGCACGCCGATGTCGAGGTAGCGCTTGAGCGTCACGGCGTCGCCGAAGGGCGGTCGCACGAGCGGGGCCGCCGAGTAGGCGGCGACGGCCCGGAGCTGGTCGAGCACGGACTCGAGGTCGGCGGGGGAGTGCTCGGCGTCGATGAGCACGACGTCGAGGCCCGACCCGGCGACGATCTCGGCGTTGGTCGCGCTGCCGGCGCACGACCAGGCGCCGACGAGCGGGCGATCGGATGCCGCGATGCGGTCGCCGAGCGTCGGCGGAAGGCTCATTCGAATCGGCATGTCACGGCTCCCAGCTGTCCGTAGTCGGCGTGCACGGTGTCGCCGCGTTCGACCCACATGGGCCGGGTGAACGATCCGGCGAGGATGATCTCGCCCGCCTCGAGCGACTGCTCGTGCTGCGCGAGCTTGTTCGCGAGCCAGGCCACGCCCATCGCGGGGTGCCCGAGCACGGCCGCGGCGACACCGGACTCCTCGATGACCTGGTTGCGGTAGAGCAGCGCCGAGACCCAGCGAAGGTCGACCGCGTCGACCTTCACGGGGCGGCCGCCGACGACCATCGCTCCCATCGCCGCGTTGTCGCTGATGGTGTCGACGATCGTGCGCCCCTGCATCTCGATGTGCGAGTTCAGGATCTCGAGCGCGGGCACGACGTAGGCCGTCGCGTCGAGCACGTCGAAGATCGTGACCCCGGGACCCCGCAGCGGCTTCGCGAGCACGAAGGCGAGCTCGACCTCGATGCGCACGTTCGAGAATCGGTCGTACTCGACGGAGGCGCCGGACTCGATCACCATGTCGTCGAGGATCACGCCGTAGTCGGGCTCGGTGATGCCGGTCGCGACCTGCATGACCTTCGAGGTGAGCCCGATCTTGCGGCCGACGCGGCGGGCGCCGGCCTCGATGCGCCGCGTGGCCCAGAGCTGCTGCACGGCGTAGGCGTCGTCGATCGTCATGCCCGGGTCGCGTGCGGTGAGCAGCGGCACGACGGTGCGGTCGCGGTCGGCGGCGACGAGTTCGTCGGCGATCGCCTCGATGCGGGAGGGGTCAAGCACGGATGGGCTCCACTTCGTCGGGGTCTGCTGTGATCGTATACGATCCGCCGACGTCGTGCACCCGTCGTCGTGCACCCGTCGGCGACCGCCGGCCGATGCCGAAGCGCTCGACGATCACCTTCTCGCTGAGTTCCGACGACCACGCAACAGGAAGCGACATCTCGCCTGGCCGAGCCAACGCGCTGGGCGGGAGGCGTGCGGCGCCCGCGCAAGAGGGATGGCTTTCCGCGAGAGAGGACCACCCCGTACCTGCGGTTGAGCAATCGCTCTCAGGGGTCCAACGCGATCAGGTAGCTCTCATCGGGGCAATGTCCGCGGGCTCTCCGCAACATCGGAGGTGGCGGCCCGACAGGGCTCGCACTGAAGCGTTCAGGGCGCCGTCAGCGCGACGGCGACGCGGGCGGGCCATACGGGGCTCCCGGCCGGCTGGCTGTCGTCGGGCGCTCTGGCTCGCACGCGAGCACCGACGGGGGACCGGCATCCGCGCACTGGCCGACGGCTTCGGCATGGCGACACGCAGCCCCGAGTCGCTACCTCGGCGTACCGCGACTCCAGCCCGGCTTCTGGATCAGTCGGTCATCATGCTCGTGGCGACGGCATTGTTCGGCGAACGCGCGCGCCTTCTCTCGATCAGTGGCGTAAGCCGCGTACTCGTGGTCGCTCAGGGCGTAGTACTCCTCATAGTCCGCGGCACTATTCGACACCGGGATCGACAGGTATGCCGTGGATGACTGCTCCTCCACGCCCAGGGAGTATCGGTCGTCTCTGTCAAAGAAGGAGGCCACGAACTTCATCGCTTGAACGTACCGCCTACCCACTCGGCCCGCTGAACGCGGGATTGGCCATCGACTCCCGCTCGATGTCCGACCGGCTTGCGGGCGCCGAGAGCAGCCGGAGGGATCAGGTCGTTTCGAGAATGATCGCGGGCTGTTCCTCCACGGGATCGGCGAGTCGGCGCTCCGCGAGGTAGTGCTCGGCGTCGAGTGCGGCGGCGCAGCCGGTGCCTGCGGCGGTGATGGCTTGCCGGTAGCGCCTGTCGACGAGGTCGCCGCAGGCGAAGACCCCGTCGAGGTTTGTCCGGGTCGACGGGTGCGCGACGTTCACGTAGCCGTCGTCGTCGAGGTCGATCTGGCCGGCGACGAGGTCGCTTCGTGGGTCGTGGCCGATCGCAATGAAGAGCCCGGTCGCGTCGAGTGCAGCATCAGCGCCGGTCGTGGTGTCGCGGAGTCGGAGTCGCTCGAGCCCGTCGTCGCCTTCGACCGCGATGACTTCCGCGTTCCAGTAGGGGCGGATCTTCGGGTTGGCGAGTGCTCGTTCCTGCATGATGCGGGATCCACGGAGCGAGTCGCGGCGGTGCACGAGGGTGACCGAGTCGGCGAAGCGAGTGAGGAACATGGCCTCCTCGAGCGCGGAGTCGCCGCCGCCGACGACGGCGATGTCCTTGCCCTTGAAGAAGAAGCCGTCGCAGGTCGCGCACCAGGACACGCCACGGCCGGTCAGTCGTTCCTCGCCCTCGATGCCGAGCTTGCGGTACGCCGATCCCATCGCGAGCACGACAGCGTGGGCGCGGTACTCGACGCCGTTGATGGTGCGGATGGTCTTGACGGCGCCGGTGAGTTCGACTTCGGTGGCGTCGTCGTAGACGATGCGGGCGCCGAAGCGTTCGGCCTGTTCGCGCATCTGGTCCATGAGCTCGGGGCCCATGATGCCCGTGGAGAAGCCGGGGTAGTTCTCGACCTCCGTCGTCGTGACCAGAGCTCCGCCCGCTTCGACTGAGCTTGCGAGCACGACCGGTGCCAGGCCTGCGCGGGCCAAGTACACGGCGGCGGTGTAGCCGGAGGGTCCTGAGCCGATGACGACGACGTTCTCGATGGGGTTCTCAATCATGGGGTGCGGCCTCCAGGCTGTGCAGCAGCTGTTCGACGTTGGTTCGGATCTGGTCACGGACTCGGCGGACCTCGTCGAGGGTGAGCTCGTCGGGGTCGTCGAGGTGCCAGTCGAGGTACTGCTTGCCCGGGTAGACCGGGCAGGCGTCGCCGCAGCCCATCGTGATCACGACGTCCGCGGCGCGGACGACGTCATCGGTGAGCGGCTTCGGGAACTCCTGGGCGAGGTCGATGCCGGCCTCGGTCATGACCTGGACGACGGATGCTCCCAGGTCGGCTGCGGGCTGGGATCCTGCCGATCTGACGTGGATGCGGTCGCCGCCGAGCTCACGGAGGTATGCGGCTGCCATCTGTGATCGGCCGGCGTTCTGCACGCACACGAACAGCACCTCAGGCACCGGCTTCGCGATGGCACCCTTCGACTGCGCCAGCGCGGTCAGCCGGTCCTGCGCGAACCGCGTCGCGAGGCTGGGCAGATGGGTATTCACGGTCGCGGTGCGGGCGAGCGCGGTGTACGACTCGAAGACGACCCGTTCAACGGTCTCCTCGCTGAAGATCCCGTCGAAGCGGACGGCGAGGCGTTCGCTGGCCCGGTGCAACACGGAGTCAGGGGTGAGGAGCGGTGGCTGCACGGTGCGGTTCATGATCCTGGCCGGTTTCGTCGCGACGGGTCAGGCGGTGGCGGGCGCGGGCAGCAGTTCGCTGATGAGCTCTTCCACCCGGCGGCGGATCTCGTCACGGATCGGGCGGACGGCCTCGATGCCCTGGCCGGCCGGGTCCTCGAGCTCCCAGTCCTCGTAACGCTTGCCGGGGAAGATCGGGCAGGCGTCGCCGCAGCCCATGGTGATCACCACGTCGGATTCCTTCACGGCGTCGACGGTGAGGATCTTCGGGGTGTTGCCGGTGATGTCGATGCCCTCTTCGGACATCGCTTCGACGGCGATCGGGTTGATCTGGTCCTTCGGCTCGGACCCGGCCGAGCGGACCTCGACACGGTCCCCACCGAGCTCGCGCAGGTACCCGGCGGCCATCTGGGAGCGGCCGGCATTGTGGACGCAGACGAACAGGACGGAAGGCTTCTCAGTGCTCATACCTGAATGATAGACGGTCATCTATCATTTGGCTACTTCGGCGGGCACCTTCCCGGCGTCTCGCTCCGTCGCCGCGGCAGGCACCGGGAAGAGGAAGCCGACCAGCACGATGCCGATGACGGCGCCAACGAACTGTGCAACGACGAACGGGAGGACTGAGGCCGGGGCGATGCCGGCGAACGTGTCGGAGAAGATACGCCCGATCGTCACGGCGGGGTTGGCGAACGAGGTGGAGCTGGTGAACCAGTACGCCGCTCCGATGTACGCGCCGACCGCGGCGGGGATGATCCGGGTATTGCCGCTGCGCACAAGGGCGAAGATCACGAGCACGAGCCCGGCCGTCGCGACGACCTCGGCGAGCAGCGTCGACGGCGTCGCACGATCGGACGATGCGATCGCGGTGGGCACGTCGAACATCGCGTTCGCGAGTAGCGCGCCGGCGATCGCGCCGAACACCTGCGCGGCGGCGTAGGTTGCGACCTCGCGTGCGGCGAAGCCGGGGCCGCCGCTCCTGCGGGAGAGCCACCAGTCGACGAGCGAGACCACGGGGTTGAAGTGCGCTCCGGAAACCGGGGCGAGGACCGCGATCAGGACGGCCAGGCCGAGCGTGGTGGCGAGACTGTTCTCCAGCAACTGCAGGCCGACGTCCTCCGGAGAAAGGGCGGATGCCGCGATCCCGGAACCGACGACGATCGCGACGAGCAGCCCAGTGCCGAGGAACTCGGCGACGAGGCGGCGGGTCAGCGGGGCAGGGCTGGGCTGGGGTGACTCGTCGGTCATCGGCCCTGTCGATCGATCAGAGGGTGGCGAGCAGTTCGCGGATGCGGCGCTCGATGTCATCGCGGATCTCGCGCACCTCGGCGATGGGCTTGCCCACCGGATCGGGGAGATCCCAGTCCAGGTAGCGACGGCCGGGATAGATCGGGCAGGCATCGCCGCAGCCCATCGTGATCACGACATCCGCAGCGCGAACGACCTCGTCCGTCAGTGGCTTCGGGTATTCACCAGCCAGCGGGACGCCGATCTCATCCAGTGCTGTCAGGACAGTACTGCGCACCTCGCCGGCCGGGTCCGAGCCGGCCGTGCGTACGTGTACTCGGTCGCCGGCGAGGTGGCGGAGGATGGCGGAGGCCATCTGCGACCTTCCAGCGTTCTGGACGCACACGAACAGCACCTCTGGGACCGGGCTCGACGCCGGCGCCACGCGGGCGAGGGCATCGAGCCGGTCCGCGGCGAACTGCGCAGCGAGCGACGGGAGGCGCCGGCCTGGCGCGGGGCGTTCGGCGAGGAGGTCGTAGCTCTCGCGCACGTACCGCTCGACCGTCTCCGGACTGAAGGTCCCGCGGTACCGGTCGCTGAGATCTCGCACCACCCGCTCCAGGACCGGATCGACCGGGACGGATGGCTCCTGGGCGCGAAGGATCTCAGCGAGCCGGTCCGCGTGCTCGTCGGCCAGCGAGTACCAGGTGCGTCGCCCGTCGGGTTGACGCTGCACCAGGCCCTCGTCGAGGAGCGCCTTCATGTGGTGGCTCACGGTCGGTTGGCGTAACCCGAGTTCCTCGGCGAGGCGCCCCACGAGCACCCGACCGTCGGGGGCTTCGAGGATGCTGCGCAGGATGTGGGCCCGCGTCGGGTCGGCGACGAGACGCAACTCGCGAGCAGAGTCCACCGAAACATCCATAGACCATAGTCTATCTAACGATCGGGTGCCGGCGCGAGGTTGTCAGCTCAGCGGTGCCTCACTCGTCTCAGTATCGTCGTCGCGGCGGAGTTCGATCAGGATCCCTTTGCGGCGCCCGCCTGCATCGCATCGGTCCGATCGTTCCGTCGGTACTCAATGTCGCTTCAGAACCCGTACGCGGCCGGCGGATCCAGCTCTGACGCCCCGGCGGTACCCGTGGCTTCCTCTCGCGCCCGGATCGTGAAGGTCCTACGCTGGGTGGCGGCTTCGGCCGCGCAACAGGCATGGCCGCGCCCACTGTTGAGAGGACGACACATGAGTGACAGCACCTCCACCCTCGCCGATTGGGAACTCGTCGAAATCGCTCGAGCGAACGAGTCGGACCGTACGCCCGTCGTGTTCGTCCATGGACTCTGGCTGCTCTCGAGCAGCTGGGCGCCGTGGCGCGAGTTCTTCGAAGACAACGGGTTCGTGAGCCTCGCTCCTGGCTGGCCCGACGACCCCGCAACCGTGGCTGAGGCTCGCGAGCATCCTGAAGCCTTTGCGAAGAAGATGGTGCAGCAAGTCACCGACCACTACCTCGAGGCCATCGCGGCTCTCGATCAAGCGCCGGTCGTGATCGGTCACTCCTTCGGCGGACTCATCGCGCAGAAGATCGCCGGAGGAGGCGTGGCGGCCGTGACCGTGTCGATCGACAACGCACCATTCAAAGGCGTGCTGCCGCTGCCCGCCTCGTCATTGAAGTCCGCGGCCCCGGTGCTCGCGAACCCCGCCAACGCAGGACGCGGGGTCGCGTTGACGTGGGAGCAATTCCAGTACGGCTGGGTCAACGCGCTCAGCGAAGAAGAGGGGCGCCGACTCTTTGAGGAGCACCATGTCGCGGCTGCGGGCCTCCCGCTGTTCCAAGCGGCATTCGCGAACTTCAATCCCTTCGGCGGCGATACCGAAGTCGACTCGAAGAACCCCGCCCGCGGTCCGCTGCTTATCATCGGTGGTGAGAAGGACCACACGGTCCCGCCTGCGATCACCAATGCGAGCTACAAGATCCAGGCAAAGCACAACATCGGGATCACGGAAGAGATCGTGATCCCGGAGCGCGGTCATTCCCTGACGATCGATTCGGGGTGGCGCGAAGTCGCTGACGAAGCCCTCGCGTTCGTCCAGCGCTTCATCGAGTAGGGCACCTCTTCACGATGCCGCTTTGAGCAACTCCAGGGCGGTGCCCGGAGGGAGCAATGAACCGCCTGTCCTGATGACGGCATTCCTATGCGAAGGAATTGGTTGTAGCTTTCGGGTATGGCTGCGGCGCGCATGTACATCGCCGAGGATGCGTTAACGGTCACCGCGTTTCCGCTCTCGGACAACACCGGCTACGTGGTCCGTGTCGGTGACCGCGACCACGACGGCGTGTACCTCGGTGCGGTCTTCCACACGGCCGATGGCTGGGTCGCGCACGCCCCGCCAAATGAGGACGGTTCCTCCGAACTACTCGGATCCAGCATCGATCTCGACGAACTGATGACGGATTGCTTCCTCCGTCGGATGAGGCTCACCGACGAGCTCGGCTGGTGAATTCGGGTCGCGCCCAGCGCACCCTGACCACTCAGAGGCACCCGGTGCGCGGAACAGGCGCCCACGACGTGACGAATTGTCGCGGAATGTTGACCCTGAACGCCCCAGGCGTCGAGAATCGCAACATGCAGGAACGCGAAGGCGGCGAGGCCCGTGGCGTCGAAGAAGTCGTAGACCGTCTCGCAACGAAGTACCCCGGTGTCGAGCGTGCCGAGATCGAGAAGATCGTGGCCGAGGAGCACCAGAGCTTCGACGGACATCCCGTTCGTGACTTCGTGCCTGTACTGGTGGAGAAGCACGCGAAGACGCGCGTCAAGCACCTCGCAGCGCACGAAACCCAGGACTAGGCCCGTGGCAGACGTGCCCAGGGTGCAAGAGCGAGCGCGGCCGGTGGCGAATTCGCGAGTCCGACGCCGTCAGCGTCGTCTCCCAGCTGCCACTCCCATCGCAACAGTGGCGATCAGAAGAAGCAGAACGAACGCTAAGGCGCTGATCGCCTCAACGGTCTCGTCAGCGAACATACGCCCTCCAACTCCGTTCGGCGTTAAAGTATCCCGTCCCAGCCCGCTACGGGGTACCGGTGGAATGAGTTCACGCAGTGTTCTTGCGTGGAGGACGACGAGTGTTGAACGACGCCAGCCCCCCTCCCGTCTGCTACGAGCACCATGCCAGGCCAGCAGCCCGCAAGAGGATCCCTCTGAGGGAGGTCCCGTCACCGGCCCCGCTCACGGATTGGATTCGGAGGCCATCACCCTGTCGTAAAGAACCGACGGCGTTCCGAGTCGGCCGCCCGGCCGGCACCTAGGGTTGGGCGTATGGGGCGCATCTTTCTCAAGCCGACGGTGCTGATCGCGATCGGTGGCATCCTGTTGACTGCTGCATATGCCGGGCTGGGCGCGTTGCAGATTCTGGTTCTCAACCCGATGGCGGCCGTGCCGGGACTCGCGCTCGATGAGATTCACACGACGCTGGAAGCGGCGGGCGAGTCGCTATCGCCGGTCCCGGTCGTCACCTTTGTCGGTCTCGGGCTCCTCCTGGCCGCCGGAGTCTGGCTGTACGCGGCCGCGGCGTCGAGCGCGTCGCCCCGAGTTGTCGCCGTCATGGTGCTGCTGATCCTCGCCTTCGGCGCTCCCGCCTACTTCGCAGCATCGTTCCCAGCAGGCATGGCGCTCGCGGATACGTTCGCCATCTCCGGCGGCGACCACTCAGGCTGGTCGATGTTGCTGTACCTCACAAGCTCTGCCGCGTTCGTGTCGGTCATCGTCCTCCCAATCGTCCTCGCGCTTCGGAGTCACCGGGTCACGCCGAGCCCGCGACCATTGACCGGATCGCTGAGGGATCTCTGAACGGCGCCTAGAACTCGCGAAGTGTTTGAGTACGATCGCCTCCGGCGTCCCCCGTGTTGACGGTCCCTTGCGGTTCGAAGAGGAGCGCGGTGACTTCCTCGTCGGCGCGGGGGCAGTGCTCGACTCCTGCGGGGACGACGAACACGTCGTCGGGGCCGAGGTGGACGTCTCTGTCGCGCAACTGGATGACGAGGTTGCCGGTATGCACCATGAACAGCTCGTCGGTGTCTGGGTGAGTGTGCCAGACGAACTCTCCGAGCAGCTTGACGACCTTGACGTCGTAGTCGTTGATGCTCGCCAGTCGGTGTGGCTGCCAGGGTTCCGCAATCGCGTCGAGGGCCCGGTTCACGTTGCGTACTTCACTCGTCATGAGGACATGATCGCGCATTCGTTGGGTCGCTTCAGAGCACCCGTATGGGAGTCCGCGTGCGGACGTCCGATCGCCGACCGTCGAATGTGCAGTGCGCCGTCAAACGTGCAGTGCGCAACTCATGAGCCGCTGCCACCGATGACCGCCGAAAGCCCATTCAGCCGAAGGGCTGTCCCGGTACGCAGGTGAGGCAGGTCGGCGCTGCCGTCACCGGTGCGGGCAAGGAACGCCACTTGCTCCGTCCAGATCAGCGCGCTTGTCCCACCATCCGCATCCTCGAAGGTGACAGTCACGAGCGATACCCACCGGGTCACGGCATTGACGATCGCCTCAGAGACGAACACGATCCGGCGGTCGGACACGATGTCGAGATAACGGGACCTGTTGCGCAGGTGCTCTTCCGACCCGTCGGGCAGGACGAAGGTGCTGGTCGCATCCTCGCCCCCGCCGACCCGAAATACGTGATCGTAGGTCGCTCCCGATCCCGGGAGACGAACCCACCGCCGCCGGAGCAACGGCAGAGGACGCCATTCGCTTCCCTCGTTTCATACGCACGATGAAGTCAACAGCGCGCGTGGGAGGAATCTGCGCCCGGAAACGTCCGCCGTCGCCGTCACACGACCGCGCGTGCCCTGGCGGTCAGCCGCGCGAACGCGCTCTCCGCGCCTCCGAGGAGCGAACCACCCTCGCGCACGGCCTGCTGCCACGCGTCGAGCACGTCGTGGCGGTCCATCGCCATGACCGCCTCCCACGGATCGTCCTCCTCGATGGGAACGCCGCCCATGCCCCATCGCGCCGCCTCGTACAAGAGCGGGATCGCCGCGATGCCGCGCTCCGTCGCCGAGTAGGTGACCTTGCGGGCATCCGTCTCGCTTGGGGTACGCACAATGATTCCGCTGCGCTCGAGTCGGGCGAGGCGGTCGGCGAGCACGCTCGGACCGATGCGCTCCTCGGACCGAAGGAACTCGCCGAAGGTGTGCTTGCCGAGTGTGAGCAGGTCGCGCATGATCAGCAGCGACCAGCTGTCGCCGAAGGTCTCCACGGTGAAGTTGGTGGGGCAGGTCGACCGCCCTTCAGCTCGCTTCATGCGTCGAGTCTACGGCATTGACTTTGATCATCGTAGTGACCTATGCTTCGATCATCGAAGTGAAACAGATGCCGCGGCGGCGTCCTGCAGCGGAGGAGCCACGATGAACGACACGACACAGCACGAGACGCACGATCTCGTCGTGAGCCGCGACATCCCCGCCCCCATCGAGGCGGCCTGGAAGTCGTGGACCGAACCCGACCGTGTGCTTCGCTGGTGGGGCCCGAACGGCTTCACCTGCACGGTCGCCGAGCTCGACGTGCGCGTCGGCGGCACGTCCCTCGTGTGCATGAGCGCCCCCGACTGGGGGTTCCCGGCGCTGTACAGCACCTGGGCGTACACGCTCGTCGACGCACCGCACCGCCTCGAGTTCATCCACAACATCGCCGACGAGCACGGCGCCACGATCGACCCCGCGACCATCGGGGCCGCGGGCATCCCGCGCGACGTGCGGCACGTCATCACGTTCGAGTCGATCGGCGACGACGCGACGCGACTCACCGTCACCGAACTCGGCTACATCGACCTCGAGCAGCTCGCGCTCTCGAAGAAGGGCCTCGAGGAGTCCCTCGACAAGCTCGTCGCGATCTACGTGTGAGCCCAGCCGCCCCGGATGTCCCCGCATCCCCAAGGCCGCGCGGACCGCGCTGCCTCGCTCCTCGACGTACACCCCGCCCGTCGTACGGCACAACAACGGCGGCGGCAAATGACTCCAACTCCTCGCTGCGCGTGCAGAACGGGATCGGCTTGCGGCCGCCTGTCGACCCTTGAGTGAAAAGGCTCTGGCGCCCGGTGCCGGGCTCGCGGCTCAGGTACTTCGAGGCGAATCTTCGTCCGTGGACAACGCTCGGCGACCCCGATGAAAAGGCGAGCAGGGACCGCGAGCGACACTGCGGTTGCAACGAGATTCGTCCCGTCAATTGGAGGGGCGATGATGACATGATCGGTCGCAGGCGGATGCCTCGGATCACATGCCGATGGGCGGGAGCTGGCCGTCGGGCGAGCGATCCTTCCCGCATCGAGCACACTCGAAGTACCGCGCTCCGGTCTCTTCCTGATGATGCACGACCCACTTGTGCATGCCCAGACGGCACCGCCACGTTTTCCCAGTCATGTGATCCCCTCTCGTCTGTGTCGTCAGGGGAGGCGAGGCAAATGGTACTCCGATCGGGCGCGGGCGGCGCAGGACTGCGACAGGATCCCGAAGCGGGCACGAGCGGCTGGGGTGGAGTTTCTGCAAGGGTTCCTGCCTGGCGATCTGGGCCCTCCAACGAGGAACGGACTATATGTACTTCCGAGACGCACCCGGCGCCCCCGACGAGGAATCGAACGAATGCGCGCGGAAAGCTGATCCTCAAGACCGCGACCGACGATCGGGCGGCGAGGGTCCTGCTGCGCATCAACCGATCAGTGGATTCTCGGATCATCCGCGGCCTGCCGAAACGACGCCTCCGGGCCGATGGGCACCGCTGACGGCCTCGCGATGCTTGAGCCATGCCAGTCATCGACGTCACCGAGCTCACCAAGAGCTACGCAGGCCGCACCGTCCTCGACGGGATCACCTTCTCGGTCGAGGAGGGCGAGATCTTCGGCATCCTCGGGCCGAACGGCACCGGCAAGACCACCACGGTCGAGATCATCGAGGGGCTTCGCACCGCCGACTCCGGCTCGGTGCGCCTTCTCGGGCTCGATCCGATCGCGGATGGTAGGCGGCTGAAGGAGTTCATCGGCGTGCAGCTGCAGCACACCGACCTGCCGGACAACCTGAAGGTCTGGGAGGCGCTCGACCTCTACGCCTCGTTCTACAAGCAGCCGCGCGACTGGCGCGAGCTGCTCGAGGAATGGGGGCTGTTCGAGCTCCGCAACGTGCGGTTCGCCAAGCTCTCCGGTGGCCAGAAGCAGCGTCTCATCATCGCGCTCGCGCTCGTCGGCAATCCGCGGGTCGCGTTCCTCGACGAGCTGACCACCGGACTCGACCCACAGGCGCGCCGGGCGACCTGGGAGCTCATCCAGCAGATCCGCGCCAGTGGCGTGACGGTCGTGCTCGTCAGCCACTTCATGGACGAGGTCGAGGAACTCTGCGACCGGGTCGCGGTCTTCAGCCAGGGCCGCATCGTGGCGATCGACACGCCCGCCGAGCTCATCAACGGCGTCGACGCCGAGCATGCGATGCGGTTCAGCCTGGCGTCGGATGTGCCCGACGGGATCCTCGCAGCACTCCAGGGCCTTCCCGGCGTCGCATCCGTTCAGCGCAGTGGAGCGGTGGTCACGGTGTCCGGCAGGAGCGACTTCGCCACGGCCGTGACCTCGGTCCTGGCTCGCGAGCACGTGATCGTCACCGACCTGCGCATCGACAAGCGAACCCTCGATGACGCCTTCGTCGCCCTCACCGGGCGCGCGTTCGACGTCTGACCCGAAGCATCCGACCGCCATGTCTCAGGAGACCCTCATGCCCGCAACCGCCAAGCTCACCGTCGTCGAGTCCAAGCTGCTCGTGCGCGAGCCCGGCTCGCTGTTTACCGTCGTGATCCCGCTGTTCGTCCTCATCGTCTTCGGGAGCTCGATCGGGCCGGACGACACGACCCTCCTGCCGATGGTGATCGCCATGGCGATCGGCCTCGTCGGCCTCTACCTGATGCCGACCGCGCTCGCGACCTACCGCGAGAAGGGGATCCTGCGCAGGCTCTCCACCACGCCGGTGCGGCCGGCGAGTCTTCTGGTCGTGCAGCTCATCCTGCAGTTCGTCCTGGCGCTCGTGAGCTGCGGGGCCCTGCTCGCCGTGGCCGGAGCCGTGCTCGGGGCGCGGCTCCCCGCGGATGCCCTGAGCTTCATCGCGGTGTTCGTGCTCGGCACCGCGTCGATGTTCGCGATCGGACTGCTCATCGCCGCCCTCGCGCCGAGCGGTCGCGCCGCGAACGGCATCGGCGTGCTCCTCTACTTCCCGATGGCGTACCTCGCGGGACTCATGCAGCCCGTCTCGCAGATGCCCGCTATCTTGGTGAGGATCGGGGAGTTCACCCCGCTGGGCGCGTTCCGCCAGAGCCTGCAGGATGTCTGGACGGGAGCAGCGCCCGACCCCCTGCTGCTGGGAGTCATGGCCGCCTACGCGGTGGTCGTCAGCCTCGCTGCAGCCAAGTTCTTCCGTTGGGAGTGAGCATGGTGGCGGCCACGACGGCGAGGCAACTCGAGCTGCGCGAACAGCGGCTGCTGCGAGTGATGGCCGTCGCGCCGTACTTGCTCCTCGCAACCTCGGCGGCCCTGTCGATGCTCACCGGCGTGCACACTTGGAGCGACCGGCTCATCACCCTGTGGCTCGTGCTGCTGGCGGCGGCGTGGATTTGGCTGATGAGTCGGCGTCGCACTCCGGGCGCCGTGTACGTCATCGGGCTCATCCTGTTGATCGCCGTGCTCTGCACTCGCGACGTGTGGTTCGCGGGATTCTTCGGCTTCGTCGGCTACCTGCACTCCTGGCAGTACCTCCGCAACGGATGGCGCTACGCCGGGTTGACCGCCACCGCCGCGATCAGCATCACGACGTTCATGGGCGGGCTGCCCGATCCCACACCGGTGGCCGTGCTCACGTACCTCTTCTTCATCGGCGCCATCGTGGCGGTCGTCGGGCTGTTCAGCAGCATCGGCGAGACCACGAGTGCGCACAGTGCCGAGCGCAAGCGCATGGTGGCGCAGCTCGAGGAGACCATCCGCGAGAACGACGGCCTGCACGCGCAGCTGCTCGTGCAGGCCCGCGAGGCCGGGGTACTCGATGAGCGCCAGCGCATCGCCCGCGAGATCCACGACACCATCGCGCAGGGACTCGCCGGCATCGTCACGCAGGTACAGGCCGCTGAACGGGCCGGTGACATCGGCGATGAGGTCGTCTGGCGGCGCCACCTCGCGAACGCCACGACGCTGGCCCGCGACAGCCTCGCCGAAGCACGGCGCTCGGTGCACGCGATCGGTCCGGCAGAGCTCGAATCCGCCCGTCTGCCCGACGCGATCGCCGGCGTCGCGACCGAGTGGGGCCGGCTGCATGAGGTCACGGTGGAGTTCACGACGACGGGCGACGTCATGCAGCTGCATCCCGAGGTCGAGGTGACGCTTCTGCGTGTCGCGCAAGAGGCGCTCGCGAACGCCGGCAAGCATGCCGCTGCCACCCGGGTCGGCCTCACCCTCTCCTACATGGACGACGTCGTCACCCTCGACGTCCGTGACGACGGCGCCGGCTTCGACCCGGCACGGGCGAGCAGCGATGACGGCGGGGGATACGGGCTGACCTCGATGCGTCAGCGCGTGGCCCGTGTCGCGGGCGTGCTCGAGATCGAGTCCGAGCCGGGCGCGGGCACGGCGATCTCCGCGAGCGTGCCCATCGTCGCGCGAGAGCGCCCCGTCGTACACGAGGAGCACGAATGAATGAGACGACCATCCGCGTGCTCATCGCCGATGACCATCCCATCGTCAGGGACGGGCTCCGGGGCATGTTCACGGGCGACCCCCGCTTCGAGGTGGTCGGCGAGGCCGCCGACGGCGCGGAAGCCGTCGCCCTCACCCGTGCACTCGAACCCGCGGTCGTGCTCATGGACCTGCGGATGCCGCGCATGGACGGGGTGACCGCCATCAAGCGCCTCGCAGAACTCGGCCTCGAGGCCCGCGTGCTCGTGCTCACGACGTACGACACCGACAGCGAGGTGCTCCCGGCGATCGAGGCGGGCGCCACCGGGTACCTCCTGAAGGACGCCCCGAGCGACGAACTCATGCGGGCCGTCGAAGCAGCGGCTCGCGGTGAGGCGGTGTTGTCGCCCGCCGTCGCGATGCGCCTGATGGGGCGGTTGCGGGAGCCCGAGTCACCGCTCAGCGCACGCGAACTCGAGGTGCTGCGCATGATCGCGACCGGTGCGACGAACCGCGAGATCGCAGGACGACTCTTCATCAGCGAAGCGACGGTGAAGACCCACCTGCTGCACATCTACACCAAGCTCGATGTCAACGACCGGGCAGCCGCGGTCGCCGTCGGGTACCAGCGTGGGCTGCTGGACTGATACAGGCTTGTGCCGCATCAGGAGCGCGATGCCTCCAGCACATCAAGCGCCGCGACGATGTCTGCAGAGTGAACTGGGGCGGGCCCTCGCAGTTCACCATCCCTCCACGATGCGCTTCAGCGCAACGAAGAGTCGACCGTGCATGGACTGAGCCTCGGTCACAATGTCAGTGCCGTGAGCTCTCCCACTCGATGGACCGGACGACGGCAGGGGACCTGGTTCTGTACGCGATGGTTCTGTCGGTAGGTGTCGGGATCGGGGTATGCCTCGTGGAGCGCGGCGTCCATCTCCCGGTCGAGGAATCGCTGGTCGCCATGGATCCCGCCGCGAGCGACAGAGCCCCGAGTGGGCCTCTGCACACGTGCTCTCCGCGCAACGTCTGCTCAGTCCCAGTCGTAGGACTCTGGTTCCCGTCCGTGTCGCTCCGCGAACTGTGACTGCAGTTCGGCCTCGGTTACGACCTCACCCCGGGCAAGTCGCTCGATGTATGGGAGCAGCCAGTCGCCATCCGCACCACTGACCTTGTCTCGAAGCCGGCTGAGGACGAATGCGGGATCGAAGCGCCCTCCAGCGGACCCGTGACCGGCTCCCTCCGAGATGGCCACCTTGAGTTCCGGCGCGGATACGCACACGTCGACCCAGTACGGCCAGGTGAATGCATCGCCCTCGTTCCGATCGAGCCAGTTCGAAGCAAGTCGCAGATACCGCATGCCCTCACCGTACAGTCGGAGGCGTCGGCAATACTGTCGGTGTGGAGTACGTGTCCAGGGTGCCTGGTCCGCCGCTGGACGGACTGATCGGCGACCTCTACTACTTGGAGGGCGTCCCGCCGTACTCCCGGTTGATACTGCCGGCGGCGCCGGCGCCCTTGCTCATCGTCAACCTCGGGGCGCCGTTTCTCATCCGCGCAGGGACCAACGTGGAAGCCGTGGAATACGCCGACGGCTGCGCGGTCGCCACGCCTACCCGTGCCTGGGAGTTCGGGTACCCAACCCCGACCCGGTCCGTCGGCGTCCACTTCAAGCCGTGGGGGCTGGCACCGTTCCTTCCGATGCCCGCGGCCGAGTTGTGCGACCGACCGGCGACGGTGGAGCAGATCTGGGGCCAGCCCGCCGTTGCGGATCTGCGGGACAGGCTGGCCTCGGCGGACGCACCGAACGAAATGCTGATGTTGCTCGAGGAGGAACTGGTGCGACGGCTGCGCGCGATCGACGGCCTGGACATCGTTCGACACCTGAGCAGCGCCATCGCGGAGACCGCCGGAGCGGTGCCGATCAGCGACCTCGGCGTGGCAGCCCGCGCCAGCAGCACGTACTTGGCGAAGCGGTTCAAGGACGTCATCGGCGTCACACCGAAGCGGCTGGCGCGCAGTTACCGATTCACCGCCACCGTATTGGCGATCGACGTAGCCGAACCTCTCGACTGGGGTGACGTTGCCGCTCGCGCAGGGTACTTCGACCAGGCCCACTTCATCCACGAGTTCCGGGAGTACACCGGGCTCACGCCGACACGGTATGTCGAAGTCCGGCAACGCTTTCTTCGCGAACATCCCGACCACGCGCTGGATGGCTGGCCGCTGCCGGCCGATTGATTTCTTACAAGAGCGACCAGTCACGACACACGAGACTTGGGACTCAATGAGAGGAGGACCCCATGGGGAACGTGGTCATGAATGCGTCCGTCTCGGTGGATGGCTTCATTGCAGCTGAGAACGACGATCCCGGTCCATTGTTCGAATGGTTGGTCAGTGGTGACGTGCCGTTGGACGACAGCGGGGTACTGAACGTGTCGCAAGCGTCCTACGACCACATCCGGCCGTACTGGGACCAGATCGCGGTGACCATCGCGGGCCGCCACGTGTTCGACATCACGGATGGTTGGGACGGGACGCCTCCGAGCGGGGTCGACCATGTCGTCGTCGTGACACACCGGCCGGCGCCCGAGGACTGGGACCCCAACGCGCCGTTCCATTTCGTCGACGGCGTCGAGGCGGCCGTGGCCAAGGCGAAGGAGCTCGCGGGTGGCCGCACCGTCGAGGTCGCCGCCGGCGACGTCGGCGGCCAGGTGTTCGCCGCGGGTTTGGTCGACGAGGTGCGCATGGACGTCGCACCCGTCGTGCTCGGGTCAGGCAAGCGCTACTTCGGCTCCGTCGACGCGCAGCACCTGCTGGAGGATCCTGACGTGGTGGTCCAGGGCGACCGGGTGCTTCACCTGCGATATCAGGTGCGCCGCTGACCGACCCTTGATGCAAGCGCGCGGAGTGGTGGTCATGCGATGGGTGTCGTCTGCGCCCACGCGATGCGCCATCCGCCGGCGATTGATCGAACAAGCTGCTCCGTCAGCCTTTGGTGAGAGAGCCGTCTCAGCGAAGGTTCTGGGAGCCGCTCACGCCGGCGGCTCACACCCCGTTGCTTGTGCGCTCAGCTGTTCACGCGGATGATCTCCTCCTGGTACGGCGCGACGACCGTGCCCGAGATGCGGCAGTCGAGCAGGAGGAACGGGCGCTCGTCGACCGGGCGCTCGGCCCAGCGCGCGAGTGCGTCGAGGTCGGCGAGCTCGCGCACGACCACGCCCTCGGCGCCGACCGCGGTCGCCAGCCCGGCGAAGGAGGTCTCGGGGATGAGCATCGGCTCGCGGGCGAGGCCCTTGAGCCCGTAGAGGTTCACCTCGGCGCCGTAGGCTGCGTCGTTCCAGACGACGGCGACGCCGCGCCCGCCCGCCGAGCGCACCGCCGACTCGAGGTCGGCGAGGGCCATGAGCCCGCCGCCGTCGCCGGTCGTGAGCACGATCGTGGATTCCGGCTTCGCCGCGGCGGCGCCCGGGACGCTCGGGAACCCGAGCCCGATCGACTGGAAGGCCGTGCCGACCATGATCATGCGGTCGGGCGAGGCGACCGGCCAGTACATGTTCGCCCAGCCGATGAAGTGCCCGCCGTCGGAGACGACCACGCGGTCCTCGGGCAGCAGCTCGGCGATGCCCTGCGCGACGGCGCGCGGGTCGAGGCGGCCGTCGTCGGCGAGCCCGTCGGCGCGCACGGCCGTCGGCTGCGCGCGGAGGGCGTCGACGTCGACCGTCTCACGCCATCCGGATGCCTCGGCGTCGAGCCCGTCGAGCCCGTCGAGCGATTCGACGATGGCACGGGCGACGACCGCGGCGTCACCGCGCACGAAGCCGCCGACGTTCGGGTGCGTGGCCGCGGCGGCGACGTCGACCTGGAACACCCGGGTGCCCGGCGCGAACAGGTCGCCGAAGCGCATCGTGAACTGGTTGAGCGAGGCGCCGAAGACGACCGCGACGTCGGCCTCGCGCACGAGCTCCATGGCGCCCTCCGCGCCGAATCCGCCGGTGACGCCGAGGTCGTACCGGGCGTCGGGGAAGACGCCGCGACCGAGCGCGGTCGACGCGGTGATCGCGCCCGTGGCGTCGGCCAGCTCGCCGAGTGCCTCGCCCGCGCCGGCGAGCCATGCGCCGCGACCGGCCAGCAGGAACGGCCGGCTCGCGCCGGCGAGTGCGGTCGCGATCTCGCCGATGACCGCCGACCCGAACGGGCCTTTCGGCGCG
Organism: Agromyces sp. Marseille-Q5079; assembly: GCF_051016555.1. NCBI lineage: Bacteria > Bacillati > Actinomycetota > Actinomycetes > Micrococcales > Microbacteriaceae > Agromyces > Agromyces sp. Marseille-Q5079. The sequence goes on along the minus strand of NZ_JBPEJF010000001.1, from coordinate 100,147 downwards.
AGCGGTTCCGGCAGGTGCAGGTCCGGGGCCGGGGCGAACGCGCCCGCCTCGCGCGTCGCGACGTCGTAGGGGATCGCGAGCACGACGGGCACCCGGTAGGCGAGCGCGTGCTCGATCGCGAGCACCGTCGTGGCCGCGGCATCCGTTCGCCCGACCGTGTAGGTGCGGGCGCCGACCGCCGAGGCGAGCGCGATCTGGTCGACGTCCCACGGGCGGCGCCCCGACGTGGGCTCGTCGCCGACCACGAGCACGAGCGGCACCCTGGCCTGGGCGGCCTCGGCGAGTGCCGTGAGCGTGTTCGTGAAGCCGGCGCCGTACGTCGCCGTCGCGGCCGCGATGCGACCCGATGCGCGGAAGTGCGCGTCGGCCGCGACCACGCCGCCGGCCTCGTGGCGCACGGCCGTGAACGCGACCTCGGTTTCGCGCTCGAGGGCGTCGAGGAAGTACGCGTTGCCGTTGCCCATCAGGCCGAAGACGTGGTCGAGGTGGGCCGCGAGGGTGCGGGCGACGTGGGCGGAGACGGTGGGCATGGCGAAGCCTTTCGAGACGTGACGGAGCGTGGAGATTCCGTATGTGTCTCGCGGCCGACGCGGTCGTCGGCGACGCTTCGTGCCCATTTTTCGAGCACCGGCGCGGATGATGCGCCTGGACGTTCGCGAGTCTACGCGATCACGCGCCCGCGCCCGCGGCTCAGATGGCCGCCTGCTTCCGGCCGAGCGGCGTGGGCTGCATCGGCTGGTCGTTCGCCGTGAGGTCGATGCCGAGATCGCGCGCGTAGACCACGCGCGTCGCGATCGCGACGTCGTCGCCGGCCTGCGTGAGCTCGAACACCCGGCCGCCGCGCATGCGGTTGCGCTCCGCGCCGGGCAGCCCGTACGCGCCGAACCCGGTGCCGGGGGCGTAGCCCAGGAGCACGCCGTAGTAGTCGCCGTAGTAGTCGTTGACGTGGTCGTGTCCGACGAAGACGCCCTTGACGTCGCCGCGCTCGAGGATCGCGTTGAACATGCCCGAGTTGATGGGGCCCGGGCACTCGTCCTCGTTGCGCTCGCCGACGATGCCGTGGCGGGCGCGCCCGCGCGCGGCATCCGCCTCGGTGCGCGTGTCGACGCCGCCCCACCACATGAACCGGTGCTCCCACAGGGCGATGTGCACGAACATGAGGCCGGGCACCTTCCGGCCGAGTCGCTGCTCGAGGCGCTGAGATTCGTCGCGGTACCAGGCGACCTGGTCCATGCGGAGCCAGTCCCAGGTGGGGTAGCCGGCGAAGTCCTGGCCGTTGATCGACCCGGGCGCATACCGGCCCGAGTCGAGCAGCCAGAGCGCGAAGGCCTCTCGGCCGCCGTTCGCCGAGCGGATCGGAACGACCGTGTTGCCCGTGCCGGTGACGCCGTCGATGTTCGAGGCGTTGAGGTTGTGGTCGTAGCTGCGGTAGAAGTCGAGCATCATCGCCTCGTCGACGCCCGACTGCGGCAGCGAGTCCTCATCGTGGTTGCCGTAGGTCACCGCCCACGGGATGCCGCGGCTCTCCATCGGCCAGACGACGTTGTTGATCGCCTGCTTGACCGCGAGGCGGGTCTCGCAGCCGCCCGTGATCACGTCGCCGTTGATGAGGGCGAAGTCGGGCTTCTCGGCGTCGAGCGTCTTCTCGATGAGCTCGACGGTGCGCCGATCGGTGAGCTCGTCGTCCTGGGTGTCGTTGAACTGCACGACCTTGAACGTGCCGTCGGCGCGGAAGCGGAGCTTGGGCGCACGACCGGGGGGGCTGCCGGCGGGGGACCCCTTCGCCGTCGCCTGCGGGCTCGCCTGGGCGGCGCCGGTCGGGATCGCGGCGCCGATCGCGCCGAGCCCTCCCGCGGCCAGGATCGTACGGCGGCTCACGCCGGACTGCTCGGTCATTCGGGACTCTCCTCTGCGTTCGCGGGGCCGGGACGGCTCGACGGGTCGACGCTAGGGAGCCAGGGTGTCGTGAGCGCAACCGCCGGGTGAACGGTCGCCTTCGGGTCGCCGCCGCAGGCAGAATGGACGGGTGAAGACCATCCAGCTGCGCCGCTATGTCCTCGTCGATGGAGAGTACGACGCGTTCGTCGCGTGGTGGCAGGCGACCATGCCCGTCCTCCGCCCGTCGGCCGGGTTCGCGATCGAGTTCGCCTACGGCATCCGCGAGTCGAACGAGTTCGTGTGGGCCGTGAGCATCGAGGGCGACCAGGCCGCCTTCCTCGCGCTCGAGCAGACGTACATGGCGTCGGATGCGCGGGCCGCCGTGTTCGAGGGCGTGCCGCAGCGCGTCGCCGTGCACGACATCCGCTTCGTCGACGACGCTCCCGCGGGCTGAGGCTCGCGCCCGCCGAGTGCGGGACGCGCGCGCGGGCCGGAGCTCCCGCTCGCGTGTCTTCGCGCGCCCGGTGTACGGCGCGTCGGTCGGTGCGCGCGGCGATCAACGGCGCGTACATGTCGCTCGCGGCCGGAATTCCGTACGATCGAGTCATCCCCCCGAAGTGATCCGTGGCCGTTGCTGCCCACCCGCTCGCATGGCCGCGCCTGACCCTGGTCGATGACGCCCGCGTTCGCGACCGAGAAGGAAGACCGTGAGTCGCGAATTCGACGCAAGCCGTGCCCAGTGGATCGCCCGAGAGGAGCTCGCCGAGCGGATGATCCCGCTCATCGGCGGCCTCTATCGAGACTTCGGGGTGGTGACCTCCATCCACGGCCGGCGCCTCATCAACCGCTCGCCGATCGAGCTCCTGAAGGCCCACCGCTTCTCGCGCCAGGCCGGTGACGTCGAACTCGACCTCGCGGACTCGATGCGCGTGCTCGAGGCCCTGCGCGAGATCGCCCCCGGCCCCGCATCGGTCGACATCGCCCGGCTCGTCGCGCGCCACGCGGCATCCGGTGATGAGGGCGAGCGGATGCCGCTGGCCGACTTCCTGCGCCTCGAACTCGCTCCCGTGGTGGCTGTCGACGGCGCCGCGCGGCCCACCCGCGAGGGCACCGACGTCGTGCTGTACGGCTTCGGCCGCATCGGACGACTGCTCGCCCGCATCCTCATCGCCCACGCGGGCGACGCGACCGGCCTGCGCCTGCGCGCGATCGTGGTGCGCAAGGGCTCCGCGAACGACCTCGTGAAGCGGGCCAGTCTGCTGCGCCGCGACTCCGTGCACGGCTCGTTCGCCGGCACGATCGAGGTCGACGAGGAGGCGAACACGATCCTCGCGAACGGCACGCTGATCCAGGTCATCCACGCGAACGACCCCGCGGCGATCGACTACACCGCCTACGGCATCCACGACGCGATCATCGTCGACAACACCGGCCGCTGGCGCGACGAGGAGGGCCTCTCCCAGCACCTCCGCTCGACGGGCGTCGCCCGCGTGCTGCTCACCGCGCCCGGCAAGGGCGCGATCAAGAACATCGTGCACGGCATCAACCACGAGGACATCGCGGCGACCGACCGCATCCTCTCGGCGGCGTCGTGCACGACGAACGCGATCACGCCCGTGCTGAAGGCCGTCGACGACGCGTACGGCGTCGAGCGCGGGCACGTCGAGACCGTGCACTCGTTCACGAACGACCAGAACCTCATCGACAACTTCCACGCGGGCGACCGCCGTGGGCGCTCCGCCGCGCTGAACATGGTGATCACCGAGACGGGCGCCGCCAAGGCCGTCGCGAAGGCGCTGCCCTCGTTCGCGGGCAAGCTCACCGGCAGCGCGATCCGCGTGCCGACGCCCGACGTCTCGCTCGCGATCCTGAACCTGCGCCTCGAGCGTCCCGCCGCGAAGGCCGAGCTGAACCGCTACCTGCGCCAGGTCTCGCTCACCTCGCCGCTGCGCCAGCAGATCGACTACATCGAGTCGCCCGAGGTCGTCTCGACCGACTTCGTGGGCTCGAGCCGGGCGGGCATCGTCGACGGGCTCGCCACGATCGCCGACGGCACCGACGCGGTGCTCTACGTCTGGTACGACAACGAGTACGGCTACTCGTGCCAGGTCGTACGCGTCATCGAGGCGATGGCGGGCACGCACCCCGTGGTGTTCCCCGCGCGCGAGCCGGTCTCGCTCGACGCCACGGCGGCCGGCGAGGCCGTCGTCGAGGAAGAACTCGTCGCGGGCTGACGCGCACCTCGCAACACGACGATGCCGCGGGCCGAACCTCGGCCCGCGGCATCCGTCGTCCGGGGTCACCGGTCGAACGAGCGCACCCGGAGTTGTTCGGTGAGCTTCTCCACCGCGACGGCGTCGAGCCCCCTGGCGGAGGTCATGCCCTCGGCGACCTTCACGGACTCGGCGATCCTCAGGGTCTCCGCCTGTCGGAGGAGTTCGGCCTGCTGCAGGATCTCGGTCTCCTGGAGGCGTTCCGTCTGTCGCAGGCGCTCGGTCTGCTGCAGCCGCTCCGCCTCCTGGAGGCGCTCGGTCTGCTGCAGCCGCTCGAGCACCACGCCGGCCGCGAACTCGACCTGCAGGCGTTCGATCTCGCGCGGATCGAAGACGGGGACGGGTGTGGGCTTCTCGAACCGTCCGGGCTTCACCCTGATGTCGAGGTCCTTGATGCGGCGCGTCCAGCAGGTGATCACCGTCGGAAGGTCGTCGGCGTTGTAGCCCTCGAACCATCCGGCAGCGTCGAACCGAAGTTGAGCCGAGGCGGATCCGGCCTGATCGGCGACCGTGCACACGACATCCGCTCCGAGGCGAACCCCGCCGGGCGAGGTCAGCCCGAGCTCGAAGGTGACCGGGTCGATCGTGTAGTCGACCGACAGCATCGAACCGTCGAACGGCACGTCGACGGTCCCGCTCGAGCCGGCCGCCGGCGCGCCCCCGATGACCCAGCTCGCGGTGGGCGGCACGGCGGTGGGCTGGCCGACGCCGCCGAAGCCCTTCGTCTGCACCGTGAAGATCTCGAGGGTCGAGGTCGCGTAGGTGCCGCGCCGCACGGTGTCCCCGCACGGGGTCTGCTCGGTGGTCTCGGCGCCGACGACGCCCACGACGTCGTCGCTGCGCAGGCGCGATGCGAGCGTGACCGATCGGGTCGCCGCACCGCTCGAGACGCGGAGGTCCACCCACTCGCGGTTCGGGTCGACGCCCGCGATCGTCACGGTGAGGGGGCTCGCCTCGACCGTCACGTCGGTGTCGATCGAGTTGAGCGGCACCACGCCGCGGTACCAGATGCGCGGCCCCTCGTTGGCGACATCCGACAGAGTGTGCACCACGACACCCTCGCGGGAGAGATCGGCGCCGACCGGGTCGAGGCCGGCGTCCCAGCCGGTCGCGGTGCGGAACTCGACGTACACCCGGCCGACGCCGCTCCCGGGCTCGCCGGGCGGGTGCAGGATGAGCAGCGTGGGCTGGCGTCCGGAACCCGTGCGCGCGACATCCGCCGACGCGCTGCGCAGCCGCAACGACACCGGCCCGCTCGTGGGCAACGGGCGCTCGACCACCGAGCCGGCCAGGGCATCGGGCATCTTCAGGTGCAGGTGGGCACGGGAGAGGTTCGGCCCGGCCGAGCCGAATGCGCCGGGAACCGGCCATCCGGACACGGCGGGGATGCTGCGCGTGGGCGTCGACCGCCACCGCGGACCCGTTCCGAGCCATCGGGAGCCGAACGACGCCGACGACATGACGTCGAACGGCGAGCCGTACACGGGGTCGGCGATGACGGTCGCGTCGTTGGGGTCCCAGTCGGCGCCGTTGTTCAGCAGCCCGTAGCTGTGGTCGAAGCCGAGCACGTGCCCGACCTCGTGCGTCATGAAGGTGTGGTTGCCCGTGGCAGCCGCGATGACCGCCACAGGGAACCCGCGTGCCGTCGTCGCGCCGGCGTCGAAGTCCTGGTTCACGGTCGCCGGCTCACCCGGTTGTCCGGCCTTGGGGTTCGGCACCGGGCGCCGGCCCGGGTACATGAGCACGATGACGCCCTGGAACCCGGCGAGCGGGTCGTGGTCGGGGAACTTCGCGCGCAGGGCATCGATCGCGAGTTCGGCCTGCTTGGCGCGGGAGACGTCGTCGCCGAGGCTCACCAGGACCCACGGCATGAGTGCCGAATCGACGAAGTCGAGGTGCCGGCGCGTGGTGTCCTGCCAGTACCGGAGCACCGACGAGGAGCCGACCATGAAGAGGTCGATGAACGGGCGGTCGTCGATCGGGGGAGCGGCGCTCTCATGGCGCGCCCTGATCACGGCGAGTTTCGTGGGCTTGGTCATGCGCCGATCCTCCGGCCTGCGTCAGGGTGCTGGATCAGGAGCAGCCCTGAGTTCCCGGACGGGCGTGCGGCACGCCGTCGCACGTAGGCTTGTCGCATGAGCACCGAAGCCGTCATCGTCGACGTGATCCGCACCCCGGTCGGGCGCGGCAAGCCGGGCGGCATGCTCTCGGGCGTGCACCCGGTCGACCTGCTCGCGGGAGTGCTCGACACGCTCGTGAACCGCAACGACCTCGATCCGGCGCTCATCGACGACGTGATCGGCGGATGCGTCAGCCAGGTCGCCGAGCAGAGTTCCAACGTCACCCGCAACGCGGTGCTCGCCGCCGGGTTCCCCGAGCACGTGCCCGGAACGACGATCGACCGCCAGTGCGGGTCCAGCCAGCAGGCGGCGACGTTCGCCGCGCAGGCCGTGCTCGCGGGGCAGGCCGACATCGTCATCGCCTGCGGGGTCGAGTCGATGAGCCGCGTGCCGCTCGGCTCGAGCGCGGCCGGCGCCGACCCGTTCGGGTCGCGCATCGCCTCGCGGTACCCCGACGGGCTCGTGAACCAGGGCGTCTCGGCCGAGCTCATCGCCGAGAAGTGGGGCCTCTCGCGCGACGAACTCGATGCGTTCGCGGCGCGGTCGCACGAGCTCGCCGCCGCCGCGGGGTCGTCGGGTGCTTTCGCCACCGAGGTCGTGCCGGTTCCGGGCGTCGCCGGCCTCGCCGACGAGACGGTGCGCCCCGGCACGACGGCCGCGGGCCTCGGCGGGCTGAACCCGGCGTTCCGCACCGACGCGCTCGCCGAACGGTTCCCCGAGCTCGAGTGGCGCATCACGCCGGGCAACTCCTCGCCGCTGACCGACGGGGCATCCGCCGCGCTCATCATGAGCGCCGACGCCGCCGAGAAGCTCGGGCTCGAGCCCCGTGCCCGGTTCCGGTCGTTCGCGGTCGTCGGCAGCGACCCGCTCTTCATGCTCACGGGCGTGATCCCGGCCACCGCGAGGGTGCTCGAGCGGGCAGGCCTCGGCCACGACGACATCGACGCCTACGAGGTCAACGAGGCCTTCGCCTCCGTGCCGCTCGCCTGGCTCGCCGAGACCCGGGCCGATTCCGCGAAGCTGAACCCGCGCGGCGGCGCGATCGCCCTCGGCCACGCGCTCGGCTCGTCGGGCACGCGACTGCTCACGACCCTCGTCAACGAGCTCGAGGCGACCGGCGGGCGCTACGGCCTGCAGACCATGTGCGAGGGCGGCGGCATGGCCAACGCCACGATCATCGAACGACTCTGACCCCACGGAAGGACCCGTACACATGCAGTTGAACGACGCAGGCGCGATCGTCACCGGAGGAGCATCCGGCCTCGGACGCGGCACGGCCGCGGTCCTCGCCGCGGCCGGGGCCGAGGTCGTCATCCTCGACCTCCCCGGCTCTCCCGGCGAGCAGACCGCGCGCGAGCTCGGCGATCGGGTGCGCTTCGCACCGGCGGATGTCACGGACGAGGCCTCCGTGCAGGCCGCGATCGACCTCGTGCAGGAGCGCGCGCCGCTCCGGGTCGCCGTGAGCTGTGCGGGCATCGCGACCGCGGGCCGCACCGTCGGGCGCGACGGCCCGCTGGCGCTCGACGCGTTCGAGCGCACCATCCGCATCAACCTGATCGGCACGTTCAACGTCGCACGCCTGGCCGCGGCCGCGATGGCGGCGAACGAGCCGATCGTCGGCCAGAGCCTGCCGGGGGTGCCCGAGACCGCCGAGCGCGGCGTCATCGTGAACACCGCCTCGGTCGCCGCATTCGACGGGCAGATCGGGCAGGCCGCCTACTCGGCATCGAAGGGCGGCGTCGCGGCGATGACCCTGCCGCTCGCACGCGACCTGTCGAAGTTGCTCATCAGGGTCGTGACGATCGCGCCCGGCATCATGCAGACGCCCATGATGGCCGGCATGCCGCCCGAGGTGCAGGCCTCGCTCGAGGAGGCGATCCCGCATCCGTCGCGCATGGGCACGCCCGCCGAGTACGCGGCACTCGTGCGCCACATCGTCGAGAACCCGCTGCTGAACGGCGAGACGATCCGCCTCGACGGCGCGATCCGGATGCAGCCGAAGTAGGGGACGGTCGAGCACGACGACGACGCAGCGAGCGGGCGGATGCCGCGACATCCGCCCGCTCGCTGCGATCGTGCCCGTCAGGCGTCGGCGCGTGCGCCCCAGCGGGTGAGCCCGAGGGACTCGCGGCGACTCGCCCGCGCAGCCAGCACGAATCCCACGATGCCGTCGGCGGCGGCCCCCGCGACGATGCCCCCGACGAGCAGGATCAGGAGCACCTGCTGCGCGTCGGCGTCGAGGTTCGCCTCGAAGAGCTCGACGAAACCGGGGGCGAACAGCTGCCCGGTCACGATCAGCCACGTGGACGGCACCGCCCAGGCGAGTGCGAGCAGGAGGTTCGCCACCGCTGCGGGCCAGGTCCACTCCGACCGGAACAGCCAGAAGGCCATGCCCGCCTCGAGCCCGACGAGCACGAGGAAGTACGGCAGCCAGAACGACCAGAGTGCCGGATCGAGCACGGGCAGCATGCCGTCGAGGTCGCCCCAACGCCTCGGCCCGAACTGCTGCAGCACCACGACGGCCACGAGGACGGCGAGCCAGAAGAGCTTGGCGAAGAGTCCGATGCGCCGGTCGAGCGGGCTCGCCCCCGCGCCGGCGGGCAGGTGCGTCGGCGACCAGGCGACGGCGTCGGGCTGGTCTTCCGCCGGGGCGCGGTCGATCGCGGCGAACACCACGGTGGTGAAGAAGGCGATGTAGATGCCGGTGGTCAGCATCACCAACCACGTCGTGCCGATGATGCTGGCATCGACCTCGCCCGCTATGAACCAGGCGAGGAGGTAGACGCCGGCGACCGCGGGCACGGCGCTCCACTCCGTGATGACGAGCACGCGCTTCCAGGTGGCATACCAGCGCGGCCCGATGAGCATCGGAGGCCGATCGGCGTAGCTCGCGGCGAGCCTGGCCGGGTCGCCGAGCGCGGTCAGCGCGTCGAATTCGGCGGTCTCGGGCGTCGAGTCGCCCGACCCGACGCGGGCGTCGATGTCATCGCGGATGCGCTCCTCGAGTTCGAGGGCGAATTCGCGACCCTGCCGGCGCGGCAGGCTGCGGGAGGCCTCGAACACGTAGCGGTCGGTGAGGGCGGTCGTCGTGGTCATCGTGCGCTCCTCAGCTCTTCGCGGATGTCGCCTGCGGATGTCGCGCTCCTGCTGGTGCGCTGCGCTCGGAAGGCCTTGACGCCGCCGTCGACGACGTCCCAGATGGATGCGCCGATGACGACGATGACGATGATGGCGACGATGATCGGGCCGGCGTCGCCCCACGGCCACTTCATGACGTCGAGCACCTGCGGGTTGATGAGCTGGCCGGTCAGGAACAGCCACATCGCGGGCACCGTGAAGGCGACGTTCAGCACGAGGTTCGCGCCGGCGAGCCACCAGTTCCAGCCCCAGCCGTAGACGGCGAAGGCGAAGAGGATCTCGGCGCCGATCAGCACGAGGAAGTACGGCAGCCAGAAGCTCCAGAGCTCGGGCGCGAGCAGCGGGACGGACTGCAGGTCGTCGACCCACGGCACGCCGACGAACTGCTGCAGCACGAGCACGACGGCGAAGGCCACGAGGAACACGACCGAGGTGACGAGCTCCGCCAGGCGTGAGCCCTTGCCCGGCTCCGGCAGCGCCGGGAGCATGTCGAGCGTCCAGGCCATGTCGACGCCGCGCCGTCCGGGCGGGGCCGGGGTGCGCTCGAGGATCACGAAGACCAGCGTGGTCCAGAACGCGACGTGCACGCCGACGGAGATGGCGATGCCGATCGACGCCCCGACGATGCCGCCGACGTTCTCGCCGGCGACGGCCTGCGCGATCGCGACGCCCAGCACCGCGAACGGGATGACAATCACGAGCAGCAGCTTCAGCAGCCGCAACCAGGCCAGGTAGTACTTCGGTCCGATGAGCTGCAGCGGCCGGTCGAGGTATTGCGCCGCGAGCGCGGCCGGATCGCCGAGCTCGAGGAGTGCGGCCCGCTCCGCATCGGCGGGGGAGGCGCCGGCGTCGACGTGCGCGTCGGTCGCGTCGCCGATGCGCTCGCGCAGCTCGCGGTCGAGTTCGGCCCGCTGGTGTTCGGGAGCCGTGCGGACGGCGGCCCACACGTAGCGGTCGGTCAGGTGGTCGTTGGCGGTCATGATGCGTCTCCAGTGGTGAGTCCGCCGAGCGCGTCGTCGATGCGTCGCCAGTCGGCCATGAGGGCGATCGCGAGGGCGTCGCCCGTGGGGCTCGTGCGATAGAACTTGCGGGGTCGCGCCTCGTCGGTGTTCCACTCGCTGGTGAGCAGCCCCTGCTTCTCGAGTCGTCGGAGCAGGGGATAGAGCGTGTTCGCGTCGACCAGGATGCCGAGGGCGTTCAGCGACTCGAGCAGCGCGTAGCCGTAGTCGGGGGTGCGCAGGCGTACCAGGCACGCGAGCACGACGGTGCCGCGGCGCAGTTCCTGCAGGTGCGCGACGGTCGTCTCGTCGGGGTTCATGCGTCACACGATACTGTGCGACACACACTATTGCAACAGGAACTTCATGGTGCGACAAACGTCGGCCACCACCCGGCTCGGCGCCGGCGGCGGAACGGCCGCGGCGTCACTCGCCGGCGTGCGCCTCGAGGAACTCGTACACCTCGGCGTCGTCGACCCCCGGGAACGTGCCCGACGGCAGCGGCGAGAGCACGTGCGCGTGCAGGCGCGCGCTCGGCCACGCACGGCCCGCCCATCGTTCGGCGAGGCCGCCGGGGGCCCGACGGCAGCACGACTCGTCGGGGCACGTCGACACCGCGCGCAGGGTCGTCTCCCGCCCGCGGAACCACTTCGCCTGCGCGAAGGGCACGCCGACCGAGATCGAGAACTCCGCGGCATCCGTTCGCCCGGTCTGGGTCGCGCACCAGAAGGTGCCGGCCGGGGTGTCGGTGTACTGGTAGTTCTCCGTGGTGCGGTTCGTGTGCTCGAACGCCGTGCGGGCGCTCCACTTCTTGCACACCCACTGACCCTCGATCGAGCCCGTGACGTCGGTCGGCAGCGGCAGGCCGTCGTTCTCGTACCCCTTCAGCAGGGCGCCGTCGCCCGCGACGCGCAGGAAGTGCACGGTCATGTCGAGGTGCGACGTGCCGAGGTTCGTGAAGCGAAGGGCCGCGGCCTCGTGCGTGACGCCGAACGCATCGCGGAAGTCCTCGATCGCGAGCCGCTTCTCCTTCTTGGCCTGCGCGAGGAAGGCGACGGATGCCTCGCGGGGCATCAGGCACGCCGCGGCGAAGTAGTTGATCTCGAGCCGCTGCCAGAGGAACTCGTCGTAGCTGGCGGGCGGCTGGTGCCCGAGCAGCCGGTGCGCCATCGCCTGCAGGGCCATCGAGCGCAGCCCGTGCCCGCCGGGGATCGACGCCGGCGGCAGGTAGATGCGTCCGTTCGAGAGGTCGGTGATCGAGCGCGTTGAGCCCGGCAGGTCATTGACGTAGATGAGCTGGAAGCCGAGCCGCTCGGCCATCACGCTCACCTCGCGGTGCGTGACCGCGCCCGTGCGGTGGCCCGCGGCGTGCACCTGGTCTTCAGCGAGCTGCTCGATGTCGGGGAGGTAGTTGGCCTGCGCGCGCATGCGCTCGCGCAGGTCGGTGTTGGCCCGGCGGGCCTCCTCGGGGGTGGCGATCGCCTCGCTCGCGCGGCGCTGCAGCTCGCGATGCAGGCCGACGATGGCCTCGAGCGCGTCGTCGGCGATGCCGCGACCGGGACGGATGGGCGGCAGGCCGAGGCTCGCGTAGAGCGGACTCGCCTGGGCGCGCCCGAGCTCCAGCTCGAGGGCGGCCCTGGCGCTCGGCGCCTCGGGGGAGAGCAGGTCGCCGAGGCCGATGCCGAACGCGGTGGCGAGCGCATCGAGGGTCGAGAGCTTCGGCTCCCGCTTGCCGTTCTCGATCAGCGAGAGCTGGGATCCGGCGAGGCCCACGGCCTCCCCGGTCTGGTCGAGGGTCAGTCCGCGCTCGCCGCGGAAGTGGCGGATGCGCTGACCGAGCGTCGCGAGATCTGGGGTTCCGGCCTTCATGGCTTAAACATATCGAAAGAAGAGGCATTCTTAACGCTCGATTTGGTCAGCCATATGCCGCATTTCGACGCATTCTTGAAACACGAACCGATTCCGTGGCTCGCGAACCGCGACGACGGACACACAGAAGGGACGACGATGACCATCTCAGAGTTCGCCGGCACCGAGGCATCCGGCACCGAGACATCCGCCACCGAGGTCGCCCCCGAGCATGTGTCGCGCGGCACCACCGACCATGACCTGCGCGCCTGGGTCGCCGAGATCGCCGCGCTGACCAAGCCCGACGCGATCGTCTGGTGCGACGGAACGAAGCACGAGGCCGACGTGCTCACCAAGCAGTTGGTGGCCGAGGGCCGCCTCATCAAGCTGAACCCCGAGTGGCGCCCGAACAGCTACCTCGCCCGCACCGACCCGCGCGACGTCGCCCGGGTCGAGGACCGCACCTTCATCTGCTCCACCTACGAGGAGGACGCGGGCCCCACGAACAACTGGCGCGACCCGAAGGCCATGCGCGGCGAGCTCGACGACGTCTTCGACGGCTCGATGAAGGGCCGCACGATGTACGTCGTGCCCTTCTCGATGGGCCCCCTCGGCGGGCCGATCTCGCAGCTCGGCGTCGAGATCACCGACTCGCCCTACGTCGTGCTGTCGATGGGCATCATGACCCGCATGGGCGACGCCGTCTACCGGCTCATCGAGGCGGGCGACCCGTGGGTGCGCACGGTGCACTCGGTCGGCCACCCGCTCGTCGACGGCGTCGGGCACCGGGTCGCCGAGGTCGACTGGCCGTGCAACGAGACCAAGTACATCGTGCAGTTCCCCGACTCCCGGGAGATCTGGTCGTACGGCTCGGGCTACGGCGGCAACGCCCTGCTCGCCAAGAAGTGCTTCGCCCTCCGCATCGCGAGCGTCATGGCGCGCGACGAGGGATGGCTCGCCGAGCACATGCTGCTCATCAAGATCACCTCGCCCGAGGGGCGCGCCTACCACGTCGCCGCGGCGTTCCCGTCGGCGTGCGGCAAGACGAACCTCGCGATGCTGCAGCCGACGATCCCCGGATGGCGCGTCGAGACGATCGGCGACGACATCGCGTGGATGCGCCCCGGCGCCGACGGCCGCCTCTACGCGATCAACCCCGAGGCGGGCTTCTTCGGCGTCGCGCCCGGCACCGGCGAGTCGACGAACCCGACGGCGGTCCAGACGCTCTGGGGCAACACGATCTTCACGAACGTCGCGCTGCGCCCCGACGGCGACGTCTGGTGGGAGGGCCTCACCGACACCCCGCCGGCCGAGCTCACCGACTGGGAGGGCAACCCCTGGACGCCCGCATCGGGGCGCCCCGCGGCGCACCCGAACTCGCGCTTCACCGTGGCCGCCGACCAGTGCCCGCAGATCGCCGACGACTGGGACGCGCACGACGGCGTGCCGATCGACGCGATCCTCTTCGGCGGGCGTCGCGCGACGAACGTGCCGCTCGTCGCCGAGGCGCGCAGCTGGAAGCACGGCGTCTTCATGGGCGCGACGATCTCGTCCGAGAAGACCGCGGCCGCCGAGGGCACCGTCGGGGAGCTCCGCCGCGACCCGTTCGCCATGCTCCCGTTCTGCGGCTACAACATGGCCGACTACTGGAGCCACTGGGTGAAGATGGGCCGCGTGCTGGGCACGAACGCCCCGAAGATCTTCCAGGTCAACTGGTTCCGCAAGGGCGACGACGGCTCGTTCCTCTGGCCCGGCTTCGGCGAGAACTCGCGCGTGCTCGAGTGGATCGTCGGCCGCATCGAGGGCAGCGCCGACGTCGTCGAGTCGCCGATCGGCCTGCTCCCGGCATCCGGTTCGCTCGACCTCGAGGGCCTCGAGATCACGGATGACGCGCTCGAGCAGCTCTTCGAGGTCGACCGCGGCTCGTGGCTGGCCGAGTGCGCGCTCACCGACGAGTACTTCGCGCAGTTCGGCGACCGGGTGCCGGCCGCCCTGCGCGCGGAGCTCGCAAGCCTGCGCTACCACCTGGAACACCAGGGGTAGCGCACCGGGGTCGCACGACGCTCCAAGCCGTGCGACCTCACGATGGATGCCCCGGATGGGCGCGTACGGGAATGCGCGCACGTCCGGGGCATCCGAATGCCCGGCGTCGCCGCTCGCGCGAGCGCCCGCGCCACGCCGTGCGCGCCGCGCCCCGCGCCACGCCGTGCGCGTGCGTCGACCGGTCGCATTCGGTCCCAATGGCGATGCCGCAGCCGGCCGATCGTGACCACTCGAGTTCATCTCGCGGGCGTGTTCAGGCGGATGGGGGAGCCGATGGAGGTGCCGATGCGCGTGCGGTCGCGGGTGTCGCGGCGATGAGTCGTATGGTGGCGTCGAGATCGGCGAACTGGTCGGCGCCGATTCGCAGGCAGATCCAACCGAGCTGTTGAAACCGGTTGAAGCGGGCGAGATCGTGCGCCCACTGCCGTCGATCGATCAGGTGCTGCCCGCCCTCGTACTCGAGGAGCACGCGATGATCGGGGAACGCGAGGTCGGTGGTCGCGACGAATCGATCCTGCTCGTCTCGCACGACGAACGCAGCGACCGGGCGGGGGAGGCCGGCCCTGATGATCCGGACGCGCAGCCTCGTCTCGCGCGACGAGTCCGAGGTCTCGATCGCCTCCTCGAGCGCTGCGCGAAGCGTGCGGATGCCGCGTGCACCGGGGTGGCGCAGGAGGATCCGCTCGAGGTCGTGGACGGTGGCGAGGGTGTGTCTTCGCGTGATGAGGCGGTCGGCCGCGACGACGAGGTCCTCCTCGGTGCATCCGCTCGACGCGAGGTCCAGCCATGTTCGCGCAGGGGACGTCACGTCGACCCCGTTTACCGGAACCGATTCCCCTGCGGCGAGTCGGAGTCGATGGCCCCGGACGCCGGCACCCCTCGGCCGCGGCAGGTCGCCGTGGACTGCGAGATCTGAGCGCGCCCGCTCGGCCGCGCTCCGCGGCTCGACCTGCATGCCCCACACGGCCGCTGCTGAGAAGTGGCTGAGGAATGAGCCCGGATGTCGCGCGGCGAGCAGGCGAGCCCGCTGTACGATCGTCGGCTCGACGGACCTCGATTCGCGAACGCCCCACGCCGGCGAGCGGAGGTCCGCGGCCCGAAGCCGTGATCGGCTGACGCCGAGGGTGCTGGCGGCGACAACCGTGAATCCGTGCGGGGCGAGCGCGGACGGCAGCGGGGAGCGAGGGCGGGGCATCCGTCGATGGTCCATGCAGCTCGGCCGCGGGCATGGCGGATCGGAGCAGCCGGTGGGAAACGAATCTGCCGCTCCGCCGTGGAGGAGGAGTCGCGCGTCGGCCAGCTGGCCTGGGCGTGCGCGCGAAACGCCCTGCGATCACCTCGAGCGGTCACGATGGGCTCGCTCTGCTTCGGCGGAAGCAGCACATCGTGACCACTCGATGATCAAGGGCGGCGGGTTGGGGGCGGTGAGGTGGATCAAGGTGCGTGAGCGAGTGCGCGAGCGTGAGTGTGCGCGGCGCCCCGAGCACCCGCGGCGCCGGCCGCCTCAGCCGAGGTGCCCGGCGACGCGAAGCAGCGAGGTCGGCGCGAAGCGGTACTCGATGGTGCCGGTCGCGCCGGGCTCGACCGGGCCGATCCACGTGCTCGAGCCCTCGTGCACGCGCACCCAGCCGTTCTCGAAGAGCAGGTCGGTGCCCACGACGAATGCCATGGCCGGCGTCTCGCCCTGGCGCACGGCGATCGATCCCTCGAAGACCTGGGTCGCCGAGGCGTCCTGGTCGGCGCGGCACTGCACGCCCACCAGGGGGCGCACGATCGGCGTGGTGAAGCCGGGGGCCTCGAACGGGCTCGCCTTGGCGGCATCGGCGACGATGCCGAAGTGCACGCTCGTCGAGACGAGGCTGAGGTCGGCCTGGCCGTCGAGCACGAGCCGGCTCGACACGCGGAACCGGTAGTAGAGGCGACCGGCCTCGCGGGTGGGCGGCAGCGAGACGACGCTCGCCCAGTTGCGCGACCAGCTCAGCGGCTCGCCGTCCCGGGTGGGCGGGTCGTAGAGCGAGGCGGTGACGCGCACGGCGCCGTCGGGGGCGGAAGCCGAGCTCTTCAGGCTCGAACCGCCGCGCTCGCCCTCGGGGGCGACGTCGCGAACGGGCTCGAAGGCCGGCAGGCGCCGCGCATGCCAGGTGCGCAGCCAGGCCTGCACCTCGCCCTGCACGCGGTCGAACGAGTCGCCGAGGCCGCGGCGGCGGCCACCGTCGTCGGCGGCGTTGGGCAGGTCGTCGATGAGGTCGATCGGGAGTCGGTCGAGGTCGGATGCGGCGCGCACGTCTCGTGCGTCGCGCGCCTCGCGCAGGTCGGTCACGGGTGCGATGCTCATGGTGGATCTTCCTTCGATGCGGGTGGGTTCGCGGCATCCGGAATCGGACGCAGACCACACGCTACGAAGCTCTCGCCCCGCGCTCATCCGAGCCAGCCCTGAGGTCGGCCCGGGCAGACCCGGAGATGCGGATGCCGCGACCGGCGCCCGTCGATGGGGCGACGGCCGCGGCATCCGCTCGTCGATCGGCTGGTTCAGACGAGCAGCTGGTGCTCCGCGAGCTCGCGGTAGAGGGGCACGGATGCCACGAGCTCGGCGTGCGTGCCCTCGCCGATGACGCGGCCGCCGTCGAGCACGACGATGCGGTCGGAGTCGACCACGGTGGAGAGCCGGTGCGCGATGACGATGAGCGTGCGGCCGGCCGAGACCTGGTCGATCGCCTCGCGCATCATGCGCTCGTTGACGCCGTCGAGGGAGGACGTCGACTCGTCGAGCAGCAGGATCGGCGGGGCCGCGAGCAGGGCCCTGGCGATGGCGAGGCGCTGGCGTTCTCCGCCCGAGAGCATGATGCCGTCTTCGCCGACCGCGGCCGAGAGCCCGGCGGGGTCGCGGTCGAGCACCGACCCGAGGTTCACGGCGCGCAGCACGTGCTCGCACTCCTCGTCGGTCGCGTCGGGGCTGCCGAGGAGGAGGTTCTCGCGCAGGGTGCCGGCGAGCACGGGGGCGTCCTGCTCGACGTAGCCGATCTGGGAGCGGAGCTCGGCGCGGTCGAGTGAACGCAGGTCGAGGCCGCCCATGCGCACGCTGCCGACCGAGGGGTCGTAGAAGCGCTCGATGAGGGCGAGGACGGTCGACTTGCCGGCGCCCGAGGGGCCGACCAGTGCGACGCGCTGCCCGCGCGGCACCTCGAACGACACCCCGCGCAGCACGGGCTGGCGGTCGGTGACGTCGGGTTCGGGCAAGTGCTCGTCGGCCGAGTCGTTGTCGGGATCGGCGGGGTCGCTGCGCGTGGCCGCGTAGGCGAAGTGCACGTCGTCGAGCGAGATGGCCGCGGCGTCGGGCATGACGCCCGCGTTGGCCTCGCCGACCATGAGCGCGAGCGGGGCGAGCTCGCGGTCGTGCGCGTCTTCGTCGGGCAGGTCGAGGATCTCCTGGATGCGACCGAGCGCGCCGAGCGCCTGGTTGACCGAGGTGATCGCGCCGAAGAACAGGCCGAGCGGCATGATCATCATGAAGAGGAACAGGATGAACGACACGAGGCTCGAGACCTCGATCGCCCCGGATGCCACGCGGAACCCGCCGACGCCGAGCACGACGAGGAACGACACCTGCATGGCGATGCCGGCGACCGGCACGATGAGCGCCGAGACCTTCGCGACGTTGACGCCCATCTGCCAGGCGCCCTCGGCCTCGCCGTCGATGGTGCGCGCCTCGCGTTCGGTCGCGCCGGCCGCGCGGATGGTGCGCACGGCGCTGATGGCACGCTCGACGGATGCCGCGACGTCGCCGACCTTCGCCTGCGCGGCGTGCGAGGCGTCGCGCACCTTGCGCGAGAGCAGGGTGACGGTGGTGATCGCGATGAGGACGACGAGCAGGGTGAGGCCGAGCAGCACGGGGTCGATGATGAGCATCGCGATGAGCGCGCCGATGAACGTGACCGTGCCGCCGATGGCCTCGACGAGGCCCTGCGTGAGGACGGCGCGGAGCATCGTCGTGTCGCTGCCGACGCGCGAGACCAGGTCGCCGGTGCGGCGCGTGTCGAACTCGGAGATGGGCAGGTTCAGCAGCTTCGCGACGAGGCGCTTGCGGCTGGAGAGCACGATGCCCTCGCCGGTGCGCTGCAGCAGGTAGTGCTGGTAGCCCGAGATGACGCCGCTCACGATGACGAGCGCGACGAGGGCCCACACGATGCCGCCGAGCGGGTCGCCGGCCTCGACGACGGTGATGACGCGACCCACGAGCAGGGGCTGGGCGAGGCTCGTGAGTGCGCCCACGATGGAGAGGGCGGCCACCCAGATGAGCACCGGGCGGTGCTCGAAGATGAACGGCAGCAGCTGGCGGAAGGATGCGCGGGGGCCGTCGGTCTTCGCGGGGCGGGCGAAGGGGTTGCGTCGGGGTGCGGTGCGGTTCTGGGTCTGGGTCATCGTCTCTTCCCGGGCGGCGCGGCGGCCGTCGTTCCGACCGGGTCCCGCGTGCGCCCCGAGCATCCTACGTCGCTCAGCTGCGCCCGTACTTCTTGTGCACCGCCTGCTTGGAGACCTCGAGGGCGAGCGCGATGAGCTGCCAGCTCGACCCGGCGGCGCGGGCGCGGCGCACGGCGACGGCCTCGGCGCGGTCGAGGGCGAGGTTCAGTTCGACGCGGGCGTGGCGGAGTTCGCGGAGCGCCCGGTAGGGGTCGTCGCCGTCGGCTGCGGCGATCGCGGTGCGGAGGGTCGTGTCGTCCATGACGTCAACCGTAGTTGACGTCGGCTCGAACGTCAATTCAGGTTGACGCGATGGGCGGCGTCGCCGACGATGTCGTGGCGTGCGCCCCCGGATTCGACAGCACGGATGCCGCGGAGCGATGCCCGGCGAGGCACGCCGCCTCGACATCCGACCCACGCAGGCTCGCCGCGAGGAACCCGGCGGCGAACGCGTCGCCCGCGCCGGTGAGGTCGCGGATGCCGGTCACCGGGGCCACGTCGACGCGGGCCACGAGCCGCCCGTCGGTGATGACGTCGGTGGGCAGGGCGCCGTGCTTGACGACGACGGTCGGGGCGATGGATGCCGCGACCGCGCCCCCGCCCGTCAGCCCCAGCAGCGCCGCCTCGTCTTCATTGGCGAAGAGCACGTCGGGCCGGATGCCACGGAGCAGCTCGAGCGCGACCTCGACGCCGAGCGCCCCGAGGAGCCCGGTCGACGACGCATCGATCGAGACGACGGCACCGCCCGCGCGGGCCTGGGCGGCGAGCCGGGCGAGCTCGCCGCGCATGGGCTCGCGCTCGAACCCGTAGGCGGGCAGGTGCAGCAGGCCCACGCCGTCGAGCCATGCGGCATCCACGTCCTGGAGCTCGGCGGAGGCGCCGCGGTCGGGGTACATCGTGCGTTCGCCGTCGACGTCGACGAGGAGCACGACCATGCCGGTGCGGCCGGCGCGCTGGGTGCGCACGTCGACGCCGTCGGCGGTGAGGGCCGCGACGAGCGCGTCGCCCGCGGCATCCGCCCCGACCCGGCCGATGAAGCGCGTGGGCACGAGACCCGCCGCGAGGGCTGCGACGTTCGCGGCGCTGCCGCCGCGGGCGCGGAAGACGCGCGCGGCCGTGTCGGTGGCCCGGTGCACGGGTTCGCTCGCCCAGACGACGACGTCTTCGACCAGGTCGCCCGCCACGGCGAGCACCCCGGGGTCGGTGCCCGGGTCGGCGGCTGCCTCGGCGTCGGCACGCGCGCCCGGCTCAGCCGGCGACGGCACGCGCGATCTCCGCTCCGAGCGCGACGTTGCCGCGGTACACCTCGAGGTTCACCTCGAGGCTCGCCCCGCCGGTGGCCCGCTGCACGTACTCGAGCAGGAACGGCGTCGTGTCGTGTCCGACGACGCCCTCGGCGGATGCCGCGGCCAGCGCCTCGGCGAGCACGCGATCGTGGAACGCGGGATCGAGCTGCTTCGACGCATCGACCGGGTTGGCCACGAGTACCGCCTGCGGCAGCCCGAGCTCGTCGCGTGCGGACGAGAGGGCCGCGGCCTCGGTGGGGGTCTCGACGCGGTAGTCGAGCGCGAACCCGGAGTCGGTGACGGTGAAGGCCGGGAACCGACCGGTGCGGTACCCGACGACCGGGATGTTCAGGGTCTCGAGCCGCTCGAGCGTCGCGCCGATGTCGAGGATCGACTTGACCCCCGCGCTCACGAGCGTGATCGGCGTGACGGCGAGGGTGCCGAGGTCGGCGGATTCGTCGAACGTCTCGCTCGCGCCGCGGTGCACGCCCCCGAGTCCACCGGTGGACATGACACGGATGCCGGCCCGATGCGCGAGCCAGGCCGTCGCCGCGACCGTGGTGCCGGCGTCGAGGCCCTTCGCGCGGGCGATCGGCAGGTCGCGCACGCTCGCCTTCACGACGCCGTCGGCGGTGCAGAGCCGCTGGATCTCGTCGGGGGAGAGTCCCACGACCGGCACGCCGTCGACGACGCCGATCGTGGCCGGCGTCACCCCGCGGTCGCGAACCTGCTGCTCGGACGCGAGGCCGACCTCGAGGTTGCGGGGCGACGGGAGCCCGTGGGTGAGGATCGTGGACTCGAGCGCGAGCACCGGGTCACCGTCTTCGAGGGCGTCGCGAACCTCGTCGCCGATGCGGATGCCGGTCGGTGGAGTCTGCATGCCCGTCATCGTAGGAGCCGCCTCCGATGCGCGGGCGAAGGCCCGCCGGGCCCGCGGCGCCTCTGTTTCCGCGTGTGACGCGCCCCGGCGACATCTCGGGATCGCGGGCGTAACGTGGCCGCATCGAACCCCGAGGAGCCCTCATGTCGCACCGCGAACCGCACGTCGTCACCACGCCCGTCACGGGTGCGGTCATGGGCATGCGCGGCTGCGAGCACGCGGGGGCGTGCACGAGCGACCGGCCCGGGCACGGACTGAACGCCGTGCAGCAGCGCCTCGCCACCGTGACCGCGAGCAAGTGGATCGACGCGATCGTCACCTCGGTCGACGCCGCCGGGTACGCCTGGCTCGCGACGCTCGACGGCGGCATCCGTCGCGTGTGGCAGCACGACGCGTTCGCGGGCGCGCTCGAGGTCGGCGACCCGGTCGCCCTCCACGGCGTCTACGGCGTGCTCGCCGCGGGCGCGCAGCAGTTCAGCGTCGCCGACGCCTGACGCGCACGGGCGGCTCGCACTCGCAAGGTGCCCGGTCCTCGCCCCCGAGCGACGTCGACGTCGAGGGCGAACTCGACGGCTCACGCCATCGGCATCGCCTCGCTCATCATGCCCATCATCTTCTCCATCGCCATGACGAGCTGATCGCACGCCATCGCGCACATGCGGCAGTGCTCGCTCATCTCCGCGTGCATCATGCACTCGGCGGAGCAGGCGCGCGCCATCATCGTCGTCGACTGCATCATCGACATCATCACGCCCATGTCCCAGCCGTGCATGCGCAGCATCATCCGCATCATGGTGTCGCACATGTCGGCGCAGTTCGCGCACATCGACGCGCACCGGCCCATGCCCTCGGCGGCATCGGCGTCGGCGCACATGATGCACGCCTGCATACAGGCCGAGAGGGCCTCCATGCACTCCTGCATCATCATCGGATCCATGCCGCCCATCGGCATCTCCGACGACGACATCGCGCCCTTCATCATGTCCATCGTCATATTCATCGAAACACTCGCTCTTCCGGCCCGCGAGTGCCGACCGGGCGGCGGCGGATGACTCGGGTGCCCTGTTACGTCATGTTACGTCGCGGAGATTCGGGCGTGAAGGGCGGTTCGTGACGTTCGTGTGAACGATGCGCACGACGAGACGAGGGGGCGGATGCCGCAGCATCCGCCCCCTCGAATCACGGATGCCGCGGCATCCGCCCGCGCTCACGCGTCGATGTCGACGTCCTTCGTCTCCTTCGAGACCAGCAGTGCGATGAGGGTCAGCACGGCCATGACGGAGAGGTAGACGCCGACCCAGAACGGGCTGCCGTCGCCGGCCTGCCAGAGCGCGACCGCGATGAACGGCGCGACGGCCGCGCCCAGGATCGACGACACGTTGTACGAGATGCCGGAGCCGGTGTAGCGCACGTTCGTCGGGAACAGCTCGGGCAGCAGCGCGCCCATCGGGCCGAAGGTGAGGCCCATGAGCGAGAACCCGACGACGAGCCAGACCATGACGCCCGCGAAGCCGGCGTCGAGCAGCGGAACCCACAGCAGGCCGAACACGATGATGCCGAGCGTGACCCAGATGAGCGTGCGGCGCCGGCCCCAACGATCGGCCATCGGGCCGGAGATCAGGGTGAAGACGCCGAAGAACAGGACGCCGCCGATGAGCATCAGCACGAACGTGCTGTACGAGTAGCCGAGGCCGGGCAGCGCGCCGTCGGCCGCCTCGACCGGGGCGCGGCCGTAGCTCAGCGAGAACGTGGTCATGAGGTAGAAGAGCACGTAGGTCGCGAGCATGAAGAACGTGCCGAGCAGGAGCTGCTTCCAGTAGCTCCGGAACACCGTCGCGAGCGGCAGCTTGCGCAGCTTGCCCTCAGCCGACGCCTTCGTGAACGCCGTCGACTCGACGAGGCGCAGTCGCACCCAGAGTCCGACGATCACCATCACGGCCGAGAACAGGAACGGGATGCGCCAGCCCCAGTCGAGGAACGCCTGCGAGGGCATCGACGGGTCGTCGGAGGGCAGGACCGCGGCGATGACGAGGAAGAGGCCGTTGGCGATGATGAAGCCGATGGGTGCGCCGAGCTGCGGGAACGTGCCGTACCAGGCGCGCTTGCCCTTCGGGGCGTTCTCGGTGGCCACGAGCGCGGCGCCCGACCACTCGCCGCCGAGGGCGAAGCCCTGCGCGATGCGCAGGATCACGAGCAGGAGCGGGGCGAACCAGCCGACGACGGCGTAGGTCGGCAGGACGCCGATGAGGAAGGTCGCGATGCCCATGGTGAGCAGCGCGCCCACGAGCGTGGCCTTGCGTCCGTGCTTGTCGCCGAGGTGGCCGAAGACCACCGCGCCCAGCGGGCGGGCGACCATGGCCGCGCCGAACACCGCGAACGAGGCGAGCAGCGCCGTGGTCGGGTCGCCGGTCGGGAAGAACAGGTGGGGGAAGACGAGGACCGCTGCGGTCGCGTAGACGTAGAAGTCGTAGAACTCGATCGTCGTGCCGATGAGGCTCGCGAGGACGACCCGGCTGCGCGGATTGACGGGGGCGGTCGGTGAAGGGGATGCGGCCGTGGCCGCGGACGTTGCTGACATTGCTGTCGAGGACTCCAGTGTGGTGATCGAACACTGCACCACGAGGCGGTCGGTCTGGCGTGGAACGGGGCAGGCTGTAGGGAATCGTCGCTTGTGGCAACCGACCAAGCCTACGTTCGCCCGGGCGGCGCGGGCCCGCATCGGGGAGGCGAAGCGTCGAGCGGCACGACCTGTGCGACGAACGGCGGCCGCAGACCCATCGAAGGGTCCATCCTCGCCGGGAGCCCCGTCGCTAGGCTGGCGACATGGATACCCTGATCAGCGTTCTGCACGTCGCCACGGCCGTCTTCATCATCGGGCCGATGGCGATCCTGCCCATGACGGCCATGCGCGCGATCCGCGCGGGCAACGGCGCCCAGGTCGCCGTGCTCGCGAAGTCGACGACCGTGTTCTCGTGGCTCTCCCTGCTCGTGTTCGTCTTCGGCTTCGGGGCGATGAGCCTCGCGCCCGAGGAGTACGAGCTCACGGTCGCGACGCCGTGGATCCTCTGGTCGATCATCCTCTACGTCGTCGCGTTCGCGCTCAGCCTGTTCGTGGTCGTGCCCGCAATGAAGCGCGCCGCCGCGGCCCTGAACGAGACGGATGCCGCGAGCGGCGTCACGGCTCGCGACGCCGGCTACCCGGCGATCGCCGCCGGCAGCGGCATCGTCGCGCTGCTGCTCGTGGCCGTCGTGGTGCTCATGGTCTGGAAGCCGTAGCCCCTCGCCGCCGTTCGATCCGGTCGTGCCGGTCGAGGTTCGGAGCGCATCGAGACCCCGTGCACCGGGGCTCGATGCGCTCCTTCGCCGTTAAGCGTCCGCAGCGACCGCGCGCAGCGCGCGCGCCGTCGCGATCGCGGCCTCGGCAGCCTCGCGGCCCTTGTCCTCCTTCGAGCCGGGCAGCCCGGCCCGATCGATGCCCTGCTGCTCGTCGTCGAGGGTCAGCACGCCGAACCCGACGGGCTTGCCCGTGTCGAGCGCCACACGCGTGAGCCCGTCGGTCGCGGCCGCCGAGACGTACTCGAAGTGCGGGGTGCCGCCGCGGATGATCACGCCGAGGGCGACCACCGCATCGGCCCCGGCCTCGAGGGCGGCCTTCGAGACGACGGGCAGCTCGAAGCTGCCGGGCACGCGCACGAGGGAGAACTCGGCACCGGAGGCCTCGAGCGTGCGCGTCGCGCCGGCGATGAGCGCGTCGGTGATGACGTCGTGCCAACTGCCGGCGACGATGACGACCCGGAGTCCGGTGCCGTCGACGTCGAGGGTGGGGGAGCCTGCTCCGCTCATGATGCGTGTCCTTCCAGGAGTGCCTCGGCCGCGGCATCCGCGAGCTGGGCGTCGTCGATCGCGTGGCCCATGCGGCGACGCTTGGTCTCGAGGTAGGCGCTGTTGATCGCGCCCACGCCGACGACGAGCGGCAGCCGCTCGTCGACCCTGATGCCGTGGGCCTGGAGTTGGCTCACCTTCTCGGGGTTGTTCGTGAGGAGCCGCACGTGGTCGACGCCGAGGTCGGCGAGGATCGCGCTGGCCGCCCGGTAGTCGCGGGCGTCGGCCGGCAGGCCGAGGGCGACGTTGGCGTCGAGCGTGTCGAGGCCGTCCTCCTGCAGGCGGTACGCGCGTAGCTTGTTGATGAGGCCGATGCCCCGGCCCTCGTGCCCGCGCAGGTAGATGACGACGCCGCCGTGCTCGCGGATCTCGCCGAGTGCCGCGTCGAGCTGCGGCCCGCACTCGCACTTGAGCGAGCCGAAGGCCTCGCCGGTCAGGCACTCGGAGTGCACGCGCACGATGGCGCCCTCGGCATCGGCCGCCGGATCGCCCGCGATGATCGCGACGTGGTCGGCACCCGTCTCCCGGTCGCGGTAGGCGCGCACCCGGAACTCGCCGTGCACGGTCGGCAGCGTCGTCTCGACCTCGAAGAGCACCCGGGAGGATTCGGGCACGTCGTCGGCGAGCCGCCGGTCGGTGAGGTCGTGACCCTCGTGCCAGGTGCGGAGCCATTCGACGAGCGCGGCGACCGTCGTGACGGGCAGCCCTTCGCGTGTGCCGAACTCGATGAGGCCCGGCAGGCGCATCATGTCGCCGTCGTCGGTCACGATCTCGCCGATGACGCCCACCGGGGCGAGCCCGGCCAGGCGCATGAGGTCGACGGCGGCCTCGGTGTGGCCGCCGCGTTCGCGCACGCCGCCGTCGACGGCGCGCAGGGGGATGACGTGCCCCGGGCGGATCAGGCGGTCGGGCGTGGACTCGGGGTCGGCGAGCACGCGCAGCGTGTGGGCGCGATCCGAGGCGCTGATGCCAGTCGACGTGCGGTCTGAGGCGTCGACCGAGATCGTGTACGCCGTGCCGCGCAGGTCCTCGCTGCGCTCGACCATGAGCGGCAGCTCGAGCCGGTCGGCGACGTCGTTCGGCATGGGCGCGCACAGGTAGCCGCTCGTGTGGCGCACCATCCACGCGATCCACTCGCGCGTCGCGAACTCGGCGGCCATGATCGCGTCGCCCTCGTTCTCGCGCCCCTCGTCGTCGGCCACGATCACGGGCTTGCCCGCGCGGAGGGCCTCCAGCACCTCGGGGATCGTCGCGAGGCTCATCGGGCGCCTCCGATCGGCGCCGACACCGGCGAGGAGAGCGAGGATCCCGCGAGCGACGACGGCAGCGACCGGTGGGCGTCGAGGCGCAGCATCCGCTCGACGTGCCGGGCGAGGATGTCCGTCTCGATGTTCACGCGGTCGCCGACCTCGAGCGTGCCGAGGGTCGTCGCGGTGAGCGTCTCGGGGATGAGCGAGACCTCGAACCACGAACCCTCGGGCTCGTCGCCGAGGTCGCTCACGGTGAGCGAGACGCCGTCGACGGCGATCGAGCCCTTGTCGACGACGAGCGGCGCGTGCGCGGCGTCGAGGGAGAAGCGGATGACGCGCCAGGCCTCGCCGGGGCGCACCTCGAGCACGGTCGCCGTGCCGTCGATGTGCCCCTGCACGATGTGCCCGCCGAGGCGATCGCCCACGAGCGCGGCGCGTTCGAGGTTGACGCGGCGACCCTCCTGCACGCCGTCGAGCGTCGACATCGCGAGCGTCTGCGCCATGACGTCGGCGGTGAACCGCTCGCCGTCGAAGTCGACGACCGTGAGGCACACGCCCGAGACCGAGATCGAGTCGCCGTGCTTCGCCCCCGTGACGGCGTGCGGGCCGCGCACCGTGATGCGGGCGGCATCGGCCGTGCGGTCGACGCGCTCGATCGTGCCGAGTTCTTCGATGATTCCGGTGAACATGTCAGTTCCTCTCAGGAGCCGTGGTCGAGGAGTGCGGAGCACGCCCCGAGACCGGGTGGGCGACGAGCAGTACGTCGTCGCCGAGCCGCTCGACGGCGGCGAATTCGTAGCGGCGGGCGTCGCCGATGGTGGCGACGCCGAGGTCGCCGAGGGCGAGGCGGTCGCCGCCGAGCAGGGCGGGCGCGAGGTAGACGAGCACCTCGTCGGCGAAGCCCGCCGCGATGAACGCGCTCGCGAGCGTCGGACCGCCCTCGACGAAGAGCGAGCGGATGCCGCGCCTCGCGAGTTCGCGGAGGTCGGCGGCGAGGTCGCGGCCTTCGAGCGCGACGAGCTCGTGCGGATGCCGCGCGAGCGCCGCGTCGGCGGGCACGGGCCGGCGGCCGAAGACGACCGGCACGGGCTGCGCGTCGAGCAGGTCGCCCTCGGGGCCGCGGGCGGTGAGGGAGGGGTCGTCGGCGAGCACGGTGCCGGTGCCGACCGCGATCGCGTCGCCGGCCGAACGGCGCCGGTGCACGTCGGCTCGCGCGTCGGGCCCGGTGATCCACTGGCTCGTGCCGTCGGCCGCCGCGGCCCGGCCGTCGAGGCTCGACGCCCACTTCACGGTGACGTACGGGCGGTGGTGCCGCGCGGCGAAGAGCCAGTCGCCGAGGAACGCCTCGGCGTCGCCCGCGAGGAGCCCGCCGACCACGTCGACGCCGCCCGCGCGGAGCCGATCGGCGCCGCCGGAGGAGTGCTCGCCCGGGTCCGCGACGGCGTAGACGACGCGGGCCACGCCGGCGTCGAGCAGCGCCTCGGCGCACGGGCCGGTGAGCCCGGTGTGGTTGCAGGGCTCGAGGGTCACGATCGCGGTGGCCCCGGATGCGGCGCCCGGTGCGAGGCGGCTCAGGGCATCGACCTCGGCGTGCGCGGTGCCCGCCCCGCGGTGCCATCCCTCGGCGAGCACGTCGCCGGCGGGGGAGAGGATGACGCAGCCGACGCGGGGGTTCACCCCGCGGGCGGGGCCGTTCGCCGCGAGCGCGAGCGCGCGGCGCATCGCCGCGGTCTCGGCCGCTGTGCGATCGGTGTCGCCGACCGTGGTCATCCGTCGTCCTGTCGTCAGGCTCCGGGAATGGTCGGCGTGCGCCGAATTCGTCGACCGTGCACAGCACGGCCGACACGTGCCGCCTCCCATCCGGACTTTCACCGTCGGTTCCGGAATTCCACCGGATCAACCAGGGGCACGAGGTCGAGACCTCACGCCCGCAGTTCGCGGACTGTCACCGCCGGCTCGGAATTACACCGACCCCGGAGCACGTTTGTCGTGTCGATTCTACTCAACGCGTCGGTGGCCGCCGTATTCCCCCGTCATCTCCCGTGATGCGGGGACGGCCGCTCACAGTTCGAGGAGCGCCCGGGCGGTGCCCTCGTCGACGATGAGGTCGGTGATGAGGTCGGCGGCGAGGGCGCCCGCGAGGCTGGCCAGCTTCGCCCGGCCGGAGACGACGCAGACCCGGCGAGGGGCGCGGCGGAGCACCGCGAAGTCGGGGCCGGTGGCCCGTTCGTTCAGGGCGATGCCGTCGGTGCTGCCGTCGGCGCGGTAGAAGACCGTGGCGACATCGCCCACGGCGCCGTCCCTGCTGAGCGCCTCGTAGTCGCCGCGATCGAGGTAGCCGCCCTGGTAGACGTGGCTCGGCACCTCGGCGAACGGCGACCCGATGCCGAAGAGCGCCACGTCCATGCCCGCCTGCAGGTCGAGCAGCCGCTGGGTGCTGCGCTCCTTCCAGAACGCGCGGCGGGTCGCGGGGTCGTCGAAGAAGGCCGGCACCGGGAACTGCTGCACGCGCGCGCCGAACGCATCGCCGAATCGGCGCAGGAGCTCGCTCGCGTAGACGATGCCCGTGGTGCGCCCGTTGCCCGCGCCGTTCAGCTGCACGATCTCCGTGTTGTGCGTCGACTTGGGCACGAGGTGCCGGCTCATGGCGCTCATGGTGGAGCCCCAGGCGACGCCGATCGTCTGGTTCGAGTCGACGAAGCGACCGAGAATCCGTGCAGCCGAGAGCGCGACGCGGTCGAGCCGATCGACGTCGGTCGCGTGATCCGGCACCGGGACGACATGCGCGACGATCTCGAACCGGGCGAGGATCTCCTGCTCGATGCGGCTCGGCAGGTCGAGCGGGGAGTGGATCGAGATCTCCACGAGTCCGCTGGCCCTGGCGTGGCTCAACAGGCGCGAGACCGAGGATCGCGAGGTGTGCAGCTCGGCGGCGATGGCATCCATCGTGAGGTCCTGCATGTAGTAGAGGTGGGCGGCGCGCAGCGCCTCCCGGGTCTTGCCCGAGACGGTGTCTGCCGCCTCGGCTGCGTTCGGAGCGTGCCGTTCGTTCATGTTCCCACCCTTGCACGTTTGTGCACGCGGCTTGCAACAGCGTGCGGTCGAGTCGACGATGTATTCATCCACATCGGGCGCATCCGGCGCAAGCCGCGGGATCGTCCACGCACACTCCGAGAGGACAGCGATGTCATCGCACCCGACGACCCCGCAGCACACCCCCGACCACGGCCGCATCGGCTCGCCCGGAACCCGAGCCGAGGTCGCCGCCCTGCGCGCCCGCCCGACCGCGGAGGTCGTCATCGTCGGCGGCGGCATCAACGGCATCGCGACGTTCCGCGACCTCGCGCTCCAGGGCGTCGACGTCGTGCTCGTCGAGCGCGACGACTTCGTGTCGGGCGCCTCGTCGGCGTCCTCGCACATGATCCACGGCGGCATCCGGTACCTCGAGAACGGCGAGTTCCGCCTCGTCAAGGAATCGGTGACCGAGCGCAACGCGCTCATCCGCATCGCGCCGCACTACGTCAAGCCCCTCGAGACCACCGTGCCGATCTACTCGACCTTCTCCGGCATCCTCTCGGCTCCGCTGCGGTTCCTCACCCACCGCGCCGGCACGCCCACCGAACGCGGCGCGGCCCTCATCAAGACGGGGCTCACGATCTACGACGCGTTCTCCCGCGACGGCGGCTCGGTGCCGCGGCACCGCTTCCACGGACGCAAGCGCTCGCTCGCCGAACTGCCCGCCCTGAACCCCGACGTGAAGTACACGGCGACCTACTACGACGCGAGCATGCACGACCCCGAGCGCCTCGCGCTCGACGTGCTCTTCGACGGGCTCGCCGCGGGCCCGCACGCCCGCGCGGCGAACCACCTCGGCGCGGTGGGCCTGGGCGCCGACGGCGTGCGCGTGCGCGACGGCCTGACCGGCGAGGAGTTCTCGATCGCGGCCGACGTCGTCGTGAACGCCAGCGGCCCCTGGACCGACCTGACCAACACGGCCCTCGGCCGCGACACCCGGTACATGGGCGGCACCAAGGGCTCGCACATCGTGCTCGACCATCCCGAGCTGCTCGCGGCCACCGGCGGACGCGAGATCTTCTTCGAGCACGAGGACGGCCGCATCGTCCTGATCTACCCGCTGAAGGGTCGCGTCATGGTCGGTACGACCGACCTCGAGCACGACATGCGCGAGCCCGCGATCTGCACCGAGGCCGAGGTCGACTACTTCTTCGAACTCGTCGCGCACGTTTTCCCAGCCATCGCCGTCGACCGCTCGCAGATCGTCTACCGGTTCTCGGGCGTGCGGCCGCTGCCGCGCCACGACGACACGCAGCCCGGCTTCGTCAGCCGCGACTACCGCATCGAGCGGGCGGATGTCGCAGAGCGCCCGGGCACGACCCTGCTGAGCCTCGTCGGGGGCAAGTGGACCACCTTCCGCGCCCTCGCCGAGCACCTCGCCGACGAGGCCCTCGGGCTCCTCGGACGCGAGCGGATCCGCTCCACCGAGGGCCTCGCGATCGGCGGCGGAGCGGGCTACCCGACCACCGACGACGCACGACAGGTCTGGCTCGTGTCGCACGACGACGAGGTCGGGCGCGCCCGTGCCGAGGCCCTGCTCGAGCGTTACGGAACCCGCGCGGAGGCCTACCTCGCCGAGGTCGACGGCGAGACCGAGCTCCCGCTCGAGCACCACTCCGGCTACACGCGCGGCGAGATCACCTGGCTCGTGCGCAACGAGCGCGTCGTGCACCTCGCCGACCTCGTGCTGCGGCGGACGAGCATCGCCTTCACGGGCACGCTCACGGCGCCGCTCCTCGTCGAGCTGGCCGACCTCGCGGGCGACGAACTCGGGTGGGACGCCGCGCATCGCGCCGCCGAGGTCGAGGCCGCCCGGTCCCTGCTCGCCGAGCGCCACGGCGTCGTGCTCGAGCAGCCGGCACTCACCGCATAGCGCCAGTCGGGTGGCGGAGCGAGCGCCGTGACCGACGCCCTCGGCGTCGCGGCGCGCGCTCCGCGCACTCGAGTCCCTGACGCGTGAATCTGCACGGATGTGCACGCCGAAACGCCCGGCATCGGGCATTTCGGCGGATACGTTTCATCGGGGTCGCTCGGCCCGCACCACACAAGGAAGGTCAACGTGGACAATCTCGGAATCGTGTTCCTCTCGGAGCTCGTCGGCACGGCGCTGCTCGTGCTCCTCGGCTGCGGCGTGGTCGCCAACGTCATCCTCGCCAAGACGAAGGGCTTCGGCGGCGGAACCCTCATGATCAACATCGGCTGGGGCCTCGCGGTGTTCGCCGGCGTCATCGTCTCCTACGCCTCGGGCGCGCAGCTGAACCCGGCGGTCACCCTCGGGCTCGTCGCCAACGGCGCAACGGAGTTCGGCATGGGCGTCCCGGTGAACCTCGTCTCGGTGCTCGTGTACATCGCCGCCCAGATGATCGGCGCGTTCATCGGCGCCGTGTTCTGCTGGCTCGCGTACAAGCAGCACTTCGACGCCGAGCCGGATGCCGCGACGAAGCTCGGCGTGTTCTCGACCGGCCCCGCCATCCGCTCCTACGGCTGGAACCTGCTCACCGAGGTCATCGGCACGTTCGTGCTCGTCTTCGTCATCATCGCCTTCACGAACGGAGGCACGCCGGCCGAACTCGGCGCCATCCCCGTCGCGTTCCTCGTGATCGCGATCGGCGCCTCGCTCGGCGGCCCGACCGGCTACGCGATCAACCCGGCGCGCGACCTCGCACCGCGCATCGCCCACGCCCTGCTGCCGATCAAGGACAAGGGCGGCAGCGACTGGTCCTACTCCTGGGTGCCCGTCCTCGGCCCGATCATCGGCGGCGTGCTCGCCGGCTTCGCCGCCATCCCGCTCCTGCCGATCATCGGCTGACCCGCGGCATCCGCCCCAAACCCCATTCACTGACAGCAACGGAGTTCTCAGATGAGCGACTACATCCTCGCGATCGACCAGGGCACGACCTCGTCGCGCGCGATCATCTTCGACAAGGCGGGCTCGATCGTCTCGACCGGGCAGCTCGAGCACGAGCAGATCTTGCCCAAGGCGGGCTGGGTCGAGCACGACGCGACCGAGATCTGGCGCAACACGGGCGAGGTGATCGGCCAGGCCCTCGGCAAGGCCAAGCTGACCCGGCACGACATCGCCGCCGTGGGCATCACGAACCAGCGCGAGACCGCCGTGGTCTGGGACCGCACGACCGGCGAGCCGGTCTACAACGCGATCGTCTGGCAGGACACCCGCACGCAGTCGATCGTCGACCGCCTCGCCGCCGACGGCGGCGTCGAGCGGTTCAAGGCGAAGGTCGGCCTCCCGCTCGCGACCTACTTCTCGGGCACCAAGATCGTCTGGATCCTCGAGAACGTGCCCGGGGCACGTGAGAAGGCCGAGGCGGGCGACCTGCTGTTCGGCACGACCGACACGTGGGTGCTCTGGAACCTCACCGGCGGTGTCGACGGCGGCGTGCACGCGACCGACGTCACGAACGCGAGCCGCACCATGTTCATGGACCTCGAGACGCTGCAGTGGGACGACGAGATCCTCGCCGCGTTCGACGTGCCGCGCTCGATGCTGCCCGAGATCCGGTCCTCCTCCGAGGTCTACGGCATCGCCAATGAGCACTCGCTGCTGCGCGAGACGCCGATCGCCGGAATCCTCGGCGACCAGCAGGCCGCCACGTTCGGCCAGGCCGCGTTCGAAGCCGGCGAGGCGAAGAACACCTACGGCACCGGCAACTTCCTGATCTTCAACACGGGCGAGGAGATCGTCCACTCGAAGAACGGGCTGCTCACCACCGTCGGCTACAAGCTCGGCGACCAGCCGGTGCACTACGCGCTCGAGGGGTCGATCGCGGTCACCGGGTCGCTGATCCAGTGGCTGCGCGACAACCTCGGGCTCATCTCCTCGGCCGCCGAGGTCGAGGAGCTCGCGAAGACCGTGGAGGACAACGGCGGCGCGTACTTCGTGCCGGCGTTCTCGGGGCTGTTCGCCCCGTACTGGCGGCCGGACGCGCGCGGCGCGCTCGTGGGCCTCACGCGCTACGTGAACAAGGGGCACATCGCGCGCGCGGCACTCGAGGCGATCGCCTTCCAGACCCGCGACGTGGTCGAGGCGGTGAACGCCGATGCCGGCATCGACCTCACCGAGTTGCGTGTCGACGGCGGCGCGACCGCGAACGACACGCTGCTGCAGTTCCAGGCCGACATCCTCGGCGTGCCGGTCGTGCGGCCGGTCGTGGCTGAGACGACGGCGCTCGGCGCCGCGTACGCGGCCGGACTCGCGGTCGGGTTCTGGTCGGGACTGGACGACCTGGCCAAGAACTGGCAGGAGGACCGCCGTTGGACGCCGTCGATGGACGACGCCGAGCGCGCGCGTCTCGATCGCAGCTGGAAGAAGGCCGTCACGAAGACGCTCGATTGGGTCGACGCCGACGTGGATTAAGGCCTCCCTCCGGTTAGAGTGAGACGGCGGGTCGGTCGCATGGGGGTGCGACCGACCCATTCTCATGTCCGGGCGGCGTTCGCGGCCGTGCGAGGGCGGGGCGTGCGCTCATGCGCCGCGGGTGCCTCGTCTGCTCAGACCGCGTCGGCCCACCGGGCGGCGAGCCGCGGCAGGAGCTCGTCGAGGCCCGTGATGACCGTGACGCGCGCCTCGAGGATCGCCGCAGACTCCACGGGCTCGAGGGGCGTCGACCAGCGGTCGAGCCAGACCCCGTCGAGGCCGGCGGCGGCGGCGCCGAGCGCGTCGGTGCGCAGGCGATCGCCGATGTACGCGACCCGGGTGACGGCGGAGCGCGACGCGAAGTGCTGCACGGCGGCGTCGAAGATGCGCCGATCGGGCTTGGTCACGCCGACCGCTCCCGAGGCGACCACGTGCTCGAAGCGGCCGAGGATACCGAGCCGCTCGAGCTTCGCGCGCTGGAAGTCGGGCTCGCCGTTCGTGATGATGCCGAGGCGCACCCCGGGCATCGACGCCTCGAGCGCGTCGAGCGCGGGCAGGGCGTCGTCGTGCAGGGTCCAGCCGTCGCGGTATCGCTCGAAGTACCGGTCGAACCAGGCGCCGGCCGTGGGGTCGTCGAGATCCTCGCCGTGCGCGCGGGCGAAGTCGCGGGCGCGCGCCCGACGCTGCCCCTCGAAGCTCAGCCGCCCGTCGAGGTACGCGTGGTAGTGCTCCTCCTCGAGGTCGTGCCAGAGCCGCTGGGCGGACTCGACGTCGCCGTCGTATGCACGCTCGCGCATGTGCAGTCGGATGCCGCGCGCGACCGCTTCGCGGTGCGCCATGAGCGTGTCGTCGAGGTCGAAGAGCACGACGGAACGGGCGTGGGCTCCGGTCACGACCGCGCCCCGAGGATGCCGTCCCAGCTGGCCTCGGCTCGCGGGTCGGCCTCGCGCTCGCGGACCGCGTACCACGCGGGCAGCGTACCCTCGCCGTCACGGGTCGGCACGGTCGCGTGCTCGGGCTCGATGCGCCGGAATCCCGCGGCCCGTGCGACCTTCGCCGAGCCGATGTTGCCCTCGACGGCACGCCAGAACACGGTCGCGGACTCGGGGATGCCGCCACCCAGCACCCACTCGGACACCGCGGCCGCGGCCTCGCTCATGCGGCCCGCGCCGCGATGCTCGGCGCCCATCCAGAACCCGATCTCGCGCTGCGTCTCGCGCACGCTCACGACGCCGAGGAGCGGGCCGCCCTCGACGGCGCGGATGGCCCATGTGAGCTCGGATGCCGTCGCCCAGCCGGCCGGGACATACGTTCCGAGGAATGCGTCGGCGTGCTCCCGAGTGTACGGCCACGGCGTGGTGAGCCAGCGCTCGAAGATCGGATCTTGGCAGTAGGCCGTGACCGCGTCGGCGTCGCCCGGCAGCGGCAGGTCGAGTCGCAGGCGGGCGGTCCGGATGACGACCGGTTGCATGTGATCGACTCCTGCTCGCGGGTTAGCCGCGGCGGACGAATCCGACGCGGTCGTAGACCTTGCGGAGCGTGACCTCGGCTCGCGCCGCGGCCTTGTCGGCCCCGATCGCGAGGAGCCGGTCGAGCTCGGCGGGGTCGTCCATCAGCTCGAGCGTGCGCGTGCGGATCGGCGTGAGGCGATCGACCACGAGCTCGCCGAGGTCCTTCTTGAAGTCGCCGTAGCCACGACCCTCGTACTCGACCTCGATCTCGGTCACCGGCCGGCCAGTGACGGCGGAGTAGATGTCGAGCAGGTTCGAGATGCCCGGCTTCTCATCGCGGTCGTAGCGCACGTCGCGCCCGGTGTCGGTCATGGCGCTCTTGAACCTCTTCAGCGTGACCTTGGGGTCGTCGAGGAGCTTCACGAGACCGGACTCGCTCGCCGCGGACTTCGACATCTTCGACGCGGGGTCCTGCAGGTCGTAGATGCGCGCCGACGCCTTGGGGATCAGGGCCTCGGGCACGGTGAACGTCTGCCCGTACCGCGAGTTGAACCGCGCCGCGAGGTCGCGCGTGAGTTCGAGGTGCTGGCGCTGGTCGTCGCCGACCGGCACCGCGTCGGTGCCGTACAGCAGGATGTCGGCCGCCATGAGCACGGGATAGGTGAAGAGGCCCACGGTGGTCGCGTCGGTGCCCTGCTTCGCCGACTTGTCCTTGAACTGCGTCATGCGGCCCGCCTCGCCGAAGCCGGTGATGGTGCTGAGGACCCAGGCGAGCTCGGCGTGCGCGGGCACGTGCGACTGCACGAACAGCGTCGAGCGCTCGAGGTCGACGCCCGCGGCGAGGTACTGGGCGGCCGTGCGGCGCACATTCTCGCGCAGCGACTTCGGGTCCTGCGCGACCGTGATCGCGTGCAGGTCGACCACGCAGTAGATCGGGTCGTTCTCGTCCTGGAGGGCGACCCAGTTCACGAGCGCGCCGAGGTAGTTGCCGAGGTGCAGCGAGTCGGCCGAGGGCTGCATGCCGGAGAAGATGACGGGGCGGGCGGAGTTCATGGTCGTGGTTCTTTCGTCGTGAGATCGAGGAGTCGAGCGGCGCTCGCGCGCGGCATCCGCTCAGATGGCGTAGTCGACGACCACGGGGGAGTGGTCGGAGAAGCGCGTGTCATAGGTCGCCGCGCGATCGACCGAGTAGTCGGTCACGAGTGCCGCGAGCGCCGGGGTGGCCAACTGGTAGTCGATGCGCCAGCCGGTGTCGTTGTCGAACGCCTTGCCGCGGAACGACCACCAGGTGTAGGGGCCGTCGACCTCACCGGCGAACCGACGACCGACGTCGACCCAGCCGAGACCGTGATCGTCGGACCCCTCGGCGCCGACGAAGCGGTCGAAGTACGCGCGCTCCTCGGGGAGGAACCCGGCGCGCTTGACATTGCCCTTCCAGTTGCGGATGTCGAGTGTGCGGTGCCCGACGTTGAGGTCGCCGACGACGAGCGCGAGCTCGGAGTGCGCCTCGAGTTCGGGGAGCCGCGCCTGCATCGCGTCGAGGAACTTGAACTTCTCGACCTGCTTCGGGGTGTCGGCCTCGCCCGAGTGCACGTAGGCGCTCACGAGCGTGACGATGCGGCCGCCGACCTCGTAGTCGGCCTCGAGCCAGCGACCCGCGGTGTCGAAGTCGGGCCCGCCGAGTTCGACCCGGTGGATGCTCGCCCGACGGCGGCTGGCGATGGCGACGCCGGCGCGACCCTTCGCGGTGGCGGGGTCGTGCAGGATGTCCCACTCGTCGCCGAGCAGCTCCTGCAGGTCTTCGGTCGACGCACGCACCTCCTGGAGGGCGAGCAGGTCGACGTCGCGGCCCGCGAGCCACTCGCCCATGCCGCGACGGTACGCGGCTCGCACTCCGTTCACATTGACGCTGGCGACACGGAGACGAGAGGTCGAAGGCATGCCCTCGATCCTATTCGAGCCCTCCGACGTCGGTCGTCCGCGCACGACCCGTCGCGATGCGCGCGACGGCCGCCTCGGCCTCGTCGAGCTCGAGCTGGGCCCGGGACACGCGCCGCCGGGCGGCGAACCCGGCGAACCAGTTCGCCTCCGCGGCATCCGCCTGCGCCTCTCGGAGCCGCACGCGCGCGACGGTCAGCTCGGCATCGGCCTCGCGCCGACGACGCTCGGCCTCGACCTGCGCGGGGCTGAGGGAGAGGAGCGTCTCGTTCGAGTCGGCGGCCTCGACTGCGATCCAGCTTGCCGCGACGAGGATGACGATGCTCGTGATGCGGAACCAGAACAGGAGGCCGATGAACACCGCGAACGTCGCGAGCAGGGGATTGCTGCTCGCGAACGTGAGGAGCACGCCGCCGAGCAGCTGTACCACCGAGAGCGCGGCCGAGCCGAGCACGGAGCCGATGACCATGCGGCGCCACGGCATCTCCGCGCCCGAGAGGTATCGGAACAGCACGGCCAGGGCGACCGTGTCGATGACGAACACCACGATGACGGCGCCGAACTGCACCACGAGCGTCGAGGTCCCGGCGTCGTGGTCGATGCCCATGAGGTCGAGCAGCCACTCCAGGAACCCGGTGGTGATCACCGAGAACACCGACGCGGCGATGAGCACGGCGCCGAACAAGAGGCCCGCGACGAAGTCTCGCGCCTTCAGGAGCACGTACGAGCGCGAGTCCTTCGGGAGCCCGAAGATGCTTCGCACGCCGATGCGCGTGTAGGTGACCCATCCGATCGCGGTCCAGATCAGGCCGATGAGCGCGATGGCACCGGTCCAGCCGAGGGCCCCGGTGCTCGCCGAGGTGATCGCCACGAGCTCGTCGGTCGTGATGATGGCGCCCTCGTCTCCGATGAGGCCGGGCGCGTACGTGTTCAGCAGCCGCGCGAAGGCGTCCATCGCGGCCTCGTTGCTGGTGAACCAGATGCCGAAGAAGGCGAAGACCACGTAGACGGCCGCGAAGATGCCGAAGAGGGCCTGGTAGCTCATGCCCGAGGAGAGGATGAAGCCGTTCTGCACCAGGAAGTACCGCCAGACGCGCACCGGGAGGAACGCCATGGTGCGGGTCGTGATCGAGGCGACCCGGTTGATGGGCTGCTCGAACCGTTCGCGCAGGGGCTCGCTCAACTCGTCGAGGCGTTCACGCGCAGTGCGCGCGGCCGGCTCGTCGACGGATGCCGCGACCACGGCCTCCTCCGCGGCGAGGTCGGGCCGCGTCGGCCGCCGTCGGTTGCCGGGGGCTCCGGATGCCGACGACGCTCGCTCGCTCACGCTCCAAGAGTACTGAGGGCGGCGGCGCCGTCGTGCAGGCGGCTGCGGACGTCGGAGCCCGCCGATTCTCCTGCCGGGGTCGCGCCCGAGGCATCCGCGAACCTGCCCGTGACGCAGCAGACCCCCCAAAGTGGGGACGCAGCACGAAAACCCTTGAATTCCCGGGGAACTCGTTTCGAATGTCCCCCGTACTGGGCACGTCCGTGCCCTGTCGGACCCTCCCTCGCGAGTGGTTGACTCGGCTCACCTGCGTAATCCTCACATTCCGCAGTCTGACGCGACGCGAAGGTTGAACGACGATGAGCAACTGGTTCGGCACCCGACACGACGACTCCGCACAGCACCCTCGGAGGGAGCGCCGCCGGCGCGAGGCCGAACGGTCACGAACGCTTCGCGGCGTGATCGCCTCGATCGCCGTCGGCGGTCTCCTGGTGGTCGGGCTGCCCACCATGGCCTTCGCCGACCCGACGGATGCGCCGGCCGATCCTACGACGAGCGAGTCGACGGATGCCGCGACGACCGAGTCCGAGGCGACCACTGAGGTGACGGAGACGGCCGAGCCGAGTGAGGAGCCGGCTGAGACGCCGAGCGAGGAACCCACCGACACGCCGAGCGAGACGCCCACTGAGGAGTCGACGCCGCCGTCGGAGGAGCCGGCAGAGGAGCCGGTCACCGAGGAGGAGCCCGCGACCGAGGAGCCCACGGCCGAGCCGCAGAAGAAGGCGGCGAAGAAGGCCGCCGACGAGGGCGAGGTCAACGCCCTCGTCGTGCCCGAACCCGGCGCCGGAGAAGCGGTCATCACCGTTCGCACGGGTGACGTGCGCTCGCTCTCCGACCCCAACTCCATCTCCGCCCTCCAGGGCGTGCAGCTCGGCCTCTACACGACGCGCACCGGTGGTACTCAGCTGTTCACCTGTACCGCCGACGCCGACGGCGACTGCAACTTCGTCATCCCGAACACCGGCGACGGAGGCGTGAACCGCGACCGCGAGATGTGGGTCCGTCAGATCTCCGCCCCGGGAACGCATTTCACGAACCCGTCGCTCCGCACCGGCGACGCCTTCGGCGGCGACAACCAGCAGACGAGCTACAGCTTCCGCGTCGGCGCGCTGATCGATCCTCCCGGGCCGACGCCCGCGGGCTGGCAGATCCGCGCCGGCAACACGTACGGCACGACCCCGCCGGCCGAGTTCATGGTCGGCACGGGCAACACGAACCGCGACGCCTCCGGCGGCGTCTGGCAGAGCTCGCGGGTCAACCCGCTGCTGCCCCAGCAGTGCGGCCTCGACGTCGCACTCATCATGGACCTCTCCGGGTCGGTGAACCCCGCGATCGTGCAGGCCCGTGCGGCCGGTGTCACGCTCGTCAACTCGCTCGTGGGCACCCCCTCGCGCGTCGGCCTCTTCACCTTCGCCCAGTCGGCGCCCGCCCCGGGCGCCAACAACCAGAACCGGAGCATCGCTTCGGTGTCGAACCAGCCCGCCGCCGACATCGTGAACGGCTACATCAACGGCCTGACGGCTCCCACGAGCGGCACCACGAACTGGGACCGCGGCCTCTGGCAGGTCGCGAACTCCCCGACGCAGTACGACGTCGCCATCATCCTCACCGATGGCAACCCGACGGTGTACGGCACCGAGACCACCCCGGGCAACTTCACCCGCACCCGTGAGGTCGAGAACGCCGT
Organism: Agromyces sp. Marseille-Q5079; assembly: GCF_051016555.1. Classification (NCBI taxonomy): domain Bacteria; kingdom Bacillati; phylum Actinomycetota; class Actinomycetes; order Micrococcales; family Microbacteriaceae; genus Agromyces; species Agromyces sp. Marseille-Q5079. The sequence continues at coordinate 60,240 of NZ_JBPEJF010000001.1, read as the reverse complement.
CTTCTCGGCGAACTCGATCAAGTCCGAGGCGACCCGCGTGATCGCGCTCGGTGTCGGGTCCGGTGTCACGAACGCGGACACGGCCCTCAACCTGCGCGCGATCTCGGGCGGCATCCCCTTCAACGGCAGCAACGCGACCGCGGCCGACTACTACCAGACCGCCGACTACGCCGCTGCCGGGGCCGCCCTCAAGCAGATCGCCCTCGGCAACTGCCAGGGAGCAGTGTCGGTGACCAAGGCGGTCGTCCCGCCGGGAGGCACGATCGACGACGCCCAGGCCGCAGGCGGCTGGGCGATCTCGGCGACCGAGCCGTCGACCGGCGTCACCGTGAACACCCCGAACCCGGCCGATGGCCTGACGGCTCCGGTCACGGGCGTCATCAGCTACCCGCTCGACTTCGCCGGCGGCACGAACGCCGGCACCGTGGTCATCCGCGAGACGCAGCAGAGCGGGCACACGGTCATTCCGCAGGGCGCGTTGAACGCGACCTGTCGCGATCTCAACACCGACACCCCGATCGCCGGGGTCACGAACAACAACTCCGTTCCGGGCCAGCCGGGCATCAACGTACCCGTCAGTCCGACGACGGCCGTGAGCTGCATCTTCTTCAACCAGGCTCCGAACCCCGCCGCGAGTGTCGTGGTCGACAAGCTCTGGGCCGTCAACGGGCAGCCCGCCGTCCCGAACGGCTCGCAGGACCCCTCGCTCGTCGGCAACGCCAACGTGAACGGCGCGACCACCGGGTTCGGCACCGAGGTGGGCGGCTTCACCGCCGGGCAGTCCATTCCGATCACCGAGCAGCTCACGCAACTTCCCACGACGTGCGAGCTCGTCAGCCAGCGAGTCACCGAGGTGAACGACGCCGGGGCCGACTTCGACCTCGGGGGCGGAGCGTACTCGCTCACCCTCCTGGGCGGACTGAACAACGTCCAGATCACGAACACCATCACCTGCCCGACCAAGCTGACGCTGCGCAAGGAGGTCGTCGGCGGAGGTGTGGCGACCGACCTCTGGACCCTCGACGCGATCAACGGCCCGACGAACTTCCCGGCCGGCAACGACTCCGGCGACGGTGTCACCGGCACCGTGACGCCCGGCGTGGTCTACGCCCTCGCCGAGTCCGACGGCGACCCGCGCTACCTGCAGGTCGACAACCGTGATCCCGTGCTCGCGGTGCCCGGCTCGACGGGCAGCTGGGCGTGCGTGCCGCTCGACGCGGACGGCAACCCGACCGGCGGCAACGCCGGCGGCCTCAATGGCGGCGTGAACGTCGGCTTCGGCAACTGGGTGCAGTGCACCGCGGTGAACCAGACCGCCCAGGTCGAACTCCGCAAGGTCGTGAACCCCGCGAACGGCGGCGACGCCCTGCCCGCCGACTGGGACCTCACCGCCGCTCCGGTCGACCCGCCCGCGGGCATCGTCTCGTCGACGGTGACGAGTGGCACGACGATCCTCGTCCGCCCCGGCGTGACGTACGAACTCTCCGAGGCGAACGGTCCGGCCGGATACGACCTCGAGTCGCTCCAGTGCAACGTCGGGCCCGAGGGCACCTACGTGGATGTCACCGACATCACGCTCGACCCGACGGAGTCGGCGATCTGCGTGTTCACGAACATCGCCGAACTGCCGAAGATCTCCCTCGACAAGGTCGTCTCGCCCACGGGCGTGGCCGACAAGACGTCGTGGACGCTGAGCGCGAGCCGAGCTGACAACGCCACCGTCGTCGCGACCGGTGCCGGCGGCACGTCCGGCCAGTTCGTGAGCGTGCCCGCGGGCGTCGCCTTCAACCTCGCCGAGACCACGTCGCTCCCGAACGCCGGCGAGTTCCAGGCCGGCACGTGGCAGTGCTTCGTGAACGGCGGACCGGCGATCGCCGGACCCGTGCTCGCGGCGCTCTCGCCGGGAGACGAGGCATCCTGCGTCGTCACGAACACGCTGAAGCCGGTGGTCCCGACCATCACGAAGACGGCGGCGGTCCCGACCCCGAACGCCGACGGCTCGTGGAACGTCGGATACGACATCGTCGTGACCAACCCGAGCAACTTCCAGGACCTCACGTACAGCCTGACCGACCAGCTCAAGTTCGGCAGCAACGTCACCGTGAACAGCGCGAGCTACCAGAACACGCTGCCGGCGCCGCCGGGCGCGAGCACCTCGTGGACGGTTCCGTTCACCGACGTCCAGGCGTTCGCCGGTGAGCCGACGCTCGTCAAGGGCACATCGCACACCTGGCACGTGACGGTCAACGCGACCGTCGCACCGGGCACCGACTTCGGGGGCACCAGCCCGACCGCCTGCGACGCCGGGACCCCCGGCACGGTCGGCTTCCTCAACACGGCCGTCATGACCGTGGCGGGCGTCGACTACCCGGCTCAGGACTGCACGGTTCCGGTGAAGCCGACCATCGCCAAGGTGGGCGGCACGGCCGTCGACAACGGTGACGGCACGTGGACCCTCCCGTACAGGATCACGGTCACGAACCCGTCCGCCACGACCGGCGTGGTCTACGACCTCGGCGACGCCCTCGATCTTCCGGCCGCGGCCGAGATCGTCGGCACCCCGGTCGTCGTCGCGAAGCCGGCGGGCGTCACGACGGTTCCCACGTGGACCGGCCAGACTCCGAACACGCTGCTCGCCGATGACATCGCCCTCGCCGGCGGTGCGGCGGCGCACGTGTACGACATCACGGTGACGGTGCGCCTCGATTCCGACGACGCCGAGTTCATCTGCCCGAGTGCCGACGGCCTGAACAACACGGCGACCGTCGTCGCGGGCAACCAGTCGACGGATGCCACGGGCTGCGTCGTCATCAACCCGCCGACGATCACCCACACGAAGTCCGTCGTGCCGGGGTCGGTCTCGCAAGCGGTCGACGGCACCTGGAGCATCGCCTACGACATCGTGGTGACGAACACCGGCGCGGTCGGCGGCGTCTACGACCTCGCCGACACGACGCACTTCGGCACCGGCATCACCGGGGGCACCTACTCGGCGACGAAGAACGGCGCGCCGATCGCCGGGTGGACGAACGGCGGCGTGCTCGCCGACAACGCCTACCTCGCGGCGGGCGACCCCGACCCGAGTGACACGTATCGCATCACCGTGACGGGCATCGCCGTCGCCGGGCCCGAGCTCACGCCGGCCCAGACGGCCTGCCCGACCGGTCCCGGATCGGGTGCCTTCCTCAACACGGCGACCCTCACGGTCGCGGGCGTCGACACCGACAAGTCGGCCTGCGAAACCCCGAGCGCACCGAAGATCGTGAAGTCGGGCGCGACCGCGTCGCAGCAGCCCGACGCCACGTGGAACGTGACCTACACGCTCACGGTGTCCAACACCGACCCGGGCGCCAAGCCGTCCTTCTACACGCTGACGGATGACCCGGCGTTCCCCGCCGGCGTCGACTACCTCAGCTACGCGATCGACGGCGGAGCGCCGGTGAGTCCGTACGACGGCTCGGAGTTCACGGTCGTCGAGGACCAGGCCATCGCGGCAGGTGAGGTCGATGTCTACACCGTCGTCCTCAACGTCGATGCGCCGTCCGGCGCCGTCGCTCCTGAGGAGCTCGAGTGCCAGAGCGAGAACAACCCCGACGGCGTCGGCTTCCTGAACGAGGGCATCCTGACCTCGGGCGAGATCGTGCGCACCGACGAGGACTGCACCGAGATCAGCCGCGGCGGCGAGCCGACGGTCGAGAAGGGCGACCCGACGGTGACGCAGGGCGGCGACGGCGTCTGGACCCTCGTCTACGACGTCACCGTCACGGGCAACGCCGAGTTCGTCTCGCGCTACGTCCTCGACGACACGCTCCGCTTCGGTCCCGAGGTCGACATCCTCTCGGCCGAGTGGGAGAACGCCGACGACCCGACCGAGAACGGCACCTGGACCGACCCCGAGGCCGAGCCGACGACGACCATCGTCGGGACGCCGCGAGTCATCGGCATCGATGCGGTGCACAGCTACACCGTGACGGTCACGGCCGAGGTTGATGAAGCGGCATTCGCGGACCCGGCCACCAACACGTGTTCGCCCTCCGAGGGGGACCCGAACGTCGGCTTCCTCAACGAGGTCGCCCTGACGACGCCCGGCGGCCAGCCGACGTACGACACGGGCTGCGGCCTTCCCGCGAAGCCCGAGGTGACGAAGACCTTCGACGGCCCGGTCACCGGCGACGCGAGCGAGTGGACGGCGAGCTACACCATCACCGTGCACAACACGAGCGATGACCAGGAGCTGGTCTACGACCTCAGCGACACGCCCGACTTCGCCGACGGCGTGGTCATCACCGGCGCATCCGTCACCTCGTCCGACGTCACGGTCAACCCCGGCTGGAACGGCGACGACGACACGACGGTGGTCACCGACGAGCCCCTGGCGGGCGGCGCGACGCACACCTTCACGGTGACGGTCACGTTCACGGTCGATGCGGATGCCCCGGCCGAGGGCCTGGTCTGCGCCGGCGACGGCACCGACGGCCACGGCCTCCTGAACCTCGCCGTGGTCACCTCCGGTGACGACTACGAGGCCGACGACTGCGGCGACGTGCCGGTGACGGTCGAGGTCACGAAGTTCTGGGTGATCAACGGCGGCGCCCCCATCGCCTGGGACAGCGACCAGCTTCCCGCCGGCTTCGGCGCGACGCTGGTGCTCGACGACGTGTCCTCCGACTGGGACACGGTCTACGGACCGTACACGGCCGGCGGCTCGGTGAACATCGACGAGACGGATGTCGCGACGCCCGAGGGCGCCCGATGCTCGCTCGACGCTGACTCGACCACTGGGCTCGGTGACGAGGTGCTGGAAGGCGCGGTCAACGAGTTCGAGGTCGTCAACTACGTCGACTGCACGCAGTCGGTGACCCTCACCAAGGTCGTCGACAACCAGCACGGCGGCGACGCCGTGGCCGAGGACTGGACGCTGAGCGGCGAGAACGTCGGCGACGACACCGACACCTTCAGCGGTGACGGCACGGCGAACGGCACGGTCGAGGTCGGCGTGGGCTACGCGCTCAACGAGGTCTCGACGATCTGGGAGGACGGCGTCGAGTACGAGGTCTCCGCGACCTGGACCTGCGAGTCCGATCTCGGTGAGGATGCCTTCACCCTGGTGGCCGGCGCGACCGACACGAGCGCCACGCTCACGGTGAACGAGTTCGGCGCGAGCGTCGAGTGCGAGATCACGAACACGGACATCGCGCCCGAGCTCACGCTCGTCAAGGTCGTGGAGCCCGAGGACGTCGCCACCGACTTCCCGCCGACGCTCTGGACGCTGACCGCCAGCGACAACGGCACTCCGGTGCTGTCGGGCGACGGCGGAGCCACCGGCGCGGTCGACTCGAACGTGGCGTACGACCTGGCCGAGGCCGCGAGCTTCGACGAGGCCGGCGAGTTCACGGCGAGCGACTGGACCTGCGTGAACGCCGAGGGAGCGCCCATCGCGCTCGACGACTCGGCCGTGACGCTCCAGCCCGGCGACGACGTGACCTGCACGATCACGAACACCGCCCTGCCGGCCACGTACACGTTCGAGAAGACGGTGACGTCGGCCGAGCAGCAGCCCGACGGCACGTGGCTCGTCGAGTACTCGATCGAGGTCGAGAACACGAGCGGCGTCTCGCCGCTCGAGTACGACCTCGTCGACACGCTCGACCAGTTCGGTGAGGGCATCACGGTCGACGAGGCATCGTGGACCAGCTCCGACGGCCGGGACGGCGAGTGGGCGGGCCTGCCCGACGACCTCGACGCCACGCTCGCCGAAGGTCAGGCGCTCGGTGCGGGAGAGACCCACACCTACGACGTGACCGTCGTCGCAACGGTCACCGAGGGCGCCTGGACCGAGGACACCACGCAGTGCTCGAGCGATGAGATGTTCGAGCCCGGCGGCTTCCGCAACGTCGCGACGCTCACGGTCGACGACCTGCCGACCGTGCGCACCGACTGCGACGAGCCCGGCACCTCCTTCGCCGAGAAGCAGGTTGCGGGTGAGCCCGTCTACAACGGCGACGGCACGTTCGATGTCTCGTACGAGATCACGGTGTCCAACGCGAGTGACAAGGACCAGTACTACGACCTGAGCGACACGCCGGCATTCCCGGCGGGCACGACGTTCACGGCCGAGGCCTTCGATCCCGCCGGCGACCCGGTCGTCGGATGGACCGGCGTCGCTCCCGACGCCGTGCTCGCCGATGGTCGACTGCTCCCCGCGGGGACCGAGGGGGGCCCGACCGTCGAGGTCTGGACCATCACCGCAACAGTGAAGGTCGACACGATCACGAACATCGACGATGCGAAGTGCGTCGAGGACACGAGCGGCCACGGCTTCTACAACGGCGGTGAGTTCACCACCGGCACGATCACCACGCCGATCAGCGACTGCGTCGACATCCCGATCGTCGACGTGGGCATCGAGAAGACGGCTCTGCTGCCCGACGGGGTGACCGCGGTGGACGACACCGAGGACAACACCTTCGACTGGGTGCTCACGGTCACGAACAACGGAGTGGACGTGCAGGACCTCGAGGTGACGGACCTCATCGATCCTCAGCTCGAGATCACCGGGCCGGCCACGTTCGAGGCTCCCGAGAACTGGACGGAGTCGACCGTGGGCAACCAGTTCACGGCCAACTACACGGGAACCTTCGTGGAGGGTCAGGTCGCGACGATCACGATCCCGGTGCGGGTGCTTCCCGTCGTGGTCGACGCGCCGCCGGCCGTCGGGCCCGACGATCCCGCTCCGGTCCTGCCGGACTTCCCCGAGAACCAGGTGATTCCGAACCTGGACGCGTGTGTGGCGACCAGCGGTTACGAGCCGCCGGCACCGGGGATCGCGGCTCTGGCGCTCGAAGTCCCCGAGGGCAACGTCGGCGACATCTTCCCCGACAACGACTGCGCCGATGCCGAGGTGCCGGTGAAGAAGGTCGATGCCGGAGCGTACGTGCGATGCGTCGCGGATGTCCCGTGGCTGTACTACGACGTGCGGACGACCGAGAACGTCACCCCCGGCGACATCACGGTGACGTGGACCTCGGCCGACGGCACGCAGACCAAGGTGCAGACGATCCCGTGGGATGACCGTGAGGGCCGGCTCCTGTGGCCGGGCGCCGCGGTCGACGCTGACGGACTGCCGTACCAGTTCCCGGGCTGGCGTCCGATCACCGAGGAGGACCTCACGAACCCGCCGACTCCCGGCACCCGGTTCCTCGACCTCATCCTCGATGACAGCCTGCCCAGCTACGCCTGGCGCGACATGGAGAACCCGGCATCCATCGAGTTCTCGGTGAACCCGAGCCAGACCGTGCTCGCGGTCTACCCGCAGGCGCTCCCGACCTGTGCGGTCGACCGACCGGCCGAACTCGACATCGAGAAGACCGCGAGCGTCGCCAGCACGAAGGCCGACGGCGACTTCAGCTACTCGCTGCAGGTGACGTCGGTCGGCACGGGGGCGACGGATCCGACCGAGGTGTTCGACGAGATCCCGACGCACCTTCGGGTCGACGAGATCACCACGGCACCGGCACCGGCGTTCCCCCGCTGGGAGGACTGCGAGGTGACCGGGCAGGACTCGAGCGGCTACGGCGGCACGCTGCACTGCGACCTGCTCGGCCAGCTCGGGCCGAACTTCACCACAGCGCCGGTCATCGACCTGGCGGTGCACGTGAAGCCCGGCACGACGGTCTCGACGATCGACAACACCGGTGAGGTCTGCTGGCAGACGGCGGACGATCCCGATCCGGTCACGGAGTGCGCCGACGACACCGTCACGGTGACGCTCCTCGGCGGCACGGCGGTCACCGGGTTCTCGACCGGGCCCTGGATCTGGGGAGCGGCCGGCCTGCTGTTCCTCGGCGGACTCGCCGTGGTCTGGGTGATGGTGCGGCGACGCCGGGAGGCGGCCGGCGACTGATCCGCGGCGGCCGGGCGGTGGTTGACCCCGCCGGGCCGCCGTGATCGCCACCCGGGAGCGAGGGGGAACGCGACCGGGGAACGAAGAAGGGCCGATGCGAATCGCATCGGCCCTTCTTCAGCGCGACGAGGTCGCTGCGGCGATCGTCAGGGCTTGCCCCGCATGATGGCCTGCTTGACCTCGGCGATGGCCTTGGTGACCTCGATGCCGCGGGGGCACGCGTCGGTGCAGTTGAAGGTCGTGCGGCAGCGCCACACGCCTTCCTTGTCGTTCAGGATGTCGAGGCGAACGGATGCCGCGTCGTCACGGTCGTCGAAGATGAACCGGTGCGCGTTCACGATGGCCGCGGGGCCGAAGTACTGCCCGTCGGTCCAGAAGACGGGGCACGACGAGGTGCACGCCGCGCAGAGGATGCACTTGGTGGTGTCGTCGAAGATCTCGCGCTTGGCGATCGACTGCACGCGCTCCTTGCCGGCCTCGGGTGTCGAGTTGGCGATGAGGAAGGGCTGCACCTCGCGGTAGCTCGCGAAGAACGGCTCCATGTCGACGATGAGGTCCTTCTCGAGCGGCAGGCCCTTGATGGCCTCCACGTAGATGGGCTTCGAGATGTCGAGGTCCTTGATGAGGGTCTTGCACGCGAGCCGGTTGCGGCCGTTGATGCGCATCGCGTCGGACCCGCAGATGCCGTGCGCACAGGAACGACGGAACGTGAGCGAGCCGTCCTGCTCCCACTTGATCTTGTGGAGGGCGTCGAGCACGCGGTCGGTGGCGTACATCTCGACGTCGAAGTCCTGCCAGCGCGGTTCGGTGTCGACATCGGGGTCGAACCGGCGGATCAGGAACGTGACGGTGAACGACTGGATGGCCGCCTCCGCTGCCGGCGGCTGCTCGAGCGTGGTGGTGCTCACGATCAGTACTTCCTCTCCATCGGCTGGTACCGGGTGATGGTCACGGGCTTCCAGCCGAGCCGGATGTGGTCGGCCGCGTCGGCCGAGTGGGCGTCGCCCGAGAGATAGGCCATGGTGTGCTGCATGAAGTTCTCGTCGTCGCGCTTCGGGAAGTCGTCGCGCATGTGGCCGCCGCGGCTCTCCTGGCGGTTGCGCGCCGAGTAGACGACGACCTCGGCGAGGTCGAGCAGGAAGCCGAGCTCGACGGCCTCGAGCAGGTCGGTGTTGAACCGCTTGCCCTTGTCTTGCACGGCGATGTTCTTGTAGCGCTCGCGGAGGCCTGCGATCACGTTCGTGACGTGGGCGAGGGACTCGTCGGTGCGGAACACCTGCGCGTTCTTGTCCATCTCGTCCTGCAGTTCCTTGCGGATCGCGGCGATGCGCTCGGTGCCGTCGGAGTCGCGGAGCAGCTGCAGCATCTCGCGGATGCCGGCAGCGGGGTCTTCGGGCAGCGGCGTGAACTCCGCGGTCTTGACGTACTCGACCGCGTTGCGGCCGGCGCGCTTGCCGAAGACGTTGATGTCGAGCAGCGAGTTCGTGCCGAGGCGGTTGGAGCCGTGCACCGAGACGCAGGCGCACTCGCCCGCGGCGTAGAGGCCCGGGACGACGGTCTCGTTGTCGCGGAGCACCTCTGCGGCCACGTTCGTCGGGATGCCGCCCATCGCGTAGTGCGCGGTCGGCATGACCGGGACGGGCTCGTACACCGGGTCGACGCCCAGGTAGGTGCGCGCGAACTCGGTGATGTCGGGGAGCTTGGTCTCGAGGACCTCGGCGCCGAGGTGCGTGCAGTCGAGCAGCACGTAGTCCTTGTGGGGGCCGGCGCCGCGTCCTTCGGCGACCTCCTGCACCATGCACCGCGCGACGATGTCGCGGGGGGCCAGGTCCTTGATGGTGGGCGCGTATCGCTCCATGAAGCGCTCGCCGCTCGCGTTGCGCAGGATCGCGCCCTCGCCTCGGGCGCCCTCGGTGAGGAGGATGCCGAGGCCGGCGAGTCCGGTCGGGTGGAACTGGAAGAACTCCATGTCCTCGAGCGGGAGGCCCTTGCGCCAGATGATGCCGACGCCGTCGCCCGTGAGGGTGTGCGCGTTGGAGGTGGTCTTGTAGATCTTGCCGAAGCCGCCGGTGGCGAAGATGATCGCCTTGGCCTGGAAGACGTGCAGCTCGCCGGTGGCGAGCTCGTACGCGACGATGCCCGAGGGCTGCTCGACGCCGTCGACCTCGGTCATGATGAGGTCGAGCGCGTAGTACTCGTTGTAGAACTCGATGCCGAGCCGCACGCAGTTCTGGAACAGCGTCTGCAGGATCATGTGCCCGGTGCGGTCGGCCGCGTAGCAGGCGCGACGCACGGGCGCCTTGCCGTGGTCGCGCGTGTGCCCGCCGAAGCGGCGCTGGTCGATCTTGCCCTCGGGCGTGCGGTTGAACGGCAGACCCATGTTCTCGAGGTCGATGACCGCGTCGATGGCCTCCTTCGCGAGGATCTCGGCCGCGTCCTGGTCGACGAGGTAGTCGCCGCCCTTGACGGTGTCGAAGGTGTGCCACTCCCAGCTGTCCTCCTCGACGTTCGCGAGCGCGGCCGCCATGCCGCCCTGCGCGGCTCCCGTGTGGGAGCGCGTCGGGTAGAGCTTGGAGATGACGGCGGTCCTCGCGCCGGGGCCGGCCTCGATCGCCGCACGCATGCCGGCGCCGCCGGCGCCGACGATGACGATGTCGTACTGGTGGTAGTGGACTCCGTCGACGACCTTCGTCTCGACGTGTGCGCTCTGGGAAGTCACGGTTCTCCTAGACAGCGGGGCAGAACGAGGGAAGCAGGTCTGCGGGGGAGCCGGCGGGGCACGGGTCGAAGGTGAAGACCACGAGGGTGCCGAGCACGATGAGCACGGCCGCGGCGACGAAGAGCGCGCCCTTCAGCACCTTCTGCGTCGCGCCGGGGTTCGTGTAGTCGTTCACGATCGTGCGCATGCCGTTGGCGCCGTGGATGAGTGCGAGCCAGAGCATCAGCACGTCCCACCACTGCCAGAACGGGTCGGCCCACTTGCCGCCGACGAACCCGAAGTCGATGGCCTTGACGCCCTCGCCGACCAGGAGGTTGACGAAGAGGTGGCCGAAGATGAGCACGAGCAGCACGACGCCGCTGGCTCGCATGTAGATCCAGCCCCACTTCTCCAGGTTCACGCCGCGCTTGCGTGCGGGGCGTGCCTGGCTGCGAGGCGCTTCGATGACGGACATGTCTGCGCTCCTAGTGGCTGAAGACGTTCATGAGGTGGCGGGGCGCGAAGCCGAGCATCGTGACGACCCAGAGGGCGATGACGATGTAGAACAGCAGCTTCTGGTGACGCGTCGCCCAGGCCCACAGGTCGACCAGGATGATGCGCACGCCGTTGAAGGCGTGGAACACGATCGCGCCCACGAGGGCGACCTCGCCGAGGCCCATGATGGGCGTCTGGTACGTGCCGATGACGGCGTTGTACGCCTCGGGGCTGACCCGCACGAGTGCGGTGTCGAGGATGTGCACCAGCAGGAAGAAGAAGATGGCGACACCCGTGATGCGGTGCAATACCCACGACCACATTCCCTCGCGGCCGCGGTACAGCGTGCCACCGGGCTTCTGCTTCGCCGGCTTCGGGGGTGCGGTCAGGGTTCCTGCCGAGTTCTCTGGCATGAACAACCCTCCCTGGCTGTGTGATGGCCCTCGATTCAGGGCGCGAACGGGCCGAACGACCCGATGCGATTGTAGTCCCGGGGCTGTCCCGCCGCCGCTAAGGGCTGCCTAACTCTCTCGACATCGAGATATCTCGAATGTTAAATGCGGATGCCGCGTGCGGGCGTTCCCCGCCCGCCGGGGCCTCTGCCCGCTATCCTCGGACTCATGTCTGCGCACTCCGTCCCGTTCGACGGGTTCTACAGCGTCATCCCGGCCGGCGGCGTCGGCTCCCGGCTCTGGCCGCTCTCGCGGGCGGACGCGCCGAAGTTCCTGCACGACCTCACGGGCTCGGGCCAGACCCTGCTGAAGGACACGTGGGATCGCCTCGCGCCGCTCTCGGGCGACCAGCGCATCATGGTGGTCACGGGTCGCGCGCACCGGGCGGCGGTCGAGTCGCAGCTGCCCGACCTGAGCGACGAGAACGTCGTGCTCGAGTCCGAGCCTCGCGACTCGACGGCGGCGATCGGCCTCGCGGCGGCGATCCTCGAACTCCGCGAGCCGGGCGTGATCATCGGGTCGTTCGCGGCCGACCACGTCATCTCGGGCAGCGCACTGTTCCGTTCGGCCGTCGCCGATGCCATCACGGCCGCACGGGCGGGTTACATCGCGACCATCGGCATCACGCCGACGGAGCCGGCGGTCGGCTTCGGGTACATCGAGTGCGGCTCCGAGCTCGCCCTCGAGGGTGCCGCTCGCGTCGAGATGGTGGCCAACTTCGTCGAGAAGCCCGACCTCGCGACCGCACGGCGCTACGTCGACGGCGGCGCGCACCTCTGGAACGCCGGCATGTTCATCGCCAAGGCGTCGACGCTCCTCGAAGAGCTGGCGCGCACGAAGCCCGAGCTGCACGCCGGCCTCATCGAGCTCGCGGCCGCCTGGGACGACCCGGCGACCCGCGGCCCGGCCGTCGACCGCATCTGGCCGACGCTGGAAAAGATCGCGATCGACTACTCGGTCGCCGAGCCGGCCGCCGACGCGGGGCGCCTGGTCGTCGTGCGCGGGCACTTCCAGTGGGACGACGTCGGCGACTTCGCGTCGCTCGCCAAGCTCAACTCCTCGGGCCGATCGGGTGAGCTCGCCATCCTCGGCGAGCATGCGCGCGTGCTCGCCGACGCGTCCAGCGGCATCGTGATCAGCCGCTCGAAGCGCGTGATCAGCCTCATCGGCGTGCAGGACATCGTCGTCGTCGACACGCCCGACGCACTGCTCGTGACCACGAGCGAGCACGCGCAGCGCGTGAAGGCGGTCGTCGACGCGCTCCGCCTCGGTGGCTCGGGCGACGTGCTCTGACGAATTCGGTTCGACCGGGGAGGAACGGATGTCGCGCAAGGGGATCGGGTTCGGGATCGCGCTGGTCGCGGCATCCGTGCTGCTGACGGGCTGCCAGCCGGCACCCGAGGCCGAGCCGACGGCGGATGCCGATGCCGGCTGCGTGCGCATGGTGACCAACTCCGGGGGGCTTGAGGACCGCTCCTTCAACCAGTCGAGCTGGGAGGGGCTGCAGCAGGCCGAGGACGAGCTCGGCGTCGAGGCCGAGGCGATCGTCTCGACCGGCGAGACCGACCTCGCTCCCAACGTCGAGCAGGCCGTCGACTCCGGCTGCGGGCTCATCGTGACGGTCGGCTGGGAGCTCGCAGACCCGACGCTGGCGCAGGCGGAGGCGAACCCCGAGGTCGCGTTCGCGATCGTCGACGAGTCCGTCGACGCGCCGAACGTGAAGCCCGTCGTGTTCGACACGGCGCAGGCCTCCTTCCTCGCGGGCTACCTCGCCGCGGGCGTGACCAAGACGGGCGTCGTGGCGACCTTCGGCGGCGGCAACCAGCCGCCCGTCACGCTGTTCATGGACGGCTTCGTCGACGGGGTCGCGAAGTACAACGCGGTGCACGGTACGGACGTCCTGGCGCTCGGGTGGAACAAGGGGACCCAGGACGGCGCCTTCACCGGCGACTTCGAGGACGTCAACAAGGGCAAGACGCTGACGGCCGGAATCATCGACCAGGGCGCCGACGTGATCCTCCCGGTCGCCGGTCAGGTCGGCGAAGGGGCGGCCGCCGCGGCGCTCGAGCACGGCGACGTCTCGATCGTCTGGGTGGACAGCGACGGCTACGAGACGCTGCCCGCGCAGTACCGCCCCGTGATCCTCACGAGCGTGCTGAAGAACACGCAGGACGCGATGGTGCAGATCGTCGGCGACGTTCAGGACGACGCGTTCACGAACGAGCCGTACGTCGGCACGCTCGAGAACGCGGGCGTCGAGATCGCGCCCTACCACGACCTCGCCTCCCTCGTGTCGCCCGAGCTCGACGGCGAGATCGAGGGCCTGCGACAGGCGATCATCGCCGGCGACGTGGTCGTGGATTCGCCGAGCGCGCCCTGACGCGCTCGCCTGTTCGCGACGCATGCCCCCCGCGCGAGGGGGAGTCGTCCGTGCTCATATGAGCAGAATGTCGCGTCTTCATAACCATTGGATGTCGCGCGCGCAAAGTACCGCGGCTCTGCTCGCAACATTGGGTAACGTGACCACACGGCCCCCCGTTCCGGGTTCAGGGCGCACGATTTGGAGGACACAGTGAAGGTCACGACCAAGAAGGCCGGATTCGCCGGTCTCGCGATGTTCGGTGCAGCCGCGTTGCTCGCCGGTTGCGCTTCCGCCCCCGACGACTCGGGAGACAGCACCGAGGCCGCCGTCGACTTCCTGCCCTGCATGGTCTCCGACGCCGGTGGATTCGACGACAAGTCGTTCAACCAGCTCGGCTTCGAGGGCATCACCAAGGCCGCCGACGAGCTCGGCGTCGAGGCGAAGACCGTCGAGTCCAAGGACGAGACCGAGTACGCCCCCAACCTGACGAGCCTCGTCGACCAGGGCTGCGACCTCATCGTCACCGTCGGCTTCGCGCTCTCGGCCGCCACGGTCGAGTCGGCCCTCGCCAACCCCGACGTCGAGTACGTCATCATCGACGACGCGGCGGACAACGACTTCGACGGCACCGTCGACTCCGAGAACATCAAGCCGATCCTCTTCGACACCGCGCAGGCGGCCTTCCTCGCGGGCTACGCGGCGGCCGACTTCACGACCACGGGCGTCGTCGGCACGTTCGGCGGCATGAACTTCCCGACCGTCTCCATCTTCATGGACGGCTACAAGCAGGGTGTCGACTACTACGTCGCCGAGAAGGGCAAGGACGTCAAGGTCGTCGGCTGGGACGGCACCGACGGCTCGTTCACGGGCGGCTTCGAGGCCAACGACCAGGCGCGCCAGACCGCGCAGGCGCTGATCGACCAGAACGTCGACGTGCTCCTGCCCGTCGGTGGACCGATCTACCAGTCCGCTGCTGCGGCGATCGGCGAGTCCGGCCGTGAGATCGCCCTCATCGGCGTCGACGCCGACGTCTACGAGACCGACCCCAGCGTCGCCGAGCTGCTGCTGACCTCGATCCGCAAGGGCATCGACGTCGGAACCTACGAGGCCGTGCTGGCCGCCGGCAACGGCGAGTTCGACCCGACCCCGTTCATCGGCACGCTCGAGAACGAGGGCGTCGGCCTCGCGCCGTTCCACGACTTCGAGTCGAAGATCTCGGACACGCTCCCCGACGAGCTCGACGCCCTCAAGGCCTCGATCATCTCGGGTGACGTGGTCGTGAACTCCTACCTCGCCGAGTAACACGAGGTGACTGCATCGGGGAGGTCGGTGATGCCGGCCTCCCCGATGCGCGTCCCAGGGCGCACCCCGATGGCGCGTCCGCGCGCATCGGACAACATCTGAGCGGAGCTGCGGCATCCGTCCCAACATCGGCGCAGCACCTGCTGCAGATGCTGCCTCTTCTTCTAGGATCGGTGACATGAAGCTCGAACTTCGCGGAATCACGAAGCGGTTCGGCAGCCTGGTCGCCAACGACCACATCGACCTCACCGTGGAGGCCGGCGAGATCCATTGCCTGCTCGGTGAGAACGGCGCAGGCAAGTCGACGCTGATGAACGTGCTCTACGGCCTGTACCAGGCCGATGAGGGGGAGATCCTCCTCGACGACCGGGTGCAGCAGTACGCGGGCCCCGGCGACGCGATGGCGGCCGGCATCGGCATGGTGCACCAGCACTTCATGCTCATCCCCGTCTTCACGGTCGCCGAGAACGTCATGCTCGGCAACGAGTCCACCAAGGGCGGTGGATTCCTCGACCTCCCGGCGGCCCGCGCGAAGGTGCGCGAGATCTCCGAGCGGTTCGGCTTCCACGTCGACCCCGATGCGCTCGTCGACGACCTCCCGGTGGGGGTGCAGCAGCGGGTCGAGATCATCAAGGCGCTCTCGCGCGACGCGAAGGTGCTCGTGTTCGACGAGCCCACGGCCGTGCTCACGCCGCAGGAGACCGACGAGCTCATGCAGATCATGCGCCAGCTCAAGCAGTCGGGCACCTCGATCGTCTTCATCACCCACAAGCTGCGCGAGGTGCGCGAGGTCGCCGACCGCATCACCGTGATCCGCCTGGGCAAGGTCGTCGGCGAGGCCTCGCCGACCGCCTCGAACACCGAACTCGCCTCGCTCATGGTCGGCCGGGCCGTCGAGCTCACGGTGCACAAGGACCCGCCCACCCTCGGCGAGGCGGCGCTGACCGTGTCGGGACTCACCGTCATCGACCACATCGGCCAGCTCGTCGTCAACGACGTGAGCTTCGAGGTGCGCCGGGGCGAGATCCTCGCGGTCGCCGGCGTGCAGGGCAACGGGCAGACCGAGCTCACCGAGGCCCTCGTGGGCCTGCAGCCGCGGGTTCGCGGCTCCGTCGAGCTCGACGGGGTGCAGCTCACGGGCCGGAGCGTGCGCGACATCCTCAGCGCCGGCGTCGGGTTCGTGCCCGAGGACCGCAACGAAGACGGCCTCGTCGCCGAGTTCACGATCGCCGAGAACCTCATGCTCGACCGATCCGACGGGGCGCCCTTCGTCAAGGCCGCGAACATCCAGCGCGGAGCGCTCGCCGACTTCGCCCGCGAGAAGGTCGCGGAGTTCGACGTCCGCACGCAGGGCATCGACGAGAAGGTGGGCCGGCTCTCCGGCGGCAACGCGCAGAAGGTCGTGCTCGCGCGCGAGCTCAGCCGCGAGCTGCGCCTGCTCGTGGCCGCCCAGCCGACCCGCGGCGTCGACGTCGGCTCCATCGAGTTCATCCACAAGCGCATCGTCGAGGCCCGCGACAGCGGCGTCCCCGTGGTCGTGGTCTCCACCGAGCTCGACGAGGTCGCGGCGCTCGCCGACCGCATCATGGTGATGTACCGCGGCAAGGTGGTCGGCATCGTCCCCGGCGACACCCCGCGCGACGTGCTCGGCCTCATGATGGCCGGCGAACACCCCGAAGAAGGAGCCGCAGCATGAGCGACGCGCAGACCCCGAAGGGGCCGGCCGAGCCCGACGAGCCGGCGACGCCGTCCGCGGATCCCGCAGCCGCGCAGACGCTGACCTCCGCCACGCCCGCCGGCTCCGCCGAGGTGCCTCCGCCGTCGCGGTGGCACACCATGTGGCAGCAGATCGTCACCGGCAACGCGCTGATCTCCGTGCTCTCGGTCGTGCTCGCGCTCATCGTCGGCGCGATCATGATCGCGTTCACCGACGAGAACGTCCAGAAGACCAGCGTCTACTTCTTCGCCCGACCCGGTGACACCTTCGTCGCCATCTGGGAGTCGGTCTCCGGGGCCTACGTCGCCCTCTTCCAGGGCGCGATCTACAACTTCCGTCGCGACAGCTTCGCCGACGGCATCAAGCCGTTGACCGAGACCCTCACCTTCGCGACGCCGCTCATCGCGGGCGGCCTCGGCGTCGGCCTCGCGTTCCGCGTCGGCATGTTCAACATCGGTGGTCGCGGCCAGATGCTCATCGCGGCATCCGTCGCCGGTTGGATCGCCTTCGGCTTCGACCTGCCGGTGGGGCTGCACATGTTCGTCGCCCTCATCGGCGGACTGCTCGGCGGTGCCCTCTGGGGCGGTCTGGCGGGCCTCCTGAAGGCACGCACGGGCGCGCACGAGGTCATCGTGACCATCATGCTCAACTACGTCGCGTTCTACCTCGTGTCGTGGATGCTGCGCACGCCCGGCCTGCTGCAGGCCCCGGGCTCGTCCAACCCGAAGACGCCCGCGATGAAGGACACGGCGGTCTTCTTCGACCTGCTGGGTCCGCAGTACAACCTGCACTTCGGATTCATCCTCGCGGTGGCCGCGACGATCCTGGTCTGGTGGATCCTCAGCCGCTCGAGCCTCGGGTTCCGGTTCCGGGCCGTCGGCGAGAACCCGAACGCCGCCCGCGTGGCCGGCATCAACGTGCCGTCGATGTACGTCTACGCGATGCTCATCTCGGGCGCCCTGCTGGGCCTCGCGGGGGTCAGCCAGGTGCTCGGCACGGTCACCACCGGCTTCACCGCGGGCATCGACGCCGGCATCGGCTTCGACGCGATCACGGTCGCCCTGCTCGGTCGGTCGACGCCATGGGGCATCTTCGCCGCCGGCATCCTGTTCGGCGCGTTCAAGGCCGGCGGATTCTCGATGCAGGCCGCCGAGGGCGTCCCCATCGACATCGTGCTCGTCGTGCAGTCGCTCATCGTGCTCTTCATCGCGGCGCCGCCGCTGGTGCGCACGATCTTCCGCCTCCCCGATCCCTCGAAGACCCCGAAACGACCGACCCCGATCGTCACGAAGGAGGTGGAGGCGAAGTGAGCACCGCAACCGAGTCCGCAGCCCCGGCACCGCAGGTCGTCACGCTCGACACGACCGTCGTCACGAGCTGGAAGGCGCCCATCGCCTTCGGCGTCTTCACGCTCCTCGCCCTCGCGCTCGCGGTCTTCGCGCCGCGGAGCGGAGACACGACCTACAAGCTGAACGCGTCCGAGAAGGACGCGATCATCGTGCCGAACCTCGTCGTCCCGGCGATGCCCGCACTCTGGACCGTCATCGTGCTGCTCGCAGCCGTCACGGCGTACTCGATCTGGCTCGTCACCTCCAAGAAGCGCGTGCCGCTGTGGCTCATCGTCGTCTTCGCGGTGCTCTTCCTGTTCGGCTTCCTCACCTGGGCGGGCGCCGGCTCGACGCTGCCGATGATCGGCCTCCTGTTCGGTTCGCTGAGCCTGGCCGTCCCGCTCATCTTCGGTTCGCTCGCGGGCGTGATCGGCGAACGCGTCGGCGTCATCAACATCGCGATCGAGGGCCAGCTGCTGGCCGGCGCGTTCACCTCGGCGGTCGTGGCATCCGTCGTCGCCTCCTCGACCGGGTCGATCTGGGTCGGGCTCATCTCCGGCGTCGTCGGCGCGATGGTCGCGGGGCTCCTCGTCGGCATGGTGCTCGCGGCGTTCTCGATCAAGTACTTCGTCGACCAGGTGATCGTCGGCGTCGTGCTGAACGTGCTCGTCACCGGCCTCACGAGCTTCTTCTTCTCGCAGGTGCTCGCACCGAACGCCGGAGTGCTCAACTCGCCGCCGCGCTTCCCACGCATGCCGATCCCCCTGCTCAGCGAGATCCCGATCATCGGACCGGTCTTCTTCCGGCAGACCGTGATCGTCTACATCATGTACATCGCTGTCGCGGCGGTCTACGTCGGACTCTTCCACACGCGATGGGGCCTCCGGCTCCGCGCGGTCGGCGAGCACCCGCAGGCGGCCGACACGGTCGGCATCAACGTCAACCGCACGCGCTTCTGGAACGTCGCGCTCGCCGGCGCCATCGCGGGCCTCGGCGGCACCTTCTTCACCATCGGCTCCGGCATCGCCTTCAACAAGGAGATGACCGCGGGCGCGGGCTTCATCGCCCTCGCGGCGGTGATCTTCGGCCAATGGGACCCCATCAAGGCGACCCTGGCGGCGCTGCTCTTCGGCTTCGCCTCGAACCTGCAGAACACGCTGTCGGTGATCGGATCGCCCGTGCCGAGCGAGTTCATGCTCATGCTGCCCTACCTGGTGACGATCATCGCGGTCGCCGGTCTCGTGGGCAAGGTCAGAGGTCCGGCCGCGGCGGGCAAGCCGTACATCAAGGCCTGATGCGCCGCGCCGACGGCGGCGCGACGCGAACGGCGAGAAACCCATCCTGGAACGGGGGAGCATCATGACCGCAACGGATGCGATCGACTGGAACGACCTGCGCGAGCGCGCGCGGGAGGCCATGGCCAAGGCGTACGTGCCGTACTCGGAGTTCCCGGTCGGCGCGGCGGCGATCGTCGACGACGGACGGGTCGTGAGCGGCTGCAACGTCGAGAACGCCTCGTACGGCGTGACGCTCTGCGCCGAGTGCTCGCTCGTGTCGGCGCTCGCCATGTCGGGCGGCGGCAAGCTCGTCGCCTTCACGTGCGTCGACGGCCACGGCAACGTGCTGATGCCCTGCGGCCGCTGCCGGCAACTGCTCTTCGAGCACTCCGCCGAGGGCATGGTGCTCGAGACCGTCTCGGGGTTCAGGACCATCGACGAGGTGCTGCCCGACGCGTTCGGACCGCGACAGCTGGCCGAGTACCGGGGGGCCGACGCATGAGCGCCGTCGAGGCGTTCGACGCGGTCGACCTGATCCGCGCCAAGCGCGACGGGCACGAGCTCGAGACGGCCGAGATCGACTGGCTCATCGACGCCTACACGCGCGGCTACGTCGCCGACGAGCAGATGTCGGCGATGACCATGGCGATCTTCCTGAACGGCATGGCGCGACGCGAGATCCGGGACCTCACGATGGCCATGATCGCCTCGGGCGAGCGCATGGACTTCAGCGGCCTCGGCAAGCCCACCACCGACAAGCACTCCACCGGCGGCGTCGGCGACAAGATCACGCTCCCGCTGATGCCGCTGGTCGCGAGCTTCGGCGTCGCCGTGCCGCAGCTCTCGGGGCGCGGCCTCGGGCACACCGGTGGCACGCTCGACAAGCTCGAGTCCATCCCGGGCTGGCGCGCCGACCTCACCAACGACGAGATGTTCGCACAGCTCCGCGACATGGGCGGCGTGATCTGCGCGGCGGGCAGCGGACTCGCACCCGCCGACAAGAAGCTCTACGCGTTGCGCGACATCACGGGCACGGTCGAGGCGATCCCGCTCATCGCCTCGTCGATCATGTCGAAGAAGATCGCCGAGGGCACGGGCGCGCTCGTGCTCGACGTGAAGTTCGGCTCCGGCGCGTTCCTCCAGGACATCGAGCGCTCGCGCGAGCTCGCCCGCACCATGGTCGAGCTCGGCGAGGACGCCGGGGTCGCGACATCCGCACTGATCACCAACATGAACGTGCCGCTCGGCCTCACGATCGGCAACGCCAACGAGGTGCGCGAGTCCATCGAGGTGCTCGCCGGCGGCGGTCCGGCCGACGTGCGCGAGCTCACGGTCGCGCTCGCCAGGGAGATGCTCGAACTCGCCGGAGTGCGCGACGCCGACGTCGAGGCCGCGCTCGACGACGGCCGTGCGATGGACAGCTGGCGCGCGTTCGTTCTCGCCCAGGGCGGCGACCCCGATGCCGCGATGCCGGTCGCCCGCGAGACGCACACCGTGCTCGCCGACCGCGACGGCGTGCTCGTCGAGCAGCAGGCGCTGCCCTTCGGCATCGCCGCGTGGCGCTTGGGCGCCGGGCGCGCGCGCAAGGAGGATCCCGTGCACCACGCGGCGGGCATCGACCTGCACGCGAAGCCCGGCGACACGGTGCGCGAGGGCGAACCGCTCTTCACGCTCTTCGCCGACGAGCCCGCACGATTCGCCCGCGCACTCGACGCGGTCGAGGGTGCGTACCGCATCGGCGACGCCGGCGAGGCGATCGCCGACGGCGGCCCGCTCATCGCCGATCGCATCGGTCGCTGACCTCGAAACATCGGTGCCGGCGGCGCGCCTCGCCCATTGCTCTGAGATTGCCGAGACTTCGCGGGGGCGTCGCCGGTATCGTTGAGCCGTGAACACGAATGCGACGCAGTACCGGCTCGAGGGCGATGGCGCGAACATCCAGGCCCTCCCGAAGATCTCGCTGCACGATCACCTCGACGGAGGGCTGCGTCCGCAGACCATCATCGAGCTCGCCGAGGCCACCGGCGTCGACGTGCCCAGCCGCGACGCCGAGGAGCTCGGCGCGTGGTTCGCCGAGAAGTCCGACTCGGGCTCGCTCGTCGAGTACCTGAAGACCTTCGACCTGACGACCGCCGTCATGCAGACGCGCGAGGGGCTCACGAGGGTCGCCCGCGAGTTCGTGCAAGACCTCGCGGCCGACGGCGTCATCTACGGCGAGGTCCGCTGGGCGCCCGAGCAGCACCTCGCGGGCGGGCTCGACCTCGACGAGGTCGTCGCCGCCGTGCAGGAGGGCCTCGAGCAGGGCTCCGACGACGCGCGCGACGCCGGCCACGGCATCCGCACCGGGCAGCTGGTGACGGCCATGCGCCACGCCGACCGGGGCCTCGAGATCGCCGAGCTCGCCGTGCGTCACCGCGACCGCGGGGTCGTGGGCTTCGACATCGCCGGAGCCGAGGCCGGGTTCCCGGCCAGCCGCCACCGCACGGCGTTCGACTTCCTCGCCGGGCAGTACCTGCCGGTCACCGTGCACGCCGGTGAGGCCGACGGCCTCGAGTCCATCCGCAGCGCGCTCTTCGACGGCCGCGCCCTTCGGCTCGGCCACGGCGTGCGTCTCGCCGAAGACCTCGTCATCGAGCGCCAGGACGACGAGAACACGTACGTCTCGCTCGGGCCGATCGCCCAGTGGGTGCGCGACCGCGAGATCGCCCTCGAGCTCAGCCCGTCCTCCAACCTGCAGACCGGTGCGATCCAGGCCTGGGGCGACGAACTCGTCGACCACCCGTTCGACCTGCTCTACCAGCTCGGCTTCCGGGTCACGGTCAACCCCGACAACCGGCTCATGAGCTCCACGAGCATCACGCGCGAGCTCGCATTGCTGAGCGACGCGTTCGGCTACGACCTCGACGACCTCGAGACCTTCCAATTGAACGCGGCTGCGGCCACGTTCCTTCCGCTCGACGACCGCGACGAGCTCGCCGAGCTCATCCGCGAGGGGTTCGACGAGGCCTGAGCGGATGCCGCCGGGCGGTCGCCCGGCACACCGCGACGAGGTCGACGCCGATCCTTCCGAACCACCCTGAACACGACCCCGCGCGATCCCCGTGCTGAAACGGATCCATCCATGACGACACCGTCGCTTCCCGACTCGGCCGTGCTCCTCGGCGCGCGAGTCGACGACTGGCGGCAGGCCGTCCGCGAATCCGGCCGGGCGCTCACGCGTGCCGGCGCGACGCGTGACGAGTACACCGAGCGCATGATCGGCGTGATCGAGGAGTTCGGCGCGTACGTCGTCATCGCTCCCGGACTCGCGCTGGCCCATGCACGCCCCGGCCCCGACGTGCTCCACGAGGGACTCTCGGTCGTGACGCTCGCGACGCCGGTCGAATTCGGCCACCCGCACAACGACCCGGTCTGCGTGGTCATCGGCCTCGCCGTCGCGAACGCCGAAGAGCACGTGGCGTCGGTGGCGCGGCTCGCGAACGTGTTCAACGATGAGCAGGTCATCACGCGCATCGCCGCCGCGAGCTCGGCCGACGAGGTGCGCACGCTGCTCGGCCTCGCCGGACCGGGCGGCGAGCTCGGCGACGGACCGACCGCCGAGACCGGCACCGAGGCGAACGCATGAAGATCATCGCGGTCTGCGGCTCCGGCATCGGCACCTCCGCCATCCTCAAGGTGAACGCCGAGCGGGCGCTCGGTCGCCTCGGCCTCTCGGCCGTGGTCGACGCGAGCGACCTCGACTCGGTCGCGGTCGCGGCATCCGACGCCCAGGTCGTGCTCACCTCGACCGAGCTCGCCGGCGCGGTGCGCACGGCCCTCGGCCGCAATCACGCCGAGATCATCGAGGTCGTCAACTACTTCGACGTCGAGGAGATCGGCGGCAAGCTCGAGGCGTCGCTCGGCTGACGGGTCGGGCGGTGGGGCGCTCGCCTCGACCGCCCCAACCGCCTGCCGCCCGCACGACGCCTCCGACGCCGGTGCGGGGCGGCCTCACGCGATGAGGTCGCGCATGCCCGTCTCGAGTCGCTCCAGCGTTGCGGATGCCGCGGCGCGTCGCTCGGCCACCGTGCCGTCGTGCGCGGCGGCGTCGAGGTAGACCTTGAGCTTCGGCTCGGTGCCGCTCGGGCGCACCATGACCCGGGCGCCGCCCTCGATGACGAACCGCAGCACGTCGCTCGGGGCGAGCGCCCCGAACCCGTGCGAGAGGTCCTCGATGCGCTCGACGCGGATGCCGCCGACCGAGGCCGGCGGCTCGGCGCGAAGCCGGGCCATGACGGCGTCGATGCGGGTCAGATCGGTGACCCGGATCGAGATCTGGCTCGAGACGTGGCATCCGAACCGCTCGACGAACTCGTCGAGGTGGTCGGCGAGCGTGCGGCCGTTGGCGCGGAGCTCGGAGGCGAGCGAGAGGAACGCGACCGCGGCCGAGATGCCGTCCTTGTCGCGCACCGTGCCGGGGTTGACCAGGTAGCCGAGGGCCTCCTCGAAGCCGAACACGAGGTTCGACGCGCGCGAGATCCACTTGAAGCCGGTGAGCGTCGCCTCGAAGTCGAGGTCGTACGCGTCGGCGATCTCCTCGAGGCCGGGGGAGGAGACGATCGAGCAGGCGAGCGTGCCGTCGGCTCCGCCGTCGCCGGAGGCACCGGCCGCGTGACGAGCCGCCCGCCAGCCGAGCAGCAGGCCGACCTCGTTGCCGGTGAGCCGGCGGTACCCCGCCTCGGCGGTCGCATCGGGGATGGCGACCGCGAGCCGGTCGGCGTCGGGGTCGTTCGCGACGATGAGGTCGGCGCCGACCTCGCGGGCCTTGGCGAAGGAGAGGTCCATCGCGCCCGGCTCCTCGGGATTCGGGAACGCGACGGTCGGGAAGGCGGCGTCGGGGGCGATCTGCGCGTCGACGAGGGCGGGCGCGTCGAAGCCCGCTTGTGCGAGCACGCGCGCGGCGGTCTCCCAGCCGACGCCGTGCATGGCCGTGTAGACGACCTTCGGCTGGGCCGCGGGCGCGTGCCCGGCCTCGAGCGCGGTCTGGTGCACGTAGGCGTCGATGACGGACTCGTCGGCCGTCTCGAACGCGCCCCGCGGGAGCTCGGGCACGGTCGTGGTGGCCGCGACGCCGGTGATGTGCGCCGCGATCTCGGCGTCGGCCGGCGAGACGATCTGCGATCCGTGGTCGCGGTCGCCGAGGTAGACCTTGTAGCCGTTGTCGTTGGGCGGGTTGTGCGAGGCCGTGACCATGACGCCCGCGGAGGTGTCGAGGTGGCGCACGGCGAACGCGAGCACGGGCGTCGGCAGGAGTCGCGGCAGCAGGATGGCGCGCACGCCCGCCCCGGCGAGGATCTCGGCCGAGTCGCGTGCGAACACCGCCGAGTTGCGTCGCCCGTCGTAGCCGATGACGACCGAGGGCGCCGCGTCGGTGCTGCGCTCGAGCAGGTACGCCGCGAGTCCGGCCGCGGCCTGCGCGACCAGCACGCGGTTCATGCGGTTGGGCCCTGCGGCGATCTCGCCGCGGAGGCCGGCCGTGCCGAACGCGAGGCGCTGGTCGAAGCGGTCCGCGAGATCCGTGGATGCCGCGGCGTCGCCGGACTGCACGCGGGCGAGGATCGCCTCGAGCTCGGCGCGCGTCTCGGGGTCGGGGTCCTGGGCGATCCACGCCTCGGCGAGGGCGATGCGGGTGCGGTCGACGTCGGACGGGACCGGCGTCGAGGCGTCTGGCTGCGACATCCGGTGCCTCCTAGAGCTCTGCGACGATCTTCGCGAGCAGCGAGGAGATCACGGGCTCGGCGAGCCGGCCGGCCTCGATGACCTCTTCGTGGCTCAACGGCGTCTTCTGGATGCCGGCGGCGAGGTTCGTGATGAGCGACATGCCGAGCACCTCCATGCCGGACTGGCGGGCGGCGATCGCCTCGAGCGCGGTCGACATGCCGACGATGTGGCCGCCGATCGCCTTGGCCATCTGCACCTCGGCGGGCGTCTCGTAGTGCGGGCCGCGGAACTGGCAGTAGACGCCCTCGTCGAGCTCGGGCGCGATGGTGTGCGCGAGGTCGCGGAGCCGCTTCGAGTACAGGTCGGTGAGGTCGATGAAGGTCGCGCCCTCGAGGGGCGAGTCGGCCGTGAGGTTGATGTGGTCGCTGATGAGCACGGGCGTGCCGGGAGCCCAGTGCTCTTTGATGCCGCCCGCCCCGTTGGTGAGGATCATCGTCGTGGCGCCGGTCGCGGCGGCCGTGCGCACCGAGTGCACGACGCGGCGCACGCCGTGGTTCTCGTAGTAGTGCGTGCGGGCGCCGATGACGAGGGCGCGCTTGCCGCTCGGCAGCAGCACCGAGCGCAGCGTGCCGACGTGGCCCTCGAGCGCGGGCTTTGAGAAGCCGGGCACCTCGGTGGCCGCGATCGTGTGCGTGGTCTCGCCGATGAGCTCGGCGGCGCGGCCCCAGCCGCTGCCGAGGGTGAGGGCGATGTCGTGGCGCTCCACCCCGGTGAGCTCCGCGATGCGGGCGGCCGCGTCGGCCGCGATGGCGAAGGGATCTGCGGCGGGGTCGTCGAGCACGTTCACGTCGGTCATCCCTCCACTCTAACGAGCGGGCGGATGCCGCGTCAGGGCGCGCTCGTGTGAGGGCGCGGGCGCGCGAACTGGCAGAATATGAGCATGGCTTACGAGTTCGAGCGCACGCAACGGATCGCTGTCCTCGGAGGCGGGCCGGGCGGCTACGAGGCCGCCCTCGCGGGCGCACAGCTCGGCGCGGAGGTCACCCTCATCGAACGCGCCGGCGTCGGCGGCTCGGCCGTGCTCACCGACGTGGTGCCGTCCAAGTCGCTCATCGCCACGGCGGAGGCCTCGAACGCCGTGAAGGAGGCCGCCGACCTCGGCGTGCAGTTCTACGCCAAGGGCGACTCCCAGAAGGCCGTGAAGCCGAACGTCGCGATCAACCTCGCGGCCGTGAACAAGCGCCTGCTCGGCCTGGCGGCGCAGCAGTCCGATGACATGCGCACGAACCTCATCGACGCGGGCGTGCACCTCGTCCAGGGCGAGGGCCGCCTCGACGGGCCGAACGCGATCATCGTCGCGACGGCCAAGGGCGGCACCGACTTCGACCGCATCGAGGCCGACACCATCGTCGTGTCGGTCGGTGCGACGCCGCGCATCCTGTCCTCGGCGGTGCCCGACGGCGAACGCATCCTCACCTGGACCCAGCTCTACACGCTCCAGCACGTGCCCGAGCACCTGATCGTCGTCGGCTCCGGGGTCACCGGGGCCGAGTTCGCGTCGGCGTACCGCGCGCTCGGCGCGAAGGTCACGCTCATCTCGAGCCGCGACCAGGTCCTTCCGGGCGAAGACGCGGATGCGGCATCCGTCATCGAGAAGGTCTTCAAGCGAAACGGCATGAAGGTCATGAACAAGTCCCGTGCGGCCTCGGTCGTGCGCGACGGCGACGAGGTCGTCGCGACCCTCGCCGACGGCCGCGAGGTGCGCGGCTCGCACTGCCTCATGGCCGTCGGCTCCGTGCCGAACACGCGTGACATCGGGCTCGTCGAGGCCGGCGTGCAGCTCACCGAGAGCGACCACATCCGGGTCAACCGCGTGGCCCGCACGTCGATCCCGAACATCTACGCGGCGGGCGACTGCACCACGTTCCCGCCGCTCGCCTCGGTCGCCTCGATGCAGGGGCGCACGGCGATCTTCCACGCCATGGGCGACATCGTGAACCCGCCCGAGGAGCGCAACATCACCTCGAACATCTTCACCCAGCCCGAGATCGCCACGGTCGGCTGGACCGAGAAGGAGATCGAGGACGGCGCGGTCCCGGGCGTCGTCTACAAGCTGCCGCTCTCCTCCAACCCGCGGGCGAAGATGATGGGCATCCGCGACGGGTTCGTGAAGCTCTTCGCCTCGAACGGGTCGGGGGCGATCATCGGAGGCGTGATCGTCGCGCCCAAGGCGTCCGAGCTCATCTTCCCGCTCGCGCTCGCCGTCGAGCACCGCCTCACGGTCGACCAGTTCGCCGAGGCGTTCCCGGTGTATCCGTCGCTCAGCGGTTCGCTGACGGATGCGGCGCGGGCCATGCACGTCGTACGCTGAGACGACGCGGCGTCGCGGGGGCGATCGCCGAATGGTCAGGGGGCCCCATGAACCTGCGTGTGAAGTCCGTCGAATCGTCGATCGCCGACTCCCATGACGAGGAGCGGAGCCTGAAACGCTCGCTCGGAACGTTGGACCTCGCGCTCATGGGCATCGCCGTCGCCGTCGGCGCCGGCATCTTCTCGGTCGGGGCGCAGGCCGCGGCGAACTTCGCCGGGCCGAGCGTCATCATCTCGTTCATCCTCGCGGCCGTCACGTGCGGCCTCGCGATCATGTGCTACGCCGAGTTCGCCTCGACCGTGCCGGTCGCAGGCAGCGCGTACACGTTCACGTACGCGACCATGGGAGAACTTCTCGCGTGGATCATCGGCTGGGACCTCATCCTCGAGCTGTTCACCGCGGCCGCCGTGCTCGCGAAGTACTGGGGCGTCTACCTCGGCGAGGCGCTGCTCGCGTTCGGGCTGCCGTTCCCGGCGACGTTCGACATCGGCGGGCTCGAGGTGAGCTGGCCGGCGTTCCTCATCGTCGCCGTGTTCACCGCGCTGCTCGTCGCCGGCACGAAGCTCACCGCGCGCATCGGGGCGGTGTTCACGCTCATCAAGGTCGCGATCGTGCTCTTCGTCATCGTCGTCGGATTCTTCTTCGTCAAGGCGGCGAACTTCACGCCCTTCATCCCAGAGGCGGTGCCCACGGAGGGCGGCGCGACGGATGTCTGGACGCAGTCGCTCGTCTCCTGGGCGACTGGAGCCGCGCCGGCCCAATACGGCATCTTCGGCATGCTGTCGGCGGCCGCACTCGTCTTCTTCGCGTTCATCGGATTCGACGTCGTCGCGACGAGCGCCGAGGAGGTGCGCGAGCCGCAGAAGCGACTGCCGCGCGGCATCTTCCTCGGCCTCGGCATCGTGACCCTGCTCTACGTGCTCGTCTCGATCGTCATGACCGGCATGGTCTCGTACACCGAGCTCGCCGAGGAGGAGACGCCCTCGCTCGCGACCGCGTTCCGCCTGGTCGGCCAGGACTGGGCGTCGGCCGTGATCTCGCTCGGCGCCCTCGCGGGCCTCACGACGGTCATCATGATCATCCTCCTCGGCCTCTCGCGCATCGTCTTCGCGCTCAGCCGCGACGGTCTGCTCCCGCGCTGGCTCTCGAAGACGACCGAGCACACGAAGACGCCCGCGCGCATCCAGATCATCGCCGGCACGGTCGTGGCCTTCGTCGCGGCCTTCACCGACGTCGGGCTGCTCGAGGAGATGATCAACATCGGCACGCTCTCGGCGTTCGTGCTCGTGAGCATCGGCGTCGTCGTGCTGCGTCGCACGCGCCCCGACCTGTCGCGCGGGTTCCGGGTGCCGTGGTCGCCGGTGCTGCCCATCCTCTCGGCCGTGCTGTGCGTCTGGCTCATGCTGAACCTGACCACCCTCACCTGGGTGCGGTTCCTCGTCTGGCTCGTGATCGGCGTCGTGATCTACCTGCTCTACGGGCGCCGGCACTCGCGGCTCGCGGGCGGCGTCAGCGAGGTCGAGCTGCCGAGCCCGCAGGGCGCGGAGCCACCGACGGCGCGCTGACCGCCTGCGCCGGCCCGTACCTTCCGACGACGGCCGCCGACCGGCGGTGCGATCGATCGCGCCCCACGATCGCGTGGGAGCGCACTGCATGGCGACAACGATGTTGTCAACGCTGTTGCGTTCGCCGTGCCGCGCGCAGTACTGTCCGAGTGCAGCATCCGTTCGTGAGCAGGTCCTCTCGGATCGCGACCTGTTCGACGGCCACCCCAGACGACGACGTTCCAGGAGGCAAGATGTACGACCACGACGACTCGACCCCGAACAACGCGCAGGGACTCGCCCGGCGCACCGTGCTCGGCTTCGCCGCAGCGGGGGCCGCCGGACTGCTCCTCACCGCTGGAGCGCGGCCCGGAGGCGTCATCCCCGGTGCGGTCAACCGCATGTGGGACGCGATCGTGATCGGGGCGGGCGCCTCCGGACTCGGAGCGGCGCGCGTCCTCGCCGATGCCGGCAGACGGGTGCTCGTGCTCGAGGCCCGTGACCGCATCGGCGGCCGGATGTGGACCGATCGCACCTCGATGTCCATCCCCATCGAGCGCGGCGCGGAACTCGTGCACGGCACCACCGTCTCGACCTGGGAGCTCATCGACCGGCTCGGCCTCTCGACGAGGCGGCAGACGACCGTGTTCGGGCGGCTCCGCCCGGACTCGCCCTGGATCGACGGCTCCACCTTCGAATCGCTGCACTTCCCCCTCGGCGCACCGTCGCTTCCGAACGGGCTCCCCGACCCGCTCGACGGCGAGACCGCGCTCACGTGGCTGGAACGCGTCGGCATCGCGCCCGACAATTACCCGATCCTGCTCGCCGCCATCGAGGTCGACACCGAGCAGTTCGACGTGCTGCCGGCAGATCACATCGTCGGAACCGTCGCCGACGCGCTGGCGGTACAGGATCTCTCGGGTCCGTTCCCTCCAGAGGAGTACGGAGACTACCGGGTGATCGGTGGCTACGACCAGGTGCTGCAGCCGCTCTCCACCGGCCTCGCACTGGTGCGCGGCGCCCGGGTGCACACGGTGGAGCATCGCCGCGGCCGCGTCGACGTGCACTCGACCCTCGGCTCGTTCAAGGCGAAATCGCTCGTGGTCGCGCTGCCCGGCGGCGTGCTGAAGAACGGCGACGTCACCTTCGACCCGCCCCTTCCGGCCGATCGGCGTGACGCCTTCCAGGAGATCGAGTACCTGCCGGTCTTCAAGGGGATCCTCGAGTTCGCCCAGCCGGTGCTGCCGGTTGGGCACCCGGTGCCGCGCGCCTGGGACATCATGACGACGTTCTCGAAGAATCCGCCCAGCCTCTGGAACGGCTCCCTCGGAACCCCGGGCTACGCCGGCGAGGTCGTCGTCGCGTGGATGACGGGCGGCCGGGCGCAGGAACTGCTCGACCTGCCCGAGGCCCAGCGATTCCAGGCCGCGCTCGAAAACGTCCGCGCCGCGGCCGGCGATCGGGGCCTGGAGTACGTGCACGCTTCGACGTACGACTGGTCGAAGGACGAGTTCGCACGCGGCGCGTACCCCGGACCGTTCTCGCGACGCAGCGGCCTGAACGGACCGATCGAGGGCACGATCTTCTGGGCCGGCATGGTGACCAGCACCATCCACTCGTCGCGGAACTCGGGCATCGCCGCCGCGAATGCCGTCCTCGCGGAGCTCGCGCTGCGCTGACCGCGGGGTGGGGGAGACCCGGCCCCCACCCGGCCGCCATGTCGAGCCGGCCCTGCACAGGGCGGCGTGGCGGTCGGACGACCGGCGTCCGTGCCGTCAGGCGGCGGGTGCGTCGGCGATCGAGAGCAGCAGGTGTCCGCTCGAGACCGTCGCGCCGGCCTCGGCGTTGACGAGCCCGATGACGCCGTCCTTGTGGGCGACGATCGGCTGCTCCATCTTCATGGCCTCGAGCACGAGCACGAGGTCGCCCTTGACGACCCGGTCGCCCTCGGCCACGGCCACCTTGACGACGGTCGCCTGCATCGGCGCCTTCACGGCGTCGCCGGTGGCGGTGCCGGCCGCATGGGCGGCGGTACGGCGACGAGGCGCTGCACCGGCCGTCTGCGACGAGGCCGCGCCGCCGCCCGCGAGCTTCGCGGGAAGGGTCACCTCGATGCGTCGGCCGCCGACCTCGACCACGAGGTTGGTGCGCGCGGATGCCGGGGTGGGCTCGGCGAGCTCGCCGGTCCAGGGCTCGAGCTGGTTGTCGTACTCGGTCTCGATCCAGCGGGTGTAGATCGAGAACGGCTCGTCGCCCGCGGGCGCGAACGCCGGGTCGCGCACGATGTCGCGGTGGAACGGCAGCACGGTGGGCAGGCCGTTGACCTCGAACTCGTCGAGGGCGCGGCGGGCGCGCTCGAGGGCGTCCTTGCGGGTCGCGCCCGTGACGATGAGCTTCGCGAGCAGCGAGTCGAACGCGCCCGAGATCTGGTCGCCGCTCGTGACGCCGGAGTCGATGCGGATGCCGGGACCGCCCGGGAAGCGCAGCTGGTGCACGGGACCCGGGGCGGGAAGGAAGTTGCGTCCGGGGTCCTCGCCGTTGATGCGGAACTCGATCGAGTGCCCGACGGCCACGGGGTCGGCGTAGTCGAGCACGCCGCCCTCGGCGATGCGGAACTGCTCGCGCACGAGGTCGATGCCCGTGACCTCCTCGGAGACCGGGTGCTCGACCTGGAGGCGCGTGTTGACCTCGAGGAAGGACACGGTGCCGTCCTGGCCGATGAGGAACTCGCAGGTGCCGGCGCCGACGTAGCCGACCTCCTTGAGGATGGCCTTCGAGGAGGCGTACAGGGCATCGGTCTGCGCCTCGGTGAGGAACGGCGCGGGCGCCTCCTCGACGAGCTTCTGGTGGCGGCGCTGCAGCGAGCAGTCGCGCGTGGAGATGACGACGACATTGCCGTGCTGGTCGGCGAGGCACTGGGTCTCGACGTGGCGGGGCTTGTCGAGGTACTTCTCGACGAAGCACTCGCCGCGACCGAAGGCCGCGACGGCCTCACGGGTGGCGGAGTCGAAGAGCTCGGGCACCTCGTCGCGCGTGCGGGCGACCTTGAGGCCGCGGCCGCCGCCGCCGAAGGCCGCCTTGATCGCCACGGGCAGGCCGTGGACGTCGACGAACTCGAGCACCTCCGCGGCATCCGCCACCGGGTTCAGGGTGCCGGGCGCGAGCGGTGCGCCGACCTTCTCGGCCACGTGGCGGGCGGAGACCTTGTCGCCGAGGCGTTCGATGGCCTCGGGCGACGGGCCGATCCAGATGAGGCCCGCGGCGATGACCGCGCGAGCGAAGTCGGGGTTCTCGGCGAGGAAGCCGTAGCCGGGGTGTACCGCGTCGGCGCCGGAGCGGCGTGCGATCGAGAGCAGCTTGTCGATGACGAGGTACGTCTCGGCGCTCGTCGAGCCTTCGAGCGCGTAGGCCTCGTCGGCGAGCTTGGAGTGGCGCGCGTCGCGGTCCTGGTCGGCGTAGACCGCCACGGACGCGATTCCGGCGTCGCGGGCGGCGCGGATGATGCGGACGGCGATCTCCCCGCGGTTGGCGATGAGGACCTTGGTGATACGCGGCATGCCTTTCAGCCTATTCTCGGATCCGCCAATGCCTTTGGGCAGGGTCGACAAGAAAGGCGGCGAGCCCTTGCGGGTGTCGACAATGACTTCGCGGAGTCAGGCCCGATTCCAGAGTGAGGGCCACGCGACGTCGAGCTCGCGGACGAGGTCGCGGAGCGTCGAGAGCGAGAGCCCGACGACCGTCGAGGGGTCGCCCTCGACCCGCCGGATGAAGGGGCCCCCGAGGCTGTCGACGGTGAACGCGCCCGCGACGAGCAGGGGCTCGCCGGAGGCGACGTAGGCGTCGATCTCGGCCTCGTCGAGCGCCGCGAAGCGCACGGTCGCGACATCCGCCCGCCCGACCGCGCCGTTCACGCGCCCGCCGCGGTGGTCGATGAGCCAGTGACCCGACCAGAGGTCGCCGTGCGAGCCGTTCTGCTCGAGCCAGCGCGCCTTCGCGACCTCGGGCCGGTGCGGCTTGCCGTGGATGCGGCCGCCGACCAGGAACGCGGAGTCACCGCCCAGGATGAGCCCGTCGATCGGCTCGCCGTCGACGGTGGCGCCGACCACGGCCTCGGCCTTCGCCTGCGCCAGCAGCTGCACCAGCGCGGATGCCTCGAGCGGGCCGTTCGCGGCCTCATGCGCCTCGACGACCGCCGCCTCGTCGACGCCGGGCGAGATCGCGACGGGCTCGATGCCGGCCGCTCGGAGCGTCGCGAGGCGTGCGGGGGAGGTGGAGGCGAGGTAGAGGCGCATGCCACCATCCTGCCGCTCACAGGCGGGCTGTGGAATGCTCGATGCATGCCCCGACCGCAGCGCTCCGACCGTTCGAACTCCGCCAGACGGGGCGGGCGACCCGCCCAGCGCTCGCCGAAGCAGGCGGGTGCGCAGCCCGCCGAGCGTGCCGGACGCGCCCGGGGCCGCACCCCTGCCCCGATCAGGACCGACGGCCCCGTGCTCGAGCTCGACGTCGAGCGCATCGCGCACGGCGGCATCGCCGTCGCGCATCACGAGGGCCGGGTGGTCTTCGTCGCCGACGCGATCCCGGGCGAGCGCGTCAGGGCCAGGGTCACGGATGCCGCGCACGAGCGCTTCTGGCGCGCCGACACCGTCGAGGTGCTCGAGGCGTCCGCCGACCGCGTCCCGCACGTCTGGGCGGAGGCGTCCGTCGACCGTGCGCCCGAGCGCCGCGCCGGCGGAGCCGAGTTCGGCCACATCGCGCCAGAACGACAGCGCGCGCTGAAGGCCGAGGTCTTGCGCGACGCGCTGGCGCGCTTCGGCGGGGTCGAGCGCGAGGTCGTGGTGCACGCGGTCGATCCGGCGTTCGCGCCCGGCGTGCGCGCCGACGGCACCGGGTGGCGCACGCGCGTGCGCCTGCACGTCGCCGCGGACGGCACCGTCGGGCCCTACGCCGCGCGCAGCCACACCGTCGTGCCCGTGGCATCCGTGCCGCTCGCGGTCGACGAGCTCGCCCGCCTGGCCCCGCTCGCCGACCGCTTCCCGGGTGCCGTCTCCATCGACCTCGTCGCGCCGAGCGGCGCCGACCCGCAGCTGGTCGTCGCCGACGGCGAGCGGATGCCGCGCGGCGAGCGTCCGGTCACGACCGAGATCGTCGGCGACCGTCGCTTCGCCGTCGACCGCGACGGGTTCTGGCAAGTCCACCGGGGCGCCGCGGCGACGCTGACGAAGGCCGTACAGGACGCCGTCGATGCCGATCGCTTCGATCCGCGGGCCGCGAACCTCGACCTCTACGGCGGCGTGGGCCTGCTGGCCGCGGCCATCGGCGACCGGTTCGGCGACACGGTGCGCATCACGAGCGTCGAGTCCGACGAGCGCGCGACCGGTCACGCCGACGCCAACCTCGCCGACTGGATCGGCGCGCGCGCCGTGACCGCGCGCGTCGACCGGTTCCTCGCCGAGCTCGAGGCCGACGCGGGCGCCGGCGAGCGGGCGCGGCTCCGCGAGGCGACCGTCGTGCTCGATCCGCCGCGGTCCGGGGCCGGTCGCGAGGTCGTCGACCGGGTCGCCGCGCTGCGGCCCCGGCAGCTCGTGTACGTCGCGTGCGACCCGGTCGCGCTGGCCCGGGACGTCGGCCTGCTGCGCGCGCACGGCTACGAACTCGAGCACCTCGAGGCGTTCGACCTGTTCCCGAACACGCACCATGTCGAGGCGGTGGCCCGACTGGCCGCTATCGTGTGACTGACGGAAGGGGGTGCCGTGCCGGCCCCAGCAGCAGACTCGGTCGCAACGGTCGCGATCGTCGATGACCATGAAGCGGTGCGACTCGGACTCCGCGCGGCGTGCCGCGACGCCGGGTACGCCGTCGTCGCCGAGACCGCCGACGTGCCCGACCTCCTCGCCGCGCTGGCGACGCTCGAGCGCGGCCGGTGCGACGTGGTCGTCCTCGACCTGTCGCTCGGCGACGGCTCCAGCGTCACCGACAACGTGCGCGCCGTGCTCGCGACCGGCAGCGCCGTGCTCGTGCACAGCATCGCCGATCGGGTCGCCGCGGTGCGCGAGGCGCTCGCCGCCGGCGCGGCCGGCGTGATCCCCAAGGCCTCGCCGATGTCCGCCGTCATCGGCGCCATCGCGACGGTCGCGCGCGGCGACGTGCTGAACAACGTCGAGTGGGCGAGCGCCATCGAGGCCGACCGCGACTTCGCGAAGGCGCAGCTCGGCCGTCGCGAGCACGACGTGCTGCACCTCTACGCCTCCGGGCTGCCGCTGAAGCTCGTCGCGGCCAAGCTCGGCATCGCGCACTCGACGGCGCGCGAGTACCTCGACCGCATCCGGGCGAAGTACGTCGAGGTCGGTCGCCCCGCACCCACCAAGGTCGACCTGCTGCGCCGTGCGGTCGAAGACGGCATCCTTCCCGGCCTCGACGGTGATGGCGGGGATGCCCGCCGCTGAGCCG
Source organism: Agromyces sp. Marseille-Q5079 (assembly GCF_051016555.1). Classification (NCBI taxonomy): domain Bacteria; kingdom Bacillati; phylum Actinomycetota; class Actinomycetes; order Micrococcales; family Microbacteriaceae; genus Agromyces; species Agromyces sp. Marseille-Q5079. The sequence goes on along the minus strand of NZ_JBPEJF010000001.1, from coordinate 24,641 downwards.
CGCGTCGCGCGTGCGCCGGTCCGCCGTCGGACGGCGGTGACGCGCGAACAGGTCGAGACCGTCGCCGCCCGCGCACTCGGCATCTTCGGGATCGTGTTCGGCGCGCAGGCGCTTCCGCTGGCGCTCAGCCAGGCCGACGGGCTCAAACCCGGCGCCGGCGTGGCGCTCGTGGCCGTGCTCTACGGTTCGATCCTCGCGGTGGCCCTCGCGGCGGCGACCAAGGTCGCCGTGCGCAGCGCCGCGCTCGTCTTCGCGCTCCTCTACGCCGGCGCGATCGTCGCCTGGCCGATGCTCGTCGTGAACCAGGAGGTCGTGGCCTCGGATCCGCCGTGGCTCTACTACCTGTGCACGGTGGCGACCACGGCGGCCGTGGTCGCGCTGCCGACCCCGTGGGCGATCGCCTACACGGTGCTCGTTCCGGCGATGTACGGCGTCGTGCGACTGACGCCGGGCGGAGGGTCGGCCACGCTCGACCTCGCGATCCTCGATGCGCTCTACGCGCTCATCCTCGGCGCGGTCGTGCTCATCATCGTCACGATGCTCCGGAACGCCGCACGGGCCGTGGACATCGCGCAGGAGGCCGCGCTCGAGCGCTACGAGGCGGCCGTGCGCCTTCACGCCTCCGAACTCGAGCGAGCGAAGGTCGACGCGCTCGTGCACGACAGCGTCCTCACGACGCTCCTGTCCGCTGCCGCCGCCGACACCCCCGACGAGCAGGCGCTCTCGGCACGGATGGCGCGGGACGCCGTGCGCCGCCTCGATGAGGCCGGCGTCGGCTGGCCGCAGGTCGAGGACCGCGTCGGGCTGCCCCACCTCGTGCGCCGCCTCCGCGCCGCGCTCGCGACGTTCGCCGTGGCGTTCACCGTGCGCGTCGTCAACACGGGCGGTGTCGAGATCCCGGTGGAGGCCGCCGACGCGCTCTCGACGGCGGCCGTGCAGGCCATGGTCAACAGCATGCAGCACGCCGAGGGGGCGGGGCACACGGTCCGCCGGGAGGTGCGCGTGCGCGGCATCCGCGCCGGTGGCTGCGTGATCGAGGTGGCCGATACGGGCATCGGGTTCGACCCCGATCGCGTCCCGGCCGAACGGCTCGGCGTCCGCGTCTCGATCATCGAGCGCATGGCGAACGCGGGCGGGTCGGCGCGCATCGAATCCTCCGAGGGACACGGCACGACCGTGACCCTGCTCTGGCCGGCCGGGGTGGAGGTCGGCCGATGATCGCGATCCCGCGGTGGCTCCTCCTCGTGCTCGCCGCCCTGTTCTCGGCCTACCACGTGATGCTCGCCATCACGTCGCTCGACATCCCGAAGTCCCCGTGGCCGACGCTCGTTGCGCTGGTGCTGTACGTGATCGCGACGATCGCGAGCCTGTCGGTGGGTTCGCGGGTGCGCATGCCCGACTGGCTGGCGGCGTTCGACCTCGCGGTGAGCATCGTCATGCCGGTGCTGGTGACGAGCCAGCTCGATCCCGGCGAGACCAACGGGTACGCCACCTGGTATGTCGCCGCCGTGGGCACGCTCATGACGATCGCGGCGGCCCGCCGGCAGATCCTCGCCGCGTGGCTCGGCGTGCTCGCGCTCGCCGTGCAGACGGTCGTCTGGGCGGGGCCGTTCGCGCTCGGCACGCTCGGCGTCATCGGCAGCATCGCCTGGGTCGCGATCGCCCACATGCTCGCCGCGGCGCTCGGCACGGCCGCGCGGGAGACCAGGCGTTACGCGCAGGCCGAGCGGGAGGCCGCCGAGTGGCAGGCCGCACAGGACGCGCACCTGTTCGAGGGCCGGGCGCGGCTCTCGCAGACGAACCGCATCGCGGCGCCCATGCTGCGCCGCATCGCCGACCGCGGCGGCGTGCTCACGAAGGCCCAACGTCGCGAGTGCCGCATCCTCGAGGCCGCGATCCGCGATGAGATCCGCGGGCGGATGCTGCTCACCGACGACGTGCGCGCCGAGGTGCAGCGCGCGCGCGAACGCGGCGCGACGGTGACCCTGCTCGACGAGGGCGGCATCGACGACCTCCCCGAAGACGGGCGTGGGCGCGTGCTCGCCCGGCTGGCCGAGGCGATCGCGGCGTCTCGGGCCGACCGCATCATCGCCAGGACGGCCGCGGAGACCTCGGTCGCCGCGGTCACGGTGGTCGGCCTCATGGAACCAGAACCCGGCGCGCCATTCGTGGACTCCGACGACCTCGACGTGGAGTTCTGGCTCGAGATCCCGAGGGACACCTGATCCGCCGGCGGCACGGGCCGTGACATGAAGGTGGGGGGCCGATCGATGATCGACCCCCCATCAAGCCCGAGTCACGGCGACAACCCGAATATCGCCCTGACTCGCCCCCAACCACTCGCCGGTTACCCGACCGGCGAGGGTGGCAGCTCCCTGAGGGAGCCTGCACAAACAATGCTCATACACGACGGCGGGTCGGCATAGTCAGCATTTCGGGGGACACCTGCTCAGGCGCCGCCGCGATCCCATCGTGCGCCCCTGGGGTCGAAGGAGCTGACGGACCCCGAGCTGCGCACCCACGCGCCACGTCGGGGATCGATCGGCACCGCTTCGTCGGCCTGCGCGGCGAGCGCGGAGACGAGCACCGCGGTGACGGCCGCGGCCTCCTCGTCGCTGACGTCGCGGGTGATGAACCGGATCGCGGCGGCCGTGGCCGCGGCATCCGCTTCGGGGGTGGGTTCGTCTCGTGTACTCATGGCGACCGCCTACAGCGGGATGTTCCCGTGCTTCTTGGGCGGCAGGCTCGCGCGCTTCGTGCGGAGCGAGCGCAGCGCCTTGAGGATCGCGACGCGTGTGGCGGCCGGTTCGATGACCCCGTCGAGCTCGCCGCGCTCGGCCGCGAGGAACGGCGACGCCACGTTGTAGGTGTACTCGTTCGCGAGCTTCGTGCGCACCGCGGCGACGTCTTCGCCGGCGTTCTCTGCCGCCTTGATCTCGGCGCGGTACAGGATGTTGACGGCGCCCTGACCACCCATGACGGCGATCTCGGCGGTGGGCCAGGCGAGGTTGATGTCGGCACCGAGCTGCTTGGAGCCCATGACGATGTAGGCGCCGCCGTAGGCCTTGCGGGTGATGACGGTGATCAGCGGAACGGTCGCCTCGGCGTACGCGTAGAGGAGCTTCGCGCCGCGTCGGATGACACCGGTCCACTCCTGCTCGGTGCCGGGGAGGTATCCGGGAACGTCGACGAGCGTGAGGATGGGGATCGAGAACGCGTCGCAGAACCGCACGAAGCGGCTCGCCTTCTCGCCGGCGGCGATGTTCAGCGTGCCCGCCATCTGGTTCGGCTGGTTCGCGATGATGCCCACGGACCGACCCTCGACACGGGCGAACCCGATGATGATGTTCGGGGCGAACAGCGGCTGCACCTCGAGGAAGTCGCCGTGATCGACGACGCCCTCGATGACCGTGTGCATGTCGTACGGCTGGTTCGGCGAATCGGGGATCACCGTGTTGAGCCGGAGGTCTTCATCGGTGACCTCGAGCTGGGCCTCGGTGTCGTAGACCGGGGCATCCGTCATGTTGTTGTCGGGCAGGAACGAGATGAGCGCGCGTGCGTAGTCGAGCGCGTCGGACTCGTCGCTCGCGAGGTAGTGCGCGACGCCCGAGACCGAGTTGTGGGTGAGCGCGCCGCCGAGCTCCTCCATGCCGACGTCCTCGCCGGTGACGGTCTTGATGACGTCGGGGCCCGTCACGAACATCTGGCTGGTCTTGTCGACCATGATCACGAAGTCGGTGAGGGCGGGGGAGTACACCGCGCCGCCGGCGGCGGGACCGCAGACGATCGAGATCTGCGGGATGACGCCGGATGCGGCGGTGTTGCGACGGAAGATCTCGCCGTACTTGCCGAGTGCGACCACGCCCTCCTGGATGCGCGCGCCGCCCGAGTCGAGGATGCCGATGATGGGCACGCCCGTCTTGATCGCGAGGTCCATGACCTTGATGATCTTCTCGCCGGCGACTTCGCCGAGCGACCCGCCGAAGATGGTGAAGTCCTGCGAGTACACGGCGACCTGGCGCCCGTGGATGGTGCCGGTGCCGGTGACGACCGCGTCGCCGTAGGGCCGCTTGGCCTCCATGCCGAACGCGTGGGTGCGGTGCCGCACGAACTCGTCGAGCTCGACGAACGAGCCGGGGTCGAGCAGCTCAGCGATGCGCTCGCGGGCGGTCATCTTGCCCTTGGCATGCTGCTTCTCGATCGCCGCCTCGCCGCTGGCGGTCACGGCTTCGTGGTAGCGCAGCTTGAGGTCGGCGAGCTTGCCCGCCGTGGTGGTCAGGTCGGGGCCGTCAGTCGCATCGGTCACGCGTTTCACTCTACCGGCGCGCATCCGGCGCAGTTCGTTGACGGATTCCTACAAATCGCGGCCGTGCAATGGTGTCTTCCCCCGGGTGGCCTGCGGGAGACTGTCGGCATGGACCTTCCGAAGTCACGCGCGGTCGCGCCCCGCCTCGAGTTCCTCGACACCGCGACCTCGACGAACGACCTGCTCCGCGAGGCCGCGACCGGGGCGGATGCCGCCGGCTGGACGCACGGGTCGGTGCTCGTGACCGACGACCAGACGCGCGGTCGCGGTCGGCTCGGCCGCACCTGGCTCGCACCGACCGGCAAGACCCTCGCGATCTCGGTGCTGCTTCGACCGGGCGGGGCCGGGGTGCCGGTGCTGCCCGTCGACGCGTACGGGTGGATCCCGCTGATCGCCGGTGCCGCGATGACCGAGGCCGTGACGCGCGCGGTCGAGGCGGCCGTGCCGGCCGAGCCCGATGACCCCGACGACCTCAGCGGCGGCGTCGAGGTGCGGCTGAAGTGGCCGAACGACGTGCTCGTGTCGGGCTTCAAGGTGTGCGGCATCCTCTCGGAACTGCTGCCGGAGAGCGGTGCCGTCATCGTCGGCGCCGGGCTCAACCTGACCCTCGACGAGCATGACCTGCCCACGCTGACCTCGACCTCGCTGCTGCTCGCGACGGGCGTCCAGCCCGACGCCGACGCGGTGCTCGCCGATTACCTCGCGACGTTCGGACGGCTGTTCGACGCGTTCACGGCACATGGCGGCGACCCGGATGCCTCCGGCATCGCCGAGGCCGTCTCCGCGCTCTGCGGCACGCTCGGCTCCGAGGTCCGCGTCGAACTGCCCGGAGATCACGAGCTGATCGGAACCGCCGAGCGCATCGACGCAGACGGGCGGCTCGTGGTCCGAGACCGGGAGAACGGTGAGGAGCAGGCTGTCGCCGCGGGGGATGTCACGCACCTGAGGTATTAATGGGCGTATGACGAGGGGTGCCGAGACGCGAGCGGCGAAGCGGGCCGCGAAGTCGGGGGTTCCCGCGCCCGCTCGCGCGGTGCCGCCGTCGTCGCGGCAGCCGGCCGCCGCGGGCCCGCCCGGCGCGACCTCAGGGCTGCCGGTCGGCGCCGTGATGCCGACCGTCCCCGAGCGCGTCGTCGCCCGCATCCGCCGCCATGCGCGCGTGCTCGTGCTGCCGGCGGTGCTGCTCGTCGTCGTCGCGGGGGCGTGCACGTACGCCGTCGGCGTGCTCGAGGAGGCGTGGCAGGTGACCGCGGCGCTCGCCGCAGCCGCGGTCCTGGTGCTGCTCGGCTGCGTGCTGCCCTACCTCGCCTGGTTGACGCGCCGCACGACCATCACCACGAGGCGCGTGATCCTGCGGCACGGCGTGTTCTCGCGTGTGCGGCGCGAACTGCTGAACAGCCGTGGCACCGATGTCGAGGTGCGCGCCGGGTGGATGCAGGCGATGTTCGGCTCCGGCGACGTCGTCATCCGCACCGGCCACGACCGCGACCTCGTCATCACCGACGCGCCGCGGGCCGAACTCGTGCAGGCGGCGCTCCAGGAGCTCATGGATCCGTCGAGCCCGGCAGCGGTCGAGCACCGACGGGCCTCACGCGCGTCATCCGAGGGCGACACGGTCGCCTGGGGCGGTCGCTGAGCCCGCCGTACGGCCCTCCTGCAGCCGGTTCGCACGCCGCACTCGGTTTCGGGGCGTAACGTAGAACGTCTGACTCGCGCGCCCCCGAGCTCGAGCAGCGCTATGGAGGTCTCCCGTGGACGAATGCAGGCACGGTTTCGAAGCCGGGATGTGCGCGACGTGCTTCCCGCCCCCCGAGCCCGCCCCCAAGCCGGTGGTCGCCACGGTGCGCGCGCCGCGCTCCTCCATCGGCATCGGCGGCACCGTCACCCGCACCCGCCGTGCACCGGCCCGCGTCGCCGGCACACGTGGCGTCCAGGCCGAGCTCGCGCCGGTCGACCCGAAGGCCGTGCGCATCTACCACGTGACGCACGTCGAGAACCTCGCGTCCATCCTCGGCGAGGGCGCGATCCTCGCGGATGCCGCGGGCGCGAACCCCGAGGTCGACGTCGCCGCCCCCGCGGCCCGCGAGTTCCGCCGCGCGGCCCCCGTCGAGGGCACCGACCAGGTCGTCGCCGACTACGTGCCCTTCCTGTTGTCGACCGACGCGCACCTCTGGGAGTCCCTGCGCACCGGCTCGCCCGATCCGCGCCTCGCCGAGACCGCGATCTCGCGCCCGGCATCCGACCACGTGCTCTTCGTCACCGACGTGGCCGCCGCGGTCGGTCCCCGCACCGACGTCGTCGGCACGGTCGCGATCACCGAGACGGATGTCGCCGCCACCGGTTCGGTCTCGGCCTCCGACTGGCCCGACGTGCTGCGCTCGCTCCGCCGCCTGCACCGCGACGACGAGGGCGCCCAGCTGCTCGGCGCCGAGTTCCTCGTGCGCGAATGCCTGCCGATCGAGCGGGTCCGCCTGATCGCCGTCGCGAACGACCGCGTGCGCGACCGGGTCAAGACCGCGCTCGACGCCGTCGGCCTCACGACGCGGGTCGCCGTCTACCCGCCGTGGTTCCAGCCCGCCGGCGGTCAGGCCGCCGAGGTCTGATCCGCGGCGGCGCCCCCGGCGTCGCCGGGCTCCTCGAAGATCGCCCGCTGCGCCTCCTCGACCCGGTCGAGGTTCGAGAGTCCGTCGGCGCGGTGGTGTCCGTAGACCCAGTACCGGTAGAGCAGGAACCGGAAGGCCGTGCCGAGCGCGAGCCCGACCACGTTCGACGCGATGTTGTCGGCCAGGAGGCTGGTGAAGCCGAGCCAGTGGTGGCTGAGCCACAGGCAGCCGAGTGAGATGGCCATGCCGCCGACCGAGACGATGACGTATTCGCCGAACTCGCGCACGTAGTTGCGCCGGCGGTGGTCGCGGAAGGTCCAGTACCGGTTGCCGAGCCAGTTGAAGATGATCGCGACGCTCGTCGAGATCGTCTTGGCGCCGAGCGCCGACTGCGCCCAGTGGTCGTCGCCGAACACGCCGAGGCGCAGCAGGTTGAAGAGCACGACGTCGATCACGAGGCCGATGAGTCCGACGACGCCGAACTTCAGCAGATAGGCGAACAGGCCCTCCCAGGCGCGGGCGAGCAGGCCCGTGGAACGCTCGCTGCTCGTCGTTCGGCTGGACACCGCCACATCCTATGCCGTGGGATCGCGCCTAGACTGAACGGATGACGCCGCGATCGCGGCCCGGCTCGGTTCGCGGGTCGAATCCATCCGAGCAGAAGGAGCAGACCGCGTGCGAGTCGGAGTGATCGGCGGCGGACAGCTCGCCAGGATGATGATCCCCGCGGCCATCGAGCTCGGGGTCGACATCCGCGTGCTGGCCGAGGCCGACGGCATGTCCGCGGCGATCGCCGCCGACCGGGTCGGCGACTACACCGACCTCGACACCGTGCTCGCGTTCGCGCGCGAGGTCGACGTGATCACCTTCGACCACGAGCACGTGCCCCAAGACGTGCTGCGCGGGCTCGTCGACGCCGGCATCGCCGTGCATCCCGGGCCCGACCCGCTGCGCTTCGCTCAAGACAAGCTGCTCATGCGCGAGCGGCTGTCCGAGCTCGGACTCCCCGTTCCCGACTGGGCGCGGGTCGAGACGACCGCCGAGCTCGACGACTTCATCGACGCGCACGGCGGCTCGGCGGTCGTGAAGACGCCCCGCGGCGGCTACGACGGCAAGGGCGTGCGCGTGGTGCGCTCCGCCGCCGAGGTGCACGAGTGGTTCGCCACCGTCGCCGAGGACGGCCGCGGGGGAGCGCTGCTCGTCGAGGAGCTCGTCGACTTCCGACGCGAACTCGCCCAGCTCGTCGCCCGGCGTCCCTCCGGCGAGACCGTCGCGTGGCCGCTCGTCGAGACCGTCCAGGTCGGGGGCGTCTGCAGCGAGGTCATCGCCCCGGCGCCGCATTCGGCGGGGCGCATGTCCGACGTCGCGGCCGAGATCGCCTTCGCCGTCGCCGAAGGACTGGGCGTCACGGGCGTGATGGCGGTCGAGCTCTTCGAGACGACCGACGAGCGCATCCTCGTGAACGAGCTCGCGATGCGCCCGCACAACAGCGGGCACTGGTCGATGGACGGCTCGACCACCGGACAGTTCGAACAGCACCTGCGGGCCGTCCTCGACCTTCCGCTCGGCGGCACCGGCACGCACGGCGACTGGTCCGTCATGGTCAACGTCCTCGGCGGCCCCGTCGAGGGATCGCTCGCCGACCGGTACGAGCGCGCGCTCGCCGAGCACCCCACCGTGAAGCTGCACAACTACGGCAAGTCGCCGCGCCCCGGCCGCAAGGTCGGCCACGTCACGGCCGTCGGAGACGACCTCGACCAGGTCGTCTACGAGGCGCGCGCGGCCGCGGCGGCGTTCCAGGACTGACGCGTCCGCGCCGCGCCGTCGGTGCGGCCACCCCGGCCACCCCGGGCGATCTGCGGCGATCTGCCAGCCCGGCATCCTAAGATCGTCGAGTGACTGCAGCAACCGGCCCGCTCGTGGGCGTCGTGATGGGATCCGACTCCGACTGGAACGTGATGCGCGAGGCATCCGCCGTGCTCGATGAGTTCGGCATCGACCACGAGGTCGAGGTGCTCTCCGCGCACCGCACGCCCGAGAAGATGATCGCCTACGGCAAGGCGGCCGCCGGCCGAGGGCTCAAGGTCATCATCGCCGGAGCCGGCGGCGCCGCGCACCTGCCCGGCATGCTCGCCTCCGTGACCACCCTGCCCGTCATCGGCGTCCCGGTGCCGCTCTCCCGCCTCGACGGGCTCGACTCGCTGCTCTCGATCGTGCAGATGCCCGGCGGCATCCCCGTCGCGACGATGGCCATCGGCGGGGCGAAGAACGCCGGCCTCTACGCGGTCCGAGTGCTCGGGGCATCCGACCCCGCGCTCGCCGACGCCCTCGCGGCCTACGCCGACGCCCTCGCCGTCCTCGTCGAGGAGAAGAACGAACGGTTGAAGTCGACCCGATGACCATCGCCGCAAGCCCGATCCGGTTCCCCGATGCCGCCTCGCGCACGGTCATGACCCGTCGTGCGTGGTGGCTCGTCGCGCTGAACCTCCTCGTCCCCGGTTCCGCGCAGGTGCTCGCGGGCGATCGACGGCTCGGCCGGTTCGGCCTCGGCGCCACCCTGACGCTCTGGACGCTCGCGGTGCTCGCGTTCGTGGTCTGGCTCATCTGGCCGACCGTGCTGTACACCGTGCTCTCCACGAGCATCACGCTCTGGATCATCGCGGCGCTGCTGCTCTTCTACGCCGTGCTCTGGATCGTCCTGACGCTCGACACGCTGCGGCTCGTGCGGCTCGTGAAGACGGCGCCGTCGGCCAGGGCGTGGGTCGCGCTGCTGTCGGTCGCCGTCATGGTCGTGGTCTCGGGCGGCGCCGCGTACGGCGCGTGGTTCGCCACGACGACGAGCGGGTTCCTGTCGTCGGTGTTCGTCGCCGGTCCCAGCGAACCGCCGGTCGACGGCCGATACAACATCCTCCTGCTCGGCGGCGACGCCGGGCCTGATCGCGACGGCATGCGGCCCGACAGCATGAGCGTCGTGAGCATCGACGCCGAGACCGGTCAGGCCGTCACCATCGGACTGCCCCGCGACTTCATCGACGTGCCGTTCCCCGAGGACTCGCCGCTGTACCAGGTCTACCCCGAGGGGTACGGCTCCATCGACGGCTGCGAGGTCGACGTCTGCCAGCTCAACTCGATCTACACCGAGGTCGAGCTGAAGTCGCCCGACATGTACCCGAACGCCGTCGCCGAGGGCAGCGAACCCGGCATCGAGGGCATGCGCGATGCCGCCGAGGGCATCACGGGGCTCACGATCCAGTACTACGTGCTCATCGACATGCAGGGCTTCGAGCAGCTCATCGATGCGCTCGGCGGCGTCGACATCACCGTCGAGACCCGCATCCCGATCGGCGGCGACGAGGACAACAACGGCGTCGACGGCTGGATCGAACCCGGTCAGCAGCACCTCAACGGCTACCACGCGCTCTGGTATGGGCGGGCCCGCTACGGCGTGGCCGGCGGCGATTATGAGCGGATGCTGCGCCAGCACAACCTCGAGACGGCGATCCTCCAGCAGTTCACGCCCGCGAACGTGCTCTCGAAGTTCCAGGGCGTCGCGGCGGCGGGCGCGGACACCGTGAAGACCGACATCCCGCAGTCGATGCTCGGCTACTTCGTGAACCTCGGCCTGAAGACCAAGGAACTGCCGATCACGACGGTCTCGCTGACGCCCGAGAACGGCGTCGACTCGGCCGAGGATCCCGACTACGAGTACGTGCGGCAGCTCATCGACGACGCGCTCACGCCGCCGACGCCCGAACCCGAGACCGACGCCGGCTGATCGCTGCGGGCGCCGCCTGACGGCCCGACTGCGGCGCGCCGAGCGGCTCGCGTGCGGCCACGGCCGACCGGCCGCCCGCCCGACGCTCCGTGTGGGCGGGGCGTCGGCGTCAGAGGTCGGCGTGCAGCTGCCAGACGCGCTCGGCCGAGTCCCGCCAGCTGAATGCGCGGGCGCGATCGGATGACGTGATGGAGAGCCGCTCGGCGAGCGCCGGCTGCTCGACGACGGACGTGACGGCGGCCGCAAGGCGATCGGCGTACCCGCCCGAGCCGATCGTGACGGCGAGCCCGGATTCGGCCGCCACCTCGAGGTGGGTCGGGGTCGTCGAGTGGATGACGGGCACGCCGAGGCTGAACGCCTCGATGAGCCCGGTCGCGGCCCCGTCGTCGTGGCCCGGAGCCACGGCGGCGATCGCGCCCGAGAGCACGACCGCGAGGTCGGCGGGGTCGTCGCACTCGATCGCGCGCACCAGGCGGGGATCGACGCCGGCTTCAGCGGCGACGTTCGCGAGGTGGACCTCGCCCCACGTCGCCGGACCGAGCACGACCAGCGGCACCGCGGGCACACCGGGGCGTCCGAGCGCCTCGAGCAGGTCGACGACGCCCGCGCGGGGTTCGAGCGTGCCGCCGGTCACCAGGTACTCGGACGGCAGGCCGAGCCGGGTCGCGCGGAGCGAGGCCTCGAGCGCGGCCGGGCGGACGAGGCCCGGGCGGGGGGCCGTGCCGATCACGCGCACCCGGTCGCCGAAATCGGCGATCTCGGCCAGGCGCTCGGCCAGCGCGTGCGTGGGCACGACGATCGCGTCGGCGTGGCGGCGGGCCCGCTTCAGTATGGCCTTCGCCCACGCGACGTACGACGGGGTGAGCGCCTCGGGGTGCCGCCACGGGGCGAGGTCGTGCAGTGTCACCACGACCTGGTCGCCGCTCACGGTGCGGTCGTGCCGGCGCAGCGGCGCGAAGAGCCCGGGCGCGTGGATCATGCCGCCGCCGGGGGAGGTCGTGAGTCCGAGCTGCCATGCCGCCGTGAGCTCGCGGCGTGCGAGCGAGGTCTTGTAGAGACGGGCCATGCCGGGGAACATCGCCTCGACCTGCTCGATCTCCGCGACGGAGGACGAGGAGACGATGCCCTCGACCTCGCAGCCGGCCGGCGCGTTCGCGATGAGCGCCGTGGTGAGTGCCTGCGTGTACACGCCGAGCGGCCCGGGCACGGGGGCGATCACCTGATCGACGACCATTCGGAGCGTGGTGGCCATGCGTCTCCCTCATCCGTTCCGTGACAACCCTGCAAATCTACCCGTCGCGCCGCTGCGAATCCGACGGGAAGCCCTCCCCATGGTCGGCACCCGGCGCGCGGGCAGGGCAAGATGGAATGTCACCCGCCCCGATCCCCACGAGAGTCAGATGAGTCCGAACCGGCAGTCAGCGCGCGTCGTCGCGGTCGTCGTTGCCTACAACCGCCGAGACCTGCTCATCGAGGTCCTCGATGCGCTCGCGGCCCAGCGCACGCCCGTCGCCAAGGTCGTCGTGGTCGACAACGCCTCCACCGACGACACCGCAGAGGTGGCACGTGCCGCGGGCGAGCTCGTCGACCTCGTGAGCCTGTCGCGCAACACCGGCGGGGCCGGCGGCTTCGCCGCGGGAATGGCCGTCGCGCTCGAGCGCCACGACGCCGAGTGGCTCTGGCTCATGGACGACGACACCGTGCCCACCGAGGGTGCTCTCGAGGCGCTGCTCGACGCCGTCGCCGGTACCGACGTCGTCGCCGCGGGGTCGCGCGTCGTCTGGACCGACGGTGCCGAGCACCCCATGAACACGCCCCGCGCCAAGCCCTTCGTCGGCAAGGCCGAGCGACTCGACGCGGCGCGCGCCGGCGGCATCCCCGTGCGCAGCACCTCGTTCGTGTCGATGCTCGTACGGGCCGACGTCGTGCGCGAGGTCGGGCTGCCGATCGCCGACTACTTCATCTGGAACGACGACTTCGAGTACTCCACGCGGGTGCTGCGCGGCCGCCGAGGCCTGCACGTGCCGGCCTCCGTCGTCGTGCACAAGACCAAGGTGCTCGGGGCGACCGATGCCGATCCCGGCCCGAGGTTCTACTACGAGGTGCGCAACAAGCTCTGGATGTTCCGCCGCTCGCAGAGCCTCTCGGGCTTCGAGAAAGCGGTCTACGGCGGTTCCAGCGTCCGCCGTTGGATCCGCACGTTCGTCCGGTCCTCCGACCGCGCGGTGCTCCGCGACGGGTGGACCCGCGGCTACCGCGACGGCACCCGCACCCGGCCGCGGCCGAACAGCTCCGCCCTCGCGGGGCTCGGCGACGTCAGCGACGCCGTGCGCGCGGTGGAGGGCTGATGGGCGAGCCCTTCGCGCTGCTCATGCCGGTCTACCGAGGCGATGACGCCGCGCACTTCACGAAGGCGTTCGCCTCGAGCGTGATGCAGCAGACCCGCCGGCCCGACCAGGTCGTCCTCGTCCAGGACGGCCCCGTGGACGACGAGCTCGCCGCGGCGATCGAGGCCGCGATCGCCGGATGCCCCGTGCCGGCCGTGCACCACGTGATCGCCGAGAACGTCGGGCTCACCCGCGCGCTGACCGAGGGGCTCGCGCTCAGCGAGCACGACATCGTCGCACGCATGGACGCCGACGACGTCTCGCTGCCCGAGCGCTTCGCCAGGCAGGTGCCCCTCGTCGAGGGCGGCCTCGACCTGGTGGGCACCGGCATGCTCGAGTTCCTCGACGACGACGGCTCCATCGTCGGCAAGCGCGTGCCGCGAACGGATGCGGCCGACATCGTCGCCTACGCCCGCTTCCACGACCCATTCAGCCATCCGACCGTGGTGTACCGGCGCTCGGCCGTCGACCGCGTCGGGGGCTACCAGGCGATGGGCCTCATGGAGGACTACTGGCTCTTCGCGCGCATGATCGCCGGCGGCGCGAAGGTCGGCAACCTCGCCGAGCCGCTCGTCATGTACCGCGTCGGCGCGGGCGCGTACGCGCGTCGGGGCGGTCGGGCGCAATGGCGGAGCGAGCTCGCGCTGCAGCGCGCGCTCCGCGGCATCCGGTTCACGACCCGGCGCCAGTACGTGCGCAACGTCACGGTGCGCGGCGTCTACCGGTTCGTGCCCGAGCGCGTGCGAACCTCGCTCTACCGCCGCTTCATCGCGAACGGCGGCACGGGCACGACCATCGAGCACTGAGGCCGGCCCGGCGGCCCCGGTCGTTCAGGATGCCGTGGCGATGCCGGATGCGGCCAGTGCGGCCCGCCAGTCGCGCATGGGCTGCAGGCCCGCGGCCTGCCAAGCGTCGTGCCCGAGCACGCTGAACGCCGGTCGCGGCGCCGGTCGCACGAACTCGGCGCTCGTGGTCGGCTGGATGCGCTCGGGGTCGAGGCCCGCCTCCTCGAGCACGGCGCGCGCGAAGCCGAACCAGCTCGTGCGGCCCGAGTTCGTGCCGTGGTAGATACCGGCGGGGGCGTCGGCATCGAGCATCTCGCGGATGCGCGTCGCGAGGTCGAGGGTCCAGGTCGGCTGGCCGACCTGGTCGTCGACGACGGTCCAGTTCTCGCGCTGCGCGGCGATGCGGAGCATGGTCGCGGCGAAGTTCGGCCCGTGCTCGCCGTACAGCCAGGCGGTCCGTACGACGTACGTGCCGTCGGGGTGGGCCGTGAGCGCCAGTTCCTCGCCGGCCGCCTTGGTGCGGCCGTACGCGTTGATCGGATCACGCGGACGGTCCTCGGCGTACGGCTCGGTCGCGAACCCGTCGAAGACGTAGTCCGTCGACACGGTGACGAGCTTCGCGCCGTGTTCGAGGGCGGCTTCCGCGAGGTTCGCGGGTCCCGTCGCGTTGATCGCGTAGGCCTCGGCCTCGTGCGCCTCGGCGTCGTCGACCTTCGTGTACGCGGCGGCGTTCACCACGACGTCGTGGCCGGCGACGGCATCGCGCACCGCCGCGGCATCGGTCACGTCGAGCTCGGCGCGACCGAGCGCCGTGACCTCGCGGTCGCCGAACGCGCGTTGCAGGTCGTGGCCGAGCATGCCCGACGCACCCGTGATGAGCACCCGCACGACTACTGTCCCTGCGCCTGGTAGCGGGCCTCGGTGGCGTCCTTCTGCGGAGCCCACCAGCTCTCGTGGTCGCGGTACCAGGCGATCGTGTCGGCCAGGCCGGCGGCGAAGTCGGAGAACGACGGCGTCCACCCGAGCTCGGTGCGCAGCTTCGTGGAGTCGATCGCGTAGCGGAGGTCGTGTCCGGGACGGTCGGTCACCAGGTCGTAGGCGTCGGCGGGCTGCCCGAGCTCCGTCAGGATCAGCTCGACGACGTCCTTGTTGTTCTTCTCGCCGTCGGCGCCGATCAGGTACGTCTCGCCGATGCGGCCGTGCTCGAGGATCGTCAGCACCGCCGACGAGTGGTCGTTCGCGTGGATCCAGTCGCGGACGTTCTCGCCCGTGCCGTAGAGCTTGGGACGCTCGCCGCGGAGCACGTTGGTGATCTGTCGCGGGATGAACTTCTCGACGTGCTGGTACGGCCCGTAGTTGTTCGAGCAGTTCGAGATCGTCGCCTGGAGTCCGAACGAGCGCACCCAGGCGCGGACCAGCAGGTCGCTGCCGGCCTTCGTCGACGAGTACGGGCTCGACGGGTTGTACGGCGTCTGCTCGGTGAACCTGGCCGGGTCGTCGAGTTCGAGGTCGCCGTAGACCTCATCGGTCGAGATGTGGTGGAAGCGGATGCCGTGCCGGCGTGCCGCCTCGATCAGCGTGTAGGTGCCGATGATGTTGGTGTCGAGGAACGGCCGGGGGTCGTCCAGCGAGTTGTCGTTGTGGCTCTCGGCGGCGTAGTGGACGACCGCGTCGTGGGCCGGCACGAGTTCGCCGACGAGGGCGGCGTCGGCGATGTCGCCCTGCACGAAGGCGAACCGGTCCTCGGGGAGCCCCTCGAGGGAGGCGAGGTTGCCGGCGTAGGTGAGCTTGTCGAGGACGGTCACCGAGTGATCGGTGTTCGCCAGCACGAAGTGCACGAAGTTCGAGCCGATGAACCCGGCGCCTCCGGTGACGAGGATCTTCATGAATGCCTTCCTTGTGGTCGTGCGCTGCCTGCGAGAGTCTACCTTGAGCGCTTCGCGCGAGATCGAGAAGTCGCAGCACCCGAGACCGAGGAGGGCCCCACGTGCGGGAACACCCATGGATCAGCGCCGTGTCGTACTGGGAGCCCGAGCGGTTCGTCGGATCGGCGTGGTTCCAGCATGCGCCGTTCGCCTTCTGGCTCGTCGACGCGCTCGAACCGCGCACGATCGTCGAGCTCGGCACGCATCGCGGATTCTCGTTCTTCGCATTCTGCGAGGCCGTCAAGCGGCTGGGGCTCGACACCGTGGTGACGGCGACCGACGGCTGGATGGGGGACGAGCACGCCGGATTCTACGGTCAGGCGGTCTACGACTCGGTCGCCGCGACGACCGCCGAGCTGTACGCCGGCATCGGCGAGCTGCACCGCGGGTACTTCGACGACTTCGCCGGCCCGACGCCCGACGGCAGCGTCGACCTGCTCCACATCGACGGTCGGCACCGATACGAGGACGTCTGGCACGACTTCGAGTCCTGGTTGCCGAACGTGTCGGATCGCGGTGTCGTCATCTGCCACGACACGACCGAGCACAAGGCCGACTTCGGCGTCTGGAAGTTCTGGGAGGAGGTGCGCGACCGGTATCCGTCGTTCGGATTCGAGCACGGGCACGGCCTCGGCGTCCTCGCAGTCGGCCCCGACGTGCCCGAGCGCATGAGCCGCTTCATCGAGGCCGGAATGGTCGAGGGCGACGCGATCCGCGAGTTCTACCACGAGCGCGGGCAGCGCATCAGCGCGTCCGCGCTCGCCCGGGCGGATGCCGACCGCTACGCGGCGGCGGTGCCCGAGTTGGGCATCGCGCAGAAGCAGCTGAGGGCCGCCGAGCAGCGCATCGACGACCTCGAGTCCAGCACCAGCTGGCGCCTCACCGCGCCGGTGCGTCGAGTCGGTGCCGCGCTGCGACCGCGCAACCGCGGCTGAGCGCATGCCCGCTTGGTAGACTCCTGCGGTGCAGATCCGCGAACTGAAGATCCCCGACAGCTACGAGATCACCCCGAGGCAATTCGGCGACGATCGGGGCGTGTTCCTCGAGTGGTTCCGGGCTGATCACCTCGAGCAGGCGATCGGACGACGGTTCCCGATCCTCCAGTCGAACACGTCGGTGTCCAAGCGCGGCGTGGTCCGCGGCATCCACTTCGCCGACATCGCCCCGAGCCAGGCGAAGTACGTCACGGCCACGCACGGCGCCGTGCTCGACTTCGTGATCGACATCCGCGTCGGTTCCCCGACGTTCGGCCAGTGGGACTCGGTGCTGCTCGACGACGTCGACCGCCGCGCGATCTTCATCTCCGAGGGCCTCGGGCACTGCTTCGTCGCGCTGACCGACGACGCCACCGTGAGCTACCTCGTGAGCGCGCCGTTCAACGCGGAGCGCGAGCACGGCATCAACCCGCTCGACCCCGCGATCGCCCTCGAGTTCCCGGCCGAGGCCGGCACGCCGCTGCTGTCGCCGAAGGACGAGGTGGCTCCCGGGCTCGAGGAGGCCGCGGCATCCGGACTCCTGCCCACCTGGGAGCAGGCGAAGGCGTTCTACGCGAGCCTCGGCGGCCAGAACTGATGCGCGGCATCATCCTCGCCGGCGGATCCGGCACGCGCCTCTGGCCGATCACGAAGGGCATCTCCAAGCAGTTGATGCCGATCTTCGACAAGCCGATGATCTACTACCCGCTGTCGACGCTCATGATGGCCGGCATCGACGAGGTGCTGATCATCACCACGCCCGAGTACTCGGAGCAGTTCAAGGCGCTCCTGGGCGACGGATCGAGCCTGGGCATGCGGCTCGAGTACGCGGTGCAGCCCTCGCCCGACGGACTCGCCCAGGCCTTCATCATCGGCGAGGAGTTCATCGGCGACGAGAGCGTGGCGCTCGTGCTCGGCGACAACATCTTCCACGGGGCGGGCCTCGGCACGGCGCTGCAGGGCAACACCGACATCGATGGCGCGCTCATCTTCGCGTACCACGTGAGCAACCCGCGCGCCTACGGCGTGGTCGAGTTCGACGAGGCGAACCGGGCGGTGTCCATCGAGGAGAAGCCCGAGCACCCGAAGAGCAACTACGCGGTGCCCGGCCTCTACTTCTACGACAACGAGGTCGTCGCCATCGCGAAGAGCGTCGAGCCGAGCCCTCGCGGCGAGCTCGAGATCAGCACCGTCAACGAGCGCTACCTCGAGCGCGGCCGGCTGCAGGTCCAGGTGCTCGACCGGGGCACGGCGTGGCTCGACACGGGCACCTTCGAGTCGATGATGCAGGCGAGCGACTACGTGCGCGTCATCGAGGAGCGACAGGGCTTCAAGATCGGCTGCATCGAGGAGATCGCCTGGCGTGCCGGATGGATCGACGACGCGCAGCTCGAGGCCCTCGCCGCTCCGCTCGTGAAGAGTGGATACGGCACCTACCTCATGCGCCTGCTCGCCGAGCGCTGATCGCCGGACGGCGCGCCGGGTACAATCGAAGGTCGGCCGCGCCTGCGCGGCCGACGCCAACGAATGGGAGAAACCGTGACGACTGACGTCGATCTCGTAGTGGTCGGGTCGGGATTCTTCGGCCTGACGATCGCCGAGCGATGCGCGGCCGAGCTGGGCAAGCGCGTGCTGGTCATCGATCGCCGCGATCACATCGGCGGCAACGCGTACAGCGAAGCCGACCCCGAGACCGGCATCGAGGTGCACGTCTACGGGGCGCACCTCTTCCACACGTCGAACCCGAGCGTGTGGGAGTACGTCAACCGGTTCACCGCGTTCACCGACTACGTGCACAAGGTCTACACGACCCACGGCGGCGAGGTGTTCCCGCTGCCGATCAACCTCGGCACGATCAACCAGTTCTTCCGCTCGGCGCACGGTCCTGCCGCGGCCCGCGAGCTCGTGGCCACGCAGGCGGCCGAGGTCGACTCCTCCGACGTCGCGAACCTCGAGGAGAAGGCGATCTCGCTCATCGGGCGACCGCTCTACGAGGCCTTCATCCGCGACTACACCGCCAAGCAGTGGCAGACCTCGCCGAGCGAGCTGCCCGCCGAGATCATCTCGCGCCTGCCCGTGCGCTACACGTACGACAATCGCTACTTCAACGACGCGCACGAGGGGCTCCCGGTCGACGGGTACACCGCGTGGATCGAGCGCATGGCCGATCATCCGCTCATCGAGGTGCGGCTCTCGACGGACTTCTTCGACGAGTCGCAGCCGATCAACAAGCGCGCGCTCGTCGGCAAGGTGCCGATCGTCTACACCGGACCGGTCGACCGCTACTTCGACTACGCCGAGGGCGAGCTCGCCTGGCGCACGCTCGACTTCGAGCGCGAGGTGCTCCCGATCGGCGACTACCAGGGCACGTCGGTCATGAACTACGCCGACGAGGAGACGCCGTACACGCGCATCCACGAGTTCCGGCACTTCCACCCAGAGCGGGAGTACCCCGTCGACAAGACCATCATCATGCGCGAGTACTCGCGGTTCGCCGAACGCGACGACGAGCCCTACTACCCGGTGAACACCCCGGCCGACCGAGAGAAGCTGCTCGCCTACCGCGAACTGGCGAAGGCGGAGTCGGGCGTCCACTTCGGCGGGCGCCTCGGCACCTACCAGTACCTCGACATGCACATGGCCATCGGGTCCGCGCTGTCGATGTACGAGAACAAGCTGAAGCCGGCGTTCGGCTGATCGCTCCGGCGTCGCCGACCACGTGCGCAGAATCTCGAGATCGAAGGAACCCATGACGACCGATCCCCTCGTGCTGCAGCGCGTGATCTTCCCCGAGCACGGCGACCCGCAGGCGCTGCCGCTCTACCTCGACGCCGAGACGTGGTCGTGGTCCTACTCGGGCGACACCGACGACAACCTGCTCGCGAAGGCCCGCGGCCTCTTCCTCGAGGGCCACGACCGCCGTCCGTCGAGGGTCACCAGCCGCAACGGGCTGAGCTGGTTGACTGGACGCCGAGGACTCCGGCTCCCGGCATCCGAGACGGTCTCGCTCGCGGCGTACTTCAACGCCTTCCCGGCGAGCTACTGGAACGCGTGGACCGCGCTGACCGGCACCCGCCTCCGCGTGCAGACCGAGGGACCCGGGCGCGTCGTGGTCTTCCGCTCGAACGCGCGCGGCGTGATCCAGCGGGTCGATGGGGTCGAGGTCTCGGGCACAGCCACCAGCGAGTTCGTCCTGCCGTTCAATTCCTTCCTCGACGGCGGATGGCTGTGGTTCGACCTCATCGCCGGCGACGAGCCGCTCTCGCTCGTGCAGGCCGACTGGCTCGCGCTCGACGGCGAGGGCCCCGTCGTCGACGGCACCGCGACCGTCTCGATCACCACGCTGAACCGCGGCGCGTACTGCACGAAGCTGCTCGCCGAGATCGGCGACGACGACGACGCCATGGCGTTCATCGATCGCGTGCTGGTCGTCGACCAGGGCAGTGAGCGCATCCTCGAGAACGACGGCTTCCCCCTGGCCTCCGAGCGCCTCGGCGACCGGTTGCGCGTGATCGAGCAGGCCAACGTGGGAGGGTCCGGCGGATTCTCGCGCGGCATGCTCGAGACGAGCGAGGCCGGCGATTCCGACTACGTCATCCTCCTCGACGACGACGTCGAGATCGAGCCCGAGAGCCTGCGTCGGGCGATCGTGTTCGCGAACCACTGCACGAAGCCCACCATCGTGGGCGGCCACATGTTCGACATGTACGACAAGTCGAAGCTGCACGCCTTCGCCGAGGGCATCCACTGGCAGCCCTTCATGTGGGGACCGTTCACGCCGGCGCGGCACGACCTCGCCGAATCGAACCTGCGGCAGACCAATTGGCTGCACCGCCGGTTCGACGTCGACTACAACGGCTGGTGGATGTCGCTCATCCCGATCTCGATCGTGAAGGAGATCGGGCTCTCGCTCCCCGTCTTCATCAAGTGGGATGACGCGGAGTACGCCCTGCGGGCGCGCTCGCACGGCCACCCGACCGTGAGCCTTCCCGGCGCCGCCGTCTGGCACGTCTCGTGGGTCGACAAGGACGACTCGCACGACTGGCAGGCGTTCTTCCACGCCCGCAACCGGCTCGTCGCCGCGCTCCTGCACTCGCCCGTCCCCAAGGGCGGCAAGCTGTGGCGGGCGAACCTCGCGATCGACGTCAAGAACCTGTTCACGATGGACTACTACACGGTCGCGATGCGGCACGAGGCCATCCGCAACGTGTTCGAGGGGCCGACGCAATTGCACGCCGACATGCTCGACCGGCTTCCGCGCGTCCGCGCGCTGGGGGCGCAGTACCGGGAGTCCAAGCTCCTCCGCGACCCTCGCGAGATGCCGAAGTTCGCCGCCCGCAACATCCCCGAGGTCGCGACCGGACGACCCGATCCCGGGCCCCGCGGGCTCCGGCTGCTCTCGTGGCTGCTCGAGACGTCGTGGCGTCACGCCGTGCGGCGTCCGACCGCGGATGCGGCAGAACGGCCGTCCGCCCACCTGCCGTACCAGGACGCCCGCTGGTTCGAGGTGAGCCGGTACGACAGCGTGCTCATCAGCAACGCCGAGGGGTCCGGGGCCACGTGGCACGTCCGCGACACCCGCACGTTCCGCAAGCAGCTCGTCGACGCGGTGCGCCTCAACCTGCGCACCCGCAAGCAGTGGGACGCACTGTCGAAGCAGTACCGCGACGCGTTGCCGTCGATCACCTCGGCCGACACCTGGGACCGCTCGCTCCGCGGCACCGCCGACTGACCCGAGCCGCCTGCGCCGGCTCAGTCGGCGCAGGCGGGACCGAACGTGTGCCTGGTGAGGCTGCGGAACCCCTTCGCATCGCGGGCGAGCACGGCCTTCGGCAGGTCGGCCGCCGCGTGCAGGCGCGAGGTCAGGTGCAGGCGCGCAGCGCGTGCGGCGCGCTTCCAGCCGAGCGCCGACAGGTCGCGCGCGGCCTCGCCGAAGACGACGCGCTCCTGGGCGAACTTCGACCCGTCGGGCGCGGTCACGGCCGAGACGCTGCCGGCGTGCCGGCGGTACTGGAACACGACCTCGTCGTCGACCACGAGGGAGCCGCCGTCCTTCGCGAGCTCGAGGAGCATCGCGAGGTCCTGCACGACGTCGAGGTCGGTGCGGAACTCGTTCCGGCGCAGGCGCTCGACATTCCAGGCGAGCGACGGGAAGTAGGTCCAGTTGCCGCGGAGCAGGCTCGTCGCCATGGACTGGCCCTCGAGGATGCGGACGCCGCTGCCGCGTGGTTCGTACAACGCCTTCACCCGGTCGGCGAGCGGCCGATGGAGCACGCCGTCGGAGTCGATCACCTCGACGCCGGGTTGGATCACCGCGGCGTTCGGGAATCGGGCGGCGAGGGCGTTCACGCGCGCGACGTAGCCGGGGAGCATGACGTCGTCGCATCCCATGATCACCGCGAACGGGTTCTCCATGAGGCCGACGCACTTGCGGTAGTTGCGGCTCGGTCGCAGGTTGGTCTCGTTGCGGATGTAGGTCACGCGGGGGTCGTCGATCGCGGAGGCCCACTCGCCGGCACTCAGGTCGGGGTAGACGTCGTCGACGATCACGAGACGCCAGTCGGGGTCGGTCTGGGCGAGCACGCTCTCGACCGCGAGCTTGAAGTGGTCGATGCGACCGTAGAACGGCATCATGATGTCGAGAGTCACCCACCCATCGTCCCATGTCGGCCGTCGCACGCCCGACCGGCGCCGCCCCGACGGCCTCACGGTACGGCGACAGCTCGGGGCTCCACGCTGGCGGTATCCTTGGACACCGACGCCGCCGATCTCCGGAAGCGTGTGAAGGGATGCGACCTGAGATGACGTGGTTCGATCTTGCGTGGGCTGCGACGCTCGCCACGGCGATCATCGTCCTGCCCGGATTGCTCCTCGCGCGTGCGGTCGGCCTTCGCGGCGTCTGGATGTGGGGCCTGTCGGCCCCGTTCTCGGTGACCGCGCTCTCCCTCGCCGCACTCGTCGCCCCGTTCATCGGGCTGACCTGGTCGTGGATCCCCGCGGTGCTGTTCACGCTGGTGCTCGCCGCCGTGCTCTGGGGCGCGCGATGGCTGACCGTCTCGCGCCGGAGCGGTGCCGTGCCGGCATCGGATTCCGCCACGACGTCCCCCGGAGCACCCTCCGCCGTGCGCCGGGCGGGAGCCTGGGCCTTCGGCATCGGTGTGCTGCTCGCGGCCGCCCTGATCGCCGTCAGGTCGGTGCAGATCATCGGCGAGCCCGGCGCGATCTCCCAGACATTCGACAACATCTACCACCTGAACGCGGTGCGCTTCATCCTCGACACCGGCAGCGGCTCCCCGCTCGATGTCGGTGCGATGACCTCCGCCGCCCTCTGGTTCTATCCGGTCGGATGGCACGACGTCGCGACGCTCGTCGTGCAACTGACCGGGGTCACGATCCCGGTCGCCGTGAACACCACGTGGATCGTGTTCTCGGCGGTGGCCTGGCCGCTCGGCATCGTGCTGCTCGCGCGCGTCCTCGGCGGGCCGAAGCCGGCCGTCGCCATCGCCGCCGGTCTCGCCGCCGCGTCGATCCCCGCGTTCCCGTACCTCCTCATCGACTACGGGGTGCTCTACCCGTACCACGCGGCCGTCGCACTGGTGCCCGCCGCGGTCGCGGCCACCGTGGCCCTCTTCCGGCTCGGACGTGAGGCCACCGGACTCGACCCGGTGTGGTCGGTCGTCGTCGTCGCCGGCACGTTGCCGGCGCTCGCGCTCACCCACCCGGGCGCCTTCATGGCGTGGCTCGCCTTCTCACTGCCCATCGTCGTGATCGCCCTGATCCGATACCTGAGGTCGGGCATCGCGGCACGGTCCAGGCTCATCGCCATCGGCGGCTTCGCGGTGTACCTCCTCGTCGGCTTCGTCGCGATCCGCGTGCTGCGACCACCCCTCGAGGCGACGCTCTGGCCGGCGATCGGCCTCGCAGGGCAGGCGCTCGGCGAGGTGATCACCGTGTCGATGTACCACACGCCGATCGCCGAGGTCGTCGCGATCGCGATGATCACGGGCGTCGTGTTCGCCGCGATCCGCCGGCGGGCGGCCGACTGGGTCGCCATGTCGCTCCTCGTCGTGGCGGGATCCCTCTACATCGTCGTCGCCGGCGTCTCGAGCGCGACCGTCCGCAACCTCATCACCGCCTCCTGGTACAACAACACGCCGCGCCTCGCGGCGCTCGTCGTCATCGCGATCGTCCCGCTCGCCGCGATCGGCGTCGCGAGCCTGTGGGAGAAGCTCCTCGAGACCCGCGTGTACGCGCGGGTCGTCGGCAACCGCGGACGCGTGCTGCAGGCATCCGTCGCGGTGCTCGCCGTGGTGCTGCTCGGGCTCTCGATGCAGGGCCGCAGCATCGACGGCGCGATCGACGGAGCCTCGAAGGGCTATCGCTCCTCCGAGAAGGCGCCACTGCTGAGCGACGATGAACTCCAGCTCCTCCAGGAGCTTCCCGAGTTCGTGCCCGCGGATGTCGCGGTCGCCGGCAGCCCGTGGACCGGTGCCGGACTCGCATATGCGATCAGCGACCGGCGAGTGCTCATGCCCCACACGCTCATGGACATCTCCGACGACGTCGTCCTCATCAACGACGAACTCGACGAACCCGATGCGGGGCAGGCGCTCTGCGCCGCACTCGACGCCGAGAACGTCGGCTTCGTGCTCGACTTCGGCCCGCGCGAGGTGCACGGCGGCGAGCACGTCTTCACCGGATTCGACCACCTCGCGGCGTCCGACTCCGTGGAGCTCGTGCGCGAGATCGGCGATGCCCGCCTGTACGAGATCACGGCGTGCGGGGGCCTCGAATGAGCCTCGATGCGCAAGACGAGGCGGGTGCCCTTGGTATGCTCGCCCCCCCCAAGAAATAATCGCTCGGGCGCGTACTGGGTCTCCTCCCCG